>UQFN01000001.1 GCA_900540365.1 uncultured Mollicutes bacterium
TTTCATTAATTTATTTCCTCCCAAAATCTAGGTATAAATTTTGGGTTTCACGCTAAAGTTACATATTTTTATAAATTTTAATAAAATTTTAGTTTTTTAATTTCACTTACTTTAATTTATCTTTTATAAATCTAATTTTCTTTAATTTAAAACAAAGATTTCTAATAAGAATTTTGAATTTTTTATATATAATATAAACTTTCAAATATTTACTTGTTAAAAAAAGTGATTAATGGTATATTTTTAAATGCAATTACAAGAAATGAGGTAATGTTTTATGATGAAAATTTTAAAGGTTATAGCTACTCCATTTGTCGCGTTATGGAGATGGATAAAAGAAACTGCATGGGTTCAACCATTATTAATTGTTGGTTGTATTTTTGCTGTTATATTTTCAATTCCATATATTTCACAAGGTATCCAAAATTTAACAAATAGTAGTGATGATTCATTATCATATTATAAGAATCATTTACTATCTATGAATGGTGCTTATAAAGGTGCTAACGATAATGAAGCAGAAAAATTCTTAGCAAAGATTCCTGATTTACAAGTTAGTTGGCATACTTTATCTGATGAAGAAGCTACTCAACAAGATAAATCAGAAGCTCAAGCATATGTCGATGATTTTAAAAATACATATGGAGAAAAGTTCTTCTTTGTATTGGCAAAATCTGATTGCGAAGCTTGTGAAACTGTTAGTGAAGCTTTGGAATATTTAGAAAATTATCAATCTGATTACAATGTTTCAAATTTTAAATTACACACTATCATTGCTGATGAAGAATTAACAGATGATGATAAAGAATATAAAATTCAAAGCGCTTTTGAAATGATTAATGAAAGACAAATTGCTGCATTTGAAACAATTTATAATTCTGGTTGTTATGGATACTATATTGAAAACATCGATGGTTCTACTTCTGATTATATGAATAAGTTAGATACTTTACCTGGTGATGTTAGTAGCATTGAAGTTCCATTAATTGTCATGTTTGATTTAACTCAAGATGCTTTAGAATATCCTAATAGTTATGTAATGAGTGAGATTTTCTTTACTGTTGATGGTGAAGATAAGATTGATCGTGCATTACAACTTGCTAATTGTTGGAATTATTCTGGGGATGTCTTTGGAAGAAATAATTAAATATAAGTAAAACTTGATAAAAGACATGGGGCTATGAACCATGTCTTTTTTATTTAAATTAAATTACTTCATATATACCAGCAAAATAAGGTGGTAGTTTATCTAAAACAATTTCTTCTTCATAATTTGAAATTAGAAGTTTTAAATTTAAAACATTCATATATTTTTTAGATTTATTAGAAAAATTACATATAATTAAATAAATCTTATCATCAAGTTTTCTATAAAAGGAAATTATTGAATTAGTAACTAGTTCTTCTTTGAAACTTCCTTTAATTAAAACTTCAGATTCATTTCTAAATTTAATCATCTTCTTATAAAAATTTAAAATTGAAGAGTTGTCTTTTAATTCATCTTCGACATTAATTTTAGTATATAAGTCATTTACCTTTATCCAAGGTTTATTACCATCATTAAATCCAGCATTAGGATTTTTATTCCATTGCATTAAACTTCTAGCATTATCTCTATTAATGGTATTATTAATTATTTTAAAAATTTTATCTTTTGAAATATGTAAATACTTATTAATGGTGTTAACAACATATACTGTTGCAACATCTTTACAGTCCTTAAAAGAATTATTTTCATAATTAAGCATTCCAATTTCTTGACCTTGATAAATAAATGGGGTACCTCTTAAAGATAATAAAAATAAGCAAAGCATTTTGCCACTTTCTTTATAAAAATTAGATGCATTTCCATATCGATTTATAGATCTTAATTGGTCATGATTTTCTAAATAATTTGCCATCCGTGGAACTCGATTTTGAAATTTAAATATGGATTTAGCAAAGTTTTTTGGTTTAAATTTGACTTTTAGGATTGGCACAAACTTTGTACGATCAGCATTTATATGTTCAAATTCAAAGAAAGTATCTAAACATCTTTCATCAATAAAACGTCTAGTAGCTTCTTTAGATAATTCGCCAGTTTCGCCTACTAAAAAAGTATCATAATTATCTAAAACTTCGCTACGAATGCGAGTTAAAATTTTAAACATTTTGTCTTGATTTAAATAATACTTTGAACCACGGTTATGAATAACTAAGCGATAATCATTTTTTAAACTACTTTTATAAATTTGATTAATTACATCACACCTAAATCCATAAACCCCTTTATCAAGATAAAATTTAATTATTTCCTCTACTTCTTTAATAACTTCTTCATTATCGTAATTTAAATCAGCTTGGGTATCACAATATAAATGCAAGTAATAATATCCTGGTAAGGAATCAATCTTTTTCCAAGCACTACCACTAAAAGCACTTTGCCAATTATTAGGTGCTTTATTTTGTTTTTTACCTTTACCTTGTTTTATAAAATAATAATTTCGATACTTATTTTCTTTTTCTTCAATAGCTTTCTTAAACCATTCATGTTCAGTAGAAGTGTGATTTATAACTAAATCCATTACAATATCGATATCTTTTTTCTTAGCTTCTTTAATTAATAAATCAAAATCTTCCATTGTTCCAAAAAGAGGATTTATCTTCTTATAATCAGAAATATCATAACCCATATCATCCATAGGTGAAGCATAAATAGGTGAAAGCCATATAATACCAATTCCTAAATCTTTTAAATAATCTAATTTAGAAATAATTCCTTTTAAATCACCCCAGCCATCATTATTATTATCTTTAAAACTAGCAGGATATATTTGATATACAATTTTTCTTTGAAATTTCTTTTCCATATTATTTTCTCTTTTCTAATTTTATAACCATTACTTCGTGGCTTTCTTCAGTGATTTTATAAGTTCGTTTGATTAAAATATAACATCCTAACATTAATAATCCAGGAACTATTGTAAATCCTACTTGATAGACTATTCTTTGCCACAATAAAACATTTTCATAACCTGTAATCGAATTAGCTATACCTGAAACATAATTACCTACTTGATTAGCATTATCTCCATAAATCGATATTGCTTCCATCTCTGCTTGACTAATTTGATTAGAAATTGAATATAACGAACCTGCTAATAAAGCAAAGTATAAAACAAGTTGTTGTAAGGAACTACCAACTTTAGCAGTAAATGCTCTTAAAGAAAATACAGCACTTTCTCTTCTTTCATTAAATTTATATTCATTATATTCAATAGAATCTTGAATCATTATATATAAAACCATACATATAAATGTTTGAGCAAAGAAAACGAAAAATCCTATTAGACATAATAAAGGAAAATACACAACTGGATTTAAAAAGACATATAAAAATAAAAGTATATAACCAATTACTGTAACATAAGATGAAGCTGTAAAAATTTGCATTCGATGAATTTTTAATTTATTTACAAGTAATGGATAAAGCACTTGTCCTAATAAAGTAGCAACTGCATAAACTATGGTAAATAAAAGTTGATATGTCCCTGCTTCTTGATAACCATAATTAAAATAAAAATAATTTAGGCCTAAAGTAACTAAAATACTCGAGCCTGTATAATATAAAAGCACTCCAATAATTGAACTTCTTACTTGTGTATTTTTAATTAAAACTGTGAAAATATCTTTAAATTTCATTTTTTCACTACTTTCTTCTACTTTTTTAGTTCTTTTTCTTTCTTTCATAAAGATAACTAAAATTAATTGGCTTAAGAAAAATAATCCAGAAGCAATAAGTGCAAAATATTTATACGAAATTGTATAACCAAAATTTGAAGATAAAATAGGAACTAATCCTCCGGCAGCAAAACTTCCTACTGAAACAAATATTGATAATAAAGTTGTAATATTAGCTCTAATTTGTTCTTTTTTTGTTAAAGATGGCAAAACACTCCAAAATGCAATGTCATTCATAGTATAAGTAAAATCCCATAAGAAATAAAAAACTGCAAATAAAGCAACATAAGTCCAACCATGGGCATTAGTCCAAAACATTAAGAAAGTAACAATACTGCAAGATAAAGCACCAATAAAAATCCAAGGTCGATATTTTCCCCGTTTAAAGTTTACTCTTTCAACAATAAACCCCATTATTGGATCATTAAATCCATCCCATATTCTTAAAACAATTATAATCACACTAATTGTGCTATACATTGCAATATAACTTGAAGTTTCAGCTCCACCAATTCCACAATATTGGACATACATTAATAAAAACATATTAACGAATTGATAAAGCAAATCTCTAAACATTCCACTTCCACAATAAAGCCATTTAGTAAGTTTTGGTACATTATCGCCATCAAAAGTTTTGTTTGCAAACATCTTATTTCCTCATTTACTATTAATTACATTATAAAGATTAGATGATAAATTTACGAATAATTTCTTTATAAAAAAATAGACTTTGAAAGTCTATTTTAGTTACAAAAAACTAACATTTTCAAGAAAAAGTCTGCAAAACTTAGCTATTTTTTAAATATTCCTCTAAAACTACTTTTGGAACTAATGGAGAAATATCTACACCATTTAAAAATAATTCATTAATTGCGCTGCTACTAATAAAGGTATTTTCTTTATGTGACATTAAGAAAACCATCTCAACTTCTGGGTCAATATATTCATTTGCAGCGGCAAGTTCCCATTCATACTCAAAATCACTAGATACTCTTATACCTCTAATTAATGCCACTGCATTATGCATCTTTGCATATTCAACAGTTAATCCATTAAAATAATCGACACTGACATTATTAAAACACTTAATAGATTCTTTAATTAGTCTTACTCTTGTATTTACATCAAATCTATTGTTCTTATGATTGTTCACAGCAACAAGGACAATTACCTCATCAAATAACTTAGAAGCACGTTTAATTATATCTAAATGTCCATTAGTTATTGGGTCAAAACTTCCTGGATATATGCCTATTCTTTTCATAATTATTCCTTTCTTAATATATATAAATATGTTTTGCCATATTTATATTCTCTTACATTATACTCATTAAAAATATTTAAAGATATTTTCTTATCTCTTTCAATAATAATAGTTGTATTTTGATTAATAACGTTAAATTTTACTAATTTATTAAAAAAATCATCATTAATTTCATATAAATATGGTGGATCAATAAAAATGTAATCAAATGTCAAATTTAATGTTTCTACAACTTTATTAAAATCTTTATAAATAACATTAATATCATTTATGTTTAAGTTTTTTAAGTTTGTTTTAATTATCTTAAAAGCTTCTAAAGAATTTTCAATAATTGTTATGGGTGTTGCTCCTCGACTATAGGCTTCAATACCTATTGCCCCGCTTCCACCAAAACAATCTAAAAAACTTTTATTAGACATATCACCTAAACTTGAAAACATTGCCTCTTTAACCATATCTTTAGTAGGACGAGTAATTTCTAATGAAGGCTGATCAAGTTTTCTACTTTTATATTTTCCACCAACAACTCTTAACATTACTTTATTCCTTTATAAATTATATTTTCAACTTCTAAATAAAGTTTATTTAAAGCATCAAGTTTCTTTTTATATTCTTTAACAAGTGGATGATTATTTAAATTATATGTAGCTTCTGCAAGGTTTTTATTAATATTAATGAGTTCTTGAGAATTTTTGGAATAATGTTTAAGCCCATCTTCATATTCAACTAGTGCCATATCTTTTTTATAACTTAAAACCATAACTTCTTCGTTGGAAGTTAATTTCTTTTCAATATCAATAAATTCCTGATATTCTTTTGAGTTAATAATTTCTGTTTTTAATAAACTTAATTTCTCTACTAATTTCTCATCCATAATATTTATACTTTATTATAATTAATTTTCGTTATAAAATAAAAATAAATATGGGACAACAAGAAATTATATTAATTATTTTTTCAATTCTTTTTTTTGTGTTTAGTGGAATTGATTTCTTTTTTTGTTTTAAAAGTGAATTATATCGCAAAATTTTTAAGTGTTTTCCGCTTTTGCTACTTATAATTTTAGTCGCAATTATAATTCCAAACGAACCATTAATATACACAGCATTTATTTGTGGTATGATCGGTGATTTTCTTCTTATTAGTTGGAACAAGAAAATATTTTTAGTAGGTACAGCCTTCTTTTTAGCTGAACATATATTATTAAGCACAAGATTATATTTATATGGAAACTTTAATTTAGAATGGCCGTTTTATATGGTCTGTGCAGGTTCACTTTTACTAGTCTTGTTTTTTAGTTATATTTTCGTATCAAAATATTTAAAACCTGTATTCTTAATTTCATTATCTTGTTATTTATATATGCTTTTAATGAACTTAGTATTAATGATTGCTATAAGTATAACAAAAAATAATAATTGCTTTATTATTGGTACATTTGGTTATTTACTATTCATTATTAGTGATTTCTTAGTAATGCAAAAACGTTTTATAAAAAAGCAAAAATTTCATCAGCCTACTATCATGGCAACTTATTATACCGCTCAATACTTTATTGCTTTAACGTTTCTCCTTGTTTTAGTTTTTTAAAAAATACTCGAGTTTTAAAGGTTTTTTGTTATAAATATTAAAAAATGCTTACTGAGTAAGCATTTTTATTTAACAAAATAATTTATCAGCTAATGTATAAGGATAATCAACAAATGGATTACGATTACCTTGATATTAGTATACTCGATTAGTTCTTCTTAATTCAAATTCATCAACTGGATCTAGTTTATTCCATTCAAGTAATCTTGATAATAATCCAAATGACTTAGAAGTATCTCCAGAAAGGTCGTCTGTTAATGTTAATTTGTCATATCTTAAAGCCATATAAAAACAAATTCTTGCAACATCACCTCTATAGTCTACATCTCCACTATAATTAGGATAAAAATAATTTTTACCATCCTCATCGTTTCCAAAAAAATCATCTCCTCTTGAAGAATTTAAAGATGAAGTTAATGGTTTTAAATTATGTAAATCACTTCCTATACCCTTAGTAGAATTATTCGTTGAAATATCTTTACCTTCAATTTTTAAATGACTTCTACACCAAACATGCTCTCTATTATATGTTTTACCTTGATCCCAAACCGGTTCATAAATTTTACTATCATAAAAACTTAAAATCTTTCCAGGAGCTGATATAGCTTCCTCAGTATATAACATTGTATATCTAGAATCACCATAACTTAATAATTTATGGTTGCTTACCAAAGTCCTTAAACTTTCTTCTAATAAATCTTTTGAAGCACTAAAATCAATATCTTTATAATAAGTTTCAGCATCAACTAATGTATAATTTGTTTTTAAAACACTTCCTTGTCCTGGAACAATTTCGCCTTCTGGTAAATCCATGGAAATAGGTTCATTACCTGTAACAATTGGAGGCTGTTCTTGTCCTTCTTCAATAAAATAAGCATTAACGACATTATTACCTTTAACTACTTCAAAAGTTGTGTTTTCAAGTTTTGTATCATTTAAAGTTAAATAATCTAGAATATAATTAGTATCTGGAGTTGCTGTAATGTTAACTATAGTCCCAACTTCAACATTTCCTGAAGAAGATAAACTAACATTGCCATGATCAAATAAACCATTATTAGCTAAATATACTAGACCATACTCGGCTTGTTCTCCTTGGAATGGGAAGTCACATGATACTAAACTAGTGCCTAAAAATAATAAACTGCAAATACTTAAAAGTTTCAAATTTCTTCTTCTCATTTTTTACTATATCCTTCTTTTTTTAATATATTAGCGACAATATCTCGACATGTAATTTCTTCAAAAGTAAGTATTTCTTCTTTAGAATATGTTTTTTGATAAGCCACATAATCAACAGTAGCTAAATAACAATATCCATTATTAACATATAAATCATCATTGCTATAACGATATAATCCCGTATTAGAAGCATAGTAATTAAAATTAGATTCTTTAATTTTCATTACACATAATACATTTTCAAAAGGATAAATCTTAATTAAATCGCCATAAGTAAATGTTCCCGCGCTTACATTACTTCTAATTCCACCGGTATTTATCATACCTAAGCTAGCTTTATCAGTTCCTAGAATTTTTTCATCGTTTACATATTTAAGTAAACTATAGGCAATGTATTGACCAAAATCAGCTCTTGAAACATAACTATCAAATGTGCATAGTACTTCATCACGAATTTTTTCGATTTCACTTTTATATAAATCATAATTTTGATTAATTTCATTAGATTCTTCTAAGAAAGATGTAAAAGTTTTAATATTTTCATAAGAACTACTTTCAACAATATAATGATTATCCACTAATGTTAAATTTAAACTAATTTTAGAAAGATATTCTCCATTACATTTTCCTTGAATATAAGGAACGTTAGTACCACGAAATTTGCCACTCATTAAATCATGTTCATGACCTAAAAATAAAGCATCAATATATCTTTCATTCTCATTAAATTTTTCACTAAGTTCTTCGTAATCGCGAAAACTTCCATCATGAGTAGACAAAACAACAATGTCACAATTTTCACTAGTTTTTAATCTATAAGATTCATTTTTAATTTCTTCATATTGCATTAAATAATCATAATTATCGGCAATTGAAGGTAAAATTGAGCTTTCAATTCCAGGTTGAATTGCCCCTATAATACCAACTTTAATTCCTTCTTTTCGAATTATTGTTGATGGAGATAAAAAAGATGGTCTATTTAAAGTATCTTTATAATAAACATTAAATCCAAGTAAAGGAAAATCCATTTTACTAGCCATTGAGCTTAAAACTTCTTCGCCCCAGTCGAATTCATGATTTCCAATCGCCATTGCATCAAAGCCAATTATATTCATTGCATCGATAACAATGTCTCCATAAGTAATATTTGATTCAGGACCTCCTTGAAACATATCTCCACTAGAAATAATAAAGGTATTTTCTGGATCTTTAGTTTTTTCATCAATTAAATACTTACCAATTCGACTTAATCCAGTTTGAGAATAAGATTCGTCATATAAATAAGAACCATGAAAATCATTAACAGCATAAAAATTTAATGTTCTTTCTTCAACTTTTTCTCCTAAGTCTTCATCTTCTTTATTTACATTGTTATTACATGAAAATAAAGAAAATAAGACTAAAGGTATAAATAATCCAATTGTGTACTTTTTTTTCATTCTTTTTCCTCGCACAAAAATTATAACATTTAAAAAATATTAATTCATTTGTTTAATAAAAAAGGATGCCAATTGGCACCCTTTTTTTAAAAATTTAATAATTATTCAGCTAAGATAAATTCAACTGATAATAACCAAGCTCTATTGTTCTTTTTGTCACCAACTGATCTTCCGGATGTTCCAACTACTATTGTTTTAGTTGCTTCAATTCCCCATTCGAGTACTTCAGGAGTTTCGCCTTGAGCAACACTTAAATCCTTATAGTCGCCATTAACAGCCAAATCAGATGTATAGGTTTTATATTGCGTTCCTTTTAATCTAACACCAACAATGTCAGCTGTAAAAGTGAAAGTTAATTCACCATTACCTTTTGACTTGCCAAGCTTAATACCGTTAAATTCTTTTTGGGTGTTATCACCAGCATAAACAGCGTCATTAACTGAAATGCTTTCAACTAAATCACCATTAGATTGTGTAGTTAAGTATGTAGCTAAATTATCTTTGTTAAAAGTAAAGGAATCTGCATATCCCATCGTTGAGAAATCATAAGCAATTGCAGTTCCATCAGGAATTGGTGTTTCTCCACCAGTTCCTGGTTCTTCTTCACCAACAACTTTTCCATCAATTGTTAATGATTCAATCTTTTGTAATTGCAAACCTTTAGTATAGTTTGGCCACTCTTCGCTACTATTATAGAAAGCAACGTGAGCGACTACTTCAACAGCAGTACCGGCTTTAACTCCATTTAGAGCCTTTGTATAAAGTGAAGCTTCATATCTACTATCACCTCTAACTTTAAGAGTTTTGCCATTTACAGTTAAATCAAAGTGAGTATTTCCATGACTATCAGCGGTAATATCTTCTTTAACAGTTCCAGAAACTTTAATAGTATCTCCACCATTAAGTCCGTTAAGTGTAGATAAATCTGTTACTTCAGTGACAACTGGATCACCAACTTTATATTCAGTTGTTGCAACTACACTAGCTTCTTTAACTTGGAATGATCCATTATAACGATCAACTTTACCAGTAATTAAGTAAGTATCATTAGTATTTAATTTTGAACCGTCAAATCCATATACTAATAATCCGTTTTTTCCATCAGCGAAATATGATCCATAGACAGTTGAATTTTTCATTGTAGAAACATATCTTGCTTTAATGTAAACATTGTCATTTACGTTAGCTGTACTCTTAACATTAGCAATTGTATCTGGAACATAAACTTCATCAAGAACGGTAATAGTAAGATCAGCACTAACAACATCACCAACTTTAGCAACTAAAACAGCAGTTCCAGCAGCTTTACCAGTAACTGTTGTTCCATCTACTGTAACAAAATCACTTCCACTCTTAACTTCAATTGTAGCAGTTCCAAATGCGTCAGCTGGTAATACTTTAACACTTAATTCAGCTTTTTGATCAATCTTCAAGGTTGTTAAATCAGCACTTAATTGAACTTCTTCAACTTCAATTTTTGCTTCCTCAGTAATTGTAACTGGATAAAGATTTAATCTCTTTGTATAAGTATTATGTGTACTATATCCACCAAAAATACCTTCAATAGTAAATCTCTTGCCAAGAGGATTTTCACCAATTTGAGTAAGGTGATCATTATTTAAATAACCAGAATAAATAATTGTTGTATCTTTTAAACCTGAACAGCTAAATAAGACTTGTCCTTCTTTTAATTTATTATCATTAGTTGAATCAGCAACAACAGTAACAGTAATTTTACCTGGGAATGATTTTGAAATTTCAGCATTACTTAATTTTTCAAGTTCAGCACCTGTATATTCGGTGAAAACTAATCCAGCATCAACTTCAGTTGAAGATTCTTCAATCTTATAATTTGTACTTGTAATTTGTTTAATATGGCTATATTCATCGATAGCACCTTGAACATTGACAGTATCACCAAGTTTATAAGTTGAATCTAATGCTTTATAAACATAAATAATACCACTTGTATCAGCAACAAAGAATCCACTACTAGAAATTTGGACAACTTCACCTTTTACAGCAACAACATCACCTTTTGCAGCTGCTAAAGCATCAGCAACAGTGACAGTTGTCATTTCAATGCGTGGTAAAACAGTAATATTTACAGAGTCTTTAATTTCACCACATTGAACAGTAATTGTAGTTTCACCTGCAGCGACAGCATGTAAATATCTACCCATTACAGTTACAACACCACTATTACTTGATGTAATTGTAAGAGTTCCTTCGCCAAGAGCTTTACTAATATCAAATGTAGCTGGATCTGCAGTAATAGAAACTTGTCTATCACTATCAGCAACTCTCCATTCGGCTGTTAAAGCATCCTTGTTAGCGATAGTAAGGCTTGTAAGTTCAACAGTTGGTTGAGTTGGTTGATCACCACAGCTAACTAAACTAGCAGCAGCTAATGAACCAAAAGTGAGCAAGCTTGCAAGCAATACAATACTTTTTTTGCTTTTTTTAGACATATTCTTCCTCCTTAATGTCTTAATAACAAATTTATGTTTACGTAAAAACGAGTAAACCTTATTGAACGAAAATTTCGTTTTGAATATCTTTCAATAAATTTGAGTAAGTATGTTGTTTTTTATAACCTCTTACCAAATTAAAAATTGAATATCCTAAAGAAACGATTCCTAATACTAAAGTAGCTATGAATACATAAAATTCTGTGCATGTAGTGACAAGTTTTCCACCTTCACTAGATTTATATGACATTAATAAAAACATAATACTAATAACTAAAATAATAATTGAAATCATTAAAAAACACATTCCACTATTAATTAAGTTTCTTGAACGATGAATTTCAGCATGAGCAGCTCTACTCAAACTTTTAACATCATCTTCATTTAAATTATTTTTTATAATTGAACCACAGCGAGGACAAACATAAGTCATGATGCTATCTTTATTTCTTAAATCGGACTTAACATCAATGCTTTGTTTTTTTGTTTCACTTAATTCATAACCGCAATGACTACAGAACATACTCATAACTCCTTTATTATAACTAATTTAATAACTAATTTCATCGATGAATATTACGAATAGTCAAATTCTGGATCAATTTCACCATAAATCTTTATTCCTAAAGATTTAGCTCTTTTGGCTCCATAATCTAAATAATCGTAATATAAAACATCTTTATAATACATAGTTTCGTATTTATTATATGTTGAGAATTTTGCTAATCCTGCAACTACTAATTGATGATTTAACAAAAAGTAATCACTAGAAGAAGGATTATCAACATTCGAATACCAAACATATCCAAGTAAACGTGAATAAGTGTCTTCTAAACTATAACCCTTATTCGATTGAACAATAATTGATTTAGCATTAATTAAACGTGTATTATTAAATCTTTTAGCTTCTTTCCCAAAAGGTTCAGCGGTAATATAGCTTCCACTTCCATGGTCAATTTCAGGAGTATCAATTAATAAATAACGTACCCTCCCACTATAAATTGATGAACTATTAAAGTGGAAATAAGTTGTGTCCCCATCACCTAAAGAATAACTATTAACTTCTAAGAAACCTCCACCACCAAGATTATTAACTTCATAATCTTCTTCTAAATAAATGTTGTTAAGATGAGGTCCTTCTAAAATTTCTTCTAGTGTTAAAGGAGCTAAATCATTTCCTAAATAAGAAGTAATCCCACTTCTAACACGAATATAATTTAATTCATTAAAAGTTTCTTGATGTGTATAAAATTCTTTTAAACGAACTAAGGATTGATTACTTACATAAAATAAATTAATTCCTTTATAGCCTAAAGCATCAGCTGCTTTATTCATATAAGTAAGTTCAAAATAATAGCTACCTATAACATAGTTATCATCTAATTTAATAGAAATTACTTCATTATTTGCTATATATGAACAATCTTTATTAATAAATAAAATAATATTTGAAGTTAAATTAATACTAGATAAATCATATTCAAATTTCAAAGAACTACCATTATAAATTGCTAATTTATAATTGTCTAAATTTAATAATGAATCGTTTATAACAGAAATTTCAAGTACGCTATCATAAGCATTACTTCCGTTATATAATTCTGTAAAAATTACATCATCGTTAATTTCTACTTCTTTATTACAGCTTACTAAGCTAGGTAAAATACCTAAACTTAGTAAACATATAATTAAATTTTTCTTAAGCAACGAGTACCAAGTCATTACTATCACGAGGAACAATTTGATAACTAATATTTCCACTAGTTGACTTATGGAAAGTATAAATTCCAGTTAAATTGAATGTATGTCCAATAAAATATGTTTCATCATACCAAACATCTAATGAACCAGCTTCTGGTTTATATAAGAAAGGTACATAAATATTAAATGGAGTTCTTTGTCCGCTAGTAGTTTGACAATATAAAGTAATTGCATCACCTGCATCATTACAATAGCCATCATTAACAACTATTTCGTCAGTAACTGTAATTGGAGAAAATAATGCTTCGTGGAAAGTATCAATATCTAATGCTTTTTCACTAAACATATGAACTTTAAATTCTTCTGGAATTTCACTAGGTGAATAAATTACTTGAGTAGAATTTGGATCATCACTAGGAATACGTGGAAAATCATAAACACCAGTTAATTGGAAACCAAAGTTTTCACTATCTTGAGCAAGTGCACAAAGTTCAATAAAAGTATTTACTCGAGTATATTTACTTGGAATAGATGCCATACCAGTAAAAATATTAATACCCGCATATTCAATTGCCCCTGTATCTTCATTTAAGAATGGATATTGTAAATACAAAATATTATTTGCATATCCAGCAACTGTTCCTCTTACTCTAACACGAACGTTGTTAAAAGGATTTTCAACTGAAGGATCTTTTAAAGTTTCAACAATAGCATTTTTTAAATCTAAAAGAGATGTTGTAATATAATCTCCATCGTTAAATCCTTCTTCTTTTTCTCCACTATGTAAATTCATTTTTAAATTACGAGCCTGGGTTTCAGCAGCATAAAATACCTCACTAAATTCAGGAAATTCATTAACATTTTTAACATAACTTAATCCTTCTTGAACTATCCATAAATTTAGTAAAACTAAATCAGTATAAACAGCATCTTCATAATCACTGACCCAAATCATTGATAAATATCTTGTTCCTGTTGAATCAGCTGAAGGAGCTTTATATTCATTTAAACTTGTTGAAGTTACGACAATAGTTTTAGCTTCTTTTAATTTAGTCTTTGTAAAATTACTGGCAGTAGCACCCCAGTTTTCAACTTGACCAGTTGATTCAGGAGTATCAATTCCATAAAATCTTGATTTAATTAAAGAAGAATCTGAATTATCAACCATTCTAAAATGAGCAGTATCTCCATCAATAGCGGTTACTAATTCAACTTCGCTAATTCCATCTTGGAAGAAATCACGGTTTTTACCACTTGCATCTTTATAATCTAATCTTAAACGTACTGCTGTATCAGTATGGACATAATCAATAAAATTATCACCTTTATTACAACTAGTTAAACCAAGAGTGCTAACTACTAAGCCAAAGACAAGTAAAAATACATTTTTAAATTTCATGTTTGTCTCCTTACATCTTTAATTTAGTGTTATTTACAGCAGTTGCAAATAATGCATCTAAATCGGTGTTTTTATCGGATAAATATTCAGCAACAATTCCACCTACTTGATTACGAGCTTCATCACTACCTTTAAAAACTGGATAGTTAAAATATTGACCATTAATTTCTTCAATGACTGTTTTTGCACAAATCGACATAAAGTCTTCATATTGTAAATATTCTTTATAATATTCATCTTCATAGCAAGAAAGTCTTGAAGGAATATAACCGTTACTTGCAAGACTAGCATCAATATTATTAGATGTCGAAGTAATATATTTCATAAACTTCCAACCATATTCAGTACGGAATTTATTAACTTCTTCACTAACACCATAGTTATTCATTAAGCATAAAGTAACACCTTGAGAAACATATTTACTTTGTTCTGCAGTAGCTGTTTTATAAACAGGGAACTTACAAACTCCAACTTCAAAGTTACTTTGTGGATCGTTATAACCAGTTCCACCAGTACTTCCTACAACAAATAAACATCTATTTGCAATAAAGAAATCACTACCATATTTATCGCCATTAGTTGCTTTTGTAAGTAGGATTCCGTCATCGTAAAGATCTTTAAATTCTTGAACCATTGCTTTAGCTTCTGGATTATCAAAATCAATTGATCCTTCGCCATTTTCCATTGAAATAAAATCAATACCTCTTTGATAGGATTGTGAAATAAATAAGTTACTATCGCTATCATAAAATAATGGAACAACTTGTTGAGTAGCTGAATTTGGGAAATATTTTACTAAATTATCGTTAACATAATTAAGTAATTCCATGAAAGCGTCCCAAGTAATGTTTTGCATATAAACATCAGCAGCTTGTTGAATGCCTAAATCAAATAATACTTGATTTAAAACATCTTTGTTATAAAGCATAATTTCAGTAGATTTCATAAATGGTAAAGAATATGTACCTTCTTTAGCATAATGTCTACCTTCATCAATAAAACTAGGAACAAAGTCTTCAACACCTAAACCGTTAGGATTTAAATAATCATCTTCAATAAAACCAATTTCAGGATCAGTGAAATAAGAATCTAAATTATTTACATAAGATTTGCCATCTTTATCGTAAGTTAAATATGTTGCAACATGATCTGGATAAGCAACACAAATAGTTGGAGTTGATCCGGTTGTAAATGATTTAGTAACTTTATCAATTAAATCATCATAACTTCCTTGATAAGTGTCATATAAATTAGCAATGTGAACTTCAACACCTTCTTTCTCAAGTACTAATTTTTCAAATTTTCTGGCCATGCTATCAATACGGCTATAAATATCTTTTCCGAAGGTATGCCAGAAATAAATAGTATTATCTGTATTGTTACTACCTCCACAAGAAGTGCTTGCCATTGATATTAATGCACAGCCAAGTACACCAAGTAACGTAAGTTTTTTATTTTTCATATCAAAACCTCATTTAATAATCATTAAATAATAGCAATTGATGCGTTTGTATAAGCTGTTTGGAAAATATTATCAATATCTTGTTGTGTTTTTTCTGGAGTTAATGCAACTGTAACAATACCACCAACTTGTGTTCTACATTCATTTGATCCTTTAAATGCAGGTGATGTGTAATAATAATCAGACATTGTGCCAACAAAGTTAGCAATACGAGCATTTAATAAATCTAGTGAAGCAGGTGTTTGTAATGTTTCGTCGTAAAGATCAGTATAAATTTCATCTTCATAAATCGATTGTCTAATTGGCATGTAGTTTGCAGTTGTTGACCAGTCTAAACAATTTTCATAACTAATTGTATGTTTGTAGAATAACCAAGCAGCAAGTTGACGATTTGTATCCCATTTACCACTACTATCTTTATGTCTTAAAATAGAAACACTTGGACCTTGAAGGATAACTTTTGGATCACGACCTTCAGCATGAGGAATCTTAAAGACACCAACATCAGCACCATCACTATATTGATAACTACTTCCAGCAGTACTACCAACACTAAATAAAACTTTATTTTGTGTAAAGAATGCATTACTTCTATCACCAGAAGCACCAGCTGATGTAATATATCTTAATTTTGAATAACCATTCCATTTATACATTAAATCTTTCATATTTTGGTTATTAAATAGTGCTTTACCTTGTCCATTTTCAATAGCGGTATAATCATATCCATATTGCTCTGCAAGAGTAATAAATAAGTTATCATCACTATCATAAGACATAATGTAATAATCGCCATCTTTTGTATTTAATAAATTTGCACCATCAGGAGTTTTAATATAATCCATAATTGCAGGACATAATTTACCAAAAAATTCTTCCCAAGTTAAACTATTTAAATATGTTTCATTAATTGGGTTGCCATTATTAATTCCTTCAAGCGTAGTACCTAAAACTCTTGTTTTATTATAATAAACGACTTCAGTTGATTTTGAGAAAGGTAAAGAATAAGTTCCTTCGAGTGTATATTTTTGTCCTTCAGCCATAAATGTAGGAATTAAATCTTTTTTATCTTCAGCAGTTAAACCATAAGTTTCGTTGTTCATATATGGATCAAGATTAAAAGCATAACCATAGTTAATAAAATCAGCAACAGCATCTGGATAAACCATAACGATATCGCCATAATCACCAGTTGTAAAACCTGTAATTGTATTATTAGCAATGTCTTGATAACTACCACTAACAATATCAAGGGTTACTGTAACATTTGGTTCAATTTTTTTGAAATCTTCAATCATACGATTAAGAGCAGCTTGATTTTGTTTTCCTGCCGTTGTCTTAAATAAGATTTCAGTTGGTGTAGTAATAATTCCTTTATCTGAAACAACTGGTTCATCTCCTCCCTTACATGAAACCATTAATAATGAAGCACATAAAGGTGCAAATAATAATAAACTTTTTTTAATATTCATAAGTATCCTCCAAAAAGTAAATTAACCTTTTATACCAGCACGGCCAACGCCACGCATAATATATTTTCTAAAGAAAACGAACAATAAGAATAATGGAACAGTAACAACGACTGTTGCTGCCATTTGATATCCATATTGAGTAAGACCTAAATCAGGATCAGTAAATGTACTACCTCTTAAACCATTAGAAATTAATCTAAATTCATCTTTACTAGTAACTAAGTTAGGCCAGACATAAGAATTCCATGTTCCCATAAATTTTAAAATAGTAATGGAGATTAAAGTTGGTGCTGCAAGAGGAACCATAACTCTTAATAAATAAGAGAAATCACTCTTCCATCAACTTTAGCTGCTAAATAAAGTTCATTAGGAATTTGTTTGAAATTTTGTCTTAATAAATAAATGTAATAAACACTTACCCAGAAAGGTACAATCATTGCAAGATATGCGTCAGTTAAAGTTTGATCTGCTCCAATCCAGCCAAAACTTGCAACAGTGATGTAGTTAGAAATAACCATCATTTCACCAGGAATCATCATTGTCATAAGGAAAATAGCAAATAATTGTTCTCTTCCTTTAAAGTTAAGACGCGAAAATGCAAAGGCTGCAAATATTGTAGTAATTAACGTACCAAGAGTTGAGAAAATCGCAACAACAATTGTATTCCACATATAAGTTGAGAATTTAAATACTTGGAAAACATAAACATAGTTGCTCCACATAACAACACTTGGGAAGAAAGTTTGTTCAATTGCTTGAATCTCAGTATTTGTTTTTAAAGAAGTAATAATCATCCAATAAAATGGAAGAATCATAATTAATGCTAAGAATGTAATTAAGATATAAGTAATAACTGTTGAGATACTGGTAGTAACTTTCTCTCTTTTTCTTAAAGATTCAACACTCTTATTTCCTTCTTTAATAACAAGAGTTATTTCTTGACCCTCTAAAGGTTCTTCTAAGAAGTTAACATAATTACGTTTTTGAATTGATGTTTGTTCCATAAATTATTAACCTCCTAATAATTCACTCTCTTCTTACTTAACCAAAGTTGTAAGAAAGTGAAAACTAAAATAATTACAAATAATATAACTGCAGCTGCAGCAGCTCTACTTGTCGCACTGCTTAAGTTATCATAAATGTAATAAACCATCGTATACATATCTTTTTCAGTTGAAGTTTTTCCTAATGTTCCTGGACCATTGAATAAACCAACGATAGCTGTATACTCTTTAAACGCCCCAATAAACGAAGTAACCATCAGATATAATATTTGTGGTGAAAGTGATGGAACAGTAATTTTTGTTAATACTTTCCATTGTGGAGCAGCATCAATTTTAGCTGCTTGATAATATTGCTTATCAATATTTTGAAGTCCACTTAACAAAATTAAAATCTTGAATGGTAAACTACCCCAAATAATATATAGACAAAGTGGAATCATCGCAATTTCACGAGTTGCACCAATAACCCACTTCATGTCCGAATTAAATATATAGTTAATTAAACCATTTTGATCAAACAAAACACTAAATACCATACCAACAGCAATGGTATTAGTAACATAAGGTAAAAAGAATACCGTTTGATAAACTTTTTGTAACCATTTTATCTTGTTTAGTAAAACACTTATCATTAAAGCAATAAAAATTGAAACAGGAACTGTTACAAAAACAATAATAAAAGTATTTGGAATTGCATACTTAACAAACATTGTTTCTCTAACGCCAGGTTCAATTTCTTTTAAGCCTAAAACAAATAAGAAATTATCAAAGGTAAATCCAGTAGATCCACCATTGATATAGTTGTAATTTTCCATAAAGGCAATAGCAATTGTATTAATTAAAGGATAAATTAAGAAAACTGCCATTAAAATTAAGACTGGTGCAAGATATAACCAAGCTTTCCAGTTATTATTCTTTTCTTGGTCTAAAACTCCTCCAACCTTGTAGTTTTTGTTTACTTTTTTTCTTGAAACAATATTAACTACAACATTATTGTCGTTTAGACCTTCTTTCAAATCGCCATAAGAAGAATCAAAATAAACATCATTGCTATTTACTGATTCAACTACTGGCTCTTTTTTAATAGGTCTAAGTTTCATAAAATTCACCTTTTATTTTATTTTGCTCTAAGACGTTCTTGAGTTTCTGCATCAAAAACAAACATCTTATGAGATTTGACTCTTAATTTAATATTTCCCATTAAATTAGATTCTTCGTTAGAAATAATTACTCTAAATGTTGGTTCTAAACATCCTTTATTTTTACCAATTAAAGAAATATCTCTTCCTAAAACTTGAATTTGTTCAATTTCACAAGTTAATCCTTCTTCACTATCTTTATTAGCTAATGCAAAACCTTCAGGTCTAATTCCGATAAATACTTTTTGATCTTCATAACCTTTATAATCTTTAGAATTAACAAGAGAATCTCCAATATAAACTTTTCCATCTTTAATTTCACCATTGAAGACGTTAATTTGAGGTGTACCTAAGAATTGAGCAACGAACAAGTTAACTGGATCATTGTAAACATTTTGAGGTGAATCAATTTGTTGTTGAACACCGTTTTTCATAACAAGAATTTCATCACTAATTGACATAGCTTCTTCTTGGTCGTGAGTAACGAAAACTGTTGTGATTCCGGTTTCTTTTTGAATTCTTCTAATTTCTTCACGAGTTTGAAGTCTAAGCCTAGCATCTAAGTTACTTAAAGGTTCATCAAGAAGTAAGACTTTTGGTTTTTTAACTAAGGCTCTAGCGATAGCAACTCTTTGTTGTTGACCACCACTAAGTTGAGATGGCTTTCTTTGTAAGTAATCTTCAATTTGAACAAGTTTTGCAACTTCATAAACAATATCTCTTCTTTCGATAGCATTCAATTTACGATATGCAACTGCTCCAATAACTTTTTCATCTTTATCTTTTAAAGTGAAGTGTGAATTAATTAATTTATTAAATTCTTCAAGTTTTTCTTTAGTTAATTTTTTAACTTTGAAGAAAATACGTGTTTTTCCGTTATCATCGTAAACTTTGAATTCTTTTACATTGTTTTTAAATTCTCCAAGGCACCCTTTAAATTGTTTTTCAACTGCTTTAACATGCACTGTAGAAATTTTTAATTCAGGAACTATATGATAATTTTCTTCAAAAGCTTTTTGAGCTCCTTTAAGAGTAACTAAATCTGTGTCATTAAAATCAACTAAGACATAGTTATCATTACGATCAACATATTCTCTTATAGCTTTAAATTTAAGATGATTTGCTTTAAACAACGCTTTAATCGCTTGCAATTCACTATCGGTTTTATTTTCTTGCTTAAAGTTAATAGCAAAAAATCCGCGGCAAATCTTATTTTCATCTTCAACATCAATGCCATATTTATAAACGCCATCAAATAAAGCTTCGCTTGATTGTTTTTTATTAATAGTTTTTGTTGCTGGATTAATAATTTTAGGGAAATTTAACTCGAAAATTTCCTCATTTTTTTCACTTGTATTTCTCAATACAATTGTTAAAGTTAATAATCCATCTACTAAAGTATTAGTCACACTACATTTTCTTTTATTTAAACCAATTTTTGAAATTAATGTTGCGATTGATCTTAAAATACCTTCTAATGAATCGTCCGAAGTCATTTGATAAGTATAAGTAATTTCAAAATCATAAAATGTTACAAGTGGAACTTCAATTTTTAAATTTGTTAATGGGAATTCAACATTCTTAAAAATTGTCATGTGAGGATAAAGAGCGTAGTTTTGGAAAACTAGACCAATTCCTCTTTTTTCTGGTGATAAATTAGTTACTTCTTCTTCACCGAACCAAACTTCTCCTGAAGTTGGAATTTGAAGACCAGAAATCATATAAAGTGTTGTTGATTTACCACATCCACTAGGTCCTAATAAACCAACAAGTTTTCCATCAGGTACTGTTAAATTCAATTCACTAACAGCAACAGTATCTTTAATGTGCTTTTTTGGATTTCCTGGGAAGATTTTTGTTAATCCTTTAAGTTTAATTTCCATATTTTATTCTCCTTTAGATGGAGATGAAATTATTAAGGTACCATCTTCCATCACATTTTTATTTATTTTTAATCTTTCGTTACGTTTTAAATCACGAAGATTTTTAAATTGTATTGCAAAGTATCTAATAAAGTAGCCAACTAAAATAATTGAGGCAATTCCACCGACAACGATTATTATGTCTAGTGGATTATACACAGGTAAAGTATTTTTTAATAAACTTAATCTAAAGGCAATTGCTTCAAATGTTACTAATAAAGTACCTAATGTAATTAAACCCATTGTATTGGTTTTAAAATATTGTTTTGGTATCATTCTCTTGAATTCATCGTCTTTATTTTTATTTTTTAAGTAGAAGAATACAAATACACTAATTGCTTCATATAATAAAACAAAACCTGCAGCGCTAAGTCCCATTGCTAAATTTAAATCTACCAAATAAGAACTTGTTACTTTAGGTTTTATTATTTCGCCATTAGTTGCAACTAAATCAAGCATTCCAACAGTTGCAGATGAAAATCTTGCGCCATAACTACTTGATCTAACACTACCATTAGTTTTACTACTAAATATATCAGCATAAACGTAGAAGGATTTAATTTCAAAATTGCTTATACGTTTTGCATCAACACCATTTAATAAAATTTCTAATACTCCGTTATTAGTGACATTGAAGTATGATTCAATTGAATTAAAAACAACTGGTTCTTCTTCGTTCTCATAATAAACATAATATTCAGTTAAACTGTTAAGATTAACTCTAGTTCTAATATAAGAAACTCCACTAGCTATATCATCTTCATTTTGATTGTAAATTCTTCTAATGCTAGCACTTATATTAGAATAATAATCCTCAGTTAATTTATTAATGACATTGACGTTAATTGA
This sequence comes from uncultured Mollicutes bacterium, assembly GCA_900540365.1. Taxonomy (GTDB): domain Bacteria; phylum Bacillota_I; class Bacilli_A; order RFN20; family CAG-826; genus Onthovivens. The sequence continues at coordinate 22,618 of UQFN01000001.1, forward strand.
TACATAATCACTGAAAACAGAAGTCCCAACATATTCAAAATCTACAAAATCTTCTAAACTTCTAACTGTTGATGCCGCAGTAGGTGTAGCAATTGCATATAAAGGAATTAAATTTCCTTGTTCATCACGAACTACACTATATTTACCATTTTCATCACGTTTTGAAGCAAAAATATTAATTACTTCAAAAGAATCTTTTAATATTTCTTCTCCAGGATTAAGTGCGATGTCACAGTTTGTAGTAAAGCTTGTTTGACCGATTGATCCAAGACCATCATAAGCAGCATTTTTATTAATACGATTGATTGCTTGACAACGTTCTTCAGTTGTTCCTTCAATTGTTTTGACATTATAAATTAATGATGCTTTTCTTTCGTTTGGATCTGTCAAACTATCACCATATCCTATATAAAACGCAAGATTTGGTTCAGCTTGTCCTTCAGCGCTTAATGCAAATCTTAAATCAACGGATGCAGAAGTTTCAGTTGTTGTAATTGAAGTTATTGAAATTTCAACACGATCTTCCAATTCTCCTTTTTCAACATCTGACAAATCCTGAACATGAGCAAATTTTGCTTGTACCTGTGTTCCCTCATTATAAAAACCTATCTCATTAGAAGAGAAATTGTGGTTAAATATCATACCCATTATGGCTAATAATGAAACAGTCGAGAACAAAAACATTCTTCTTATATTCATATATAAAATTATACATACTGAGTAAATCGATTTCAACGATTATTATATATGTATTTACTATGTAAATATAATATAATTCTTACTTCAATTTGAAGTTTTTAACGTCATATTTTGATTCTTTTACACTGAAAATTTCGTCTTTTGAATAATAAATTTTGCTACTTTCTACATCAACTTCTTCGATACCTAACATGTAATCATGGAATGTTTGTTTCTTCTTACTAAAGGCCATTAAAGAGAAAGAAACAAAAAGTGGAACACCAAAAGTAACTAAGCTAAGCAAAATTTCTAAGAAGAAAAAAATAACAAATCTTAAAGTAAATAATGGTACGCTTACTGATAAAACGTTTTTATTAACAAGCCCAATTTTGAACAAAAACCTTCCCAAAGTTGCTTTATTTCTTAAAAAACATAAAGGTATTATATAATATATAACAACACATCCTAAAAATAAGCTTAAAGGGATTTCTAAAAATAGTAATAAGTCTGAAAAGTATTTTTCGATAGTATAAACATTTGGAACATATGTAACAAAATACCCAAGTGCTTGTTCATCAAAATATTTTCCATAAGCATTTTCCACGTATAATTTAGAAGGGATTTTAGCATCAATATTTTTAACTATTTTCCCGCTTTCTTCATCAATGATAAAATATGGATTATTTTCATAAACTAAAGATGAATCTAATAAAAAGTTATTATATTGTTCGATTACTGCATTATAAGTTTCTTCACCACTTACTTCAAATAAATACTCATGAAAAGTATCAAGAGCTTGTTCTAGACGAAGTTCTTTTGCTCCATAAGAAAGATTTGATGAAATATTTAAATAAGTCATTAAATCTTGATAACGCCCAGCTTCATCATTATATAAATATAGTCCAGATTGTATTTTTTTATCATTTAATTCATCATTGTATGCTTTAAATTTTGGAGTATTAACAACAATTTCACGGATACAAATAAAAATGCCTAAAGCAACAAGAGCAAAAATTAAAGCATCAAAAACAATACACGAAACTCTCTTCCAAAAAGTTGGACGATAATATGCAATTTCTTTCTTTTCCTTTTCTACTTCAACTTGAGTAACATTTTCAGAAGTCATAACCTTTTTCCTTGTAATAATTATCTATTGTTTCTGTATCACAACAAAGTGAATTTGTAGCAAGTTCTTTTAAAGATTGACCATATTTTGAAAAACACATAATAAATAGTTCAATAATTGCAAATACTAAACTAACAAATGAAACAGGATAAAGTAAATTTAATAAAAACAAATCACTAAAACCAAATGAAATAATTGGAATTAGAAACAAAATTAATAATCCATTTAATGAATTAAATAAGCCTTCAACGACGACAAATCGTTTTTTTAAATAATTAAGTGAAGGATTATCAACATGTTCAACTTTTAAAATCATTTCAGAACAAGTGCGCCCTTTTTTATTTAATAAAGGTACTAAAAAATATAAAATAGCTATTCCAATTCCAAAGCTTATATAGGCTCCAATTGTGGCTACATTTCGATAATACGTATCAAATTCAGCTATTTTATTAGAAAGTTCGTTATAAGATAAAGTAATTTGTGAATTAGTTGGATATAAATCGTTTTTTATAATATCTTTCATGACATTGCTATATAAGCTTAAAAAACAATTTTCTTTAAAAAGTTCAAGTTCAGTCAAACCATCACTACTTAATTCATCACCTTCAACAAAATAAGGAGAAAGTAAATCAATGTATTCTTTTTTAAAGGCATAAGTACCTATTGAAGTATAAGAATTTAAATCAAAATACTTTCCTCCAAAATTTTTATATAAATCGTTTATATATGTTACATCTTCTCCTCTTAAATCAACAAAATAATGAAAAATAACTTCGTTTTGCAGGGTTTTATCATCAAAAACATAGAATTTTAAAAATTGTGTAGCAGTATAGTCGAGATTATTTTGAAATTCATATTTACTTTCTTTTTCATAAAAAAGTAACTTATTATCATAAAGGATTTCATTTCTACTTCTAGAATATGTATCAGCTTGACTAACTGTATTTGTATAGTTTGCTGCAAGTTTAACTAATGGATTTACAACAATTTCAAAAAGAAAAACACAACTTATAAAAAGAATTAATAAATCACTAAAAAATACTAAGATTCGTCTTGAATTTTTTGTAGGATAAATATCAATAACTTTTTTTTGAACTTCTTCCATTTGTTCCATTTTTTAATTATATAAAGAAATACATCAAATGTGCTATTTATTTTTGACTAAAAAATCAGCAATATCATTATCTAAATAGAGGTAATTTGATAATTTATTATCATTAATAAAATATAAAGATGGTGTCCCATATATATAACATTCTTGAGTTGTTGTTGCTCCAATCATTTCTTTTACATATTTGTTAGCATCACTATAACCATAAATGCTCCCTTTAAAATATGTTAAATCGCTAGGGGAAAGATCAGTTGCTTGTTGCCATTCATATAAATATAATTTGTATTCAAGTCTATTAATTTTATAACTATCTAAATAATCTAATAAAGCTCCTTTAATATCTATACAACTTCCACATGCTCTACGAAAAATATATACGCAATATTTGTCTTCTTCTTTATTAAACATTTCATCTTGAATTTCCTTTATATAAAATTCTTGATAATCTTCGTATTTTCTATTTAAATGGTCAGTATAATCAGCGCTTGCACAAGCTGTAAGTAAAAAACCACAAACAAACAATAATACTGCTAATTTCTTCATTTTTTACCTCCTTATATACAAGACGCTTGCAAAATTATACTTTTTGCAATTTTTTTCTAATAAATTTAACTAAAACAAATATTTCATGGAAAATTAATGGTACAACTGCGAGACCACAAGCAATTCCCCATTCAAATCCATCAAAATTATGTGTATTAAATACACTATTAAAGAAAGGAACTTCTACAACTAAAAGTTGAAGAGCAATTCCAACAATAAAAGCAAGTAGCATCATCCAGTTTTTATTTTTAAAAACGAAAATAAATGATCTATTAAAATTAGATACTCCTAACATATGGAAAAGTTGTGAAACAGCTAAAACAGTGAAAGCAACAGTTTGACAATGATGTAATAATGTATCACCATTTGGAAGACTTGTCATATGGACTAAGTTCTCATAAGTAAAAGCAATATTATTTAAATCAAAGATATGATATGCTGTTAATAAAAATCCTGCTATTGTAATTAAAGAAATAATTATTCCATATCCAAAAGTTAAGAAATACCCACCATGAGCAAAAATTGATTCATTAGGATCACGAGGTTTTTCTTTCATATTATGTGGATCTTTAGGATCCATACCAAGAGAAATTGCTGGTAAACTATCAGTAATTAAATTAACCCATAATAAATGAATAGCAATTAATGGGGCAGGTAAACCAATACAAATCATAATAAACATTGAAAATACTTCGCCCATATTACAAGAAAGTAAGAAAAGAACAGTCTTTTTAATATTGGCATAAATTCCTCTACCCTCTTCAACTGCTTTCTCAATAGAAGCAAAATTATCATCAGTTAAAACCATATCAGCTGCACCTTTAGCAACATCAGTTCCAGTAATTCCCATTGCAATTCCAATATCAGCTGCTTTTAAACTTGGAGCATCATTAACTCCATCACCAGTCATCGCACAAATATTACCGTTTGCTTTAAAAGCTTTAACAATACTAACTTTATTTTCTGGCGAAACTCTAGCAAAAACACGAACTGTTTTACAAAGTTCTTGCAATTCATTTTCGGATAAATTATCAATATCTTTACCCATTACACATTGGGAAATATCATCAGCAATGCCAAGTTCTTTAGCAATTGCAAAAGCTGTATCTTTATGATCACCAGTAATCATTACAGTAGTAATTCCAGCTTGTTTAAATTGTTCAACAGCACCTTTTGCTTCTGGTCTAGCAGGGTCAATCATTGCAACTAACCCAACAAATACTAACTCTTCTTCTTTTAATTCATTAGTTTCTTTATAAGTTAATGCTAAAACACGTAAGGCTTTACTACTAAAATAACTATTTGCTTTATAAATTTCTTCAATATCTTTATCATTAATTAATCTAATTTCATCATTAACTTTAATATATTTTGTAAAAGATAAAACGGAATCTAGAGCGCCTTTAGTGAACTGAATTGTCTTATTATCTTTGTTTTTATGAAGTGTAGACATCATTTTTCTTACACTATCAAATGGAAGTTCATTAATTCTAGGTAATGAATTTTCTAAATCCTTTTTATGCATTTCAAACTGATTAGCAAAAACAACTAATGCAATTTCAGTTGGATCTCCATAAAGTCCTTCATCAACAGTAGCATTACTACATAAAGACATACCTTTTGCTAACAATTCAAGTTCATTATTATCTTTATTAAAAGTATTAGCATCGAAATATTTACCTGGTAAATAAGCTTCCATTACTGTCATCTTGTTTTGAGTTAAAGTACCAGTTTTATCACTACAAACAACACTTACAGCACCTAAAGTTTCAACACTATGTAATTTTCTAACAATTGTATTAGCTTTAACCATACGTTGAACTCCGATTGCTAATACGATAGTAACAACAGCAGGTAATCCTTCTGGAATAGCAGCTACAGCAAGAGCAATACTAGATAAAATTGATTCCATCCAACCATCAACTTCACCAATTTTTCCACCAACTGCAAGCCAAATTATGTCAGCAACTAAAACTACAACAATAATAATAATTGTTAAAAATCCTAAGATTTTTGATAATTGAGCTAACTTTTTTTGCAAAGGAGTCTCAGTTTCTTCTTCTTCATCTAAGGCGGTAGCAATTTTACCGATTTCAGTATTCATACCAGTTGAAGTAACAATACCTTTACCTCTTCCATAAGTAACAGGAGTTGACATGTAAGCCATATTTACTTTATCACCTAAAGCAACTGGCTCACTAAAGACAATATTTTTATCTTTTTCAATTGGTAATGATTCACCAGTTAAACTTGATTCGTTTGTTTTTAAATTGATTGTTTCTATTAATCTTAAATCAGCACCAATAGTGTCGCCTTCTTCTAAAATTACAAGATCTCCAGGAACTAAAAATTCACTTTTTATTTTTATACGCTTTCCATCACGAATTACAGTTGATTCTGGTGAAGACATCTTTTTTAATGCATCAAGAGAATTTTGTGCCTTTTTTTCTTGAATAGTTCCAATAACTGCATTAAGAATAATAACTACTAAAATTATAATTATGTCGGCCCAGTCAGCTTCTTTATCTTGAACTGTATTTACAATTGAAATTAATAAAGTTACTAAAACTGCAGCAAAAAGAACATAAATCATTGGGTCCATCAATTGTTCTAAGAAAATACGAATAATACTTTTCTTCTTCTTTTCTTCTAATTTGTTTGGACCATATTTTTCTAAACGTTTTTGTGCCTCTAAAGACGTTAAACCTTTTTCTTCATTGGTTTCTAGTTTTAAAATTGTCTCTTTTGCAGACAAAGTTTCAAAATTATTGTTGTTTTCATTTGCCATAAATTTCTCCTTTTTATGGTCTTGCTAGAGAAAATTCCGCATAAAGCCTGGTTTTAACCGAGATGTAGACATTTATGCTAAGCTACTCCCCATATAAGTAAATATTTTATATAAAATATTTCTTAAATCAATATTAATTTAGGTAATATTGAAGATGTATTTTATTTTTGATAATCTATTAGAAATGCATATTAGTAAAGCTCAATTTGTATATTTTATGACATGTAATTTTCCTGTCACGTTTTTTATATGCTTAACTTACTCATTATGGGCTTCTTTTGATATTGATTGGCTTAATTTTTTATATAATTTTTTAATAGGTTATACAATTAGTAATTTTGTTAGTGCATTTGTCCCACTAGTTAAAATTGGAAAATGGTTTACAAAAAAGTTTAATGTTCCAAATGAAACTTATAGCGGAAATATTAAATATCGTTTATTAGCAGTTTTTATTATAACAATGATTTTCTTTATTTTTGTAAACCCTGTATTAACTACTTTTAATTATTTTTATTATCAGAAAACTGATCCTCTAGGAGCTTTTCTAGATTGGTTAATTTCATTACCATTAGTATTAGTTGTTAGTTATTTAGTTAGCTTAGTTTCAGATTTTTTTGCTTATCGACTTGCTAAAAAAATTGATAAAAATTTTTAAAAATGTCTTAGTTTTAAAGGGTTTTTATAAATTCTAAGGCTTTTTTAATTTAATTTTATTCTCATAAATTTCAAAAGTTTCATTATATTTACGCACAACAAAATTAATTAATTTTTCTAACTTATTAGAAACATTATTATTTATAACTTTTAAATTAAATAAATTAGCTAACATTTTGATTACTTCATTTAATTCTAAATCGTTTTGATATTTTAAAATATCTTTTAAAGCGTTTCTAATTTCAACACTTGAAACAAAAGAAATATCTCTTTGATCGCTTGTACTACTACGATATATTTGATATAAATTTTCATCAAAATTTAATGGATAATAAAATGAATCAAAACATTCATTTTTAATTTGATAATTATTTAAAACTGGCATTAAATGTTTTTCAAATATTCTTTCAAATCTTGTTCCAGTTCGAGAAATATCAAATAATTCTTTAAATCTAGCATATAAAACTTGTTTGGAAATTGGTGCTTCATAATCAATATATTCACTAAGAAGCATACTGAGTCTATTATATGTTACATCCTCAATTACAGATTCATATTTATATTTGACATTTGGTACAAACTTCATATATTCAATTTTATTTTGATAAGGAGTAATAACTTCCTTTTCAAAATTTAAATTAACTGGATTAGTTTTATTTATCGATAAATCAAAAGGAGTTTTAATCGCTCTTAAGATATCAGCAATAACTTCATCCTTATTTTTATAGTAATCTAAAGTATAAATACGTAAAATTTTCCAATTTAAACGATCTAAAATATGTGGTTGAACATAATTTCTATCACGACAAGTTAAAGTATTTAAATAATTTTTACTATCAAGAATAATACCTAATAAATATTCATTATTAATTCCTTTTATGGCGATATTAATTTTAAATTTGCTATCACCAATATTTAAATCAAGGTCATAACCAAGTTTAATTAAATCGTTAGCAATGCTTTTTTCTACTCCTTCTTCATAGTTAACAGTTTCATCATATTCACTAATTAAATAATTACCACCAAGTTCAGCATATTTTAAGAAATCTTTTAAAACTTTAGCGCCATTATTTTTTACTTTATCAACATCGATATCGTTTCCTTTAATTGAGGAATAAATAATCATTTCTTTTCTACTTCTAGTTATTGCAACATTAAGTCTTCTTTCTCCTTTTTCTAAAGATAGTGGACCAAAGAAATTATTTAAACGATTATATTTATTTTTGCTATAACCAATAGAAAATAAAATAACATCTCTTTCGTCTCCTTGAACATTTTCAAGATTTTTAACAAATATTTTGTCTTTATTTTCTTCGTTTTTCTTATAAAAAGAAGGATACTGAGCAAATAAATCTTCAATTAAGTCTTCAATTAACTCTTGTTGTTTAATATTAAATGTAATTATACCTATGCTTAATTTAGATAAGTTTTCATCTGAAAATCTTCTTTTAACTTCTTTAACTATTTCAAAAGCTTCTACTCTATTTACACCATTATCATTAACCCCTAAAGGTAAATATTTAAAAAATATTTTATTCTCATTATTTGGGCTAGGGAAAGTTAATAAAGAATGATTATAAAAATAGTTATTAGAAAATTTAATTAAAGATTCACTTTCACTACGATAATGCCACAATAAACGATTTCGTTTCATATTTAAGGTTAAAGCATCGTCTAGTAAACTTTCTAAATCTTCACATGTATCATCATTTAAAAATTCATCTTGATAATTATCGACATTTGTTTTAAAGAAATTTGATGGAGGCATTTGTTCTGGATCACCTGCAATTATTAAACTATTTCCTCTACTAATTGCTCCAAGAGCTTCGCATGTTTTTATTTGACTAGCTTCATCAAAAATAACAATATCAAATTTCTTATTATCAATACTTAAATATTGAGCTGCACTAAGAGGTGACATAAAAAATATCGGGGTAATATTTCTAATAATATCTTCATAATCTTTTAAAATATTACGAATAGAAGTATTTTTACCTCCATTTTTAATTAATTTTAAAAGTTTATATACATTAGTTGATTTAGCATATTCAATACTATCTAAAGGGTAGTTTTTAGTAACTCTACTTGCAGTTTCTTTAATTAAAAGGGCATTATATTCATCTAGATATTCGTTATATTTTTTAATTGCTTCATTAAATAAAAGTCCATTAAATTCAATAAAATAAGGATCATTAAAATAAGTAGATATAATTGTTTTATAATAACTTAACAAATATCTTTGGTGAAGTGTAAATAAAGAAATATCTCCACGACGATAAAGGGTAATTAATGGTTCATAAAATTTATTTTCAATTAATTTATCTAATAAAGAATTAATAAGATTTACATTATATATATCTTTAGAATTTTCTATTTGATTATTAAGTAAAGAAATATAATTTTCTAAATAAGTGTTACTTATATCAAATCTTAATAATTTTGAATTATACCCATATAAATAAGTTAACTTATTTTCAAGATTAATAATTTGATTATGATAATCATTTATTGAAGTTATTAATCCAGTGTAATCTTTTTGTTTTAATAAATTATAGAAATTTTTAAATTTATTAAAATGAATTAAATAATTATCATCCTTTATGAAAATTTTATTAAAAAGATTTATAAAAAGATAAGAAGAATCTAAAGTATCTTTTAAACTGCTATAGTTATAATTAATATCTTCTTTTAAAACTGGAAATACTTTAATTAGATTGTTATTTATGCCATTCATCAAAGAAATTAAATTAACAGCTTCTTCAATTTTATTTAATAAATTTACATAATTTTTAAAACTAATTTTTAATTTTTTATTTGAGATTTGCAGGCTTTTTAATGTTTTTAACTGGTTTTTAAATATTTTATGACGTTTAAAATAACCGTTTGAATGATCTAATAACTCTTTTTTAAATAAGGTTACATCCTCTTTTAAAATATCAAGACGATAATACTTTAATATATCATTTAATAAAGAATTAAGTTTGATTCCTAAATTAATGACTTTATAGTTGTTGCTAATATTTTCAATGAACTCAGTAGTATAAATATTATTAAAACTAACTTCGTGATCTTTAAAAGTATTTAAAATGTTAATTAAAGTTTCAATGTTATTTTTATTTAAAGTTATATCATCGTTAATTAAATTAGATAACTCATAAATGCTATTTTTATATTCATTTATAATTAATTTTAATTCTTGAAGATTATCTTTTAATTCATTTAAATTAATTTCTTTTTTCTCTAACTTATAAGGATAAAAATATTCATCTTTATATTCTTTTCTTGCTGATTCAATTTCTTTTATTGTTTCGATAATTTCTTCAATACTTTCTTTATTTTCTTTAGAAAGTTTTAAAGCATCTTCATATTCATCAGAATTTTTAAATTCAAATTCTTTTAAAGAGAAATATTTTGTTAAAGCATCATGTAAGCTTATTCCATGAAGATTTGAATTTAACTTTTCAATTAACTTATTTAAATATTCCTTTTTGTTTAATAATTTTTCTTCAACATCTTTTAATTCTATTGGACTTTGTAAACGTCCATAATTCAAAGCTTGCTCAATTTGTTCTAAAACATGTCTTTTTGTTGCTTTGTTGGAATGAATTTCTAAACAAAAATCACCAAGTTTAATATCATCAATACGTTTTTTAACTACCTCAAGAGCAGCCATTTTTTGTGCGACAAATAAGACGCTTTTATGATGATATAAAGCGTTAACAATCATATTAACAATTGTCTGTGATTTTCCAGTTCCAGGAGGACCATCTAAAACAAAACTTACATTATTAATCGAATCTTTAATTGCTTTTATCTGACTACTATCAGCACCTAAAGGAATTGCTAAATCAGTTAATTTTGTATCATCTAATATTTCATCTTCTTCGTTTTGATAAGGCGTCTCTTTAACTAAGCGCTTAATAAAATCGTTTTTAAGTAATTCATCTTTTCTTAAATTTAAATCATTCCATAGTATTTGGTTACTAAAAGTAAAATTAGAAATAAAAGCTTTTTTCTCATCAAGTAATAAGGAACAACTTTTTGAAGTTCTACTTCTTATAAAATTAAAAATTGAATTGATGTTTGTTTCGGTAATAATTTTTTTATTTATATCATATATATCATCAAAGCTAATTCCACTATTTAATTTAATGAACTCAAATACAGTCGTATTAAGAAGTAAATTATCAATATCAACTTCTATTTCAAAAGCATCTAAAGATTTTCTTAACTTAGATTTTATAGGAATTAATAAAATTGGAGCATTAAAAGATTTAACACTATTTTTTAAAGTGAATGTTAATAAACCTAAAGCTAAATAAAGTGCATTACTTCCAGTTTCTTCCATAATGCTATTAGCTTTTCTAATTAATTTAATATATGTCTTATCATCAATCGAAATAGGATAAATATTTTTTTCTATTAGATATAAATAATCATTTTTAACATTTTCAGTTATAAATTCATTTTTGCTTAGCTTTAAATTAAGAGGAAAAACTTTAATTACATTATTTTCACTAATTTTACTAAAAAGATTTTGAATACTATCTATAACAACTTCGGCAATATTATTGCCATAACTAAAATTAATTAATTTATTTTTTAAGCTGAGATCTAAAAGCTTTTTTCTCCAATAGATGAATTTATTGTTGTCTTTTGCGGTCCTTTCATATATCAATCCATCACCATCGGTTTTCTTGTTAACAAATTCATGATTCAAATTATTTTTAAAATAAACATCAACTTTATTCTCATTTATTACTTCATAACTAGGTATAGGTTTAACAAAAGAATGATGTAAATTTGATATATTTAAAGCTGTAAAATTTTTAACATAATTTTCTAAATGTTTTCTTGCACTTTCATTAGCTTCATTAAAACTAACATTCTTTCCAAGAGTAAACGATGTAGTTTCGACAAGTTCAATTTTCATATTGCCTAATGTCGAATAATTATATATTTTTCCAACATCATTAATAACATTTTCAATAAAACGATCTTCACTTAAAAAAGCACCTGCAAAAGCGTGTCCTTCAATAATAACTAATATCGGTGAAATTCCTAAAACTTCTAATATTGAACAATATAAAATACTTAAATCTAGGCAAGTCCCTAACTTAGTACTTAAAACAGTATTTGGTAATCTTACTCTTTGAAATTTATTAAATGAACTTGGCGGATTTAAATAAGCAATGTTTTCTTTAACTAGCGCATTATAAACTGCGCACATCTCTAAACGAACACTATCTATATCGTTAGCTTGATAGCCAATAAAATTTGGATTAGAACTTCTTAAAAGTTCTAATTCTTTTGTTGCTTTATATATTAAATTAGTTATATTTGGATCGTTTGGTGTAACAAAACTAGCTAATAAACTTAAATTTGATGAAATACTATTTGATTCATTAAGGGGAAATAATGAATAAGGCAAATTAACTTCATTTAAAATATCATTTTCTAAATTTACTAATTTTACATTTAAAATTAACGGGATACATTCACTTAAAAAATATAAATCTTTAACATTAAAATTAATTGAAATATTTTCACTAAATTTAACAATACTTTTCGGAGTAATTAAAGAAATATTAATGTCATTTATTTTAATTAATTCAGTATTTGTATCAAATATTAACTTTAAATCTTTAAAGTATAGATCAGATTTATTTTCAATAATAATTTCCTTAATAAAAGAGTATAAAGTTGTTTTCAAAGTGTTTGATTTTAATTTGATAAAAGCATCAGCTTGATAATTAAGATAATCGTACTCATTATTAAGATCAATATTTACTAAGATATTTTCATTCATATATTTATTATATTTGATTTTACCTTTATATAAATAAAATATTTAATAAAAATTAAATATTTTTCTTATTAAATAATTTTTAAAATTTGTCACTTAAAAAATAAAATTTAAGCTTTTTCAAAAGAGGAAATTTAAAAAATATTACCTTTTTGCAAGGTTTTTTAGAATTTTAACGACTTTATTTATACATATTTATTTTAAAGTGTTTTTGTTTTATACTTTCTTTATGAACAATAAAAACGAAAATAATACGAACTACAAATATAAACTAAATATTTTAATTTCACTCTGTTTAATTTTATTAATAATTATTTGTATATTAATAGCATTCATTCTTTTTGATAAACGCTTAAATCAATCTAATGATGAAGTTAAAGATTTTATTGATAATATTAGCCTTGATGTAACATTAAATGACACTAAAGAAATCGATGTCACTATAAAAGAAACAAGCTTAGATGTTGATGTCTTCATTTCAAGAGTTGATACAAGTAAACTTAAATATGATTTTAAAGATAATTTAAATAATAGAAATTACTATTTATATTTTGATGATGAAACTTCTGCTTACGTAAGTAATATCTCTAATTTAGATTATTCTAATAATGAAGTTGTTAGTAATTACATAAATGACTTATTTGAAACTTATATCGAAAATTATTTATTTTATGAGTCGAAATTAAATAATTTAAATCTCAATAATTTAAATTATTCCTTAATTGAATCAAATAAACTATTAATAAAAGATAGTGATGAAAATTATTTATTAATTAACGATTATGGATTAATTATAGAAGAAAAGTTAAATAATAGTTCTCTTAATGGAAATTATAAATTTGCTAATTAGTTATTGTTAAATTGTAATTCATATAATTTATAATATAAGCCTTTATGTCTTAATAGTTCTTGATGAGTTCCTTTTTCAACTATTTCGCCATTATTTAAAACAATAATCTGATCACTATGTTGAATAGTGGATAAACGATGGGCAACTATTAACATAGTACCTATATTTTTAATTTTTGCTAATGACTCTTGGATAAGTGTTTCTGTTTCTGTATCAATATTAGCTGTTGCTTCATCTAAAATTAAAATTTGAGGTTTAGCTAAAACAGTTCTAGCAAAAGAAAGTAATTGACGTTGCCCACTTGAGAAATTTTCTCCTCTTTCAATTACATATTCATCAAGTCCTTTATCAAGTTTATTTATAAAACTCGAAGCATTAACATAATCGCATACTTTAATAATTTCTTCATCGCTATATTTTTCGTCATCGTACAAAGTAATATTTGTACGAATGGTTCCACTAAATAAGAAAACATCTTGTAGCATTTGCCCGATTGCTTTTCTTAATGAAGTTACTTTAATCTTTTTAATATCAATGTCATCTATTAAAATTTGTCCTTTTTGAATTTCATAATTACGTACAATTAAACTTAAAATTGTTGTTTTCCCTGCACCAGTTGCTCCTACAAAAGCACATGTTTCTTTAGGATTTATAACAAAACTTACATTTTTTAAAATCCAATCTTCATCTTTATATGCAAAATAAACATTCCTAAATTCTATTTTTCCTTTAAATTCGTTTATTTCAATTGCATCAATTGCATCTACTACTTTTGGTTCAACATCTAATAAATTAAATAAGCGTTCACTTGCAGTTAATGCTTTTTGGATATTATTTAATTGATCAGCTAAATTTTGAACTGGATTAAAAAATCTTGAAAGAAGTAAATAAAAAGCAACAATTTCTCCACTATTTAATCCAAATTCAATTCCAAAATAGAAAGTTAAAGCAATTGCTACAAAATAAATAAAAGTTATTAAAGGACGATAAATTCCAAAAGCTAAAACAACTTTATAACGCGCTTTCCTTAAATCTTCGTTTTTCTTGCTAAATTCTTCAGACTTATTTATTTCTTGATTAAAGATTTGAATAAGTTTCATTCCACTAATATTTTCGTTTAAATATGTATTTAAATCACTGATGTATCTTCTCTCTTTTCTAAAAATTTTAGAAATAACCCTGCTAAACACGAACGAAATTATAAAAACTAAAATTACAATACCAAGTAAAACAAAACTTAAACGATAAGAAATTGTAAACATAACTACATATACAACAACAATTGTTAATACATTTCTAATGACATTAACTAATACATTTGTAAATAAATCACTCATCGAAGTTGTATAACTACATACTCTAGTAACTAAACTTCCAACCGGCATATCATTTAACTGATCCAAAGACATATTTTCAATGTGCTCAAAAACTTCCATTCTTAAGTTATAGATAATCTTTTGACCTGCTTTTTGTAAAATCATTGATTCAAAATATAAAAAGGCTTGATTTATTAAACTAAGTAAAAAATATCCTATAACCAAAACTAATATAAGAATTAAATCTAAATAATCTGATTTTAAGTTTGTCGTGATTTTTGAAATTATTAAAGGTAAAACTACATCTATTCCAACATTAATTAATATTAAAAATAATGCAAATAAAAAACGAGGTAATTCAGGTTTAACATAATGAAAAGTTCTTTTAAATAATGTTGTTAAAGGTATTTTTTTATCACCCATTAATTTTTCTAGTTCTTTTTCCATTATTTACCTCCTTCAACTTCTCTTTCAAGTTCTTGAAGATAAACCATTTTTTGATAAACAGGACAAGTTTTTATTAACTCTTTATGTGAGTCATATCCAACTACCTTCCCTTCATCTAAAACTAAGATCTTATCTAAATTCATTACGGTAGAAATTCTACTCGCTACAACTAATGTAGTCATGTTTTTTCTATTTTCTTTAATATGCTTTAAAATTGTTTCTTCTGTTTTAACATCAACTGCACTAACACTATCATCCATAATCATGATTGGACTTTCTTTAATATAAGCTCTTGCAATCGAAATTCTTTGCTTTTGACCACCACTTAAAGTTACGCCTCTTTCTCCACTTACTGTATCGTATCCTTCTTTAAAATTAACAATATTGTCATTCACATCAGCAAAAATAGCAGCATCTCTAATTTTTTCAAAAGAAGCATTTCTTCTACCAAAAGAAATATTGTTACTTACTTTGTCGCTAAATAAAAAATTATCTTGAGGAACATAAGCGATTTCATTTCTTAATGAAGTAATATCGCATCTCATTAAATCAACATCATCAATAAATATTTTATCGTTATCAATATTATATAAACGTAATAAAGAATTAACTAAAGTTGTTTTGCCACTTCCAATTTTTCCAACTATACCAATTGTTTCCCCTGGATTAACAACAAAACTAATATTCTTTAACGAATTTTCTTGTCCATTAGGGTAGGTAAATGAAAAATTTTTAAATTCAATTTTGCCTTTTATATTTTTAATAAAAATAGGATTATCAACATTTTTTATTTCTTCTTCTTGATCAAGGAAATTTGAAACTCTCTTTAAGGAGGTTTTAGCTCTACTTCTCATAGTAAAAATTTGACCTAAAGCCATCATTGGCCATATTAATAAATCAAAATATCCAATAAAAGTAACTAAATTACCTGCACTAAATAATATTTCCTTACCAAAAATTACTAACGGGATTCCTTTAATAGTTAAGTAAACAAAATAGCCACCAAATCCTAAAATAATCGAAGTAATTAGAGCAATAATAATTGATATAAGAACATCAAAAATAACTGAAATTCTTACAAAATCAATATTTACATCTTTATTTTTTCTTGCGATTTTGCTAAAAGCAAATAATTGTGAATTTTCTTTAACAAAAGCCTTAATTACACGAATTCCTGTAAAGTTTTCTTGTGTAAAGTCATAAAGTCTGTCAGTCTCCTTTTGACGATATTCCCATTTCATCGACATAAATTTTTCAACAATAGCACCCCAAACAACAATTAATAAAATTGGAATTAAAGTAATTAGTGTTAAAACCCAATCCAAAATAAACATTTTAATTAGAACAAATAAAGATAAAAAAGATGCATCGACTAACATTATGGTTCCCCAACCAAAAAACTCTTCAATAGTTTCAAGATCCGTTGTAAACCAAGAAATAATATTTCCAACTTTTGTTTCATGATAATATCTTTGAGATAATCTTTCAGATTTTAAAAACATTTCTTGTCTAAGACTAGCTTCAATTCCAGTTGAAGCATGAAAAATTGATAGTCTCCAAACAACTCTTCCAAAAAACATACCAAAAGATACTAAAATAACATAGATAATAATTTGCCCAATTTCTTTTTCGTGTCCAGCAACACTACCATTATCAAAAAAATCTATTATTTGTCCTAAAAATTCAGGAACATATAATTGAAGATAATCTACTACAATTAAAAAAATTATTCCTATTAAAAAGAAAGCCCAATATTTTAAGTAATATTTATTAATGTATTTTCCAAATAACATAAAACTAATTAATTATAATATTCCTTCCAATAATATTTTAATTGCTAAAACTAAAAAAACTAGTGCAGCAATTAATCCAGCCCGTTTTTGTATTTTGCCAGCAATTTGTTTACTAATTAAAATCGCTATAAAACTAAGTATAAATGTAGTTACTCCGATTATTACAAATGTAATTAAAGCATCTTGAATATTATACCCTAAAAATACAAAACCAATACATAAAGCATCGATTGATGTAGCGACTCCTTGAATTAATATGTTTAAAAAAGTTATTTTTTTATCACAAATTTCTTCTTTAGATTTAAATTCTTTAATCCAATCGATAAAAGCTTTGATACTTAAACCTAATAACAAAGAAAAAGCTATCCAAGGAATATAAGGTTCAACATAACTTTTAAAACTATACCCAACAAAATAACCTATAACAGGCATTAAAAATTGAAATAATCCAAACATGAAAGAAATTAGGAGCATTTTCCTAATTTTCATATTTTTTTCTTCTAGCCCATTTACTACATTTACAGTACAGGCATCAATTGACATACTTAAAGCGGTTAAAATAGCGTCAACAAAATTCATAAGTAAGATTTTATAGTTTTTATATTTAAAAATAAATATAAAAATTATTTTGATTGCAAATTATTAAAAAAGTTATCGATTTGTTAAATTAGATTGTAATATAAGTTTAATTATTCTTAAAAAATAGTTGAGATTTAAAGGTTTTTTTATAAAAATTGTAAGTTTTATCTCTTAGAAAGTTCTTCTTGAACGAATTTAACATCAAGATGTTGAAAGGTTAATGTATCTACATTATTTTTTACTTGATTAAAAACTTCTAAATCTTCTATTGTCCAAACATTTATAAAATGTTTTTTAAAATATCTTTTTACTGCTTTTTCTTCAAGCATTCTATATTCCAAATCTAAAGAGTCAAATAAGAATCTAAAATGAAATACATAATGATGTGCTTTGCCAACTAAAAGCGAAGTAATAAATTTAGTTTTTCTAAAATATATTAATGCACGAGGATCAAATGAAATAATCATAAAATTTCTTGGATCATTTACATCTTCAAGTTCTAAAAGTAAAGCTTTGCTAACTGATTTATAATTTTTCCTAAAAACTTTTATTTCAATAACAATTGGAACTTGTTCATTAATAAGACTTAAAACTTCTTTTAATGTTGGTACTTCTCCTCCATCAAGTAATTTATAATTACTTTTAATTTCATTTAAAGTTAAATCTTCGATAATTCCTTCTTTTTTTGTAGTTCTTAATAAAGATTCATCGTGACAAACAATTAATTGATTATCTTTAGTTAAATGAACATCTAATTCAATTGCTACGTTATGATCTAAGGCGTTTTTAAAAGCATTTAGACCGTTTTCAGTATATTCGTTGTTATGAAGCCCACGATGAGCAATGCCTTTAAGAAAAAGCGGATTTATTTTTGAAATAAGTTTATTTTTATTCATAATTATTCATCGACATCCATAGCTTCTAAGCCTTTTTTAATTGTTGTTTTCTTTGTTTTTACATTTTTAACAAAGATAAAAATAATTCCTGCTCCAGCAGTTAAAGCTAAAGCATATAAAGGTAATAATTGAAAACTAAATCCAGGATGTAAAAGTAATGATCCTAAAGCAATTGGCGTAATTGTTTGTGCTGCCATTGAGGAAGCATAATAAAACCCAGTAAATAGACCAACTTTTTTACTTGAACAAAGTTCAACAACCATAGGATAACTATTAACATGAACAAAAGACATTCCGATTCCTTTAAAGAACCAAACAAAATATAAATAAATTGGGAATGGATTTTCGCCTATATTAGATGGACTACTTCTAGAAATTGTAATTGAAAGAATTAACCAAACTAAATAACTTAAACCAGTTAATCCTAAACCAGCAAAAATACTCCGTTTTCTACCAATCTTGCCAGCAACAATTCCTCCTATAGCAAATCCAATAACACTACCAACTCCACCAACAATTACATTAATCATATTTGAGTCACTACCACATCCTAAATAATAAATGGTGTAGTTTGACATAAATGTACCAATTCCATTATCGGCCATAAACCATAAAAATTCGGCAGCTAAAATTAAAATTAACATCGTTTTATTAGCTTTCGACATTGGTTTTTTATCATCTTCTTCAACGCTATTTACAACTGCAGCGACTTTTTCACCACGAGCCATTTCATCTTTCATTTCGGCTTCAATTTTATTTTCGTTAATTGTAAAAAACAACACTGCAGCACTAATAATCATTAAAACACTTGCAATTAAAAATGGTGCTTCAATTATCCATATACTACTAGTTCCATCAGCCCAACTTCCATTAGTACCGCTTAAATATTTAGTTAAAACAAATACAATTCCAGTTAAAGTTGCACATGCTCCTCCTAGATATCCCATAATATTAATAATTCCATTGGCTTTACTTCTTAAAGGTTTTGGAGTTATATCAGGCATTAAAGCAACAGCTGGATTTCTATACATCATTGCAAAGAAAACAACAACTGCCATCATAATAATCGTTCCAACTAAACTATGCATATGGAAGAAAACCGGAACAAAAGGAAAACATATCGCACAAAGTAAAGTTCCTATTAAAATATAAGGCATTCTTTTACCAAGTTTAGTATGCGTTTTATCACTAAGTCTTCCAAAAATAGGTAGCATTATAAGAGCTGCTAGATTATCAAGAGCCATCATTATACCAACTAAATATTGAACTTCTTCCTCACTTGAAGCATTTAAAGCTTCTTTAAATAACTCTGTTAAAAAAGTAGGACACCACGAATCGTATACTTGCCATAATAATAAAATTCCAAAAAAAGCAAATCCAATTATGAATGTTCTTTTGTAATTTAATTTAAAGGTAGTATTTAATTCTTTTTCTTGATTTACACCAGTATTTTCCATAAAACTCCTTTATAATAAACGATTTACTCGTTAAAAACCTTTGTTATTTCTTTTTCAAGTTCATTTAAAGAATTTATCGCATGAACTTTATCATCTATTTTTCCAAATCCATAAGCAGCATGAATAAATTTAACGCCAGCTTTTGAAGATTCTTTATAATCTTTTAAAGTGTCACCAACATAAATTACTTCATCAATTTGATATTTATTTTTTAGATACAAAATGTTTTGATATTTTTCTAGTTTTAAATCACCATAACAAAGATGATCGACAAAATATTTATTAAAATCATATGCTTTTAAGAAGTCTTCAATATACCCTTGATCGCTATTAGAAACAATAAATAAAGGATACTTTTTTGCTAACTTCTTTAATATCTCTTCTTCATTTAAATATAATTTACCTGGATTTTTTTCAAGATAAACAATTTCATCATTTAAACAAAGTTTAAAATATTCTTCACCCTTTTTATAATCAACATCATTAAAAACAAGTTCGATTGTTTCTTTTGGTGTTAATCCCATAAAACTTTTCATCAACTCATAAGAAAAGAAATAAGGTAAATTATTATTTTTACATGTTTCGTTCCAACTTTTGGTTAAGCTATCTAATGCATCCCATAAAGTTCCGTCTAAATCAAAAAAAATTGCTTTTTTCATTAAACTAATTCTAATTTAAACTTACAATATTCTCAACTAATTATTATATAAAACGCTTTTAAAATCTTTATATTTTACTTAAAAAGCCTGCAGAACTAAGTTATTTTTATAAATTTAAGTAATTTTTTTGAGAAATTTTAATTCCACTAGTTTGAAAACAATTTGGAGAATCCATTGTAAAAGGGAAATCTATCATCGATCCATTATTAATTAAAATAGGAATTAAAGTAGTAATAATTTCAACTTGTTTTTCGTAATCATTTTTAACAGTCCCATACATTTCTTGATTTTGGATTGCTTCTAATCCAACACTTGTGGCGTCAACCCCAATGATAGGAAAATAACTTTCATATAATGGTACATCTTTTTGATAAGTTGATAATTTTTTTAAATAATCGATAACACCTAAAGCCATATCATCATTATTTGAAATTACTAAATCAATGTCATTTTGATATTCATCATATATTTTTGCTATATATTCTTCGGCTTGTACTCTATTCCAATCACAAAAGCTAGTATTTAAAATATTTACTTGATAACCATATTTCATTAAAGTATCAATTGCGTTTCTACTTCGATTTTCAGTATCTTGATGGCCTTGTTCACCTTTAATTAAAATAATATCAAGTAAACCATTTTTATTTTTATCTAAATCTGAATTTATAAAATTTTCATTTGAAATAAAATATTCATTAATAATTTCAGCTTGAAGTTGACCATCACTTTCAGGTTTTGCCCCAATATAGTAACAATTTTTACCACTTTTTAAATCGTTAGCAAGAGGTTGACGATTTAAAAAAATAAGAGGTTTATTTAAAGATGTTGCTTTTTCTATAATTGTTTTAGCAGCTAAACGATCAACTAAATTAACTAATAATAACTTATTATCTTCACTATATAATTCATTTAAAATTTGATCATTTTGATAACTTTGACTACCTTCAGCATAATAAGTAGAAACTTTATAATTATTTTCTAATGTGGAAACTAATAACTCACTATATCCTTTCATAAAAGTATCGCTACTATTATAAATAAATAAGGAAATATGAAAATCAGTTTTACTACAACTAGTTAAACATAAAACACTTAACAATAATAAACTTATTTTAAACTTTATCTTCATCATTATTTAAAGCCTTCCTTTTTGGAATATATATAAATATTGTTGTTCCTTCATCTATTACGCTATTAATTTTAATATCTGCTTTTTCTCCATAGTAAATCTTAATTCTTTGGTAAACATTTTGAAGTCCAACACCTTTATGAATATTTTTATCATGAAAACTATCTTCAATCTCTTTTAATTTTTCTTCACTTATACCAAATCCATTATCTTTAATAGATAAAATAATAAATTCTTCATCTTCTTTTCCATCGATTTCAATTTTTCCATCATTACTATATTCATCTAAACCGTGTTCAATAGCATTTTCTACAATTGGCTGAAGAATTAATTTAATTACATAATATTTATATAATGTTTCTTCAACATTAATTGAATATGAAAATTGATCTCCAAATCTAATTTTTTGAATTAATAAATAATTTTTAACATGTTCTATTTCATCTTTTAAAGGAATAATATTTTTACCTCTAGAAATAGAAATTCTAAAAAATTTAGATAAAGCTACAATCATTTGTTCAGCTTTTTCATTTTCATTTTTTTCAATCATAAAAATTATTGAATCTAATGTATTGTATAAAAAATGTGGATTAATTTGATTTTGTAAAGCTTTTAATTCACTTTTTCTTTGAGCATCTCTTTCATCAACTAATTTACTAGTTAAATCTCGAATTCTTACCATCATATCATTAAAAGTTGAATTTAGTTGCACTATTTCTTTACTTCCACTTAAATAAGTATTTTTTCTTGTTAAATAATCTAAGTCTTTAATTTTATCCATTTCAACTTGCAACTGTGACAATGGATTTGTAACTTGTTTAACAATTAAAATTACAATTAAAATATAAATTACTGCAAGGGCTAGTGTAATTAAACTAACAATTAAAACGAATTTAATTAAGGCAGCTTGTAAACTTGAGTTATTAACAAATACTGAAACTTTCCAACCAGTGTTAGCTATTGTTGAGATATATAAATTAAAGGAAGTATTATCAAAATTAACTTCACTATTACCTAAAATTAATTGCTCAGTAACTTTTTTATCTAAATCACTATATGCTGGCATAGAAGAATAAACAATATTGTAGTTTCGATCAAAAATAACAATATGACCATTTTTGCCTAAATCAGTTTGGGAAATTGTTCTTACAATTTCTGTAAAATCAAATTCAATAAGGGCAATTGCATGACTTGCTTCACGATTATAATTAACATATCTAGATAATGTAAAAGTATAGGTATTATTTGCAAAGCCAACGCCAGAAAATATATTTAACATTGGTTCGTTTAATGCCTCTTTAAAAGACTCATTTTCACTGATATTTTCCTTTAAATCATTTGATATAGAAGAATTTCCAACAATATAATCTCCATCTAAATCATATAAAGATATATAGATGATTTCTCCTTTAATTTTTTTAATATCATCAAAATATTCTTCAATACTTTTTTTATTTGAATTTATATCTATGTTATCAATTTTAGTTTGTAAAGAATTTGATACTTCGATTGCACTATCAAAATAAGCTTCATAATTTGCAACAACTTGTTTTGAAGTAGTTATAATTTGTTCATTATAAATATTACTAATTGAAGTGGAATAAATGATTGAAGCACTTGTTAAAATAACAGCTAAAAAGATTGCAAAACCAAGGGTAGTATAAAAAGTTAAATTAAATCTAATTGAATGATTTTTTCTCATTTTTTACGATATTCTAGCGGCGAAACTCCATTATTTTTCTTAAAACAATGTGAAAAATAATAAGGATCTTCATAACCTACAGCAATTGCAATAGTTAATAATTTATTATTTGGATTAGCTAATAAAATCTTAGCTTGTTCCATCCTGACATCAGTTAAATATTTTGTAAATGATGTATTATTCTTTTTTAAAATTGCGCTGATATAACTAACACTATATCCTAATTCATTTGCAACTTCTTCAAGTGAAAGATCTCTTTTTGAATAGTTTTTTTGAATATAATCTATTATTTGTTTATAAGAAGAATCTACCCCGCTTTGTCTAGCAGTCTTATTTATATAATCAATGTTATCTACTAAAGTATTAAAAAATTCAAATAATGATTCATTTGTTTTTAATGAATATATTTTGGAAATTATATCGCCATAATTCATAAATTCATCAAATAAACGTTGTAAAGATACGCAAGCTTTTAATAAACTATCAACCAAGTTATTTAAAATAAATAAATACGTGGCCTTAAAGTTATCAGTTGTAATTGTATTTAATAAGCGTTTAATTTTTTCTTTAGCACTTGTTAAATCTCCATAAAGAACTTCATAACTAATATTTTTGAATTCATTTTCATCTACTTTTGAACTAACAGTTTTAACTTTATTAATATCATCAAAGAAAATGACGATATTTGGACCAATTACTGTTCGATATTCTAAAGTTCTTGCGGCGTGACGATGAAGTTCTCGATAACTCTTTTTTTCTTCTTTTGCCTTCACTTCACTTAATCCAACTGACATTGATGTTTTTGAATATTTCTCGATTTTAGCAAGGATTCTCATAAAAATATCTTGAATTTCTTCTTTTTCAAAAACTTCATTTGAAAGTAAAAATAGACAAAATTCATTAGCGTTATTAAACAAATAATATTTAATATTTGTGTTTTTAAATTCCTCTAAAATATATTTTTCTAAATAAAAATTAACTTGATCCATTTTTGCATATGAAATTTGATTAATCTCTTCATCAAAATCAATAACAGCTAAAATGGTATATTGATAATCTAAATTAACTCCGCCTTCAACTAATTTCTCTTTAAAATTATTTGGAATATCTTTTAAAGTAATTAATTTAGTTAAATCACTATTTTGCATTAATTTAAGAGCATTATCAGCAATCTTTTTTAAATTTTCTAAATCATTATCAATTAATGTTTTATTATCTAATTCATTTTTAGCTTTTTGAAGAGTAATTCCTAATTCATCAAGAGTAATAGGTTTAGAAATATATCCAATAACCCCTAAAGCTATTGCTTGTTTAGCATAATCAAAATTATCAAATCCACTAATAATAATACTTTGAAGTAAAGGTAATTCATGCTTCATAGTTTTTATTAATTCAATACCATTAATATAAGGCATTTTAATATCAGTAATTAATAAATCAGGAGCAAGTAAAGTTCCACTAACTAAAGCATCATAGCCATTTTCGAATTGGCCTACTACTTCAAAATCTTCTTTAAATTTTTGAAGTTGTAAAAATAGCCTTTCACGGACAGAACTTTCATCATCAACAATTATGACTTTATACATACAAATATTTTATCAAATTACTAATAATAAATTAAGAATAAGAAATGTTTAAAATATCCTTTCATGATAAAATATTAGAAGGAGAATTTATGAATAAAATATTTTTAGATATTAATGAATTTAAAAACACTTATCCTTTAATGCAGGCTTTAAAAACATATAGCAGTATTAATGGTAGATCGCATTTTTTAATAAAAGCTGATGGAAATGAATATCAAATTTTAGATGATTTAAAATTTATCAAACGACGTATTAAATTTGATGAAGATGATCTTAATGAATGTAATTTTAATTTAAAAACTTATGAATCTTTTGATACTTTTAAAAGAAATAAATCAAATACTTATTTTCGTATCTTAGATGATAGTAAAAATAATAAGAAAACACTTTATTTATTTTATGATAAAGATATAACTTTTAATGAATTAAATGAAAAACTTCAATTAGTTATTAATTTTTATAAAGAATATATAAACGCTAAAGAAGAAATTAAAATTGGTATTATCAATAAGTTTGAAAATGATTTAAATTTATTAAAGGAACTTAAAGTTTTAGATAATTTTCATGAAATTATTGAATTAAATAAGTTATTAGATAATACATCAAATATTGTTTTACTTGATGATGAAGTAACTTATTATACTTTTAATTTACTTTCAACTTATTCTAAATTTATGAAATTAGCTAAATCTATTAGTGGATATGCTTCATTTTTTAAACCTTTTTCATATCAAAAAATGGCTCCAAAAGAAGTTAATTTAAATTCATACTTTTCTTTTTCTTTATTTGAGATTACCTCTAAAGATAAATTGATCAATATTTATGTTCAAGAAAATATATCTCCAACTGAATTAATTGATTTTTTAAGTATTATTGATACTTTTATTAATTAGAAGTATTTAATTCATCAAAATTAATAACTTTAAAATAAAATAATAAAAATATTAAAACTACTTGTAGGATTAAAATAATTATTTCAGAAATAATTAAACGATATTTATTTGCTTTATCTTCCATTCTTATTTCATTAAAAATTAAATACATAAAAATAATAATTGGAGTTCCCCAAACAATTGAACATAAAATTAAACTTATATCTTTAATTAAAGTTACTTCTCCACGTAATCCTTTTAAATATCTTAAAGCAAGTAAATAATTACTAACTAGCCCTACTACTAATAAAATAAAAAATATTTCAAAACCAATCATAATTTATATATCTATATTTTAAAATTAAAAGCACTTCTTTTGAAGTGCTTTTAACTATTTTAGAAGTGTATCTAATTACTTTTTCTTTAAATATTTTAAACAGTCTAAGGAAACTGCAGTAATAATAATGACACCTTTAATAATATATTGATAATATGGGTTAATTCCTAAGAAACTTAAAGCATATGTTAAGCCAGTAAAGATAATAGCACCAATGACTGCTCCTCTAATTTTACCAATACCACCAGTAAAAGAAATTCCTCCAACAACACAAGCAGCAATCGCATCAGTTTCATAACCAGTACCAGTATCAAATTTAGCAGTTCCAACTCTAGCTGCTTCAAAGAATGATCCAAATCCATAAAGGATACCAGCTAAAATAAATACGCCCATAGTAACCCAGAAAACACTAATTCCAGAAACACTAGCTGCTTCAGGGTTCCCACCAACAGCATACATATTTTTACCAAATTTAGTTCTATTCCAAATAAATGAAACAATTACAATACCTATAATTGCATAAATTAATAGTAATGGGAAAATATTTCCAATTTTACCAGCAATAGCATTTTTTAAACTAATATCGATAACACCAGTATTTTTTGAATCAGTAACAACAGCAAGTAAACCAAAGATTATTAATTGAGTACCCATTGTTGAAATAAATGGATGCATCTTAAATTTTGCTGAGAAAAATCCAGCAATACTAGAAAAGAAAGTCGTACATATAATCGTTACGATTAAGGCTACAATAATTCTTAAAGCACTTGGCCATCCCGAGAAATCAAAATACTTACCAAATAATGGCATAACGTTTTGTCCTGGATAAAGGAACATACAAGTAATAACTGTACCAAGTCCAACCATACGTCCAATAGAAAGGTCAGTACCAGCAAGAAGAATAAGTCCACCAACACCAAGAGCTAAGAAAATTCTAGGTGAAGCTTGGTTTGCAATTTCAAAAATATTTTTGAAATTAAGTAAAGTTCCCTTGCCCATTGGTCCAGAAATAATTCCACAGAATAAGAAAACTAAAATCATAACAATATAAAGACCATTTCTTAAAAAGAAATCTTTAATATTGAAACGATAAACATATTTTTCTAAGCTTGCTTCAGTTTTTTCAACCAAATTAAGAGTATCTCCGTTTAAATTAGTTAAATAATTAACTTTATCTAAATAAACATCGTGAACTTCTGTTTTGATATCACTAATTTCTTTTTGATAAGCAAGTTTAAGTTCATAAAGTTTTGATTGATGGCTTCTTCTTAAACCTTGAAGACGATAATTTTTCTCTTTTTGAGTTTCTCCATCAACAGTTAAAGCTGCGGCTTCATCATATTTAAGTTTAAAGTCATCTTTAGCAACTTGTACTTTTTCTAAATACACTTTTTTAGCCTCAGCTTTTCTTTTTTTAGCTTCACTTGAAAAAGATTTATAGTAAGGAACAAACTCATTTTTAATATAATTTTTAGCCTCACTTACAATTTCTTTATCTTTAGTTTTAGTTTCTTTTGCTGATTTATTTGCTTCAGCAATTAAAACTTTAAGTTCATCTACTTTTGCTTTTCTTTCCTCTTTAGAAAGAAGTTTATCCCCTCTAACAAGAGTTAATTCATCCTTATATAATTTGATTTTTGTTAAGCCATCAGCACGAAGTTCATCAAGTTTAGTTTGATAATCTTTAATCCCTTGCTTGATAGCTTTTAAATCGAAGGTGTCTAAGGAAGCAATATTATTTTCCATTTCTTATTCTCCTTATAATTATAAATACATAGCACTTAGTCTAAGTAATTCTTCTTGGTTAGTATCTTTTGTATTAACTACTCCAGAAAGTTTATAGTTAGACATAACGGCAATTCGATTAGTAATGCCTAAAATTTCAGGCATTTCGCTAGAAACAACAATAATTGTTTTTCCTTCTTTTGCCATTTTATTAATTAATTGATAAATTTCAAATTTAGCACCAACATCAATTCCTCTAGTTGGTTCATCAAGCAAAAAGACATCAGGATTTCTTTCAAGCCATTTACCAATAATTACTTTTTGTTGGTTTCCACCAGAAAGTGCAGTAATTAATTCATTGATATCACTACATTTAGTATGCATAACATCAATTTCTTTTTTAGTAACATCAGCCATCTTTTTATTTGAAAGAGCTCCATATTTACGATAATTTTCAAGATTACAAATAGTTGTGTTATAAACTAAAGTTCCTTTAGCAAACATTCCATTCATCTTTCTTTCTTCTGTAACAAAAGCAAAGTGACTATTCATCGCATCTTTAGAATTTCTAAAATATACTCGACGACCATTATATTTAATATCACCATTACCAATGGTTCTAACTCCAAATAAAGTTTCTAATAATTCGCTTCTTCCAGCACCAACTAAGCCATAAATACCAAAAACTTCTCCTTTTCTAACAGAAAATGAGATGTTATCAAGTACAGGAGCATATTTAGTAGTTAAATTATTAACTTCTAAAATAGTGTCTCCTGGCTCATTATCAACTGGAGGGAATCTTTGATCTAAAGATCTACCAACCATTGCAGCGATAATTTCATTCATATTTGTTTCTTTTACGTTTTTAGTCATAATCATATGACCATCACGAAGAACGCTAACTTCATCACAAATTTCAAAAACTTCGTCCATTTTATGTGAAATATAAACAAACGAAACACCTTCTTCTCTTAAAGTAGAAACAATTTTAAATAGTTTTCTTACTTCTCTTTCCGTTAAAGAAGAAGTTGGTTCATCTAAGACGATAACTTTTGCATCATAAGAAACAGCCTTAGCAATTTCTACCATTTGTCTTTTAGAAACAGACATCGTTTTCATTGGAACTGTTAAATCAACATTAATATCTAATCTTTTAAATAAAGCTGTTGCTTTTTCTTTCATTAATTTCTCGTTAATAATTCCAAATTTGGTGTCATATCTTCCTAAAAATAAATTATCAATGACATTTCTTTCTAAGCATTGATTTAATTCTTGGTGAACCATTGCTACGCCATTTTCAAGAGCATCTTTTGGATTTTTGAATTCAACTTCATTTCCATCAAAAATTATTTTTCCATCATCTTTACTATAAATTCCAAATAAAATTTTCATCATTGTTGATTTACCGGCACCATTTTCACCCATAAGGCCTAAAACTGTGCCTTTTTTGACACATAAATCAATATTTGTGAGAACTCTATTTCGCCCAAAAGCTTTTGAAATATTGTGTAACTCTAAAATATTTTCACTCATGATACACTCCATTAAAATAGAAAGTCACTACCAGCTTTCTGCTGGTAGTGAACTAAATTTTGACTTAAATAATTAAGCAGCTTGATCAAGTAAATTTTGATATAAGGAACCACTACCGGTTTCTACCATGTTAATAACATAGGCATCATAGTTACTTAAGTTAACAAATTTATCAGTAATTGAACCTTCAGCTGTTCCATCACCATAAATAAATGTAATGTCATAGTTATAGAATGGAGCATATCTTTGAACTGTAGGAACAAATGATTGATTTAAGAAGTTATCAGTACTTGAATAAACTGTCCATAAGATTTTCTTCTTAGCAGCGTTAGTTTGTTTAATACCACTATCTAATGTATCTTCGATTACATCATCAACATTATCAACAGTAACGATACCATTTTCAGTTAACATTGCTTTATCTTCAGCAGTGTAATTAACTTTAGCTTGAGTAATTTGGTTACCATATTGATCTTTTTCTGTAAATCCTTTAGTAACAACATCTTCTCCTGTTAAGCCGTCAACGATATTTCTAACAAGTTGTAAGCAAGTTAAGACTTGTGAATGGTGATTTTGTGAAATAGTACCTTTCATTGAACCGCCTTGTTTAATAAGTTGTAAGGTTGAAGCATTAGCATCATATCCAAATGTAGGAATAACTGCTCCACCATATTGTCCAATCATACCTTCAGCCATACCATCGTTATTTGAGACGACTAAGTCAATTTGAGTTGAATATTGGTTAATCCAAGTAGCCATCATATCGGTTGCTTTTGATTGTGACCATGGATTACCTTGAGAGTCTCTCATTTCTTGGCAAGCTAATTCTTTAATTTTATATGTCTTACCATCATTAGCGGTGAGACTTCCTTCTTTACTAGCAGTTGTATCATCAGCAGTTTCGCCAGTTCCAAGAGCTTTTCTAATACCAATAGTACGAGCAGCTGAGTCATTGTGTGAATTTTGTCCAATAGCTAAAACGTATCCGATAGTTCCATCACCGTTTCTATCCATTTCAGCAGCATGAGCTTTAACATAATCAACGATCATTTGACCTTGAGTAGCTCCTCCACCAACAGCATCGAATCCAGCATAATATGTATTAGCTGTATGATTCATAACATTTTTATCAACGACATTATTAGTTGATGGTTGTCTGTTATAGAAAATGGTGGCTTTTTCATTAGTTGAAGCACCACATGAAGTTGCAGCTGTTCCAAGTAAAGCAAGTGCAACAAATGGAATTAATTTCTTATTCATAAATATTATCTTTCCTCCTGAATTAAATTCCTAAGACACTCTAAATGAGTTATCTAACGATTTTATTCTACTTGAAAGCGCTTACATTTTTTAATGTGAAAATCTCTATTGTTAATGTTATTTTCTCTAATTTTTTGTATAAAAAAATAAAAATGTAAAAACAGTTAATATTTAAAAACTATTAATATTCTATAAAAACCTTGCTAATCTAAGATATTTTTTATTTAAACTAAAAATAAGTTATTTCTGAAACTATTTATATAAGATGAGGTAACAATTATATAATCTGATAAATAATAGATTTTATAATATATTTTTTTGTCGTTAATAAGAACAAAATTAGAACTTAAATCAACTTCAAAAGAATTAAAAAGAATATCTTTAGGTGTTCCTACACATTTAGTTACACTTTCTTTAACTGACCATATAGTTATTAAAGATTTATTCATATCTTCACTATTTTTGATATATTCTACTTCTTTTCTAGTAAATAATTTTTTTGCGATTCCAATATTTACTTTTTTAAAAACTTCAATATCAATTCCTACTTCAAATTTAGAAATAGCTAAACATACATATCTTCCTTTATGAGATATATTAAATTTATAGGAACAATTTTCAATAAAAGGTTTATTGTTATTATCTCTCTTAACATCAAAAATACTTAATTTATATTGATCTAAAACAATATATTCTAAAACTAATTTACCTAAACATAAAATTTTATCTTTTAAACACTTATATGAATCAACTAATGTTTTTCCTTTTAAAGAAAGTTGATTATAAAAATAAACAAAAATATCTTCGTTCCTTAAAAAAGCCGTATCTAATATATATGTTTTAACCATTTTAACCCCTTTTTTATTTAATTTTATATAAAAAACGCTTTTATTTAAAGAAAATAATATTAAATCTATTGTCCATGGGACAAAGTGTGTCCTCACAATTTATATTTATAAATCTTATATTATAGTTACATTGTAACCTAGTGAAGACATTTTATTAAAATGGCTAGGGCACATCCAAAAAGATTTATTAATCATTTATTTGGATAAGTGCGCAATATTGCTCATGATGTAAATAACTATCAAAAACACTGCAAAACGTGGATCTGATAATTCATTTCCACCGAAATAATATTAGTTAGGAACACAAGGTTTTGTTATTGGTGTTTAAACATCTTTAACACATTTTAAAACTTTAAATAAGACATTCTTAATTAAAGTAAAAAATGAAAACAACTCCTCCCTTGTTTCTAGTACTTATATCTATTTCGATAGTATTAGAATAAGTCTAATACAAGAGCTGTAGCGTTTTTATATAAAACATCATAGAGCAGTATTGTATAGAGAGATCTAGCAATGTATTTTTTTATTTTGTAGATATTTTTAATAAAAAGAAAACATCCATTAAGGATGTCAATAATAGAGACTTCAAATACCTTATCAAAAATGTTAATTACTTCAATATTTTTAGTACCAACGTTTTCGATACGACGTAAATTTCTTACGCTATATCCAACTAAGTCGGCTAAGTATTCCTGTGTCCAGCGTTTACTTAACCTTAAATTTTTTAGTGATTTACCAATAAAATTTGGATCAATTACCTCGATCATAGTTACCTCCATATAGTCAAGATAATTAATTAAAAGTCTCTAATCTATGAGCATTGTTATTTTAAAAAATATTTATTATAAATACAATAAAAACTTAACATTTTTATGAAAAAGTCTTTAAAACTCAGTTATTTTATTAAAAAAGCTGTTATTTCTAACAGCTTTTAATTTAAAATACATCAACTACTGGTAAACTTTCTATTTCAAATGGGAGAGTTATATCTCCACCTAATTGAGTTATAGTATATGAACCAGCATAATAACCATAAGCATAAAAATCGACCTTATTAAGTTTTCCATCTTTTAAAGTAACTTCAATAGGATCGGAAGCTATTGGAGTCGTATCAAATTGTGAAACGCCACATCTTGAAATCATTCCTCCAAAATAATATGCAGGTTCTCCAGAAATTGTAAATTTATTTGAATCTTCAGTATCGACATCAAAGAATGCTGCTGATACATAACTAAATAATGGCATAACATCTTGTAATGTAACTTCTTCTGTAGAATTAGTAAATTCAAGAGGTGTAGATAATCTAGCTAGGCGTTTACCTTCATAATCATAAGCAACTTGGTACCATTTATTATCAATTTTAACTGCTCCAATGGAGTACCTAGAATCAACAGAATCATTATATAAAACGATATCTTCAGTTTTATAAATGCTACCAGCAGCATATGACATAAATTGTTCTTCATATGTAGCGATAAAATTACTAGCATCGACTTCTTTTAAAGCAGTTTCTAACGTTTTCTTTTCTTCACTCATTTCATATGGTTCAGGAATTGGATAATCTTCACATTCTTCTCCATAACTAACAACATCTAAAGAAGCGCCATAAACACAGTCTTGGAAATTATCGTTTGTCATAGTTGTTCTAAATGTTACATTTGTAATACGATAATCGTTAAATGTTAAGGTTAAACTTTCAAGTTCATCAAATTGCCACCAAGCAATTCTTTCAACAAAATCACATGCAAGTTGCATATTCTCTTTTGTTGTTAAATCAAAATTAACTTTGCCTTCGCTTTCAACTAAAGTAGCATCTTTAATTAAATTCATTGGATTAATAAAATCATTCCAATTTACAACAGTTCCATCATCATATTCAGCTTCAACTTTTACAACTTCATTTTGAAGTGTATATTGATAAAGATAGACTTTGCCATCTTCATGCCATAATGTACTTTCTCCACCATCAAAATCATCAAAATCACCTTTTGCTTCCCAATGATATGATCCTGAAGTAAAAAGTGACATCATTGGTCCTTTTAATGTGGTACCAAGAACACCTTCTTCACTATAAAGTTCTTTATAAGCTTCACCTGAAAATTTAATATTTCCTAAAGAATTATTAACCTTATCAGTTACAGTTAAAGCAGCAATATCAATTAAATATTCTGCTTTACAATCTTCATAAGTAACTTCAACTTTATAATCTTCTTGAACTGTTTCAAATTTAGTTCCAATTTCAACACTAAAATCTAAATCAGATAAATCTAATGTTACATTATCAGTTTCAACATCATTTGAATATGTTACATAATTAGCAACTAAACCTGTAACTTCAAAACTTTCTCCTAATTTGTAATTAGTTTTACGTTTGTTGTGTCAAGTGTTAATTCATGGGTAATTACTGGTGGGGTGTCGTTACAGCCAACCAAAGCACCTCCAAGAACTACTACTGATAAAACACTTAATAATAAATTGTTTCTTTTCATAAAAAATCTCCTTTTAATATCATAAATTTATAAGGAGATTTTGACAATTAAAATCTTAATTATTAATAGTTTTCATTTTCTTTATAAATAGAATTAACATTCTTATTATGTTCTTCTTTTGATATCTCATATCTTTTTTTCAAATTTAAAAATAATTGATGAATCTTATCAACATAATTATCATCATGAATATTTTGACTCATTCTATTTTTAATATAATTAATAGCATCATTTAAATGATAAACGTGATTAATTTTTATATCACTAATATCTTCATAAAGAATAATAATTACGGAATACATTTTTGGAGAATTTCTTTTAAACATTTTTCTAAATGATTTATATGGCCTTTATTTTGTAGCACTGGATTAATTATTTCTTTAGTTTTATTAGTATCTTTATAATAACTTTGCCACATAATATCATTTTCGTTTCCATAAATTTTCCATAATTTGATTTTGTTTCTATAACAAATACTCCTGCTTTTGTAATTAAAATATGATCAATTTCAGAAGAATAACCTTCTTCATCTTTAAAACATAAATTGTTAATTAAATAACCTTTATTATCCTTTACTAACTTCTCTAATTCATTAGCAACTAATTCTTCATCAGGTAAATATTTTATTCTTTGATGTTCTTCGCGTATTCTTTTTGTTTTAGAAATTAAAGCTAATAAAATTATTAAAATAATTATAATTACTGGTATTAAAATAAATAAATATTCCATTAAAATCCCTTATTTTTAATAAAAAACCTTTAAAACTCAATTATTTTTTTAATTTTTGTTTAATTTTTCTTTTAAATAATTTCTTAATGATTCATCTTCACAATAAATGTAGCAGCCTTTAATGCCTCTAGTTAAAAGTACTTTGTAAGTTCTTCTAATTAGTTTATCAGCTTCTTCATTTGAAGTACTTTTTAATCTAATTCCACTTGTCTTATCATCTTTTGATATTGCATTACGTTTTGTTTGTACATGACCATCTTTATAATAGAGATCTTTACCAATAAAAACTCCGACATAATCAAATTCCATTCCTTGGCATGTATGAATACAACCTATTTCTTCAAAAGAATTAGGATTTACTGCCCGATGGTCATCGTTAGCTAAATTCCATTTTGCTTTAAAACCATTTGGAAGAATAATGTCCCAGTCACCTTTGTTATTTTTAACATTCCAATCATAACAATAACCTGCAATCATTCTAGCTTTGTTATTTATTTTATTTAATTCTCTTAATTCATCTCTCATTTTGATAGGATCATCAAAAACCTTAACTTTAAGATTATTAAATTCAAAATTTGTATTAGCTGTTTGCTTAATTTCTAATAAATTATTTAAAAAAGAAATATAACCATCACTTCCATCACATCTAAATTGAGAAGTTAATTCATAAGGTTTATGAATAATTGCATTTTCTTTTTTAGCATACATAATAATTGAATTTACATCATATTTATCATTAATAGTAATTCTTTGGTCATCATCAACAAAAAATATTGAAACTTTACTTGCTTTAATAGCATCTCCAAGCATGTCGTTACCTAAATATCTATAAGGTTTCTTTTGCATACGATGAGCTTCATCAAAAATACCTACATCAAGTCCGTTATATATCGTATTAGGTAAACACCATGGAGATTGAATTGCTTTTTGAAGATTAACCATCTTTTTAGCATTGCCTTTTGCTAATAAATTAGCATAACACTTTCTTGGAGCCATATTTTTTGTTATATAAGAAGCATTTAGTTTTAAATCTATAATACATCTAGCTAATATATTAATTGCTAAAACTGATTTCCCAGTTCCTGGCCCTCCAGTAATTATAAGAACATGCTTCCTTGTGTCATTTTGAGATTCTTTGATTGCTTTCATGATTTTATCATAAGCAACTACTTGTTCATCAATCATATGAAATTCTTCATTTCCACAAAGCATTGAATCTAAAGCACCTTGAAGAGATTTAGTAGGTTTTAATCTTCCTTCTTCAATTTTATAAAGCAAAGAACTATCATTTGCTTTTAACTTTATATAATTTTTAATAAAGTTTCTTAATTTTAAAACATCACTTTGCAAAAATACTGGGGCTTCTTCTATCCATTCATGATATAAGTTATCTTCAATAACAGGACGATATTCTTCACTTAAATTGTGTAGATATGCACATGGTTTTAAAGTCTCATTATTAATAGAAACAGAGTCATTACAATAATCTAATATTAATTGTTTATAAGAATAAGCTTGATATGAAGGGTGAGCAACAGGTTCATGGCTTCTTAAATCAGACATTATTGAATGATCACAATTATCATCAACTTTATTAACTCTAGCCCATTGTTTTAATTCAATAATAACAACATGATCTTCATCATTGTTATTACCCACAGTCATAAAATCAACACGTTTAGAAGTTTGAGGAATATTATATTCAATAGCAACTTGACATTCGTTATCAAAATAAAAATCATCTAAAACATCTTTCATAAAGTGTAAAGAATTATTCCATGAATTTATTTCACTAGCTGATCCTCCACTTAAGCCTTTCTCTCTAAGTGTTTTTAAAAGAATACTTTGCATCATATTGAAAGTAACATCAGTTCTAAAATCTTTTAATGACTTATTATAAATGATCATAATTTAGTATATTTATTTGCTTTTCCTTTACACTTTTCTATTGGATATTTTAATTCATTTTTATCTAATTTATTATTAATAATTTCATCTTCATCTAAATTAAGAACATCTAACATATTTTGACAATAAATTAATACATCCGCTAACTCATCTTTAACTTCATTTACATCAAAATCATTTTCATTCCATTGAAAACATTCTAATAATTCATTAGACTCAATACTTATTGTTTTTGCTAAATTTGCAGGAGTATGAAATTTGTCACAATCTCTGTCTTTGGAAAATTTTTTAATTCTATCTTTTGTATCTTTGTTCATATGAAAATTGTAATCTTTTTGCATAAAAAAATCATTATTGTAATTTTTACATAAAACTTTGTTTTGAGGTTAATTCAAACAAAATATATGAAAAAGTAAATATAATATTTCATAAAATATGTGGTATCATATTATTCGTGAGTAGATATAAGATATGAAAGTCGATTATTCAAAATTGTGGAAGTTGTTAATAGATAGAAAAATGTCCAAAACAGAATTTAGAAAATTTGCAGTAATAAGTACTAGTACACTTGCAAAACTCGGTAAGGAAGAATTGGTAAGCCCAGAGGTACTGACTAAAATATGTAGGGCACTAAATTGTGATGTCAAAGATATTCTTACTTTTGTTAAAGATGAACAAGAAATTATCGATACCGCTAAAGACAAGAATAAATACAAGGTTATATCATTATTTTCTGGCGCTGGAGGAATGGATCTTGGTTTCGTAAATGCAGGTTTCCAAATAATTTGGGCAAACGATATTTTTAAAGAAGCTATCGAAACTTATAAAAAAAATATTGGAAATCACATTGTATTTGGGGATATAAGTATGATATCAAGTGATGATATACCTAACGATGTTGATGTTGTTATAGGCGGATTCCCTTGTCAAGGGTTTTCAATTGCAAATAAAAACCGAAGTATGAATGATAAAAGAAATTTTTTATACAAAGAAATGCTTAGAATTATTAAAGATAAAAAGCCAAAAATGTTTGTCGCTGAAAATGTAAAAGGCTTGTTATCAATGGAAAAAGGCAAAGTTTTCGATATGATTAAAAAAGACTTTGAATCTCTGGGATATTATGTTGAAGCTAAAATATTAAATGCTGCCGAATATGGAGTTCCTCAGCAAAGAGAACGCTTAATTATTATAGGAAATAGAATTAACAAGTCCGTTTCTTTTCCAATAAAAACACATTACTTAAATAATGATAATAGTAATAAAAATCTTAAACCAGCAGTTGCTACAGAGAAAGCAATTGGTTGGCTTGCAAATATAAAATGTCAAGAAAATCCAATTATTCTGAAAAATGGTAAAGTAGTTTATCAACATATTGCTCTTGAAAATGTTGCCGATAAATTTTGGGGAAGAAAATATCCAGTTGATCAAAGTGAACTGTGCGATTACTTAGTATTTTGGAAGAAAAAAGCTAAGATAAGCACTAAAGAAATAGATAGATTGCTCGGCTATAAATTTACAGCTGGTCATTGGTTTAGAAAAGACAATAATAGTGGTAGCATCCCGACACCAGATGATTGGTGGAAACTAAAAAAAATACTAAATTTTGATGATAAATTTGATAAGGAGGTTACAACCTTAATCGAAAAAAAAGTTTCATTTGAGCAATCGCTGAGAATTACAAATTGGGATCGACCAAGTGATACAATCACAGCAACAAGTCCTGAGATCCATATTAATAAAAAGAGAAGATTAAGTGTCAGAGAATGTGCAATATTGCAATGTTTCCCTGAAGATTTTATATTTTATGGTTCAACAATAGGTGTTATGTATAAACAAATTGGCAATGCAGTTCCTGTTAAACTAGCATATGAGATTGCGATGTGTGTAAAATCAGAATTAGAAAAATCTACTTGTCTTTTAAACTAATACTTTTAACCCCATCCCATCTTTCATTATGTGAATCGTATCTCTCAATAAGGCTCAAATTAGAAATTCGATTTGTATGGCCTTTATTTACAGCTTCAAGATAATATTCTTTTTTTGAGGAAATTTTGTTGACTTTTCTTGAAACTGGAAACCATGATACACCACTTGTTTTGTATATTGGATGTACTTGTTTTGAATTAAAAGCACCTTTTTTAGATCTTCCGTTGATAAGCTGGAAGTCAGGAAATTTATTTATATAATTTTCGATCGAATCTAATACCTTTTCGCTATCATCAGTAAGATAAATTGGTTTGAATCCTTGTTTAATATCAAAATAACTATAGGTCTTAAAATTTGAGATCAAATCATAATCAAATAGTGGACTTAAGATACCGTTTGGCAAACATTTTAAGTAAATAGTATTAAAAGAATCGCCTCTGTATAATTGAAATTTTTTACTATCATCTTTGTAGACAATAACCAAAAAATATGTCAAAACAGGTAGTAATTGACCATTATTGAAACTAAACTCTTCAGGTAACAGTGTTTCCACTTTTATGCCAGAATTTTTAATATTTGGATCAGTATCTAAATTAATATTATGAAAAGATGACTGATTACTTTCAAACTGTAAATTATTAATGTCACCCTTGTTTCCTTTGTAATCCAATGTTTTTACATCAACATTAATAACAGCATCTTTAGTAATAAAAGCAATGTCAGAAGAAACTGGCGATGGATATACATTTAAAATAAAGTCGCTTAAATATCTATAGATATAAAATCTTGTAAGTCTTTCGGCAGGTATTTTTATTTTGTTTTTTTCATCCCAAACTTTTGTTAGAAAATTGTAATTTTTTTGTATTTCCTTTTCGATCAGCTTTAAATCTTTTATAAAAGATGCTGATGTAAATAGCGAATAAAGAATGTCGAAATATTTCTTTTCAAGGTCTAATACTTTTTTCATTTTATCGACATTATGTTTTTTTGGATCAATTTGATAAATTTTTTTCTGTGTACTCATTCTCTTATATTAATACTTTTGTAAAAAATAATAAACTTTGTAAAAAATTTTGATAATTTTTATTGCACTTCACATTATTATTGACAGAAAATATCCTTCAAATTATATAAATTATAAAAACTAAGCATTCCAGAACACTATACTTTTAATTTTTTTATAAATATCTTTATTATTATTTTTGTCCCATAAACCAAACATACTATTAAAACTTGTTAAAAGACATTTTTTGTTAAATAAAGGGTGATTAGAACATTTAGTAACAAACCTTTTAATCAATTTAAGATAGACATCTTTATCGTTAATAATTAAAGAATGGCATTTTAATCTCCATTTTTGATTTGCCTTCCAACCTGAATATACATCATTCAGCTCTGGTACAATAAAATTTATTATTCCGCCAATTCCAACTATATCATATTTGTTTTTGTTTTTTGCTGGATACTCACATATTAAAATATGTAAAAACAAATGTTCAAGATAGTCACAGTAAACAATATTTTCAGGTAATTGCCATTCATATGGATTTGCTAAAGCGTGTGTTTTGCTTCCTAACATTATTGCATGATCTTCATATTTATGATGTGCTAGCAACCCATCACTAGTTCTTGAACATTTAGGATTACGATTACCATTTTTAAACATATATGCACTTCGTCCAATCCCGTACTTCTTTTGCAAATAGTTACAATATTCAAGATACGTATATCCTTTTACTTTGTTATATTCTCTCATGTTCATAATATCTTTTTCTTCGAATAAACTCATTTGATCAATTCTATTATCTTACTTCTATTTTTCCAATTATAAATTCATAACGTTTAGTCTAAAATTTATATTGTACTTAACGCAAATATCTCACATAAATCAAATGATGCTTTTATAACTAAGTTATATATCAGCATTAATTTAAAAATATCATAACTTATATTAAAAGCAAAATATAAGAATGTAAAAGTATTAGCATATCCGATTTCAGCATTGTCTCTTACATCTTTTATCACAAAAAAATAGTGAAATAGATAAGTTTTATCACATTTTATGAGCCAATCATTACATTAAAAATATATTTTTAATTAAGCAAGTTCTATAAACTTTCATATATCTAATTAATATTTTATTCTTCAAATAAACTCATTTGTTCGAATGCTTCATCTAAATTTTGTATTTTCCCGATTGTAAATTCAAATAAACCAATAATTGATTCATAATCTTTAACTGCACTATTAGGTATTCTAATTAATTTTATATTGTATTTAGCACAGATTTCTTCTTTTTTCTATCTCTAAGAGCAGTTTCTTTACTACCAACATGTTCACCACCATCAATTTCAAAAGCAACTATTGTTTTATATTGACGATTAAATAAACCTCCACTAACTTGAACTATAACATCAAATTCTTTCATACCTATTTCTTTATGGTCAAAATAATTTACATTTTTAATAGCTTTTTCTACAAGTACATTTCTTTCAATTCTAAATTTAGATCCTCGACGATTAAAATAAGGTTTAATAGTTTCAAAAAACTCCCTTTCGCTTTTTGAATCATTTGAAAAATCATAATTAATAACTGCTTCACTTTGAGGAACACTAATTTCTCCGTTACCAAAAACATAATCTGAAAGAGCTTTAATATCATTAGTGTCGTTTTTACTTAAGGCATCAATTGCTTCTTTATCTCCAACAAAAATAAATTTATTTTTTGCTCTAGTAACTGCAACATTAATTAATTCATAATTATTTTTAATCCAACCCATTGTTCTTTTTGCGGTTTTTAAAGATAAGGCTGAAGACATAATAATTACTGATTTTTCTTAACCTTGTAAGGTATGAACTGTACCAGCTTTAACATCTTCTATTCCAAATTGTTCTAAATATTCATTAATTAAAGCTGCTTGGTTAACAAATGGAGTTATTATTCCAACATCCTTATAATTATTTTCTTTAATAATTTTTGCTATTTCATAAGCTTCTTCATTATAGGAATTCCTTAATTTAGCTTTAGATGTATTTTGAACATTTACATAAACTAAATCACCTAAATTTTCATTAAGTAACTTAAGTTGTTTCTCATAAAATCTTTGATTAACAAAACTTGCAATTCTTTTACCGCATCGATAATGGTATCTTAATAAGATACATTTCGAATTATTATCTTTCTTTAACATTAAAGAAAGAATTGAATTTCTAACATAGTTATATTCTTTACTAATGTTATATTTATTCATTAAATCAAAATTAACATCATTTTCAATTACGGTAACTGGTTGCAGTTGATTTGTATCTCCTACTAATAATAAATTTTCTCCTCTAACAATAGGAATTAATGAAGATGCAATATTGCATTGTCCTGCTTCATCCATTATTACTAAATCAAAATGATTAGTTGCACTTCCTAACTTTTCTGAAGATAAATTAGTAGATAAAATAATAGGAAAAATAGACAAAAAACGTCTTAAATTCAAGTTATTTTTCAAAAATTTATTAAATTTAGAAACTGCAATATTCTCATCTTCAAGTGCAATAATTTCCCTTAATTCCTTAAAAGTTGGACCTAATAATTTCTTATATCTTAAAATTGATGAGTAATATAAAAAATTGTGAAAATCTAAATCATCAAAGACTGATTTTGTACATTTAAATATATCTTTATCAGTAATATTTTTACTTGTGTTTAATTTATATTTATAAAGTTTAAGTTCAGATTCTAATTTCTCATTAATTTGATTAATTGATATAAAATCTTTTAATTTTCCAAGAGTATTGATACGCTCTTCTAAATCTAATTTATTTTCATATTCTATTAATAACTTTTTAAGTTCATTAAAGTTTGATAATGATTTATTTTTATTATCTTCAATTAGATTATCATATGTCTTTACATCTTGATTTTTTGATATATAAGTAAGTAATTCTTTTAACTTTTTAATCGTGTCAAGCATTTCAATATTATTTCCAATACGAATCATTGGAAAAATAATTTCTTGACTACTATTTTTAAATTTAAAAGACTCAATCATCTTTTTATAAATATCAATAACAGGATGATTGTTATTTGAACATACTAAAACTGTTTTATTATTTGCATAAGCAGATAATAAAACATTAAATATAGTTTCTGTTTTACCAGTTCCTGGTGGCCCTTTAACATAAGTAATATGATTAACCATTGAGTTATAAACTACCCTAAGTTGATCAATATTTATTTTATTTTTATTAAATACAACAATATTTAAATCTTTATCTTTGTTATTTCTACTTCTATTTCGACCAAAAAAAGCTTTCAAAGGTGTAGTTAATTTATTTTCTTCATCTAGTTTTTCAATAGATTCAATTGCATCACTTACACCATTTAAACAATTTCGAAATAACAAAAATATTGATGGAGTCGTATCTATTCTTTCGTTATGATGAAAATTTTCTTTAATTAATTCTTTATATTCATTATATTTTTCATCAAAGGTAGAACAAAAATCTTCAGAAGAAATTCCATCTAAATACATTCCTAAAGTAACTCTTTTTCTTTCAGAAATTAAAAAAGAATTATTAATAGAAGATTTTTTGGCTACATGTAATGTTTTATCTAAAAAATTTAACTCTAATTCACGATATGCAATAACATATTGCTTTCCATCAATAT
This sequence comes from uncultured Mollicutes bacterium, assembly GCA_900540365.1. GTDB lineage: Bacteria > Bacillota_I > Bacilli_A > RFN20 > CAG-826 > Onthovivens. Next base: position 66,027 of record UQFN01000001.1, read on the forward strand.
CTATTGAAAGTTTATTTAAAGCAAGTGTAGCAAAGCGATTTTTTTGTTTAGCTTCTTCATAAGAAACTTTAAATACTTTATCTAATAAAATATTAAATTGATTATCATCTAATTGATAATTAGAAGATTTAGAAAGTGTATAAAAATCAATATCATCAATTAAAGCTTTATCTTTAACGTAAGGGTCATTATCTAATCGATAACATTCTAATAAATATTCTAAAATATTATTATCAAAATTAACTACATCAAAATAAGCATAAAACGCCTTATCATTTTTAATTTTAGTTTTAAGATTTATAGGAATTTCGTAGTAACTATTTTCAATAATCCTAGCAGATTTAATTCCTGAAAATTTAATATAAGTGTCATTTCCTTTTTTTAAAAGATGGTCAGTTTTAAAAGGATTAAAAATATCACAATAAATGATTTCTTTTTTAATATCTACTGCTTTTATTCCAATATAATAATTAGTAGACTCATTATTCCTGTTTAAATAAGAAACTGCGAGCCATTTATTACTAATAATTGCTTGATATATTAAGTTCTTTATCGATAATTTCATGTTTAATTATATTTATTATAGTAATAATTACAAAAAAATCATAAATATAAATCCTTTAATTTAAAATAAATTTAATTACTAATAATTCAGCATTGCATAATTCCTTTATTCCGTACACATTTTTAATTTTTTTATTTTTAACATCATTTTCTCTCTTACAATTAAAATATGTTTACAGTAACACCTTTACAGTTAGTTATCTTTTGGTAACTGTTGTTTTTTATTAATTCTATAATTTTCGCTAATGTTTCAATATAAAATCCCAAGCTATATTAGCAATATATCATTATCACTACTTTTTAATATTTAACGCAACTACACTCTCAATATGTGAAGTAATCCACGTGGACTATAACCAAGCCTAACCTAGAGGCTATCAAATTTATTTCTTCATTTCCACTAAAGGAATGTTGTTTTCATTGCAATACTTGCGAATGGCTTCTTTATTTTCGACTGAAGCGTCAACTCCTAAGATGATCTTTTTGATCTTTGGCGCAGGAGTTCTAGTGTTTGCGTCTCCTAAAATTCGCCACTCGTTTTGATACTCCCACTGCTTGTATTTAGTTATAAACAGTCTTAAATATTGAGAAGTGTCTGGCTTTATTTGATGGCTCGACATGCCGAATACCATTTGTCCTATGAAATTAGCCACTATAGACATCACAATGTTCGTTTCTCTTTCGTCTTGATAAATTACAGGAAACAATATGTTTGGTGTCTTAAAATCGCTAAAATCATATTCGACGCAATATCCACTATTCTTGCCAGCATAGTTCTCCCACATGTATTCATTATCAGCATCCTCACAAAGTGAACAAATACCCATTTTTTGTCTTGCTTCATAAGCTCCAAGAATTAATGTTTTTATTTGTTCATTCATTCCAGGTTCATCAAGCTTCTGAGGAATATTGACCAAGTAATTAACGATGGGAGCTGTGTTAGCACCAGGGACTAGCTCATCTATTTCTGGTTGAATATCCAAAAGATGATTTGGTCTAACGGTTCCGTTTCTATTTAGAATCTGACTAATCAACAGCTGTATTTGCTCAAAGTTCTCTTTGCTTGTATAAGGCCTAATAAATTCCATTATTTGAAAAACACACTGTCTCTTTAGTCCATCTTTCTCTAAGTCATACAAGTTTTGCATATTGAGGGATGTCATACATTCAGTAGGATCATCCAACTTCTCAGCAACGCATAAGAAAAGATATTTGTTTTCAAACATGTCGAATGTGTGTTCATCAAACGGTCTATATTTGAAAAGAGACGCAGGCCCTTTATAAGACGCATCTCTATTCATCAAAATATAGTTAATATAATAAAGCCTTTCGTTATGGTTCATAAATCATACTATTAAGCTTTAATTTTCTTTTCTTTCCATATTTCTAACAAAACCCAGTGTAAGCAGTCGTTTCTAAAATCAAAATCAGCTATTTTTGTAACAAATGAGTAAACATTAGGGTTGTTAGTAAGAACCTTATAAACGTTGCATTTGTTATCCATACAATTCATGAAAATGATTTTTTCAAATTCATCAAAGGTTTGACAATAGGCAAGAACATTTATGCAGAAAGAATTATTCAATAAGAATTCCATAAATTCTTTAAAGATTGGTTCTGTCGGAGATAATCCAAGGTTTTCGTTGAATACCTTCACAGCCTCTTCTAAAGTACTTGTTTCAGGTTTTTTTGAAGTTGGTTTTCTATTTGCACCACTTGAACCAGTCATCTCTTTACCATCGCCATATTCCGGATCGCTGATTGATTCATTCTTAGTAATGCAAATGTTAGTAAATTTTACCAACTCACTCAAATCCTTTATCGACAAAACATTTGTTCTTAACTTAATGCAAGCAAGAAGATAGGAATAGAACACGTCTTTATCCCTTAATCTCCTGTCATTAAGTATTGTTTTTTGTATACAAATATCATACATACGGACAAAGTTACGAATTACCCATAGTTTGTCTTTTTTATACTTTTGCTGTTCTATCAAATCCTTAGAGAATGCTTTAGCATCGTTTTCAAATTTAATTCTAATTCTGGCTACAATTTGTGTTAATGCCAAATAGGCAGAATCATCTTTTTTGTAAGAAGCAGATTGTAGATAAACTGCGCCTGCATGAATTTCTTCTTCTGTTGCGAGTCTTAATGCATCAAGATTCTTTTCAAGCTTGTAGATATCGTCAAAATCATCTTTTCTGTAATATTTGGCGTCAACATAGAAAGTGTTAAATGCGTCCAGAATATCGTTGTATTCATTAACAAAATCTAAAACAAATGTTCGTTTTTCAGGATATTCAGGACACACCCTATTTAATCTCGATAATGTTTGGACAGCCTTGACTCCTTTGAGTGGAGTATCAACAAGCATCATAGATAAATATTGCTCATCAAAACCAGTAGTATACTTATCAGCAACTACTAAGAATTTATATTCTTTATTCTTGTGGAAAACTTCTTCAAGCGGATCGGTCAAATTGTTAAAGTCGTTTTCTTCATATTTAATGCCTTTAATCTCTAAAACATCTGAATAAGCAATTAAAGCTTTATAAGAGAGACCATTGTCCGCGAAATACTTATTCAAAGCAATATAGTACTTCAATGCAGCTTCTCTTCTTCCGGTCACAATCATTGCTTTCAAATTACCATCCAAGTCATTTACGCGAGAATAGAAGAATCCCATGAAAATATTGACCTTTTTCTCAATGATTTTCTCATCCAACAAAGTTGCATCGGTAAGAGTTTTATTGGTTTTATCCAAATCAACTAATAGGTCTTGTTCTTTAATACATTGTGCTTTGCAATATAGAGAATAAGTGTTGTAATTCTTAAGAACATCTAGAATGAATCCTTCATCGATGGCTTGTTTCATTGTATATGAGAAGAAAGGCTTGTATTCTTTTCTTCCTTGTTCGTCCAAAACTGGTTGTCCATTTTCATCCACAACAACATCACCAAATATTTCTCTGGTTTCCTTTTTAGGCGTTGCTGTAAATGCTATGAAGGTGACGTTCTTCAATCTACCTTCAACTTTATCCATTCTGTCATTGATAAGATCTGCGATTTGCTCTGAGGTAAATTCTTTATCTTTTAGATAATCGTTTAACGATTCCTTATCGTCTATCGAGAATGAAGTTTTAATATCATTCATGTATTGACCGGATGTAGAGTCATGTCCTTCGTCAATTAAAACAGCAAACTTTTTATTTTTCGTTGAAGAAATACCATCAACGGCATCAGGGAATTTTTGCATGTTAGCAACAATTATGCGGTCTCCGGAGTTAATGGAACTCTTTAATTTTGCTGAACTAGTTGGTTTAACTACAAAGCCAGTTTGATGATCAATTTTATTCATTGCTTGATCCAACTGTTTATTAATTACTAATCTGTTAGAAACAATAATCACGCTGTCAAAAATAGGTTTATTGTTACAGTTGTTTAAGTAAGCAAGTTTGTAAGCGGTCCACACAATCATGAATGTTTTGCCTGAACCAGCTGCAGCTGCTATTAAATAATTCTTTAAATCGTCTTTTGTAAATTTATCTAAAACATCTTCAATTATATTGTTTGTACATTTAAATTGATGATAACGAGGAAAGATCATTGAATCTTTTTCGCCAAAAATGAAGTTTTGAATAAGATTAGAAATACCTTCCTTGGTCATTATTTCTTCCCAGAAGTATTCGACTGGATAATGTGGGTACTCAGTATCAGGATTTCCGGCACCACCATCATTGCCCTGGTTAAATGGCAAGAAATCAGCATCTTTTGACAGATTGGCGCACATCGATATATGAAGTCTGTCCATCGCAAATGAACATATGATGTGTCTGAAATAAGCAGATGTATGATCTCTATCATTCTTTAATTGATATTCAGCATCTTGATACGTTTGAGTAGTTCCGTTTTTTATTTCCACTGCAAAAAGATGCAGACCATTAACGCCAATAGAAACATCAATGCGATCACTAGTACCTAAATAATTTAGTTCTTTCACGACAAAAAAGCGGTTCTTTTTGTAACGTTCATACTCTTCGGGATTAATTGTATTGTTAGGCTTAGTGTAAAAAATGAAGAGCTGTTCTTTTGCACAACCGGCTGGTTGAATGTAAATACCTTTGACTAAAGCTTTAATTATTCCGTCTTTAGACAATGCTTCGTATATTAAACTTAATAAATCGCTTTCTGAGCATTCTCTTAATAGCTTTTCTGTGACTTTTGGTTGAGTATCTTTGAGAAACTCAAAGAGTAAGTTTTTATCCAAGGCATAGGTTGATATGTAATTCGCGCCAACATTGCCGAGCGAATCTTTAAGCTTTTCATATACTATTCTTTTTTCAAATGACATTTCGTTAGGCATTGGTATCCATCCCCTTTCCGTGTATTCGTTCATAAATAATAGATTTTTTAAATTGTTTTAATTTCTCTATTTTTTCAGTTTTAAGTTTAATCAACGAATTAATTACCGCTACTTTTTTATCCAAATAATTAACGATTTCTTTTTGCTCAGCAATTGGAGGGAGAGGAAATTGAAAATTCCCGAATTGTTCTTGATAGAGGTGTATAATTGTACTTTGTCCCCTTTGATTATAATCAAACCACTCCCAAAAAATATTACTTGAAAGGCAATAAAACAAGTATTTATTAATGTATTTACCTGACTCGTTTCTAATCAACATAATTCCACTATTAAGAGATGTTTTATAAGGCAAACCTTGAACAATAGCAACTTTGCCAACAGTGCCGTCTTTTGTTATTAAGAGATCGTTTTCTTTAATCTGAATCTGATAAGCTTCTTTGTATCTTGCCTCAGTAATATGAGTGCATGTGTCCCAATTGATTGTTCCATCTAAAAAATCAGTCCCAGTTATTAAAAATGGCCCTTCATCCTTGTACTCTTCAGCCTTTAATCCTTGCCATCCAATTCTTCCTTTAAGATAGCAATGATGTTTTATTTTTGCTAGCTCCCAATCTATAGGTAATTCACCTATAAAATGGTTTTTCGTTTTTTTCTTTTTCGACTTTCTGAGTCCATTTTTGCAAAGCTCAGAAATGAGGCTGTATCTATAGGCTCTCAATTTTTCGATTTCTTGTTCTTCAAAAGAGAGGGAGTCATTAATTTTGCTAATTGAGTTATTCAGTTCGTTGACAATCTTTATTTGTTCCTCGTTGGAACGTGTAGGTATGTAAAAATTCTTTATATCATTTGTCGAAATATTAGGCTGTGCGGATCCCATCGAAGTAAGCCTAACAAAATCTAAAAACATATCATCTAATAGGCAATATTTCAAATACTCTGGTCTTACGCAGCGCGGCCTTATAATACCAACTCGCTGGTTAATACAAGCCGGTTTATCATCGTCAAAAAGTCCGCTTTTTCCAACGGTGGCGCCACTAAGAGCAACAAGAACATCATTTCTTTTAACGGTATATGGTGACAATCTAGGATCAAATTGAACACCATAGCATTTTTGAATATCTATTTTTTCATCGACGTCTGTAATTCTAATCACAGGAAAAGGATTCGAATAATCAAAACTGATTGGTTTAAAAGCAAAACCATTTATTAAATCTGCTATGTATTTAATTCTAATCATTGAATAATTCCTCGATCAGGCCCTTTTCTTTGCTGATTATATTTTTCAAATCCGCCAAAACCGCTGACGAAGATATTGGTTCTTTATACTTATAAAAAAACTTATTGAAATTTATCTCGCACCCAACCTTAGTAACATAGTCATCTGTAAACCAGGCATCAAGCAAATAAGGTTTAACATTTTCTTCAAAATAAGCATCAACAGATTTGCTATACTCAACAAATTCGCTATCGTTTAATTCAGAATCTGGTTTCAAACCTGTTTTGGTTTTTTTATCTGGATAAGTCTTTGAAGTGTTATCTTTTTCTGAAAAAGCCATCGCAATTGCTTTGATGTATTTGTCTTGCAGGGAAGGGAAAATGTTTTTAATAATTCTAACGAAAGCATTCATGTCATCATATACGATTTCATTAAAATTGTTATTCAAGGTGGTCAATATTTGGTCTTGTAATACTTTCCCATCTTTTAATTTTCTAATTTTTTCCAGGTTTTCTAATGTAGCTTCTTTATTAAGTAAATCTTCAAGCTCTTCCTCATCAAAAAGCGAAGAAAACGCATTCTGAGAATAAAGATTATCAATACGCTCTCTACACAATTTAAAATTCCTTCTAAATGGTTGTTGAATCGTTACTTCATAATAGTAGAACTCTTCTTTTTTTACATATTTGACTAATTCTGAAGGCTTATTAACATCAAATTTTGAATAAAGATTAACTATATTTTCAATGTCTTCAGAAGTCATTTCTTTTCTTTTATAACCAATTCCTTTTTTAAGATTGTGAAAAAAAGATGAAGCATCAATAATTTGTATCCACCCTTTTCTCTTTTGAGATTTGCCGTTTTTACTTATAACCCAAGCATAAATTGATATACCAGTATCAATGAAGCCTTGATCAGGCAACTTTATAATAGCTTCAACATAGTCTCTGTCTAATAACCATTTTCTGATTTTGCTTTCTCCTGATAATGTTGCACCACTAAACAATGGTGATCCGTTTGAAAGTAATGCTGCTCTGCCTTTATCTTTCAATTTTCTTATTGCGGCCTTCCAAAATAGCATTTGATTGTCCGTTGATGTAGGAAGATCGTCGCCAAGCAAATTTTTAATAGTATCTTCGTCTGCTTTTTTTCTACCGCAGCCATAAGGAGCGTTCTGAAGGACATAATCAAAATCGTCGTTTGGAAATGGATCTTCTTTCAATGTATCTGCAACAACGAAGTTCTCTGCCTTTTGACCAATCATAAGTTGTTCAGCCTTACAAATTGCAATACTTAAATCACTATTATCCTGGCCATACACAACAACATTGTTCATCGGGTTCATTGCCGTTACAGTTTTTTCAAAATGGCTTGTTAGCTGTCCAGAGCCAACACAATTATCTAGTAGCGTAACATAATTGAATCCATTTTTTAGATGTTCGCACCCTTCAGCAAGCAAAAGCTTGGTTAGTAATTCGACAAAATCCGATGGAGTCCAGTTTTGACCATTTTCTACTGTGCCATAAACCATGCAAATCAATTGGCCGAATAGTTTTCCCATCTCTGTATTATCCATAACGCCTAAATCAAGCGCATCAAACTTCTTAAGAACGCCATAAAGAGTTCCTTTGTCATCTAACGCCTTTGCTGTTTTAACGAGGTCCAACCCTTTTTCACCGAAAATAAAGGTAACGTTATCTGAAAAGCCTTCGATCATTTTCTTGGTGTTGGAATAGTATTTTTGTGGATCGGAGAGCAAATCATGGAATGTCATTTTGCAGACGTTGTAATATCCATGCCCAGATTCAGAAAGAAGTTTTTGCTTATCAATTGTGCCTTCTTTTTTCATTTTTGCATATGCTTTATCAACCGCTTCTTGTGTATCTTTAAGAAGGCCCATCAATCTTTTTAAGATTGTAAAGCCTAAAATTGTGTCACGATAGTAATCTTGCATGCTATCTTTACGCAAAATATCTTGAACACTCTTTATATCGTTAAAATAATTTCTTGTATCCATCTCTTTTGATTCTCCATTCCAATCCCGGGAATCTAAACTTACTTAATTATATCGAAATTTAAATTAGTAATCTATCCAAACTATAGCTAATAAGTTAGGCATTCTTTAATAAAATTTGTATTTTCTAAACACCTTTCAAAAGCAGATTGCGATAAGGTTAACACTCCATTTGAATCAGTCATTCTGTGTACCTTAGGGTAATCAGCTGGATTATTTTCGACAGCTGCTAAGAAGCTCGAATTATCTCCAATGCCAACACCTTTATGGTGGACAGGACCAACTATAATGTCACTATAAGCACTGGTGCTGGCTAAGCGGCTGTAATCAAAGTTCGGCTTTACTGCCTGGAATTCGATTCTATCTGGAGGTATTCCGTATTTCTTTTTGGCTCTTAGTTTCCGATCATTAACATTTGGCAACTCGATAGCTAAGACAAGAATATTGGCCTTTCTAGCGTTATTTAGATAGAAGTCACAATATGGTTCTGATTCTTGTAACAAATCGATGATGCCATACTGCTCAGCAACTTTTTCTAATTCGCCTGCTGCATTTCCACGCATTATGGCTAATTGAATTTTGTTAAGGGCTGTATTTAGAAAGTCTTGTAATGATTCTGGTCCTAAAGTCACACTATTCACCTTCTTCCTTATCCCAAAGGTTATCTAGCATTTTGTTCGCTTTAGACTCTAGGGATTTAAGCCTTTCTTTTTCTGATCTAATTAAATCTCTTAAATCCATATACTCTGAACCAATTCTAACTTGGCGATCATAAAGTAAACCTGGAACCGGAATCTTTTTGACGTTATTGATTGATAAGTTAGGAATAATATTGCCGGTTTGATACATTTCCAATACTTGTCTGCCTAAATCTGACTCAAAATAAGCAACCAGGTAATATGGATCCAGTTTCTTTTTTTTTGGCCTAATGACCATGATGCTTCCGGCTGCAACAATTGGCTCATCAGTATTTAAATCAACCACCGCAGATTTAACTCTTAATGATTTAGTAGAGATAACAACATCACCTTTTTGAACTTTAAACTTATCAATTGTGTTTTCTGGGATGTCATATCTTTCTAATTTAGACACAATTGAACCATTTTCAACGTTACTCATTTGAAGCAAACGAGTACCCGTTCCATCTGTTTTATGAATAGATTCTAATTTTGCAGAAGGCACTTGCCATCCGGTAAATATATCCGCTAATTCTATTAATTCAGTGGCATTTGGCATTGTTTTTTCAATCTTTTTAAAGTAAATAGCTGGTGATAATGAATAATCATGCTTGGCAATTTCTTCAGGTGTAAATAAGCATTCACCACTATCGAAAGACTTGCTAAATTCCATAAACAATTCGTGCGCATTTACACTATTGATTTTTCTATTTTCTTTTTTGAAATATGCTGAACCATCAAACAAGGCAACACGTTCATTCTTTGTGTCTGACAACACTACCATTGCTGTACCAATGTTTGTTCTAGTAAAGATATTTGTTGGCAGGGTAATAACGGCTTTAACAAAACCGCAACGGAGCATGTGATCTCTAACTCTCTTGTCAGCTAAATTGGAAAGAATAGATAGAGGAACAACGGAAATTGCTACACCATCATCTCTATCTAAATAATTCATCATGGCTGATAAGAAGAAATAATCAGATGTATCGCCCTGGTTAAGTAAGAATCTGTTAGCGTTGCAATTAAACATTATTTCTCTTTGTCTTGAGTCCTTAACAATGAGTTTTCATGGGAATTCAGAAAATACGAGGTTTGAACCAACTCGTGCAGTTTGATGATGCCAGCTATCCTCAAAGCAATTGATATTTCTGACACGGCCTTCAATTTCGTTAGCGTGTAGACGCATGTTTGCAATAATCGAATTACTAATATTAATTTCAACACCTTCGATGTGTGGGTACTCTTTTGCGGCCTTTAATAAGAAGGAACCCTCTCCACAAGTCATGTCAGTGACATTAATTTTTTGCTTTAAGAATTTATTAGCTAATAATAATACTAAATCACTAAGACTATCAGGTGTCGATTCGTCATGAATTGAGTTACTAAATGAATAATTAAGCATAGCTAACAATTCGTCTTTAGTGAAATTTGATAATTCTAAACTGATTGCTAAAGGATCGAAACGATATCCCAAACCTTGATTAGCATAAACCTCTTGAGGTCCGACTTTTGCCGCTTCAACCAACTCTTTCACACTTTTATACGTGTAGCTAGTATCTTCTTCTGTTAAAGCTTTGACCAATTTACAGGCTGCATCATCTACGTCGCCTGTTGGGTAATTGTTAAACTTTTCTAAATAAAGATAGTAGGTAAATGCCAACGCCTTTGCAGTATATTCCACCAAGGAAGCAGGCATGTACATCTTTAAGTTGTTAGTAAATTTCCAAATTTTGTTTTCTAATTCCACGATTGAATCCTCCTTTAATCTTAGCCCAGATTACTTTTGACAATACCATGATATCCTGCCGATAATACCATGTCAATAAAAAATTAATCTTTGCTTAGATTAGTTTTAATGTTCTACTAGTAGAAAAGTTTTTAAAACCTGAAGAATGATCTGCACCCCGTTATGTACATTTTATATCCGTGATTAACACCACTTACAACGTAGGACACAGGCTATCTTTTGTATAATTAATTAATACATTTTGCATTAAGTAAAAGTGGTATTCGTGAGATATAACTCTCTTCAAATTATGACCTTTTTTATTAAAAATGAATGGTTTTTACTTCTTGAGATACAATCCAACTACGCTCTCAATATGATATGTCCTAGGAAACATATCAACAAAATTAATTGATTTAATATCATAATATTTCTTTAATATAAATAAGTCTCTAGCTAAAGTTGATACATCACAAGAAATATAAATAATCTTTTTAGGAGCAGATTTAATTAAAGCATTAATAAATTTTTCATCTAATCCTTTTCTAGGAGGATCAACAAAAACTACATCAAATTTATTATTAAAAACAAAATCACTAGCATCTAAACAATAAAATTTAACATTATTAATATTATTTAATTTAGCATTTAATTTAGCATCATTTATTGCTTCTTTAACAATTTCAACTCCAACAACTTCTTTAACTTTATTAGCTAATGTTAATCCAATAGTACCTATTCCACAATAAGCATCTAATATAACATCATTACTAGTTAAATTAGCTTCTTTTGAAGCTAATTTATATAAAACTTCACATTGATCATGATTTACTTGATAAAAAGATTTTGAAGATATTCTAAATTTAATTCCTAGTAAAACATCTTCAATATATCCTTTTCCGTATATAACTTCTTCTTTATCTCCTAAAATTACATTAGTTTTTCTTTCGTTTATATTAAGTACAATTGTTGTTAACATTGGACAAGCTTTAACTAAAGCTTTTGATAAAATATTTTTAGATTTAAATCTTGAAGTAGTAACAACTAAAGTTAACATTACTTCTTTAGTTACTTTTCCTACTCGAATTAAAGCATGTCTAACAATACCTTCTTCTTTATCTTCATCATAAGCTTTAATTTTTAATTCTTTTAATAATCTAGCTAAATTTTTTAAGATGACTTCATGAACTTCATCTTCAATCATACATTTACTAATTGGAACAATATCATGGGATTTTATTTTATAAAATCCATATACTAAACGATGTTGTTTATCATATCCAAAAGGAACTTGAATTTTATTACGATAAAAATAAGGCGTTTCCATTTTAAAAAGCGGAACATCTTTAATATTTAATTTACCTATTGAATTTAAAATATTAATTGCTGTTTTCTTTTTATATTCAAGTTCTTTTTGATAATCTAAATTTTGGAAGGAGCATCCTCCACAACTAGTAGCACATTTACATAAAGGATTAATTCGATATGGAGAAAATTTAGTTATTTTTTTAATTTTTCCTACATCAAAATTTTTCTTACGATATAAGATTTCTACTTCAGCTTCTTCATCAATTAATAAAGATGGAACAAAAATAACACGATTATTTGCTTTACATAATCCTTGTCCATCAAAAGTAAAATCAACACATTTTACATTAATAACTTCATTATTTTTGTTCATATAAATTTCAAAATCTAAAAAATTATCTAGGTTTTACAAGGTTTTTAACATAATTAACGTCGTTTTCATCAAGACGAGGGAATAAAGCTTCGCCTTTATTAACCTTTTTATTATCTAATAAATGAGTATTTAACATATTATTATAATCTCTTAAAGAATCAGTAATTCCTAAAAAATCAAATATACGATTTGCTTTATTAACTAAAATTGGTCTTAACATAATTGCAGCATTAAATATAACATAAGTTAAATGAGACATAACTGCTTTTAATTCTTCAAGTTTAGAATTATCTTTAGCTAAACTCCAAGGAGCAGTTTCTTCAATATATTTATTTGCTCTTCCAAGTAAATTCATTACATCAATATAAGCTTCAGTTATTTTTAAATCATCCATTTTTTCTTCAAAAGATTTTTTAGTAGAAATAACTAAATCTTCTAATTCCTTATCTAAAGGTGTAACACTAATAAATGAAGGAATTATTCCATCAAAATATTTAATAATCATTGAAATAGATCTATTAACTAAATTACCTAAATTATTTGCTAAATCTAAATTTATTCTTTCAATAAATTGTTCTGGAGTAAATTGTCCATCTTGTCCAAAAACAATTTCACGAGCAAAGTAATATCTAACCGCATCCACTCCATATTTTTCAACAAGTGGATAAGGTGAAATAACATTACCTTTAGATTTAGACATTTTTCCATCTTTAGTCATCAATAATCCATGAACAAATACTTTATCTGGAAGTCTTAAATGAAGTGCACTTAAAAATTCAGGCCAATAAATTGTATGGAATCTAGTAATATCAGCTCCAATTACATGGATAATTTCACATTCCTCACTTTCCCAAAACTTTTTATATAAAGAATCATCTTCACTTCTATAACCTAAAGCACTTAAATAATTAAATAATGCATCAAGCCAAACATAAGCAACATGTTTTTTATTTTCTAAAATTGGTATACCCCAATCAAAAGAAGTTCTACTTACACAAAGATCTTCAAGTCCAGGTTTAATAAAGTTATTTAACATCTCACTTTTTTTAGATGGAGGATAAATTGAATCTTCTTTATTAAAAAAACTCATTAATGGCTCTAAATATTTATTTGTTTTAAAAAAGTAACAAGATTCAGTTTGTCTTTCTACAGGACGATTACAATCAGGACATAAGTGTTCTTCTCCTACTTGTGTATCAGTCCAAAATGATTCACAAGGTGTACAATACCATCCTTCATATTCACCTAAATAAACATCATCATTTTTAATAAAATCACTAAAAACACTTTGAACTACTTTAATATGTCTTTCATCGGTAGTACGAATAAAATCGTCATTGGTAATTTCAAGTAATCTCCATAAATCTTTGAATTTATCGACAATTTCATCAATATAAACTTTAGTGTCTTTATTTGCTAACTTCGCATTTTTTTGTATTTTTTGACCGTGTTCATCAGTACCTGTTAAAAAATAACATTCAAAATGTCTCTCTCTTTTATAACGAGCAAATATATCGCACATTGTAGTGCAATAAGCATGTCCTATATGGGCGTTTCCACTAGGATAATAAATAGGGGTTGTAATATAAAATCTTTTCTTTTCCATAACTTTAAAATTATAACATATTTAATAGATTTTAAATATTTCAGAATATTTAAGTGTTTTTTAAATTAATTATTGATTAACTAAAAACAAATATAAATTTTAAAAAACTATCAATTTTATTTTATTAAATATTGATAAATGAAAATTATTTTTTATTATATGTTTATATTCTTTTATGAAAAAACTGTTTTTGACTTCTTTAAAAAATATTTCCTTCTATTTAGGACAAAGTGTCTTTATAGGTTTAATTGTTGGTGCGTATCAATTAGGAATTACATTTTTTAAAGATAGTTCAAATTTTTTATATAATTCAAGAAGTATAATTATCATCATTTTAACAATATTGTTAGTAATAGTTTTAGCTATACTAAATGATTTAATTTTAAGATTTAATCCTCGTATTAATGGTAGTGCAATACCTTATATTGAACTAGCAATTAGAGAAAATAAAAAAATTGATTATAAAAAAGGAGTTGTAACTATTATTTTAAATTCATTTATTTCTACTTTAGCTGGATTTACCTTAGGAAGTGAAGGACCTAGTATTTGTTTAGGTGCAATGAGTGGCAGCTTATTTAGTGATCTATTTAAAAGAGATAAAGATGTAAATGAAGATTTATATATTGCTAGTGGAGCAGGCTTTGCTTGTGCGTTTTTATCTCCTTTAAGTGGCATTTGTTATATATATGAGGAGTTTATTCATAAGGTAAATATTAAGAATTTAATAAAGGCAATTTTTGTTACATTTATTAGCGTACTAATTACTTATTTAATTAATAAACATCATCTTTTATCAATATCTAATTTAAATATTTTACCTTTAAATGTAGGTTACGTTTATATTTTCTTATTTATTTCTAATTTGATAATTGGTTATTTATTTATAAAATTAATCATTTTAATAAGAAAGTTTTTTAATAAGTTTAAAAATAATAAATTTATAAAATATCGTTCATATTTTTTCTTTGCCATAATCTTAGTTTTAAATTATTTGTGTTTAGAATATATGGGAAGTGGCTTAAATATTATAAGTAATGTTTCGACCTATACTTCTATTATTTTAGTAATATTAATTTTAGTTTTTAGATTTATTATTACTATATTTAGTGGTAATGCAAAAGTTACTGGTGGATTAGTTGTTCCAATTATGTGCTTAGGAAGTTTAAGTGGTCAATTAATATGTTTAATTGGATCAAAGTATTTTAATTTAGATTCTTCTTATTTTACTTTTATAATTTTAGTTTCTTCTTGCATGTTATTTGGAATAATTACTAAAGTTCCTTTAACAGCATCTAGCTTAGTAATTTCTACGATCTTTTCTTGCACATTTAATTTTATTTATGTTTTAAAAGTTCTACCTATCGTTTTAATTTTATTTATTAGTGCAAGTTTATTTGCTAGAAAAGTTTTAAAATTAGATTGCATTTATGAAGAAATGATTCTTGCTGATAATTTAGAAAAATAGTTGAGTTTTAAAAGGTTTTTCTTTAAAGTAATCAATTTTTAGCGAAAAAAAATCACCATTTCTGGTGATTATTTTATTACTTTTTAAATCCGTATTTTTTGTTGAATCTATCGACTCTACCATCATTTTGTGTAAATCTTTGTTTACCTGTGTAGAATGGGTGGCAATTACTACATGTATCAACACGAATTTCATCAAGTGTTGATTCTGTTTCAAATGTTGCTCCACAAGAGATACAAGTAACTTTACATTTGTGGTACTTTGGATGTATTCCTTCTTTCATATCTAACTCCTTCCGCCTTGAATTTCTAATAATTCAAAGAAAGCTTGCTCAATAATCATATCAAATATTTTTAATAAATCAATATTTTAAAATTATTTTATTTTACCATGTTTAAGATTATAAGTTTCTTCGTAAACTTTTTTTAATTGTTTCCCAACGTTTTCTACACTTCTTTCTTTAACTACTTCATAGCCATTTTTAGTAATTCGAGTATTATCGTGAGTTAAAATATAATCTAACTTTTTGATAAATTCCATAATACTATTAGCTTTATAACAATTTTTTCCATCTTCTAACCAATCTTTATAAGTAGGAATATTACTTACTAAAACAGGTGTATAACTAGCTAAAGCTTCTAAAACAACTATTCCTTCAGTCTCTTCTTTAGTAGGGAACAAGAAACAAGAAGCATATTGTAAACCACCTTTTAAAATATCATTATCTATATATCCTGGCATAACAACATTTTTAGGTCTTTTTCTAATTGCTTTATTAATTTTATGAGGTAAACCAATTCGGGCAAAATCTCCAAACCATATAAACATCACGTCTGGGAAAGCTTCTGCGATTCTAAAAAACTCTACAATTCCTTTTCTACCAAAAGGGATTCCAATACCTACTACTACCCTTTGGCCATTTTTAATATCAAAACAAGCTTTAAACAAGTCTATCTTTTCTTGATCTTTTTTATAATCGTTTAAATCAATTCCATTACTAACAGCATAAACTTTACATTTAACACATTTATATGATTCAATGACTTTTTTACTATATTCAGTTGGAGTAATAATTACATCAGCATATTTAAAACATCTTTTAATACTCATTTTTGAAAAAATTGATAATATTTGCCATCCTCTAAAACTATTTTTCATATCAGTAAAAATAGAATGACCATGAACTACAAGAGTGACATTATTTTTCTTCATTTTCTTTTCAATATTTATTGATTTAGGCCAAAGTGTATTAATATGAGCAATATCGAAATTATCACGCATATCTAAAGTAATATCGACTCCGGCACTCTTTAATGCTTTTGTTTGTAGTATTAGTGCTCTACCAATGCCACTTTTTCTAATTAAATTTTGACTTTGGAAAAATAAAAAAACCTTCATAAACACTACAATTATATTTATTTTTCAAAAATAAGCAACGTGTTATAATAATAAGAATTAGGAGGATTATAGATGATTAGTGATAAATTAGCTGCTGAAGTTATTAATACCGCTATCAAAACTGGTTGTGATTTTGCCGAAATTTTTAACGAAGATTCATATACCGATAATTTAAATGTTGAAAACGGAAAAGTTCAAACAGTTTCTTCATTTAATGTTAGTGGTGTTGGTTTAAGACTTCTTAAAGGTTTCCAAAGCGTATATGGATTTACAAATGATGTATCTAAGAAAAGTTTAATTAAACTTGCAAATGATCTTTCATTATCGTTTCATGAAGACAAAATGTTAAATGATGTTACATCGTTTAAAAAAGTTCATCATAAAAATAATTTTAAACCATGCACTTCTGTTTATGATGTTGATAAAGTTGAAATTATTGATTTATTAAAAAAATTAAATTCAATTATTAAAAATTATGATCAAAGAATTGTTAAAGTTAATACTGGTTTTTTAATGGAAAAATCAGATATTTTAATTTTTAATTCTAAAGGTGAAAAACACGTTAAACATACCGAATATGGTCGTGTTATTTTATCTAGTGTTGCTGCTGAAGGAGATAAATTAGAAACAAGATTTGATGGACCTGGTTCACAAAGTGGCTGGGAATATTTTAAAAATACCTTAGATTTAGAGGGTTTAGCTAAAGAAAACGCAAGAAAAGTTATTTTAATGCTTGATGCTAAAGAATGCCCAAGTGGTAAATTCCCAGTAATTATTGGTAATGGCTGGGGTGGAGTTATTTTCCATGAAGCTTGTGGGCATCAACTTGAAGCTAGTTCAGTTGCCAAAAACTTATCAGTATTTTCAAATAAACTTGGCGAAAAAATTGCTAGTGATATGGTTACTGCTTATGATGATGGAACTATTCCTAATGAATGGGGTAGTAATGTAATTGATGATGAAGGTAATGAAACTAATAAAAACTTATTAATTGAAAATGGTATTTTAAAAGGCTACTTAATTGATGATTTTAATGGTAGAAGAATGAATGCTAAGGGTAATGGGGCATGTAGAAGAGAAAGTTATAAATATGAACCAACTTCTCGTATGTCAAATACTTATATTGCTGCTGGTAAATCAACTCCAGAAGAAATCATCGCTAATACTAAATTAGCTTTATATGCTGTTTCATTTAATGGAGGCAGCGTTAATCCTGCAACAGGTGAATTTAATTTTGGTTGTAGTGAAGCTTATATTGTTAAAGATGGTAAAATTTGTGAACCAGTTAGAGGTGCTACTTTAATTGGAAAAGCTACCGAAATTCTTAAACATATCGATATGGTTGGAAATGATTTAGCTTTTGGTCAAGGTAATTGTGGAGCATCTAGTGGTTCAATTCCTACTAATGTTGGACAACCTACTATTAGAATTGATGAAATTATAGTCGGTGGAAGAGGAGGAAGCATTGATGAATACAAATAATTTTTTCAAATTATGTAAAGAAAATGGTGTTGATGTAGCTGAAGTAACAACTTCTAAATCAAAATCATTTGAATTTTCAATTTTTAAAAATGAATTAGAAAATTATAAAATTTCAACTTCTGGGAAAACTATCGCAAGAGGAATTTATAACAATAAACTTGGTTTTTGTTCCACTGAAAAAGATGATAAAACTACTCCTAGTTATTTAGTTAAAAATATTATTAGTTCTGCTCGTTATATTGAAAAAGATGAAGAACCAATTATTTTTAGTGGTAGTGAAAAATATCATAAAAAGAATGTTTATAATAAAGAATTAGAAAATTGGTCTAATGAAGATAAAATTAATCGTTGTTTTGAACTAGAGAAACTTTGTTACGCTAAAGATTCACGAATTACTAATGTTATTGTTTCTTATGGTGAAAGTGTTAGCGAAGTTAATTTTGCAAATACTTATGGATTAAATTTAAAAGTTAAAAGAAATCATTATATAGTCTTTGTTGAAATCGTTATTCAAGATGGCGAAGAAGTAAAAACTTATGGTGATTATATTTTAAGCAGTGTTCCTAGCGATTTAGTTCCTGAAACATTTGCAAAAAAACTTACAGAAGGTGCAGCTAGTTTATTACATGGAGTAACTCCAGTGACTGGTACATATAAAGTAGTATTTTCTCCAGATGCTTTAGCACATTTATTAAGTGCTTTAGTTTCCCATATGTCTGCTGAAGAAGTTCAAAAACACACTTCCAAATTTGAAGGCAAACTTAATGAAAAAGTTGTTTCAAATAAAATTACACTTTTAGAACTTCCTTTAAGTAAAAATATCTTCTTCTCTTACTTTGATGATGAAGGTGTTGCTACTACAAATAAAGCTTTAATTGAAAAAGGTGTTTTACAAACATACTTATATAATTTAGAAACAGCTAAAAAAGACAATGTTGCTTCTACAGGTAATGCTACAAGAGTTGGTGGAAAGATGGATATTGATACTGTTAACTTAGTCTTAAAACCAGGAAAATTAACTGAAGAAGAATTATTTGCTAAAGTAAATAATGGAATTTATGTTACAGATCTTACAGGAATTCATGCTGGATTAAATGCAAAAAGCGGAGACTTCTCTTTACAAGCTGAAGGTTTCTTAATCGAAGATGGTAAAAAGTCTAAACCATTAGGATTATTTACTGTTGGTGGAAATTTATTTGATTTATTCAATAATGTATTAGCAGTTGGTAATAATTCAAAACAATTAATTTACTCCATTACATTACCTTCGATGGCTGTTAAAAACGTTAAAATTTCAGGCTAATTTTAAAAAAGACCTTACTTTTGCAAGGTTTTTTGAAAAATTACTTAGTTTTAAAAAAAGAAAGGTGGGTATCAAACCCACCTTTTTATTTCTTTAAAATATAAAGTATACCGATTGTTTTAGGTCCACAATGGGAAGAAATTGTACAACCTGCTTCAGTAATAAATAAGTTTTCTTTATCTAAATAAGGAGAAATTTTTTCATAAATTTGTTTTTCGATTCCATCCATTCTTCCACTATGAGTAATAAAAACGCAAGATTTATCTATGTTATCTAAATCATGCATAAATTCATCAATTTGCACTTCAACTGCGTTTTCGTATTTTCCTCTTGGTTTTTTATAAACAACTAATTTATTATTAATAACTTTAGCAACAGGATGAATTTTTAAAGCATGAGCAGCAATCATTGCCATTCCACTACATCTTCCACCTTTATATAAATAATCTAAGCGATCAATACAAAATTTTGCGCTTACTAAAGGTACAGCTTTTTCACATATTTCTTTAATTTCTTCTAATGACTTACCTTCTTTGGCTAATCTAGCAGCTTTAATTACTATTAAACCTGTTCCGGTTGAAAGATTTTGTCCATCTAAAACAACAATTTTACTATCAGGAAATTGTTCACGTGCAATACATGCGTTGTTATATGTTGAAGAAAGTCCACTACCAATTCCTACATAAAATATTTCGTTTCCTTTTGCTAATTCCTCTTCAAATACTTTAATAAATTCAACAACATTAACAGCACCAGTTTTTGGAAGAACATTTAATTTTGTAGCTAAATCATAAAGTTGCTCACTATTAATATTTACTCCATCTAAATACTCAGTATCATCTCCAGGAAACGAAACGTGTAAAGGAATAACCCTAATGTTGTACTTTTCAATTAACTCCTTTGACAAATCACAAGTAGAATCAGTAATAATTCTTATCATAGTCTTCTCCTCTTATTTATCATCTTCTTTTTTATTTAAAATCAATAATTGATCTCTAATTTCTGATAAAAGTTCAACTTCAGTAGGCTTTTTTTCTTCAACAATAGGTTTTGGCCTTTCCTCTGGATGTTGTAAATAGTACTTTTCTAATCTGTCTTTTTCTAGTTTTTCAGCACGTGATTTAATTCCACGTGATATTTTTAGAATTGTAAATAAAATAACTGCAACAATAATAAAATACAAGATAGCATTTATTAAATTTCCTAAATCAAAATAAATAGCATAATCCTTGTTATATGTTCCATTAAAACAATGTCCAATATTAACAGCATCACTAACATCCCATACACTAGGATTCCACCAATTCATAACCCAACCGATACCATCAGTTGATACTCCTAGTGAAGAAAACACTAAGCTAATAATTGGATTAAACATTCCACTGACAATAGAATTTACAATTGCTGTAAATGCACTTGCAATAATTACACCAACAGCAAGTTCTAGTGCATTACCCTTAGAAATAAATGCTTTAAATTCTTTAAATAATTGAGATTTTTTCAGTTTCTTTTTCATACATTTTCTTCTTTTGCTTTGACTTTATTAATTGCTAAGTCTAAAAGTTTCTTTTCTTTATCTTTAACTCCTGGAAGAGCCTTTTTTAGTGCTTTAATTGATTTTTCAAGAGCAAATTCAACTTCACTATCACTTTTTTCAACTAAACCAGCATAAAGTAAATATACTTTAATTGTATCGATTCTATTACAAGAACTGATCCATCTTCTTTCTTCATCATTAAATTCATTTAAATAAAATGTTTTACCTTCTTCAACATCTTTATAAAGAAGTAAAATAAAACATTTAGTTAATTTAATGTCAAATAAAGTGTTTTTACTAATTTTATCTTTTTGTGACAAAATATTATCAATAATTGCTAATGAATACTCATAATTATTATCAATAGCTTGTTCAGCGCCCATCATATTAACTTGAGCAGTAAAGTCAGTTATTTGTTCAAATTGACGTATATTATTGTTTGGTTCATTAAAAAATTCATTTCTTTGAATTCTTAATAATTCATTAAATGCATCAATGTTAATTTTTTTATTTAATAATACTAAACGATAACCATCATTCATATTATCTAATCTAGATGGAAAATAATCATAAATAACAATCATTGAGCCAACTATAGTAGAAATTAAAATGCCATATTTTAAAAACATTAATCCATCATTACTTTTAGTATCAGCAATATATAAGAAAGCACAAATACATCCTAAAACTTCAATTAAAAACATAACCAGTGGTAAAAAAACAAATAACATTGGTCTTGCCTTATCATTTTTAGGAGTAATGAGTGTTTCTCCAGTTAATCCATCAAATGTTTTTGGAAATTTAAATTTAAAAAGATACTTATCCTTTTCTTTAACTTTATAAATTGCTAATCCTAAAATATTAAAAGCAAGTATTTCATATTTTCCTATTTTTGCACCAATTAAATGCCCTACTTCAACTAAAATGCTATTAATAATTAATCCAATAATAAGTGAAAGAATTAAAAAACAAAATAAAACTCCACCACTACTAAGATAGTTTTTTTGAATGATTGGTGCTAACATTACATATCCAACTGCTACAGCGACCGCAATCATCAACAAATAAACTATTGAACTCACTAAATCTTCTTTACTCATAATTCCTACCTTTCCTGCCAACAAAAGTGTGCATAAAAAGTTCGTTGTTAATATATTTTATCAAAAAAACTTTTAAATAAGAATATATTTAAAAGAGTCCGCCATATTTTTCAATTCATCAATAAAATTAGATACCTCAAAATTATTTTCTTTATATAAATCTAAAATTAAATTTCCAATTGATTTACTATAGAATTTTGAAATCTTTTTTGAGTTAGAAAGTTTTTTTGACTTAACTTCTAAAAGACGATATATAAAAGAATTTATATATTCTAATAAAATATTTTCAGCAAACGAATCAATAATAGCCATGCACAAAACCCTATTATTTATTAAAAAACCTTGCAAAAGTTTAACATTTTTTTCGAAATTAAGATTTTCATCAACTTCAATTCTATTGATATAAAAAATCGATAAAATTAAATCATAAATGCTTTGATAATGATAATAAAAGGTTTGCCTTTTGATTTTTAAAATATCACATATACTCAAAACCGTTATCTTTTCGATTGGTTCTTTTTTTAATAAATCAATAAAAGTATTTTGAATTTTAGTTTCCGTGTTTTTCATATAGTTTTTTAAATAAAGTTTTGCGATTAAAAATTACAAAATTAATTCCAATTAAAATTAAACTTACTATCAAAACAACAATTAATAGTGTAACAAAATTTAAATCATGAATTACTCGTTGTAATTTTAATAAATTAAAATCGCTATATATTGACATTAAAAACATTAAAGCAATCATTACAGCTGCATAAACTAATACTAATAAACGATATTTATTAAATTTATAACAAGTTTGAATTAAAACAAACATAGAAGCAATAGAGATATAATAAACACTAACTTCAATTAAATCGTTAAAATTATTACCATTTAAGTCTTTAGTAAAGAAAGAATATAAGAACATGAAAACAATTCCACAACCCATAATAATTCCACTAGGCAAAGCTTTTTTGAAAATATTCATTAAGAAATGACCTTTTAAGCGTTCGTTGTTTGGTTCTAAAGCTAAGAAGAAGGATGATGTGCCAATAGTAATTAATTCCCATACATAGAAATGATTTGTGGAAAACGGCCATAAAATTGGTCCAGCCATTGAATTTCTACTAAATAATCCAAATAATAAGAAGAATATATTTAAACTAATACTAAATATAGTTTTAGTTAAAAATAACGAACAAGTTCTTTGTAAATTATTAATTACTCTTCTACCTTGTCCAACTATATCAGGTAGTGATCCAAATTCATTATTTAATAAAACTAAATTAGCAATATCACGAGCTGCTCTACTTCCAGCAGTAACACTAATTGAAACATCACTTGCTTTCATTGCTAAAATATCGTTAACGCCATCACCAAACATTGCTGTAGTATGTTTTTTCTCACGTAAAGCTTTAACGATAAATTCTTTTTGCTCTGGAGTTACTCTTCCAAAAACATTATACTCATCGACAAGTTCTCTAATTTCATCAAATGTTTTATTTTCTAAAGATATATATTTATTAGCATTTGGAATACCAACAACTCCAGCAATTTTACTAACAGTTACAGGATTATCTCCACTAATAACTTTAATATTGACATCATTTTCAACAAACCATTTTATTGTGTCTTTAGCGTTATCTCGAATATGATCTTGAATAACAATTACAGCAATCGGAATAATTTTTGTAGGTATCTTATCATTTATAATTGCTTTTTCACTAAATCCGACAAGTAAAGTTCTAAAACCTTGTTTGTTATAAGCGTCAATTTTATTTTTAACTTCATTATCTTCAATAATATTAAAAAATCCATAAGCGCCTAAAACAATTGTGCCAACTTCTTCTAATGTTGCTGCACTATATTTTAAAGAACTATCAAAAGGAATAACTTGTTTAGGTTTATAAACCCCTTTATTTCCAAAATAATCAACTAATGCTTGAGAGGTAAAATTAGTATCTTTAGTAGCATTAAGAAAACTACCCATCACTATATCAAATTTGTCTTCGTTAAATTTATTCTTTTTTAGAAATTCAATTTCATAAACTGACATTGTTCCATCAGTAATTGTTCCGGTTTTGTCGATGCATAGCGTATCAACTCTAGCAAGAGTTTCAACACTGTAAAGATCTCTAACAAGCACTTTTCTTTTCATTAATGCTAAAGCACCAACTGTCAAGCTAGTTGAAGCTAATAAATACATCCCACTAGGAATCATTGAAACTAAACTACCAGCCATAATAGCAACATTTTCTACGAACGAATTCCAAGAAGAAAAAGCATCTTTAATATAACCATATTCAACTAGCATAAAAATGCCAACTACAATAACAATAATAGAAATTATCTTGAATAAATAATTAAGTTGTTTATAAATTAATGATTTTTGTCTTTTGACTACTTTTGATTTAGCTTGAAGTTGTTGAATATAATTTTCACTACCAATTTTTTCAACACGTATTCTAATATCACCATTAGTAACATAAGTTCCGCTATAAACAACATCTCCGACTATTTTTTTTACTGGTAAAGATTCTCCAGTTAATAAAGATTCATTTAAAGAAGCTGTTCCAGTTAAGACTCTGCCATCACAAGGAATAATTTCATCATTTCCAATAATTAAAACATCATCAAGAACAATATCTTCGCTATCAATAAATTTTATTCTGCCTTCACGAACAACCTTAACTTTACTTTTAGTAGTTAAAGAAAGTTTATCAACCATTCGTTTAGCACGGATATCTTGAAATAAACCAATACTAATATTAGCAATTAAAATAACTAAAAATACACAACTATCCCATTTTCCAGCCGCAATTAAAATTACTCCGATAGCAATTAATAGAATATTAAAAAAAGTAACGAAGTTTTTAAGAAAAATATCTAAATAAGTTCGATTAACTTTAATTTGAGTATTATTAGATAACCCTTGTGACTTTCTTAAATTAACTTGATAATTAGTTAGTCCTTTATCATATTTAGTTAATACTCGACGAACATTTTCTTTTTTTTGTTGAAACTTTTTTTTCATTACTCACTCCTTAAAGCAATGACTGGATCTTTTTTAGCTGCAATTCTAGCAGGTAAAAGTCCGCTAAAGAAAGTTAATAAAATTGAAATTAATGTTAAAAGTATCGCATGAAGGATATTTAAAGAGGCAATATTTCCGATATTATATTCTCCATAAAGTGCATTTAAAATTTGATTAATAGGAAGCGTAATTATATAAGCAAGTAAACAACCAAAAATTCCAGCTAATCCACCAATAATACAAGATTCTGCCTCAAAAAGACGCCCAACATCTTTTTTTCTAGCTCCTAAAGCTCTTAAAATACCAATTTCTTTAGTTCGTTCAACAACCGAAACATAAGTGATGATTCCTGTCATTACACATGAAACAAGTAAAGAAATTGATGCAAAAATGATTAATACAATAGAAATAACTTCAATCATTTGACTTAATCCATCAGTTAAATCTCCAACTATATCTGTATAATAAATACGTTCATTACTATTTGAAGCATGATATGGATCATCAGGATCAAGTACATTAACTTTATTATATTCATCAAGAGCATTTAATAATTTATCTTTGCTAGTTAAATCTTTTGGGAAAATAATAATTGATTGAATCGTACTATAACTATTTATGTAAGCAATTAATCCAAGTAAATCATTATAGGCATCATTATATTTAGTTGGTAAAATAAAATCTGTTTCAATTCCTAAAATGTAATTAAGGATATTAGATAATCCATTCTTTTTTAATTCATCAGTAACTAAATCTACTCCTTTACTTTGAGCTAAAGTTAAATATTGCTCAACAGCTGTGGTAGAATCAGTTGCTTCAATTACCTGACCTGAAGTATCATAAAAAGTAAAATATTTATCAAATAGTTCATTTAAGCCACTAATAGCAACGCTACTTTTTGAAAATAATTCAGTAAGTTCATTTAAAAAAGCAACTGAAGTTAAAGAATTTCCAAAAGAATCTTTTTTATTTAAAACATAATTTTCTTTAAAAATAGTTGAGATCTGCGAGGTTTTATTTGCGTTTACTATAGTTTCTTGAAGTGAAGGCAAATAACATAAACCTGTGGTCATTACTCCAATACTTGCTGTTTTCTTAATTCTTAAGACCCCAGTAATTTTTAATTCAATTCCTTTTGAAGAATCATTAAATAAGGTATCATAATCATAATTGTCAAATGAATAAATATTACGAGTATGTAACATATTATCTATTACTGTTGTACTCGTAGCGCTTTGATAAAAATCTTCATTAGTAAATACTTTAAATTTCTTTTCATAAAGATCTTCGAATTTAACTGGATTATCATTCATTTCACTAGTTGTGGTTATACTTGAATAAAAACCTAAAGCCTTTAAAATTGTTGGATTTAAGCGATTGTATTCATCGACAACCATTACTAATTCGTTTTCTTTAGTAGGATAATATCCATCAATTATCTCATAAGTTTGAGTAATGTATTCCTCTTGGCCATATAAAACATGGAACAATGAAGTTGGTAAACCGGTAAAAGAACTTATTAAATTATTAGTAACATTAATTGTTTGATTATTAACGATTCCCACTCCACTATTAGGAAACTCTGTCATTAAATTAAAGCTATAAGAATTGCTATAATTAATTAAATAATCATTCATTAACCCATCTTCATTTTTTAATTTATTAAGATATTGAATATATTTATCTTTAAAATTGTTATACACATAAGTAGCTGTTCCACTTGTACTTATGTAAGGATAAATTTCATTTGTATCAGGAAATTTTTCTGGTAAAGTTACTTCTTCATTTTTAACGTATTTAATAGTATAACTAGGAATATTTATTGGCATTGTTGAAGCAGTTTCACTTTCAATGCGATTAACATAATTTGTAAAACCATTTGATAAAGCCAAAACTAAAGCGACTCCAGTTATTCCAAAACTAGCTGCAATACTGGTTAAAATTGTTCTTCCTTTTTTTGTTAATAAATTTCTTACAGAAATGTTTAAAGCAGTTAAGAAATTCATCGATGTTTTATTCTTTTTTTCCTTCTTTTTAGAAGCTTTTTTATTTTTTTCATCAATAATTTCTAATTTGATTTTCTTTTGTTGTTGTTCTTCTTTAGATGGTACATATTTTGATGGATTTGAATCATGAATAATTTCACCATCTTTTAATTCGATAATTCGATTGGAATATTGTAAAGCTAACTCACGATTGTGAGTAACCATAATGACAAGTTTACTTTTTGAAATTTCTTTTAAAATATCAAGAATTTGAACAGAAGTTACACTATCAAGAGCTCCTGTTGGTTCATCAGCTAAAATAATATCAGGATTATTAACAAGAGCACGAGCGATCGCTACTCTTTGCATTTGTCCACCGCTAAGTTGATTTGGTTTCTTTTTATAAATTCCTTTTAACCCAACAACATCAAGAGCCCTTTTTGCAAGAGCAATTCTTTCTTTTCTATGAGCTCCTTCTAAAGTTAAAGCTAACTCAACATTACCTAAAATTGTTAAATGTGGAACTAAATTATAACTTTGAAAAACAAAACCAATTTTCTTATTACGATAGTTGTCCCAATCACGGTCATTATAAACTTTGGTGGAAACTCCATCGATTAATAAATCTCCATCACTATATTGATCAAGACCACCAATAATGTTCAAAAGAGTGGTTTTACCACAACCACTTGGACCTAAAATCGAACAAAACTCAGCGTTGTTAAAAAAAAGATTAACTTTTTTTAATGCTGGAAATGGTTTTTTATCGACTAAATAATTCTTCGAAATGTCTTTTAATTCCAACATATTTTTACCTTATAAAAAAAGTATACAAAATATTCAAAAAAATAGTATAAAAATTATAAATTTTTATCTTATTTTTTTAAAACTTTCATCCATGACTTTTTTTATCTCGTCATGGAGGATGCCAGACTTAAAACTTATTTTATTTTCAAACATGAAATCTTTGAAATAACTTAAAGTAATTTCAGAGTCTAAATTTCTTAAGACTCCAACATAAATTTCATCGATTCTAGCTTGAAAAATTGCACTTGTGCACATTAAGCAAGGTTCTAAAGTTACATAAATTTTACATCCATCTAAACGCCGATTATTTATTTTTTTTGAAGCTTCTTTAATCGCTAAAATTTCAGCATGAGCCGTTACATCTTTTAAGGTCTCTTTTTGGTTATGAGCACAAGCTAAAATCTCTCCTGTTTTTGAAACAATTACTGCTCCAACTGGGATCTCATTTTCTTTAGAAGCTTTTAAGGCTTCTAAACAAGCTAAATGCATGTAATATTCGTGACTTTCCATAAATAAATAAAGACCACCGCACGATAACAATTTAACTTAAGGCTGCTATGTTCCCATCCTGACCTGGTTCATTAACGTTAACTGCGATGGCTTATATATTATACATTATTTTTTAATAGGTTTAATAACTTTTAATCCATTCATAAATGGTTGAAGTACTTCTGGAATTAAAACACTTCCATCTTCTTGTTGAAATTGTTCTAAGATTGCAGGGAAAACTCTACTAGTGGCAAGACCACTTCCATTTAAAGTATGTACAAAATGCATTTTTCCATCTTTATCTTTATATCTCATCATTCCTCGACGAGCTTGATAACTTCTAGCATTTGATACACTGCTTACTTCTTTATAAATACCAATTGAAGGTAAATAAACTTCAAGATCATAAGTTCTAGCCATAGAATGTGAACAATCTCCAGCTGCTAATTTAGAAATATGATAATGTAAACCTAAACCTTCAAGTAATCTTTTAGCTTTATTAACTAATTCTTCAAAAGCACGATCACTATCATCATCTTTAGTATATTCAACCATTTCGACTTTATTAAATTGATAACCTCTAATCATTCCTCTTTCTTCAGTACGATAGCTTCCAGCTTCTTTACGATAGCAAGGAGTATATGCAAAATACTTTTTAGGTAATTCATTTTCACTTAAAATTTCATTTCGATGTAAGTTAACTAAGGCAGTTTCAGCAGTAGGTAACATAAATTTCATTGGAGTAACATCTTTTAAAGTAAAGACATCTTCTTCAAATTTTGGGAATTGACCAGCAGTAAATCCACTTTCATAATTTAATAAATGAGGTGGGAGAATAAATGTAAAACCATCTTTTAAATGTTCGTTTATAAAATAATTAATTAAAGCCCATTCAAGTTGAGCACCTAGTCCAGTATAAACCCAAGTGCCATGTCCACTAATTTTAGCTCCACGATCATAATCAATTAATCCTAAAGATTCAGCAAGTTCAACATGATTTTTAATTTTAAAATTAAATTCAGGTTTTGTTTTAAATTCATAAATTGGTTTATTATTTTCTTTTCCGCCAGGAAGCAAATCTTCATCAGGTAAGTTTGGTAAAGAAAATAAGATTTCATTAATTTTTTCTTCGATTACTTTTAATTTTTCTTCGCTATCTTTATTTAATGCTCCAAGTTCTTTAACTTTCATAAAAATCTCTTGGACATTACCATTAGCTTTTTTTACTTCTGGAACACTTTTAGAAAGTTTATTTTGTAAAGCTTTATTAGATTCAACACTTACTAATAATTTCTTTTTTTCATGAATTAAATTAACTACTTCAGTTAAATCAACTTCATAATTTTTTCTTTTTAAAAGTTCTTCAACGTGTTCTTTATTTTCTAAAATTAAATTAACATCAATCATAAAATTCTCCTAATTTAATCGAGTTCTGCAGGGTTTTCTTCTAAATTTGAGGTTTTTTCTTCTTCTAAACAATCTTCTTTTGGAAGAATCGTGAAGGAAGAAACAACTTCGTTTTCCTTTAAATTAATAATTTTTACGCCTTGAGAATTTCTTCCACAAAGTCTAACTTGTTCAAGTGAAGTACGAATTACAGTGCCATTATTTGTAATAACAATAATATCTTCATCACCTTTAACAATTTTCATATTAACTAAATCACCAGTCTTTGGAGTAACTTTAATAGTAATAACTCCACCAGCTCCACGATTAGTTAAACGATAATCTTCAATATTAGATAATTTACCAAGTCCATGTTCACTTAAAACAAAGACTTTATCACCAATTGCATTTGTAGAAAGGGCGATTAATTCGCTTCCTCGTAAATTCATTCCTTTAACTCCGCTAGCACTTCTACCCATTGAACGAACACCATCTTCTTTAAATAAGCAAAGCATTCCTTTTTTACTAGCAAGAGCAATTAAGTTATCTCCGTTTGTAACTCTTACATCAAGTAAGACATCGCCTTCTTTAAAAGTAATAGCTTTTTTACCATTACAATTAATACGGATAAATTCTTTTAAAGGACATCTTTTAACAATTCCATTTTTAGTTGCAAAGAATAAGTATTTATTTTCATATTCATCAACACTAATTAACGAAACAACTTTTTCATCTTTTTCAAGATTAAGTAAGTTTAAAACTGGAATTCCTTTACCAGTTCTTCCACTAGCATTAATTTCATGAGCTCTTTTTCTAAAAACTTTTCCAGAATCAGTAAAGAAAAGAATATCAGTATGAGTTTTACAATGTACCATGATATTAACTTCATCATCTTGATATACAGCCATACCTTTTACACCACTTCCACCTCTATTTTGAGTTCTAAATTCAGATGAATTCATACGTTTAATATAGCCATTATTTGTTAAAGTAATAACAATATCTTCAACTGGAATTAAGTCTTCATCTTCAACTGATAAAGCTTCAGTAGAAATTTCAGTTTTTCTAGCATCTCCAAATTTAGCTTTTACTTCTTCTAATTCATTTACAACAACTTCTAAAACATGTTCTTCGCTTGAAAGAATATAGTTATATTTTTCAATATTAGCAAGTAATTGAGCTTTTTCATTAATTAATTTTTCTGCTTCAATTCCTGTTAATCTTGATAAAGGCATTGAGGTAACAGCTTTAGCTTGATCTTCATCAAAATTATATCTTTCCATTAATTTAGTAGCAAATTCACTAGGATTTGATGAAGATTTAGCAATATTAACAATTTCATCAACGTTTTCCTGAACAACAAGTAAAGCATCAACAATATGCATTCTTGCTTCATCTTTTCTTTTTAAGAAATTAGTTCTTTTAACAATAATATTTTTTTGATGTTCCAAATATTTCTCTAATAGTTCTTTTAAAGATAAAATTTTTGGAGATCCATCAACAATACATAAATTAATTACTCCATAAGAAACTTCTAATTGAGTATTTTTATAAATTTGATTAAGAATAACTTGTGGAACAACATCTTTACGACATTCAATTTCAATATGAACATCTTTTTTACTAAAATCTTTAATTGAAGTAATACCTTCAATTTCTTTATTTTTAACTAAATCACCAATTTTTTGAACTAAAGTAGCTTTATTAACTTGATAAGGAATTTCAGTAATAATAATTTTTCCTTTACCATTACTACTTTCTTCGATACGACATTTTCCTCTTAATTTGAAAGTACCTTTTCCAGTTGTATAAGCATCTCTAACTCCACCAAGTCCATAAATAATTCCTCCAGTAGGGAAATCAGGACCTTTAACAATTTTTAAAAGTTCATCAATAGTTATATCTTTATTTTTAGCTAAAGCAACGATTCCTTCGATAATTTCTTTTAAATTATGTGGAGGCATTTTGGTTGCCATACCAACAGCAATTCCATCACTTCCATTAATTAATAAGTTAGGAATTTTTGAAGGAAGAACAGCAGGTTCTTCTAAAGTTCCATCATAGTTAGGTACAAAATTAACTGTTTCACAATCAATATCTTTAACCATTTCAAGAGCAATTTTAGACATTCTACATTCGGTATAACGCATGGCTGCAGCTTCATCTCCATCCATACTTCCAAAGTTTCCATGTCCTTCAGCTAAGGTATAACGCATTGAAAATTTTTGTGCTAAACGAACAATTGTATTATAAATTGCTGCGTCGCCATGAGGGTGATATTTACCCATAACATCACCAACAATTTTTGCTGATTTAACAAATGGTTTATCCGGAGTATATCCAGCTTCATACATTCCATAAATACATCTTCTATGAACAGGTTTTAAACCATCTCTAACATCAGGTAAGGCTCTAGCAACAATAACTGACATTGCATAGTCTAAGAAAGAATTTTTAACTTCTTTAACTATTTCAGTATCTCTTAAAGCTGGGACAATTCCTGCTTCTAAAGAGGTATCTTCATTTTCATTTACTACTTCATTAATTTTATTTTCGTTTTCCATAAATACCCCCATTAAATATCTAAGTTCTTAACAAATTTAGCATTCTTTTCAATAAATTCACTACGTGGAGCGACTTCTTCACCCATTAATTGGCTAAATACTAAATCTGCAGCTTCTGCATCATCAACGGTTACTCTTAACATTTTACGTTTAGTTGGATCCATTGTGGTTTCTTCAAGTTGTTCAGGATCCATTTCACCAAGACCTTTATATCTTTGATAAGGATATCCAGGTTTAAGTTGAAGTTTTTTACGTGTATCTTCAAGTTGTTCATCGTTATAGCAATAATAATCTTTTCCTTTATATTGAATTTTATATAAAGGAGGTTGAGCAATATAAACATAACCATTATCGATTAAAGGTTTCATAAAACGATGGAAGAATGTTAAAAGTAAAATTCTAATATGAGATCCATCAACATCAGCATCAGTCATAATAACAATTTTATGATATCTAACATTATCAATATTAAAATTAGATCCATAACCAGCACCGATAGCACTAATCATATTACCAATTTCTTGATTTTCGTATATTTTATGAGCTTGAGCTTTTTGAACATTTAAAATCTTACCTCTTAAAGGAAGAATTGCTTGAGTTTTACTATCTCTACCACTTTTAGCACTTCCACCAGCACTATTACCCTCAACAATAAATAATTCACATTCAGCAGGGTTATTCGAACTACAATCAGCAAGTTTTCCAGGAAGTGTAGTTAATTCAAGAGCACCTTTACGGCGAACGTTTTCTCTAGCGGCTTTTGCTGCAAGTCGAGATTCATAAGCAGAACGAATCTTCTTAAGAATCACTTGTGCTTCTTCTTTATTTTCATATAAATATTTTTCTAAATATTCACTAAAAACTTTATCGACAATCTTTTTAACTTCAGGATTACCAAGTTTTCCTTTTGTTTGTCCTTCATATTGAGGATCAGGATGTTTTACAGAAATAATTGCTGTTAAACCTTCTTTACAATCATCTAAAGTAATTTTATCTTTATCGGTATCTTTTAAGATTTTATTATTTCTAGCATATGCATTAATAACTCTAGTTAAAGCATTGCCAAAACCATCAAGGTGCATACCACCATCACTAGTTGAAACATTATTACAATAGCAATAAATCTTAGTGTTATAAGTTTGAACATATTGTAAAGCTACTTCAACGCTAATAAATTCTTTTTTATCATTATCATTATAAAATTGTCCACCATTAGTATATAAAATATCTTCATGAACTTTTTCAGCACTCTTATTTAAAAATTCAACATATTCTTTAATTCCACCATCAAATTTATAGTTTACAACAACTGGAGGTTCTTCTCTTAAATCACTTAATTTAATATGGATGCCTTTACTTAAAAAAGCCATTTGACGAATTCTAGTATTAACAGTATCAAAATCAAAAACAGTAGTTTCGGTAAAAATAGTTGGATCAGGTTTAAAAGTTACAGTTGTTCCATGTTCTTCGATTGAACAATCTCCAATTCTTTTTAAAGGAGCAACAGTATGTCCGCCATTTTCGAAACGAATATAATAAACTCCGCCATCACGTCTAACTGTAACATCAACAAAAGTACTTAAAGCGTTAACAACACTAGCGCCAACACCATGAAGTCCACCACTTACTTTATATCCACCATTATCGAATTTTCCACCAGCATGAAGAACAGTATAAACTGTTTCGACTGCACTACGATTTGTTTTTTCAACGTTATCAACAGGGATTCCTCTACCATTATCTGAAACAGTAATCGAATTATCTTTATTAATTTGTACACTTATTGATGTACAGTGTCCAGCTAAATATTCATCAATAGCATTATCAACAATTTCCCAAATTAAATGATGTAATCCGGTTGCGCTAGTTGAACCAATATACATTCCAGGTCTTTTTCTAACTGCTTCTAAACCTTCTAGAACAGCGATATTTTTTCCTGTATAAGTTTCATCAACTTTTTCAATTTGTTGTTCATCAATATCATGAATGACTTCTTGAGAAATATTTTTCTCAATATTATCAACTTCTTGAACTTCTTCAGTAGCTTCTTCTTCTAACTGATTGCTGTTATTTAACTCTTTTTCGTCCATACTAATCCTCCAATTTAATGGTGTTATTTTCTACTTTATATACGTTTTTAATCATATTTTTATTTCTTTTAGCTGAAGTAATAAAAACTTGATTAAATTGTTTTAAAAAATTAATTAATAAAGTTTCATGATTTTCATCTAGTTCACTTAATATATCATCTAATATTACAAGAGGTTTTAATTCATCTTTCGAAATTAAAAAATAAGGAGCTAGTTTTAAACTTAAAACTGCTAAACGATTTTCACCTTGAGAACCAAATTTGGCGATGTTTTGTTTATTTATTAATATCTCAAAGTCTTCTTTATGAACTCCAATTGTTGTAACTTTTTTTAAAAGATCTTCATTAAGTGCTTCATGATATTTTTTTGTAGCTTCAGTAGTAAAATTATTTACATTAACAAAAGGTAAATATCTAATTTCTAATTCTTTCTTTTCAAAAGAAATTTCTTGATAAATATTAGATATAATCGAATTTATTTCATTTATAAACTTCTTTCTAAAAAGGTAAATTTTTTGTGATTCTTCGATTAATTTAGTTGTTAATACATCTAATAAAATTAAATCAACTTTTTCTTTTTTAAGTTCGTTATTTCTTTCTTTTAAAAGTTTTTCATAATTAATTAAAGCGTTTTGATATGACAAACTCATTTTTGACAAATTTAAATTGAGGAAGAAACGTCTTTCTTTTGGTGAATCTTTCATCAAATTAGTATCACTAGGAACAAATAACAAAACATTTAAATATTTTGTTAATTCGCTTAATTTATTTATTTTTTTATCATTAAGATAAATTATTTTTCCTTTAGAAGTTATTTTTATACTTAAGTTATTAAATATATCATTTGAATATATTTTGCCTTTAATCAAAGCTTCGGAAGAATTTACTTTAATTGCTTCTAAGTCGTTATGTGTTTTAAAAGATCTAGCTAGAGATAAATAAAAAATGCTTTCAACTAAGTTTGTTTTTCCACTAGCGTTTTCTCCAACTATAAAATTTAATCCTTTAGAAAAAGTTAAATCTAAATTGTCATAATTTCGAAAATTTATTAGTTTTAAGTTTGATAAAATCATTACTCTATTTCAAAAAACAAGCGGTCGTTAATATTAATTTGGTCATGACTTCTTAACTTTTTTCCACGTTCAAAAATTTGTTGTCCGTTAAGAAATATCTTATTATTAGCAATAAAAAATTTTGCTTCTCCGCCATTAGAAATAACATTAGTAAACTTTAAAAATTGTCCAAGTGTAATATACTCAGAAGTTATTTTAATAGTTTCAACATTTTCTTTAGACATAAAAACGACTCCTTTAATATTATATATTAAAGGAAGTCTTTTTTAAAGTTAAATTTAAAGATATCGTATCCCTATACAAGAATCAAATTTCTTTTTAATATGGGCGAACAGGAGTGATTAATTGCACAATTGAATCATCATTCTTATCAGTGACTGTAAATGGTTTCATTTCTCCTAAGAAAGATAATAAAACATCAGTTCCTTTTAATGAACGAATAGCACTCTTTACATATTCACTATTAAATGAAATTTCAAGTCTTTCACCTTTGTATCTAAAATTAGAAATAGTTTCTACTGCACTACCGACTTGTTGAGATTTTGAACTAACCTCTACTTTTCCTTCGTTCATTGTTAATTTAACAACGCTATCTTTTTCAATTGAGAATAAAGAGACTCTTTCCATTGCACTTACAAATTCACTAGCATTAATTTCTAATAAATAATAAAAGCTACGTGGAATAATATTTTTTGTGTTTGGATATTCTCCGTTAATTAATCTTGAAGAAATAATAGTGTTATTTAAAACAAATAAAGCTTTTTTATCACTAATATAAATTTCAATAAATGGTTCGGTAGTAATGCTTCTAAGAACTTCATTTAAAGTTTTTGAAGGGATATTGGCATTTAATCTTTCTTGAATTTGAATATTTAACTCTTTTTTAGCAAGACGAGCTCCGTCAGTTGCAGTAAAAATTAATTTAGAAGTATCGCTTTCTAAATTAACTGCTGTTAATGATGGTCTAGTATCTTTAACACTTGCTGCAAACGATACTTGGTTAATAGAATCGATAAAATCTTGAGATGAAAGAGTAATTTTAGCTCCTTCTTTTGAAAAATCTATATCTAAATATTCTTCTGCGCGAACTGAATTAAGTTTAAAGTTAGATTTTTCTGTTTCGATTTTAGCAATTGAATCATCAACTATTTCAAAAGAGATTTCATCTCCATCAATTCTTTTAACAATTTCAGTTAATAAAAAGGCATTTACTAAAGTTGAACCATAAGATATATCACGAATAATTTGTCTGTCATTAATAAATAAAGGGATTTGAGTGGTAATAGAAATGTCACCGTTTGATCCTATTAAAACTAATCCAGTTTCATTTAAATCAATTTTGACATTAGATAAAATTGGATTTACAGATTTATTTTGAATTATTTTTGTTACGTTAGTTAAACTTTTAGAAAATTGATCTCGATTAATAATAAATTTCATATTTATAATTCTCCTTTTATTATATTAATAATAATAAGTGTTGATAGTGTGAATAACTCTTGATAAGTTGAGGATTGTCTCGATTATGACGAACGAATTTGTTTTTTAAGGTCGTTGATAACTATGGACATTTGTTTATCAGTTTTCAACAACTCTTCAACTTTGTTAACACTGTATATAATTGTTGCGTGATCTCTGTTAGAGAATTGTTCACCGATTTGTTTAAATGGGACATCTAATTCACTTCTAATTAAGTAAATTGCAACATGGCGAGCATTAACGATTTTTGCAGTTTTATTTTTACCAATTAATTGAGAAACTGTGACGGAATAATAAGAACTGACAACATTTAAGATTTTTTGAATACTTATTTTATTTCTTTTTGGTTTCGTATCAATTAAGGTAGATAGAGCTTCTTGAGCAAAACTCATATCAATATGTTTTGTTTGATTAATTGTTGTATAGAAATTAAGTCTAATTAACGCTCCTTCAAGATCACGAATACTATTTTTGAATTTGGAAGCGATAAAAGAAATAACCTCATCATCGATTTTAATTTTAGATAACTCGGTAGATTCTATTTTCTTTTTTAAAATATTTTCGCAAAGTTCAGTACTTGGTTGTTGAATTGAAACAGTTAAACCTTTTAAAAATCTTGTGACTAATCTTTTGTCTAAACCGTTTAATTCGTTAGGTAAACGATCACAAGTAAGAACTATTTGTTTATTTCTTTTAATCATTATTTCAAAAATACTAAAGAAAAATTCCTCAGTTTTTGATTTATCTTGCAACATTTGAATATCATCAATAAGTAAAGCATCAAAACTAGTAATGAAATCTTTTAAATTCTCATCGCTTTTATCTCCACTAACATATTTAATATATTCATCAATGAATTCTTGAGAAGAGCAAAACAACACTTTTAAATTTGGATTGTTTTCTTTTATATAATTTCCGATCGCGTTTAATAAATGGGTTTTACCTAATCCAGATTGAGAGTATATAAACAAAGGATTATATAAAGTGCCACAATTTTTTGCGACAATTAAAGAAGCTTGTGTTGCTTCTTTATTTGATACTCCAACAACATAATTTTCGAAATTATAGTGGGGATCTAGACGGTTATTCTTAAAAAATGGCACTTTTTCAACATTGTTTTGAAATGAAAAATTTTCTTTACTATCAGTGATTTGATCTTGTGAAAGAAACGAAATTTTAAATACTTGATTCTTTGTAGTTAACAACGCTTCAGAAATTAAATCTTTGTATCTATTTTCTAAAACACTTGTCGATAAAGAAGAATCACAACCAATAACAATTTGATCATCTTCTAAAGAATAAATATAAGTGTCTTTAAAAAAAGCATCAAAAGCTCTTTTGTCTCCAAGTTGCTCAGAAACAACCTTCAAAACCTTTTTCCAAAGCATATTAATTTCACTAATAGTTAACGTAGCCATAATTAAAACCTGTGTATATTTTATCACTAGATATTTAAGAAAAAAGACAAAAATCGAAAACAAAAAAGTTTTCCACACTACTTCTTAAATTAATCAAGAATACATCAAATTTATTGACTTTCAACATTTTTTGAATGTGGATAAATGTGGAATTTTATTAACAGTTTCTACAAGAATGTTAATAAGTGAAAAGTTTTCCACATAATTAACATATTTGATTTATAAAAATGGATGATTTAATCGTTATTTTTTTAGTTTTCCACATTGTTAAAAAACACATTTGTTAATCGATGTAAATAGATGATTTTTGCG
This sequence comes from uncultured Mollicutes bacterium, assembly GCA_900540365.1. Lineage (GTDB taxonomy): Bacteria > Bacillota_I > Bacilli_A > RFN20 > CAG-826 > Onthovivens. The sequence continues at coordinate 104,780 of UQFN01000001.1, forward strand.
GACTTATTAAATTTCAAAATATTTTTAAATGTTTGACATATATGTATATATACATATATAATTTTAAATACTTGTTAAAAGGAGGTTTTAATATGAAAAGAACTTATCAACCAAGCAAATTACATCATGTAAGAGTACATGGTTTTAGAAGCAGAATGTCTACTGCTAACGGAAGAAAAGTTTTAGCTGCTAGAAGAGCAAAAGGCAGAAAAACTTTAGTTGCTTAATTCAATGAAAAAAGTAAACACAATTAAAAAATATCGAGAATTTAAAGAAATTTTAAATAAGAAGAAATTTTTAAAAAACGATCTGTTTTGTTTATATTTTAGGAACAATGATTATGCTTATACACGTATTGGCATACTCGTTACAAAGAAAAACGGAAACGCAGTAATTAGAAACAAAATTAAAAGGCAAACACGAAGTATTATTGATTCATTAACAAATTACGATGTTCCTATCGATGTAATTGTTGTAATCAATAAAAAATACGATGTAAACAATTTTTGGAAAAACAAAGAGCAACTTGCATCTGTATTTAACAAAGTTTTAGGAGAAAAAAATGAAAAAAAGATCTAAACAAATATTTGGATTTTTAGGAATATTAGCAACTTTAGGCATTTTAACTTCATGTAACTCTTTTTGTAGTGTTGAAGACAGCGCAGCTTACCGTTATGCATACGATCCAGTAAACACTATTTTCTTCGAAAGTGAAGATGACGCAGCCGATTATTTATTAAATTCTTTATCAAAAGAAAATCAAACCGTATATTTTAAATCAAATAACGAGGTAGTATCTTTAGAAAGTTTAAAAAATTACAATTTAAAAATATTTAATGAAAACGGCGAAGTTGTCACAACTAAATTAATAGATAATGCTTCTATTTTTACAAATGAATATACTTCTTCACTTAGTAGCTCTAGTAACGCTGATTTTAGTCAAATCTATTTTATTAGAACTACTACTATCGAAACTTATACTTTAAATGAAAACGAAGAAAAAACAGAATATACATTTAAAGTTTCAAAAAATAGTTATGTGCAAAGTGTAGAAACTAGCAGTAATTCTTTTGGATTTAATCGCCCAGCTGATCAATATTGGACAGATTTAGATAGTAAAGTCATTTCTTATATTTCTAAACGTGCAAAAGAAGACCAATTTTATAGTGATAAAACATATTCTTCTGCTTTCGAATTACTTTATGGTTATACTTCAAAAGCATATGCAGATTACGAAGCTAATCAAACAAACGAAAACTTGCAAATTATGTTAAATGGTGGTGAATATGTTTTTGCAGATGGTACCAGTGAGACTTTATTAGGAAGAAATAATTCTTTGCTCACTAGATATGGTAAGTACAAATATTTGGAACCAGAAACCGAAGATGGTCTAAACATGGCTGAAGGTAATTATTGGACAAACATAGAAAATTGGAACTACGAAATTAAAACATCACGTAATATTAGTGGTTACACAATGGAAGATGATTTCTTTAGTTTATATAAGACTAATTTAGATAATAAGGTGTCTACATTAAAGAGTTGTTTTAGTTTAGATGATGGTTTCTATGGGCATACTAGTGATAATGTTTTAGATGATACTGTTCAATTAACTGATAAATCAAGTTGGGGAGATGCTTGGAGTCATGGTTGGCTTGAAGGTTTATTAGTCTATCCAATTGCTTATTTAGTTGAATACTTCTCACATGCGTTTGGTATGGCAGGTTGGGGACAAATTGCATCTGTTTTATTAGTTACAATTATTGTTCGTGCCTTCTTTATGCTTATTACATTTAGTTCAACACTGTCTCAACAAAAGATGCAAATGTTACAACCTGAAATTGCTAGGTTGCAACAAAAATATCCAAATAGTACAACAAATCAATATGAAAAACAAAGATTAGCTCAAGCACAAATGGCTCTTTATAAAAAACATAAAGTACATCCATTTAGTTCGCTACTTGTATTAATTATTCAATTCCCATTATTTATTGCGGTTTGGAATGGTATGAGTGGAGCAGCTTCGTTATCGGTTGATGCTGTTTTAGGATTAAGATTAAGTGATACTATCGCTTCTGTTTTAGCTAATTTTAGTGGATGGCCTTCAAATCCAGGTTGGTGGACAGCGTTAATTTTAATTTTACTCATGTCTGCTGGACAAATTGTTTCTATGAAATTACCTCAATGGTTACAAAAATCAAGAATGGATAAAGTTACTAAACTTGGAAAGAGCCCTGCTGAAACTAGTTCACAAAAACAAATGAAGTGGGTTTCATGGATTATGACAATATTTATTATTATCATGGGCTTTACATTACCAGCAGCAATGGGAGTTTATTGGTTTGCAGGAGCATTATTCTCAATAATGCAAACTTTGATTTTACATTTTGTTATGAATAGAAAAACAAAGGAGAAAAAATAATATGAAAAAATATAGTGCAAAAACTTTAGATGAAGCAATTAAAATTGCCTGCACTGATTTAGATATAAATACTGAAGACTTAATTTATGAAGTCGAAGAAGAGAAAAAAGGTTTATTTAAAAAAGCAGTAATTTCAGTTTATGAAGTTGCTGACATTATTGAATATGCTGAAAATTATATTAAAGATGTTATTAATGGAATTGGTTTAGAAACTTCACTTAAAACATTTTACCGTGATGGAGTTGCAAAAATTTTAATTGAAACTAATAAAAATTCCTTATTAATTGGTAAAAATGGTGCTACTTTACAATCATTAAATGAACTTGTTAAATTAGCATGTAATACTAAATTTAAAAGAAAGATTAGAATTTTATTAGATATTGGCGATTATAAAGATAAAAAATATCATCGTGTAATTTCTGAAGCTAAAAAGGCTGTTAAAGAAGTTATGAAAACTCATATTGACATTAAATTAACTCCTATGACACCTGATGAAAGAAAGAAAGTACATAACGCTTTAAGTTCTTATAAAAATATTAAAACTGAATCTATCGGTGATGGAAAAGATCGTGCTATCGTTATTAAATACGTTAGTAATAAAGATACAAAACCATCAACAGCAGAATAATTATGTTAGAAAAAACAATCGTAGCTTTATCTACTCCGCCATTTAGGAGTGCCTTGGCAATCGTAAGATTAAGTGGAGACGATTGTTTTTTAGTTGTTTCTAAAATGTTTAGTAAAAATTTAACTAAATATACAACTAATAAAATAATTCATGGGTATATTAAAGATAAGGAAACTATCGTTGATGAGGTAGTTCTTCTACTTTATGTTGCACCACATTCTTTTACTGGTGAAAATAGTGTTGAAATTATTTGTCATGGCAATCCAATTATCTTTAATAAAATAATTTCTTTAGCAATTAGCAATGGTGCTAGAATGGCTGAAAGAGGAGAATTTTCTAGCAGAGCTTACTTAAATAATAAAGTTGACTTAATTCAAGCAGAATCTATTAATGATTTAATAAATGCTGAAACTGAAGAAAGTAAAAACATTTGTTTAAATTCTTTAACCGGAAAAACTAGCGAACTTATTTTACCAATTAAAAAACAAATTGGAGATTTATTAAGTAACATTGAAGCTAACATTGATTATTCAGAATATACAGATATCGAAGAATTAGATTCACAAAAAATAGTTGAGTTTTGCAAGGAAATTATTAAAAATATCAATATTTTAATCCAAGAAGGTAATAAAGGGAAAATTATTAAAGATGGTATTAATGTAGTTATCGTTGGAAAACCTAATGTTGGAAAATCATCTTTATTAAACGCACTTCTTCATGAAGAAAAAGCTATTGTAACCGATATAAAAGGAACTACTCGTGATGTCGTTGAAGGAAAAATTAATCTTTCAGGTATTATATTAAATTTATATGACACCGCTGGAATTAGAGAAAGCGAAGATATAATAGAAAAGATTGGTATTAATAAAAGTAAAGAATTAATTGAAAAAGCTGATTTAATAATTGCTTTATTTGAAAACGAAAATTTTGATGACGAGGATAAAGAAATTTTAGAACTTATTAAAGATAAAAATTACATTAAAGTTTTTAATAAAAAAGATTTAATAAAAGATATTAAAGAAAATGAAATTTATATATCTGCTAAAAATCAAGATATTAATTCTTTAAAAGAAAAAATCTTTGAAATTTTAGGTATTAAAGAAGAAAACTTTAGTAATCCATCACTAGCTAATTCAAGAGAAATAGGTTTACTTGAAAAAGCTAATTTTGAACTTACTACTACTATCGAGTTAGCTAATCAAGGGATTACAATTGATATTTTAAATGAACACATTAAAAACGCTTATTTAGCGATTTTAGAAATTCTTGGCGAAGATAATAATTTTGATGTGGCAAAAGAGATTTTTTCTCGTTTTTGTTTAGGAAAGTAAAATGATATTTGATACTCATATACATTTAAACGATAAGAAAATCTATGAAAACTTAGATTTTTATATTCAAGATGCTTTAAATAAAGGTGTTAAAAAGTTTTTGTGTGTTGGCTATGACTTAGAAAGCAGTAAGATAGCAATTGAAATTGCAAATAAATATCATGAAGTTTATGCTTCGATTGGAATTATTCCTACCGAATATAAACAATATAACGATGATTCAATTAACAATTTAAGAAAATTAATGGATAAATCAAATAAAATTGTTGCAATCGGAGAAATTGGACTCGATTATTATTGGGAAAAAGAAGAAAGTGTAAGAACTTTGCAAAAGAAGATTTTTATTGAACAAATTGAATTAGCAAATGAATTAAACTTACCAATAAGTATACATTGTCGAGACGCTTATAAAGATACTTTAGATATATTAAAAGAACATACATGCATTAAAAAAGGAATTATGCATTGTTTTAGTGGATCTCTTGAGAGCGCTAAAGAATTTATTAAATTAGGATATTTAATAGCTTTTGGTGGAGTCCTTACTTTTAAAAATTCTATTAAAACTAAGGAAGTTTTACAAAATGTCGATTTAAAAGATGTTGTTTTTGAAACTGATGCCCCATATTTAGCTCCTACTCCTTTTAGGGGCAAAATTAATATTCCCTCATATATAGTTGAAACAATTAAATATGCTTCTAGTTTATTAAATTGTCCAAAAGAGACTCTTGAAGATATTACTTACAAAAATAGTTTGAGAATTTTAAATATAAATGAATAAGTTACATTTAAATGAATTAATAGTTGTCGAAGGTAAAACTGATATTGATTTTTTGTCTTCTTTTATAGAGGCAGATTTTTATAGTGTTAATGGGTCAGCAATTTCTTCTAAGGACATTTCGTTTTTAAAAGAAATCGAGAAAAATAGACCCATTATAATACTTACTGATCCTGATTTCCCAGGTAAAAAGATTAGAGAAATATTAAATTCAAATTTAACAAATGTATATAATGCTTATGTTAGAAAAGAGTTCTCAATAAAAAATCATAAAGTTGGGGTAGCTGAAAGTACAATTAACGAAGTTTTATTAGCCTTAAACAATTTAAAAAAGTTTGAAACAAACGTAAATAGCGATTTAACCATGAATGATTTATATGAATTAAATTTAAATGGATCTAAAAATTCAAAACAATTAAGAAAGACAATATGTGATTACTTACATATTGAATATTTAAATGCAAAACAATTATTAAAAAAACTCAAAATGCTTGGATTAAACAAGAACGATTTAATGGAGATTATTAAAAATGCTAAGTGAAAATGAAATAAAAGAATATTTTTTATTAGTTAATTCCCATGCAAAAAAAGAACTTGGACAAAATTTTTTACTTGATGAGGATGTAACTAAAAGTATTTTAGAGGCCTTAGAGTTGAAAAAGAAAGATAGATTATTAGAAATAGGTCCTGGACTTGGTTCATTAACTGAGCAATTAGTAAACAAAACAAAAACATATGTTGCTGTTGAATTTGATAAAAAGTTTGTAGAATTTTTAAATAAATCTTTTGATAAAACTAATTTGATAGTAGAAAATTATAATATTTTAAAATATAAAAATTATGATTTTAATAAAGTAGTTGGAAATTTACCATATTATATTTCAACCGATATTTTAAATTATGTTATTAAAAATTTTAATGATTTAGAAATCGGTGTTTTTATGGTTCAAAAAGAATTTTATGAAAGAATCACTACTAAAGATAAACGTTACAAGACTGCTGTAAATTATTTTATTGAATACTTATATAAAATAGAAAAAATTATGACCGTTCCAAAAAATGCCTTTTTTCCTCAACCTAAAGTCGATTCTATAATTTTCAAAATTACCAAAAATCCAATAAAAGATGTCGATTCTGCAAGGTTTTTGTTTAAAATAATCGAAATTTCATTTTTAAATAGACGAAAAAATATAAACAATAATTTAAAGCATTTAATTAATGATAATGAGATTAGAAAAGAAGTAATTTTAAAAGCAAATTTAGATCTTAATGTTAGAAGTGAAGATTTAACTATTGATGATTTTATTAATTTAACAAATGAAATATTGAAAGTTGGGAATATAAAATTATAATTATGGTTATGATAGAAAAAGCTTATGCTAAAGTGAATTTAGCTCTTAACGTATTTGAAAAAAACGAAAACAATTATCACGATTTAGAATCAATTATGTTGCCACTCCAATTACACGACACAATTGAGATAGCAATTTTACCTCCTGAGAACACAGATGATTTTATTACTTGCGATGATTACTCATTAAAAGTAGTTAAATATAATTTGTGTCATAAGGCAATTGATGTTTGTAGAAAAAGATGGAACTTTAAGGAAAAATTCCGTGTTGTTATACATAAAAGAATTTTTATTCAAAGTGGTTTAGGTGGAGGAAGCGCCGATGCCGCCGCTACTATTCGTGGAATTATTAAATTATTAAAATTAAATCCTACTGATCAAGAATTAATTGAAATTGGTATTGAACTTGGCTCAGATGTACCATTTTGTTTATTTTCAAAACCTTCAGTTGTTAAACAAATTGGTCAAAGTTTAACTTTTTTTGAACATAAAAGAGATGATTATGTTTTAATAGTTAAATATCCACTTGGATTATCTACTCAAGAAGTTTTTGAAGAAAGCGATAAACATGAACTTGATTCTTGCAATCTTGAAGAAGTTAAGAGTGAGTTTATAAATGGTAATCCAAATCTAAAAAATAGCGCTGTTAATGCTTTGCAAAAAGTTTCGTTTGGTATGCTCCCTGAACTTGAAAAACTTTATAATTTGTTAAAAGAAGAAAATTTTGATTTTGTACAAATGACTGGTTCTGGAAGTGCAATTTTTTGTTTGACTAAGAACAAAAAGTTAGCAAACAAGATGGAAGAAAAATATTTTAAAAAAGGTTATCAAGTAGAATTAACAAAATTCTTAATAAATTAAAATTTAAAAAAATAATTGAGTTTTAAAGACTTTTTATAAAAAACAATAAAAAAAGGCTCGAATTAACGAGCCTTTTAATTTTGTTTAATTATTATTTCTTTTTATTTTCTCTTTGTAAGAGAATTTCAGCTTGAGCAGCAGCAAGTCTAGCAATTGGGACTCTAAATGGTGAGCAAGAAACATAATCTAATCCAACTCTATTGAAGAATTCGATTGATTTTGGATCTCCACCATGTTCACCACAAACACCACATAATAATGTAGGTCTTGTAGCTCTTCCATCAGCAACAGCCATCTTAATTAATTTGCCAACGCCTTTTTGATCAACAGTTTGGAATGGATCTTCTTCAAAAATCTTATTTGAATAGTAATCAGGTAAGAATTTAGAAGCATCATCACGGCTAAATCCAAAGGTCATTTGAGTTAAGTCATTTGTACCAAAGCTATAGAATTCAGCTTCGCTAGCAATTTCACTACTTAATAGGGCAGCACGTGGAATTTCAATCATTGTACCAATATGATATTTCATCTTAGCATTATTTTCTTTTAAGACTTTTTCAACTTCGTCAACAATTATTTTCTTAACGAATTTGAATTCTTTAACATCTAAGGTTAAAGGAATCATAATTTCAGGTTCAATGTCTTTCTTTAAATCCTTACTTGCTTTAATAGCAGCTTCAATAATTGCTCTTGCTTGCATTCTACCAATTTCAGGATAAGAGACGTCTAATCTACAACCTCTATGCCCCATCATTGGGTTGAATTCATGTAAGTAGTTAATTCTATCTTTAACTTGTTGGACAGTAATATCTAAAGCTTTTGCTAACTCTTCAATCTTATCTTCTTCTTGTGGTAAGAATTCGTGTAGAGGTGGATCGAGTAATCTAACATTAACTTCGATTCTTTCTAATGAACCCATTGCCATATATAATCCATAGAAGTCATCTCTTTGATATGGTAATAATTCAGCTAAAGCAGCTTCACGATCTTTAACATTGTTACTTAAGATCATTTTTCTCATATGGAAGATTCTATCTTTATCAAAGAACATATGTTCTGTTCTACATAATCCAATACCTTCAGCACCAAATTTAGCAGCTTGAATTGCATCACGTGGAGTATCTGCATTAGTTCTAATAGTTAATCTTCTATATTTATCAGCAGCTTTCATCATTCTACCAAAGTTTCCATCTAAGCTAGCTGGAACCATCTTGACAGCGCCAGCAAATACTTCACCAGTACTACCATTGATAGAAATTGTATCTTTTTCAGTATAAACTTTACCATTAATTGTTAAAGTTCCTGCTTCTTCATCAACAATTGCTGCACTACAACCAGTGACACAGCATTTACCCATACCACGAGCAACAACTGCAGCGTGTGAAGTCATACCACCACGCATTGTTAAGATACCTTCAGCAGCAACCATACCTTCGATATCTTCTGGTGAAGTTTCTGCTCTAACTAAGACAACTTTTTCACCATTTGCATGTCTTTCTTCAGCATCTTTAGCATTGAATGATAAGTGACCAACTGCAGCACCTGGAGATGCTGGGTTACCATTTGCAATAACTTCTGCTTCTTTTAAAGCTTTTGTATCAAATGTTGGGTGTAAAAGTGTATCAAGTAATTTAGGTTCAACTCTTAAGACAGCTTCATCTTCAGTAATTAATCCTTCATCAACTAAATCCCAAGCAATTTGTAAAGCAGCAGCAGCTGTTCTTTTACCATTTCTAGTTTGTAAGAAATAAAGTTTTCCGTTTTCAACGGTATACTCCATATCTTGCATATCTTTATAATGTTTTTCCATCATTTTGATGGTTTTTTCGAATTGATCGTAAACTTCTGGCATTCTCTTCTTTAATTCTGAAATGTGTAAAGGAGTTCTAATACCAGCAACGACGTCTTCTCCTTGAGCATTTGGTAAATATTCAGCATAAATTTCTTTTTTACCAGTAGATGGGTCACGAGAGAAAGCAACACCAGTACCACTTTGTTCGTTTAAGTTACCAAAGACCATTGATTGAACGTTAACTGCAGTTCCCCATTCATAAGGAATTCCGTTCATCTTACGATAAACATTAGCTCTTGGGTTATCCCAGCTTCTAAAGACTGCGGTAACTGCTTCATGTAATTGAACATATGGATCAGTTGGGAAATCTTCGTTAAATGTTTTCTTGTAATATTCCTTATATCTTTCAACTAAATCTTTTAATTGATCAGCTGTAACTTCAGTATCTAATTTATATCCGTGTTTTTCTTTGATTTCATCTAACATTCTATCCATATCGGTTCTTGGATGACCTTTTGCGATGTTAGTGAACATTAAGATAAATCTACGATAGCTATCATAAGCAAATCTTTCATTTTCGTTGTTAGCACCAGCTAATAATTTAACAGTATAATCATTTAAACCTAAGTTTAATATAGTATCCATCATTCCTGGCATTGATACTCTAGCACCACTTCTAACAGAAACTAAGAGTGGGAACTTACCATCTTTACCACCAAATGATTTTCCGCTTTCTTTTTCAATAGCATGAATTCCTTCATCAATTTGATTGATGAGATCTTGTGGCATTGTTTTACCACTTTCATAATAAAGAGTACAAGCTTCTGTGCTGACTGTAAAACCTTGTGGGATTGGTACGCCAATATAAGTCATTTCAGCAAGACCTGCACCTTTACCTCCAAGAAGTTCTTTTCCTAAGCCATGAGCTTCTTTGAAGAGATAAACGTATTTCTTTGACATTTAATATCCTCCTAAAACAATGTTATAAAACATCTTTATGATTATATCATAAAAAAAGTAATTTTTGATATAATTTCACACATATAATATAATGTTTTTTAACATGGAAAAGGATTTAGTACTAAGTATAGATTATGGAACACAGTCTGTTCGCGTGTCTATTATCGATAAAAAAGGCAATTTTTTAGCTTTTGAACAAGTAAAATATAAGGAACCATATTTTTCATCAAAACCAGGTTATTGTGAACAATATCCTGATTATTACTACACTTGTATGGTTGAAGCTGCAAAAAAAGTTTCTAGTAAACACCAAGATTTATTAGAACGTTGTATGGCTGTTAGTTCAACTTGTTTTAGAGATACTGCTGCATATTTAGATGAAAATTATAAAGTTTTAAGACCTAGTATTATTTGGTTAGATCAACGTTTTGCAAAAGGAACAAAAAAATTACCTTTTATTTATCGAGCAATTTATTTTGTTATCGGAATGGGTCCAACGGTTGATATGAATCGTAAAAGAACTCCAGCAATGTGGTTACAAGAAAATGAACCAGAAATTTATAAAAAAATAAAATATTATGCTCCAATAAATTGTTATTTTAATTATAAAATGACCGGAGTTTTATCAGATAGTGCTTCAAATATGATTGGACATTATCCAATTTCTTTTAAAAATAAAAAAATACAATCCAAAATGAATTTAGTTGGCATCGCTTATGGTATTGATCCTAAACTAATTCCTCATATTACCGAAACTGGTAAATTATTAGGATACATAACTCATGAATGTGCGTTAGAAACAGGATTTCCTGAAGGACTCCCTTATATAACAACTGGTAATGATAAAAGCTGTGAAGCCTTAGGATGTGGTTCCATTGATTCCACTACCGCTCATATTAGTTATGGAACTGCTAGTAGTATTTCTGTGGTAAGTAAAAGATATTTTTCTCCAGAAATGTTTTTGCCTAGTTATGCTGCGTGTGTTGACAAATATTATTCAGGTGAAGTTCAAATTTATCGTGGTTATTGGATGTTAAAATGGTTTGCTGAAGAATTTGCTAATGAGGAAAGTGTTGAAGCTGGTATTGAAAATTTAGCAGTCGAAGAATTTTTAAATCAAAAATTAATGTCAATTGGTCCTGGAAGTGATGGTTTAGTCCTTCAACCATATTGGGGGCCAAGTTTAAAAAGACCTACAGCTAAAGGTAGTATTTTAGGATTTTATGATACTCATACAAAGTTTCATGTCTACCGTGCCATTATTGAAGGTATTGCTTATGGTTTAAAAGAAGGCTTAGATACAATTTTAGGAAGAACACATTTTAAAATTAAGTATTTAACTATTAGTGGCGGTGGTAGTCGAAGCGATGCTATTTGCCAAATTACAAGTGATATTTTCAATATTAAAGTTAGAAAAAGTCAAACTTATGAAAGTTCTTCTTTAGGATGTGCTATGGCTACTTATATTGCCCTAGGTGTTTATAAAAATGTTTATGAAGCTAAAGAAAATATGATTCATTACATTAAAGAATTCAATCCAAACAAAAAAGCTGTTAAGCAATATAAATATTTGTATAAAAATGTTTATAGAAAAATATATCCAAAACTAAAACAAATATATAAAGATTTAACAAAATATCAACAAAATTTCGTGCAAAATAGTTGAGTTTTGCAGGGTTTTGTAAAAAAAATAAAATAAAAAGTTTCTTTTGCAAGAGACTTTTATTTTTTAAGATTCTTCAACTTCTGAGTTATTTTCAGTAAGATTATTACCAATAAATTGTGAGTTATAAAGTTCAGCATAGAAACCATTTCTTGCAAGCAATTCTTTATGATTTCCAGTTTCAACAATATTTCCTTTTTTCATAACAATAATTAATTTTGCATTTTTAATTGTTGATAAACGGTGAGCAATAATGAAACTTGTTTTATTTTGCATAATGTTATCAAGTGCATCTTGAATTTGTTGTTCAGTTCGAGTATCAACGCTTGAGGTAGCTTCATCTAAAATCATAATCTTAGGTTTAGAAATTATTGCCCTAGCAATTGTAAGAAGTTGTCTTTGACCTTGAGAAATATTTGTACCATCTTCATTTAAAACAAAGTCATATTTTCCTGGCAATGTTTCGATGAAATGGTCGACATGAGCCTGCTTACAAGCAGCTTTGATATCTTCAAAGGTGGCATTTTCATCACCATATAGTAAATTTTCTCTAATGGTTCCTCTAAATAACCAAGTATCTTGTAAAACCATGCCAATGCTTCCTCTTAAAATATTACGTTTATAATCTTTAGTATCAACTCCATCAAGTTTAATTGTACCTTCATTAATCTCATAGAATCGCATAATTAAATTAACTAAAGTAGTTTTTCCAGCGCCAGTTGGACCAACAATTGCTACAGTATCACCAGCATTTATTTTTAAATTAAAGTTTTGAATTAATGGTTTTTCAGGAACATAACTGAAATAAACATTGTTAAATTCAAATTTACCAAGAATATTTTCATCAGTATCAATGGCATTAACAGGATCAGGTTCAAATTCTTTTTCTTCTAAAAGATCATAAATTCTTTCTCCACTAGCAACAACTGATTGAATAATATTAACAATTTGGCCAATTTGTTGGAAAGGACGCGAGAACATATTTAAGAAGATAAAGAAAGTAATCATTGCACCTGGATCTTGTAATAATCCACCAACGACAGCAATCCCAACATAAGCTAAATTATTAATAAAGTTTGTTGTTGGGAAAATTAAACCTGATAAGAATTGTGAAATTTTATCAGAATTAGACATTTTTGCGTTAGTAACTTCAAATTCATTAATTGAATCTTGTTGTTTATTAAATAATTTAATTATTAAATAACCGGCATAATCTTCTTCTACTTGTCCGTTAAGATCGCCTAATTCTTTACGATAAATTCTAAATTGTTTTTGTGAAAACTTTGAAACAAGAATAACGATTAAAATAGTAAATGGTAATGAAACAATTGCGACTAAAGCTAATTGCCATTTTGTTATTAACATTGCAATAAATGTACCAACGAATAAAGTAATACTATTACATGTTTGAACAATAATTGTTTGTAAATTTCTACTAATATTATCTACATCGTTAGTTCCTATAGATAATGTATCTCCATATGGAACTTTATCAAAATATGACAAAGGTAATCTATCAAGTTTTGCTTTTACTCTTTCACGCATGTCATAAGAGAATCTTGCACTTATTGAAACTGTAATAAATTCAGCAAGGAAAGTTAAGAAAGCACTTAAAACATATAATCCAAGCATTAAACCAAATCTTGAAAAGAAAAATGGCCAATTAATTTGTACATATTGCATTCCATCTTGATTTACTAATACTTCAAATAATGCTGAAGAACTACTTCCATCAGAAAGAGAGGCAGAATTTAATAAATTTTGGAGAACTAAAGGTGATAAAATGCTCAAAACCGCACTCAAAATCGATAAAATTATTACGATTACAAGTAAAACATACTCTTTTTTAAAATCTTTAAGCATTTTCTTTAATGTTTTAGAAAAATTTTTAGGTTTTGCAATTGTCATTTGTCTTGGTGGCATATTATTCACCTCCTTCTAAAACATAATCTTTATTTAAATTAATTGTTTTCTCAATTTCATCGCTATCAAGTTGAGATTTAACGATGTCTTGATAAACATTGCAACGTGCAATCAATTCTTGGTGAGTGCCTTGATCAACAATTTTTCCTTCATGAAGGACAATGATGTTATCAGCATCTAAAATTGAAGAAACTCTTTGAGCAACTACAATTATTGAGCTATTTCCAACATAGCCTTTTAAAGCATTTCTTAACTTAGCATCAGTTTTAAAATCTAGAGCACTAAATGAATCATCAAAAACATAAACTTCAGGTTTTTTAACTAAGGCTCTAGCAATACATAATCTTTGCTTTTGTCCACCAGAAAAGTTTTTACCGGATTGAGAAACGAATGTATCAAGTTGATCTGGAAGTTTATCAATGAAGTTTTTTGCTTGAGCTACTTTTAAAACTTCCTTAATTTCTTCATCAGTAGCATCTTTTTTACCAAATTGAATATTACTTCTAATTGTTCCTTTAAATAATAAAGCTGTTTGAGGAACAAAACCTAAATGTTCACGAACACATTCGCTTGGAACATCTTCTAAATTAACTCCATCAAAAAGAATTTCACCACTAGTTGGTTTATAAAACTTAGGAATTAAATTAATAATTGTTGATTTTCCACTACCGGTTGAACCAATGATAGCAGTTGTTTTCCCAGGTTTAGTTTTAAAAGAAATATTTTCTATACAAGGGGTATCTGTATCAGGATATGAGAAAGTTACATTTTTAAATTCAATAACACCATTTATATCAGATTTAGCAATTAAGTCATTTTCTTTTGAAGTATCAGCACCATCAGAAACATGATTTTTAAAAGCTTCTCTAATCTTTTTACGCTTTAAATGATATTCTTGATGAATTTTTTCATATTTAAGTAAATATGCTAATTCTTTGTTGTTTTTATATTCTTCTTTTGAACTAATTTCAAGTTGATATTTTAGTAATGAAATATTAAATTCTTTGTTAAATTCTTTCTTATATTTTTCTAATAATGGTTTAGTTAAAGATTCTTCTTTTTTATAAAGTTCTTCAATTTTGGCTTTGTATTCATTATATTTGGAATCATCTTTGTAAATTGTGTTTTTATCTTTATTAGAATCTATATTTAATACTTCATTAACACGTCTAGCAGATGCAAGTGCTTGTGGCATCATAATGAAAATCATTGCAAACATCAAAAACGACATCATTATTTGTGAACTATATTGAGCAACGACTGTAATATCGGTAACAAGTTCACCAATTTGAGTATACATTTTGAGTGTATCATCAGATGTAATTCTACTTAATAAATAGAAACCAAAAGCATAAATTCCAATGAAGCATAAATTAAATAAGATATTAATGAAAGGATTGGTAAACGACATTATTCTATTAACTTTAACAGTAGTTTGAACTAAATCTTTATTAGCTTTGCTAAATTTTTTAGATTCAACAACTTCTTGATCGTAAGCTCTTACAACTCTGACACCAGTTAAATTTTCTCTTAAAACAATCGTAACATTATCAATCTTTTCTTGAATTTTCTTAAAATAAGGAGCTGTCACATATAAGATTATTAATAAGAAAATAATAATGATTGGTAAAATAACACCTAAAACTAAAAGCAAACTTGGACGCTCTTGAGCAGTTTTAATTATTGCAATAATCATCATTGTTGGTGACATAACTAAAATTCTTAAGGCCATTAAAGTGAAGTTTTTAATTTGTTCAACATCGTTAGTAGTTCTAGTAATTAAAGTTGCAGTACCAAATTGATTGTAGTCACTAAGGGAAATGCTATTAACTTTTTTAAACATTTCAGTTCTTAGCTTTTGTCCAACATAAGCTGAAACAGTTGAAGCACTATAAAATTGTATAAAAGCAAGACAAACTACTGCTGCACTTAAGCCAATCATACAGCCACCATATCGCCATATCTCATCAAAATTCACATCAACTGAACGAATTTGATTTTGAATGTTTCCCATATATTCTGGGAGCATCAATTGGCAATAACATTGAAGAATAATGGCAATTGCAAGAATAACAATTAAGTACCATTTCTTTCCTAAATGAACAAAAATTTTCTTCATATTCTCTCCATTTTTTAAAAAATAGTTTAGTTTTGCAGGCTTTTTTTCTTTTTTTCATAGAAAAAGAAAAATAAAGTAATAGCAAAACCTACTACAAATAAAACGATTCCTAGAGGTAAATCAAGTACCATATTCCCATCATTACTTGCCCAAGATAAGTAAACTTGATAAATATCAGGATTAAATAAAATGGCAAATATTGAACCGACAACAAATCCACAAATCATAAAGAATGTGGTAATTTTAAACTTAGACAACAAATAATTTATTAATTTAGAAACAACAATTATTCCAATAATGAATCCTAAAATTAAGCATAAATAAATTAATAAATAAAGAGGATGTTCTTTTAAAAAACTTATACTAACAGAATTAACTAGATGATTAAAATAGCCAATAGACATTAAAAATGCACTCGCACTTAAACCAGGAATTAGTTGTGTAATTGCAACGACAAAACCAATTAAAATGCAAAGAGGATATTGGTAATAATCTTGATCTAAAACTAAACTAGTTTCATTTTTTGAATATAAAGTTGTAACAACTGTTAGAATAACTGGTAATAAAATTCCAACTATTAACAAAATGATTCTGAATAAACTAAACTTTTGCCCCTTTATTTCATTAAAAACAGTTGGAGCACTTCCACTCATTAAACCTGCAAATAAGCCGCTAACCGCAAAAGGAATTAAATTTATTAATTCTTTAATTGTGAAAAATCCTAAAACGATTCCAACTAAACCGCCAATTATGATTGGCAACAAAAATAAGAAACAAGAAGTAAATTTTTTTAAAATATTTCCTAAAGCATAAATTAATTTATTATAAAGTTTAAAAAGAATAGCAATTGTTGAACCACTAATTCCAGGAACAATAATTGCTAACCCTATAAAAAAACCTAAAACAGATGATTTGAACCAACTTTTTAGATTATATTTTTCTAATACTACTTCATTCGAATCTTCCATAATTATACCTTTAGATTGTTGTAAATTATAACATTAAAAAGTAATATAATAAATAATTATGAAAATTATTTATTTAATAGTTGGTTTAGGTAACCCCGGAAAGAAATATGAGCATACAAGACATAATGTCGGATTTGATTTTGTTGATGAATTTGCTAACAAATTAGGAATAGATATAGATAAAGATGGGTTTAAAGGAAAATATGCACTTTGCAAATATTTTGACAAAGACATTATCTTATTGAAACCACAAACATTTATGAATAATAGTGGTGAATCTATTATAGAAATAGTTAATTATTTTAAAATCGATATTGATAATATTTTAGTTGTTCATGATGATATGGATTTTGAGCCTGGAACTTTAAAAATTAAAGAATCAGGATCAAGTGCAGGACATAATGGTATAAAAAGTATTATTCAATATTTAAAAACTGAAAATTTTAAACGTATTCGAATAGGCATTGGAAAATTTGATAACAATATTATTGATTATGTTTTAAGTAAACCTTCCAAAGAAGATAGTGAACTTATTCATATGGCTATTTTAAAAGCTATTGATGCAACTAAAGTTTATTTGAATGAATCTTTCAACAAAGCGATGAGCATATATAATCAAAAATGATAAGCAATGATTTATTAGAAATAGTTCTAAAAAAATATAATTTAAAAAACTTCAATTTTTATGGTGATGAAATAATTAATTCTTTTTTTCTTGGACTTAAATTACTTCAAAATAACAAAGATAAAAATGTATTAATTCTTACTAAAAATAATTATATTTCTAATAAATTATACAATGCATTTTCATTAATATTACCTAAAGAAAAAGTAATTTTAATGCCAAGTGATGAGTTAATCAGGGTAGAATATATTTCTCAAAGCAAAGAAATGCTAGCTCAGCAAGTAAACTCTTTAAATGAAATAATTAAAAGTAAAAATAGTATTGTAATAGCTTCAATTCAATCTTGTTTTCGCTTTTATCCAACAAAAAAAGTTTTTTTAGACTCAATAATTAAACTTAAAGTTGGAGAAGAAATTGACTTAGATTTTTTAAAACATAAAATCACAGAAATTGGATATTATCGTGTTAATAAAATTGATCAATCTTTACAATTTGCTAGCAGAGGAGATATTTTAGATATTTATTCATTAAATTATGACGATCCAATTCGTATTGAATTTTTTGATAATGTCATTGAATCAATAAGATTTTTTCATGTTAATGATCAAAGTTCATATACTAAAACTGATAGTGTAGAAATCTTACCTGCTACTTTAAATTTGCTTTCAGAAGATGAAATTAAAAATGCAAAAAATACAATTTTACAACAATGTGAAAAAGATCTTAAGCACTTTTTAAATCAACAAGACAGAGATGAGTTTATTAACAATGTAAATAATGAAATAGAAAACTTTGAAGAAAATAGATATTCTAATCAATTTTATAAATATATTGGCTTTTTGCAGGGTTTTCATTGCAATTTAACAGATTTTTTTAATGAAGACTATTTAATTATTTCAAATAAAATTGAAAATGAAGCTAATTTATCACGCTTAATAAGTGAGTCTGATTCCTTTTTAAATGAGCTTTTTGAATTAAGAAAATGCATATCAAATTTGCATTATTTTTCATTAGATAATTGTAATTTAAACAAATCACTTATTATATATGAAAATGAAAACTTAATTAAAGATGAAAGAAATATAACAGCGAACATTACTCCTCCTAGATATGTTTTTTCAAAACAATCAGTTGGAATTAATATTTTTGATGTCTATAAAAAAGATGGTTATAAAATAATATGTTTTATCGAAAATTTAATATTTTATAAAAAGACAGTTGAGCTATTAAATTCGTTAAATTATGCATTTTCAAGTGAAGATAATCTAGATTTAAATTTTAATATTCAAATAGTTAATAAAGAATTTCCTTTAAGCTTTGAATTATTAAACGAAAAAATTGTAGTTTTAACAGAAAAAGAACTTTATGGTATAAAAAGACATAAATCTACCTACAAATCGATATTTAAAGAAGGCGTAATAATAAATTCTTATGAAGAATTGACTCGAGGAGATTTTGTAGTTCATGAAAACTATGGAATTGGAGAATATTTTGGCATTACTACTATTGAACTAAATAATATTCATCAAGATTATATGGAAGTTCATTACGCTAATAATGAAAAATTATTTGTCCCACTTTATCAATTTAATTTGATTAGAAAATATGTTGGTAGAGAAGGTAAAAAACCTACTTTAAGTCGACTTGGAACAAATCAATGGGAAAAAACTAAAAAGAAAATTAAAGAAAGAGTAAATGTTTTAGCTGATAGACTCCTTCTTCTTTATCAAGAACGAAGCAAGATTAAAGGCTTTTCTTTTAAAATCGAAGATGAATTACAAAAAGAATTTGAAAATGAATTTGATCATGAATTAACAATTGATCAGAAAAAAGCTATTGAAGATATTAAAAAAGATATGGAGAAAGATACTCCAATGGACCGTTTATTATCAGGTGATGTTGGTTTTGGGAAAACTGAAGTTGCTTTTAGAGCAGCATTTAAAGCTTTAAATAATGGCAAACAAGTCGCTTTGATGTGTCCTACTACTTTATTAGCTCGTCAACACTACGAATTAGCTTTAAATCGTTTTAAAAATTTCAATTTTGGTATTGGCTTAATTTCAAGATTACAAAGCGAAACTCAAAACAAAAAAACTTTAGAAAACTTAAAAACTGGAAAAATTAATTTTATAATTGGTACTCATAAATTATTATCTAAAAAAGTACTCTTCAAAGATTTAGGTTTGTTAATTATCGATGAAGAACAGAGATTTGGTGTTGAACAAAAAGAAAAAATTAAAGAAATGTGTAATAACATTGATGTTTTAACTTTAAGTGCCACTCCAATTCCAAGAACATTGCAATCTACCTTAATTGGAATAAAAACAATTTCATCTATAACAACACCGCCAAAAGAAAGAATGCCAATTCAAACCTATGTAATTCCTTATGATAATAAAGTTTTAAAAGAAATTATTCAAAGAGAGCTTTCAAGACAAGGACAAATCTTTTTTGTTCATAATGAAATCGCGACAATATACGAAAGAGCTGATGAAATCCAATCTTTATTACCTTCTTGCAAAATCGGAATTATCCATGCAAAGATGGATAAATCTGACATCGAAGATGTAATGGTTGAATTTTATAATGGTGAAATTGACTTACTTATAGCAACATCAATTATTGAAAACGGTATTGATGTTAGAAATGCTAATTTAATTATTATTGATAATGCAGATAAATTTGGTCTTGCTCAATTATATCAAATAAAAGGAAGAGTTGGACGTGGAGATAGGATGGCTTTTGCTTATTTACTTGTTGATAGAGACAAAGCTTTAAATGAAGGGGCACAAAAAAGATTAAAGGCAATTACAGAATTTACTGAATTAGGAAGCGGGATTAAAATTTCACAACGCGATTTATTAATAAGAGGAGCAGGAGATATATTAGGACCAGAGCAAGCAGGATTTATTGATACTGTCGGAATTGACATGTATATAAAAATATTAAATGAAACTATAGAAGAAAAAAGTCATTTACATAAATTGTCAGTCAAAGCTAAACAATTTAATTTAAATATCAATGGATATATTCCTAGTTCGTTTGTTAATGATGAAAATAAATTACAAATTTATCAAGATGTTCTAAAAGTAAATACGCTTGATGAACTCGATGAAGAAAAAGATAACATTAGAGATGTCTATGGTAAAATTCCTGAAGAAGTAGAACTTTTATTAATAAAAAGAAAAGTGGAGATTTATTTAAATTATGATTGCTTTGAATCTCTTAAAGAATTTGAAACAAACATACAACTTGTTTTGAGTGAAAAATTTTCTATGATAGAAGGAATAGGTAGCTCTTTGTTTACAGCCTTAATTTCCTTATTAAAATATTTGAAAATATCTTACATAGATAAAAAAATAAATATTTCAATTTCAAAGAATAGCGATTATGTTTTTGTACTTTTAAATGTTTTTGAAATTGTTTATAAATTGTATAATATTAATGCAAATGAGAATTGATAAATATTTAAAGTTAACTAGATTAATTAAAAGAAGAACAGTCGCAAAAGAACTCCTTGATAGAGGGCTTTTTAAAATTAACGATAAAATAGCTAAACCTTCTTCGGAAGTTGAAATTGGCGATCATATTTTGCTTGTTCTTGGTAGAAGAATTTTAGAAATAGAAGTTTTAATGACTTGTGATTATTGCAAAAAAGAAGAATCTAATAATCTATACAAAATTATAAGAGAAGAAATTATACCTAATGCTGAAATTAGATAAGAAAAAGAAATATATTTTAGGATGTAGTTTTGGGCCAGATTCGATGGCTTTGTTTTTTATGTTATTAAAAGAAAATTATGACTTTGTTGTGTGCAATATTGATTATAATTATCGACCAGAAAGTAAGCGGGAAACAGATTCAATAGAAGCTGTTTGCAAACAAAAAAATATCCGTTTTTACACAAAAAATGTCTTATTCTCAACTAATTTTCACAATTTTGAGGCCCGGGCAAGAAAAATTAGATATGATTTTTTCAAAGAAATCGGTAGAAAAATTGGGTATTATAATATCTTAATTGCACATCAAAGAGATGACCTAATTGAGACTTATTTGATGCAAAAAGAAAGAAAAAGTATAGTCACCTATTATGGTTTAAATAAAAGCTATCAAAGTGAAAAATTCACAATACATAGACCATTATTAAAATACACAAAGAAGCAATTAATAGAATATTGTAAAAAATACAAAATTGAATATTCTATTGACCCTACAAACTTTGATCAAAGTTTAAGAAGAAATTTTTATAGACACAGCGTTCTTCCTACTTTTTCTGAAGAAAAAACAAAAGAAACTTTACAAGAAATTAAAGAAGCAAATAAATTAATACTAAAAGAAGAAAGATATATAGAAAAACACCTTAAAAATGATAAAATTTTACTTAAATACTTATTAAATAAGAATGATGAATTTATAGTTAGAACATTAATTTATATTCTCGAAAAAAACAATTTATTTGTTGAAGTAAGTTTTGGGACAGCGAAGGAATTAAAAAAATCTATTGATAATAATAAACCATGGATATGGAAAATTAATAGTGATTATGAAATAAGAATTGACTATGACTTTTTAGCTTTAATTAATAAAAAAATTAATTATTCATTACCAACTGAAAACGAAATTATCAAATTAAATAAATCATCTAATCTATTTGATTTATTAAAAAAACACGATATTTTAGAAATAAAGCCTGCAAAAGTTGGATATTTTTATAAAATTAATGGAAATAAGAAGACAATTAATAGAATATTCATAGATCAAAAAATGCCACATTTTATTAGAAATATTTGGCCTGCAATTTTTGACAAAAATAACAATATTGTCTATATGCCTAGATATAGGAAAAAATATAAAATAAATAATAATAGTTTATTAATTTTTGATGTCGATGAACTTTATGAATTCGTAAAAAAAGAACATTAAAAATGCTTATTACTATACTATTTTTGAAATTTGCTTTATTATATAAAGCATAATAAAAAGCAATGTAAGAAGGAGATATTAATGGAAAACAAAAAAAGATCAATATGGTTTAGTTTATTAATCTACTTATGCATCGGTGTTGTAGCAGCTCTTTTAATATATACAATCGTTGATAGAGCAACTGAAAAGTATACTGCTGTTAGTTCCGAAACAGGTATTAAATACATTCGAGATAAGGAAGATAATAAAACAATTACAGGAGCTTATGTAGAAATTAATGGTAGTGAAGCTACTGTAATGTTAGATTTAAAAGATACCGAAAACAAAAATTATTATTATACTTTTACAATGTATGCTGGTCCATGGGCAGATCCTGCTAGCAATAGTTACTTTGTGGCTATTGGAAGTGTTGGCGATACTATTCAAGATGGCCAATCTTATAATTTATATCAATTAATTAATGCTGATGGTGCTACTGCTCCAGTTCCTACTGTTTATCACGAAAGTGCTTTCTGGAGTTGGTTACCTACTATCATTTCAACTTTAGTAATCATTGTTATTTGTATCTTCTTCTTTAGATTATTAATGTCAACAGCTGGTGGAAACCAAAAAGCATTAGACTTCAACAAATCAAGAGCAAAACGTGTTGATGATTCCAAAGTAAAATTCAAAGATGTTGCTGGCTGTGATGAAGAAAAAGCTGAAATGATTGAAATTGTTGACTATTTAAAAGATCCAAAGAAATTTACAAAATATGGCGCTAAGTTGCCAAAAGGTATTTTATTAGTAGGGCCACCAGGAACTGGTAAAACTTTACTTGCTAAAGCAGTTGCTGGTGAAGCTGGTGTTCCTTTCTATAGTATTTCAGGTAGTGATTTCGTAGAAATGTTTGTTGGTGTTGGTGCTGGTAGAGTTAGAGATTTGTTTAAAACTGCAAAGCAAAATGCTCCTTGTTTAATCTTTATTGATGAAATTGATGCTGTCGGTCGTCAAAGAGGTGCTGGACTTGGTGGTGGTAACGACGAAAGAGAACAAACTTTGAACCAATTACTTGTTGAACTCGATGGTTTCGAAGAAAATAGTGGAATTATCGTAATCGCTGCAACTAATAGAGATGACGTTTTAGACCCAGCCTTATTAAGAGCAGGTCGTTTTGATAGACAAATTACTGTAAATTTACCAGATAAAGAAGGTAGAGCTGCTATCTTTAAAGTTCATGCTCGTAATAAACAATTAGATCCTAATATCGATTTCAATCAATTAGCAAAAAGAACTGTTGGATTTAGTGGAGCTGATATTGCAAACATTTTAAACGAAGCGGCAATTTTAGCTGTTCGTGCTAATCGTGGACAAATTACAATGGCTGATATTGATGAAGCTATTGATAGAAGAATCGCTGGACCTGCAAAATCTTCTAAGGGAATGAATGAAAAAGAAAGAAAACAAGTCGCTTATCACGAAGCAGGACACGCAATTATTGGTCTTACTTTAAAAGATAGTGATAAAGTTAGAAAAATTACAATTATTCCTAGAGGAAGAACTGGCGGACATGTCTTAATGGGTCCAGAAGATGATAGGTTCTTACTTACAAAGAGTGAATTAAATGCAAGAATTGTTGGTTATTTAGGCGGTCGTAGTAGTGAAGAAATATTCTTTAAAGATGTTTCAACCGGTGCTAGTAACGATATTGAAGTAGCAACTAGTATTGCTAGATCAATGGTAGTTGAATATGGTATGTCTTCTCTTGGGCCAATTCAATACGAAAAGAATACCGGAAGTGTTTTCTTAGGTAGAGATTATACAAACGCTCAAAAGAATTTCTCGGTATCTGTTGCAGATGAAATTGATAAAGAAATCCGTAAAATTATTGAAACAGCTCATGATGAAGCCTTACGCATTATTAAAGAAAGAAAAGATGATGTAATTTTAATCGCTGAAACTTTGCTTGAATACGAAACTATTAATGAAGAGCAAATTTCTTATTTATTAGAAAATCGTAAAATGCCTGATGGCGCAAAACAAATTGATTCAGCTTTGACTACTAAAAATAGTCATGAAGAACCAGTTGACAATAGCAACGATCCGGTTGAATCAACATTAAATTCTGAACACATCGAAGAATAATGAGTTTCTTCATTGGCGATATTGAAATTAAAAGTAAAGTTATTCTCGCTCCAATGGCGGGAATAACTTCTTTTTCTTATAGAAAGTTTTTATCAAAATTTTTAAAAACACTAACTTATACAGAAATGATTTCCGATAGTGGTTTAATTTATGATAATAAAGAAACAAATTCTTTAATTTACACTGATGGGAGCGAATTTCCCCTTGCTTTACAACTTTTTGGTTCAAATATAGACAAAATGTTAAAAGCAATTGATATTTTAGAAGAAAAGAAAGTTCAATACGATATTTTGGATATTAATTTAGCATGTCCTGTTAATAAAGTTACGAAAACTGGTGCTGGTAGTGCTTTATTAAAAAATCTAGATTATTTATATGAATTCATGTCTAAAATATGTAAACAATCAAAAAAACCAGTTACTGCAAAAGTTCGCTTAGGATATGAAAAAATTGACATTGAAAATATAGTTCAAGTTCTCGAAAAAGCTGGAGTTAAATTTATAGCGATTCATGCTAGAACTCAAAAAGAACTTTATTCAGGAGCCCCTCATTTTAACGAATTAAAAAACATCAGAGATTTAATTAGTATCCCATTTGGAGTATCAGGTAATATTTTTTCTACTAAAGATGCTTTGGAGGCTTTAAAAGCGACCCGTGCAGATTGTGTTTTACTTGCTCGAGGTTCGATAGGGAATCCTAAACTTATATATAATATAGATCAAGCTTTTAAAGGAAATAAAATAAGTGAAGAATTAACTTATGAAGAGCAAAAAGCATTCTTATTAGATTTTGCTAAAATGCTTATTTTAGAAAAAGGAGAAAAAAGAGCAATCTCTTTATTAAAAGGAATTGCTCCAAAATTTTTTGTTAATTTGCCAAATTCTAAACAAATAAGAATTAAATTATCACAAGAAATGAATAGTTATGATGATTTAATTAAAATTATATCTTAAATTCATCAATTTCTTTGATATATTCTTGATAATTGACGTCACTTGCCATTCGCCAGTCTCCTCGAGGAGAAACTGAAACGGGAGTGATTTTTATTCCATCAGGTAAACAGTTTCTTTTAAATTGATTTGTAAAGAAACGTTTAATGAAAGTCTTAAAAGTATTTTTAATATATTCGTTAGAATATTTATCTTTAAAAGTAGAAGTTGCTAACAAATATATTTTCTTTAAAGAAAAGTTATAATTTAAAAAATAATAAATAAAGAAATCATGTAATTCATAAACACCAATTGATTCTTCAGTTTTTTGGATAATATCATCATTTAATTCTGCTTTTGGAAGTAATTCAGGTGAAATTGGGGTATTTAAAATAGAATAAAGAACTTCCTTATATTCTTCGTGTAAATCAGCATAATCTTTAACTACAGCTTGAATTAATGTTTTTGGTAAAGAAGCATTAAGTCCATAATTTGAAAGGTGATCCCCTCCAAAAGTTGTAAAACCAAGGCATAATTCACTTAAATCACCAGTTCCTATCATTATGGCGTTAATATCATTACAATAATCCAAAACGATTTGTGTTCTTTCACGAGCTTGTGCATTTTCAAAAGCAACATTAGCGTTAGTGATATCGTGATCAATATCTTTAAAATGTTGAATTAAAGAATCTTTAATATTTATTTCTTTAAAAGTAGTATTTAACTCTTTTGCAAATTTACAAGCGTTTTGGTAAGTTAAAGAACTTGTACCAAAGGAAGGTAGTGTTAAAACATGGATGTTTTCTATTGGTAAATTCATTAATTTAAAAGCTTCATATGTAGAAATTAAAGCCAACGTTGAATCTAATCCACCTGAAAAAGCTAAAACGACTTTATTGCAATTTATTGCCTTTAATCTTTGAATTAGACTTTTTGCTTGCATTAGAATAATTTGCTTACTATTTTTAACTCTAGTTTCTTTGGAAGATGATATAAAAGGATATTTAGAATATTTTCTATCTAAAGGCTTATTTTTTAACTCCATTTTAAAATATATATAGTCACAATCAGATCTTTTATCTTTAAAAGAAGTGTTTTTGATTCTTTCATTTTCAATTAATTCTAAATCAATATCAGAAATAGTCATTTCATTTTCAAAAAGTTTACTTTCTTTTAAAATCGTACCATTTTCACATATTAAATTATGGCCACTAAAAATTAAATCAGTAGTAGATTCACCATCCCCTGAAGAACAATAAATATAAGCACACATTAATTTAGCACTTGTTGCTTTTAATAAAGTTCTTCGATATTCATCTTTGTTAATTGTTTCATTTGAAGCACTTAAATTTAAAATCACATTAGCGCCATTTTTAGCCAAATTAGTAGCAGGAGAATCAGGAGCCCATAAATCTTCACATATTTCCATGCCTAAACGTAATTTTAAATAATTCAGATTTTGGAAAATTAATTTTTTTCCAAACGGAACTTGAATATCGGAAATCTCGATTAAATCGTTATTTTCAGGAGCTGATTCAAAATATCTTTTTTCATAAAATTCATTGTAATTAGGAATATAAGATTTTGGAATTGCACCTAAAATTTGATTGTTAAAAATAACTACACCACAGTTATAAATTTTAGAACGATATCTTAATGGTGCACCAACAACAAATAATATATTTTTGTCTTTACTAAAATCTTTTAATTCGACTAAAGCTGCTTCACATTTATTTAATAAGTCGTTAGTAGATAATAAATCATTTGCGGTATATCCACATAGTGTTAACTCCTGGAATACTAAAACATCAACTTGTTTATTTAATGCTTCTAAAATGTTTTTCTTAATTTCTTCAAGATTATTTGAAATATTTCCTACACTTATTTTAATGGTAGCTGCAGCAATTTTAACAAACCCAAAAATATCAGATTGTTTACACATCTCATATTCACTTTTTATTTTTTTAGCTGGGTTTTGCAGACTTTTTTGTGAAATAATAAGGTTTTGATAACATAAATCAGACATTAATACCATATCTTCGTAACCATTTTTTGTTACGAAGATAGGTTCATTTAATGTCTTACATAAATTTGAGATTTTGTTTGTATCTCTTAAATCTTTAATAGGAATAATTTTGCTCATGACAAAATTATAGCATATTTATGTTTTTTATCTAGTTAAAGCACTTCCTAAAACGAAACCACTTGAAAGTAATCCACTAACGAAGAATAAGATAGCACCAACTCCTAAATCAAATTCTCCATAATTATCTGTGAAAGAAGAAGTAAGACCTTGATAAGCAAGATCACTACCACAAGTAAGAACAGCCATCATTAAGCAAGCACCTACTAAAATTACAAGGAAAGTAAAAACACAAATGACTTTGGCTTGTCTTTTTAAGAATAAAGCAAGTAAAGTAGCTACTAAGCCAATAGCAACTAATATAAAACCAATGAGTCCTAAATAACTCAAACCGCCTTCAAAAACCATTGAAGTTGAACCAGCTGAGCTGACTGTAACTATCCGTTCTGGATTGCCAAAAACTAATCCATAAAGAATTACTTTAGTTTCAGTAGTGATCGTTTGTCCTAAAACTGTGACTGTTGAAGTGTTAATGCATCCTGGTAAGAAAATGCATAAGATTGCTAAAACAGCAAAAAGCATACCGAAACATAAAAGTAAATTTGAAATAAATCTTGTTTTACTTTTTTTCATTTTAAATGTCTCCTTATTAATACTTATATCATAATATATTTAAATAAATATTTTTATTCTTTTATGAAATAATTAATTAATTTATAATAAATAGCGCATAAGAGGTTGTTTATGGAAGAAAAATTAAATGATCAAGAAATTATTAGAAGAGAAAAATTAAAGAAACTTGAAGAGCTTGGAGTTAATCCATGGGGAGAAAGATTTGATCGAACTGATACTACAAAATCTGCAAGAGAAAAATCTAACGGAAAAACAAATGAAGAACTTGATGCTGAACATGTTTATGTAAAATTAGCAGGAAGAATCATGTCTTTAAGAAAGATGGGAAAAGCATCTTTCTTAAATATTCAAGATAAATTTGGCAAGATTCAAGGCTATATATCTATTGATACTGTTGGCCAAAATGAATATGAAATTTTTAAAATTTGCGATATTGGTGATATCGTTGGACTTTATGGAAGATTAATGTTAACAAGGACTGGTGAATTAACAATTCGTGTTGAAGAATTTACTTTTTTAACTAAGTCTTTAAGAGTTTTACCAGAAAAATTTCATGGATTAACCGATGTTGAAGAACGTTATAGACATCGTTATGTTGATCTTATAATGAATGAAGAGGCAAAAAACGTCGCTTTATTAAGACCAAAAATCTTACGTAGCATGCAAAGATATTTTGATAATTTAGGTTTTGTTGAAGTTGAAACTAGTGTTCTTTCTCCGATTCTTGGAGGGGCGAACGCAAGACCTTTTGTTACTCATCATAATACATTAAATAAAGATTTTTATTTAAGAATAGCAACTGAATTACCATTAAAACGTTTAATTGTTGGTGGATTAGAGAAAGTATACGAATTTGGTAGACTTTTTAGAAATGAAGGAATGGATATTAAACATAATCCTGAATTTACTACTGTTGAACTTTATGAAGCTTATGGCGATTTACAATCAATGAGAGAAATTTGCGAAGGTGTTATTAGAAATACTTGTCAAGAGGTTTTAGGTACAACAAAAATTACTTATTTAGATAAAGAAATTGATTTTACACCTGAATTTAGATGGGTTTCTATGAGTGAACTTGTTAAAGAAAAAACTGGAGTTGATTTTACTTCAAATATTACTTTAGAAGAAGCTCAAGAACTTGTTAGTAAATATGGTATTAAAATTGAAAAACACTGGACTAGTACTGGATATTATTTAAATGCTTTATTTGAAGAACTTTGTGAAGAAGATTTAATTCAACCTACCTTTGTTTATGGCCATCCAATTGAAATATCTCCGCTTACAAAGAAAGGTAAAGATCCACGTTTTACTGAAAGATTTGAACTTTATATTAACGCTACAGAATATGCTAATGCTTATAGCGAATTAAATGATCCTATCGACCAAAAAGAAAGATTTATCGCTCAACTTAAAGCTAAAGAATTAGGCGATGATGAAGCTAATGAAATGGATAATGACTTTATCGAAGCTTTAGAATATGGAATGCCACCAACTGGAGGTATTGGTATTGGGTTTGATAGATTTGTAATGTTATTAACAAATCAAAAATCAATTCGAGAAGTTATTCTCTTCCCAACAATGAAAGACGAAAAATAAAAAAATATCCCCCCAACAAGTCAAAATATACGCGACTTGAATATAAGGGGGATTTTTTATAGGCTTAGCAAACTCAAATACTTTACAAAAGATATTATTTTATATAAAATAATAACACGTTTTTAAACGTAACTTCTCTGCTATATAAGAAATATAGCCAGAAAATATTGACCAAAGGGAGGTAAAAGGTATGAAAAAGTACGAAATTATGTACATTTTAAAAGCCAACTTAGAAGACGCACAAAGAAAAGAAGTTATTGAAAAATTACATTCTCTTCTTACAAACGAAGGTGCTAAAGTCACTAACGTTAATGAATGGGGTCTTCGTGACTTAGCATATCCAATTAAAAAAGAAACAAAAGGATATTATGTTGTCATTAAAGTTGAATGCGAACCAAATGCTACAAAAGAGTTTGATCGTAAAACAAAGATCAACAATAACGTATTACGTTATTTAATTACCGTTGATCAAGAATAGCAAAAGGAGGACTCTATATGATTAATAGAGTTGTAATTGTCGGAAGAATTACAAAAGATCCAGAATTAAGATCAACTACTAGCGGCAAAAAAGTAACAAGCGTAACTGTTGCCGTAGATAACCTTACAAAAAACGCTGATGGGAGTAAATCAACAAGTTTTATTCCAGTAACTGCTTGGAATAATTCAGCCGAATATTTAACTAAATATGCCAAAAAAGGCTCTTTAGTTGGAGTTGAAGGTAGAATTACTCAACGCTCATATAAACGAAACGATGGTACAAATGCTTCAGTAGTCGAAGTTATTGCTGATAATATTACATTATTGGAAAGCAAAGGTGCTAGAGAAAATAATGCAAATAATGGATTTGAACCAGATCAAGAAAGTGATGTTGTCGCTGATCTTGAAAGTACAGATTTAGCCGACGACGATTTACCATTTTAATAAAGAAAGGAAACAAACATGGCCTATTTAAAAAAGAGAACCCGCAAAAAGGTTTGTTATTTTACAAAAAATAAAGTTAAATACATTGATTATAAAGATGTTGAAACTTTAAAAAAATTTATTACCCCAAGTGGTAAAATTGCTCCACGTAGATTAACTGGAACAAGTGCTAAATATCAAAGAGAACTCGCAAGAGCTATCAAAAATGCAAGATATATGGCATTATTACCATTTGTTGCTGATTAATAATTAAATTAACAACCTTGACCCTTTTAAAGGGTCTTTTTTATTATTTTGAAAAAATAGTTGAGTTTTAAAGGGTTTTTTCTTAAAAACAAAAGATTTTGACTAATTCCTAAGTACCTAATAAACTAACAATTAATTATCATTAATAAGTTTCTTTTCTATTTTTTTAAAGTCCTTTCTATTATATAATAGAAAGGTATCGAATTATGAACCGTAAAATTAAACATTTAAGAATTGTTTCACTTGTAATTTATTCTATCCAAATAATTGGAGTTATTTTAGTTACTCTTTTATATGTCTTTAATGTTTTTAATTTAAAAAGCTTAATGCTTCCTGAATACTTTGCTTTTATTGCTGCAGGGTTAACAGTATTCAATTCTTTTTATATTTTAATCGTTTTACATTCAATTTATAAAATACGTCAAAAAAGTGATATTCGAACTGTTGATATTGTTGGAAGTGATATCAAAGAAGCTTATATGTTTGGTAAATTAGGTTTTGCTATTACAGATGAAAATAATAAAGTTTTGTGGACAAGTGATTTATTACAACAAAGACAAATTAATATCATTAATAAAAATATTTACGACTGGTGTCCAAAATTAAAAGATTTAATAGATAAAGATGTTGGGGATGTAGTAAAAGTATTTCAAAATAATAGTTATTACGAAGTTAAATATTTAAGAAATGCCAACTTATTCATTTTTAAAGATATTAGTGATTACGTTACTCTTGATAAATTTTCTAAAGAACAATCAATTTGTATTGGAATTATAATGATTGATAATTATTCTGATGTTGTTGGAACAAATGATGATTATAATGATTTAATCGCTAGAGTTAAAAATGTCATTTTTGATTATGCTAAGGAATACAACATTTTATTAAGACATTTTAGAAATGATGCTTATTTTTGCGTATGTAACTATGCTTCATTAGAAAAAATGATTGATGATGAGTTTAGTTTATTAGATAAAGCTAGGTCTTTAGGTATAAGTGAAAATAACCAAGCAACTTTATCAATTGGTTTTGCTCATGATTTCCCTGATGTAAATAAATTAAATTCAATGGCTTCTAATGCAATCGATATTGCAATGTCACGTGGTGGTGACCAAGCAGTAGTTTCTAGATATGGAAGTGAGTTAGAGTTTTTTGGTGGTAAAACTGAAGCTATAGAAAAACGTAATAAAGTTAAAGTTCGTGTTGTTGCTGATTCTTTAACAGGATTAATTAGTAGAGCAAGCAACATTATCATTATGGGCCATACCGATATGGATATGGATGCAATTGGTAGTGCTTTAGGAATTAAGGCTATTTGTGATAGTTTTAATAAAAGTTCTGCAATTGTTTATGATCCTAAATACGCTGAAAAGAAAGTTCGTACTGCAATGGCTAGTTTATTTACTAATGATCAACTAACTAAAATGATTGTTTCAATTAAAGAAGCTAAGGAAAAAGTTAAACCTCAAACATTAGTTATTGTTGTTGATGTATCTAAACCAAGCATGGTCATGGCTCCTCAAGTTTTAGAAGTATGTGATAAAGTCGTTGTTATTGACCATCACCGTCGTGCCGAAGAGTTTATTGAGAATCCAGTTTTAAGTTATATTGAACCAAGTGCCTCAAGTGCTAGTGAACTTGTTGCAGAAATTATTAAATTTTCTACTGCCAATTCCAATATTAAACTTGATCCAACATTTGCTACGATTATGCTTTCTGGTATTTTCTTAGACACTGGATTTTATAAATCGCGTACAGTTGGTTTAAGAACATTTGAAGCTTCAGGTGTTTTAAAAGAATATGGTGCTGATAATGCTGTTGCTGATGATTTATTAAAAGATGAATATGAAGAATATGCTCTTGTTAATAAAATTCTTGCTTCATTAAAGACACCATATTATGGTGTTGTATATTGTAATTCTGGAGATGATGATATTGTTGAAAGATCAACTTTAGCAAAAGTTGCTAATCAATGTATGCAATTAAAAGGAATTAATGCTTGCTTTGTAATTGGTAAGACAAATAACAACGAAATTCGTATTAGTGCTAGAAGTGATGGTACAATTAATGTACAAGTATTATGTGAAAAACTAGGTGGTGGAGGTCATTTTTCAATGGCTGCCGCAGCATTTAAGGATAAAAATTCTAAACAAGTTGAAAGTTTATTACTTGAAACTTTAGATGAATATTTATCAGATGCAAGAGCGCAACAAGCAAAGAAGGAGGATTAATTATGGAGATTATTTTATTAAAAGATGTTAAAGGTGTTGGCAAAAAAGGCGAATCTAAAAATGTTAGTGATGGATATGCTAATAACTTTTTAATTCCTCGTAAACTTGCTGTAATTAAAACTGAAGCTAGTCTTGCTACCTTGGAAAAAGAAAAAGAAAATTATCGATTAGAACAAGAAGAGTTAGAAAAGAAAGCTAACGAAAATAAAAAACTTTTAGAATCAATGACTTTTGAATTTACTGCCAAAGCACAAAAAGATGGTCGTATGGCTGGAACTATTTCAACAAAAGTTATTGTTGAAAAGATTAAAAAAGATTTAAATATTGAACTCGATAAAAGAAAATTTATCGATAAAATTGTTGTTAATGCTTTTGGTGTTACTAATTTGAAAATTGAGTTATTTAAAGGTATTTTTGCTACATTAAAAATTCATGTTAGTGAGGAAAAATAATGGCTAGTTCAAATAAATTACCTTGTGATACATTTACTGAAAATACAGTTTTAGGTTTGATGTTAAGTGATAATAAAATGGCAACTGCTATTTTATCAAATATTACACTTGAAGATTTTTATGAAGAAAATTATCAAAATCAAACTGTTTTTAGAGCAATTAAAAGAGTAAGTGATCGTGGTGATATTATTGATATTACAAGCGTAGTTAGTGAACTCGTCTTAATGAAGGAGCTTGATAATGTTAGTGAATCTTATATTTATAATTTAGTTGAACAAACAATTTCGACAACAAATTATGAGTATTATGTAAATATTTTAAAAGACTATACTTTATTAAGAAACTTTATAAAGGCTGTTAATGAAATTAAAAACGAATATGAAACTAAAGACATTAAAAATATTAACGATTTCATTTCAAAAAGTGGCGAAAAAATAAACGAAATTATTAAAAATAGAAGAGTTAGTGGATTCAAAAAAGGTGAAGAAGTCGCTACTTTTGTTACAGATGAATTAGTAAATCGAATCGCGGACGATTATGAAACTCTTCCTGGAATAACTACTGGATTTGAAAATCTTGACCGTATTACTGGAGGATTTAAAAAAGGTGAATTAATTTATTTAGCTGCTCGTCCTTCGGTTGGTAAAACTGCTCTTGCTTTAAATTTATGTTATAACGCTGCTAGTAAATCTCATCGACCTGTTGCTATGTTTGAAATGGAAATGAGAGCTGAGACCTTATTTAAGAGATTACTAGCTTCAAGAAGTACTGTTGAACTTGATAGAATAAATAAAGGTTTTTTAAGTAAACAAGATAAGTTAAAAATTAGAGAAGCTTCTAATGAAATTTCAAAAGTCCCTTTATACATTGATGATAGTACTAGTACAACAATCGAAGATATTATTGTTAAATCAAGAAAACTTAAAAACGAAATTGGCGATTTAGGTTTAATTATGATTGACTATATTGGTATTATTAGTGATTCAAAATTTGTTAATAAAAATGATTCTAGACAAAATATAGTTTCATCTTATTCAAGAAAATTAAAAGAATTAGCTATTGAATTAAATGTTCCGATTTTAGTTTTATCGCAATTAACCAGAAAGGTTGATGACCGTGAAGGTAAAAAACCTCAATTAATTGACTTAAGAGAATCTGGTTCGCTTGAACAAGACGCTGATCAAGTTTTATTAATTTATCGTCCAGCATATTATACAGATCAAGGTATTTCAATTAATGGAGATAATAAAAAATATAATCGTAATGAAGACAATAGCATAAAAGCTCAAGAAAATCCTGAAGTACGTAGTAGTGATGGTGGAGATATTGTTAACTTAAATTTGGCAAAAAATAGAAATGGTCCTATTGGTAATGTTAACTTGTTGTTCTTTAAGAGTTATGGAAGATTTACTGCTCCAGCAAAGGCTACTGAAGAAATTATTAGTGGTTTCCAAGAGGGTTAATAATGAATTTACATGTTATTGCTAGTGGTTCAAAAGGAAACGCGGCAATTGTTTATGATGAAAAAACCCATATTTTAATTGATGTTGGTATTTCAAAACAAGAATTAATAAACGGTTTAAAAGAGATAAAATTATCTTTAAAAGATATTGATTTTGTATTGATTACACATGATCATTCTGATCATATTAAAAATGTTCATATTTTTAATATGAATAAATGTTATGCTCCACTAGGAGTTTTACCTCTTAAAAATAGTAATATTTTAATTCCGTTTAATGAATATAACTTTAATTCAATTACAGTAAAAGTTATAAAATCATCTCATGATGCTACAAATTCATGCGGATTTATTTTTAAAAATAATAATGAAGAATTAGTATATTTAACTGATACAGGTTATATTCCAAGTGAAACTTTAAAAATAATTAAAAATAAAGAATATTACTTTATAGAATCTAATCATGATGTTGGTATGTTATTAGAATCTTCTAGACCTAATTTATTAAAAAGAAGAATTTTATCATTTAAAGGTCATTTATCTAACGAACAATGTGCCTATTATTTAGTTGAATTAGTTGGTGAAAAAACTAAAAAAGTTTTATTAGCTCATATTAGTGAAGAATGTAATAGCTTTGAGAAAATATTTGAAACATTTGAAGATGTTTTTAATGAAGAAAACTTTAAGTATAAACAAATTGAGTTCTTTGTAACTTTTCAACATAAAAGTGTCGATTTATGATAAGAATAAATATTTATACGATTGGTACATTAAAAGAAAAATATCTTAAGGAAATGTCCTTAGAATTTTTAAAAAGGCTGCAAAAGTTCACTAAAATTTCTGTTCTTGAATTTGAAGAACTTGATATTAATCGTTTAAACTCTTATAAAAATGTAAATGATTTTTTAGAAAAAGAAGATAAAATTATTCTTTCAAAAATTAAACCTAACGATTATTTAATTTTACTTGATTTACATGGAAAAGCTTTATCAAGTGAAGACTTTGCAAAGATGATTGAAGATGTTTCTTCTACTTTAAGAGGTGACTTAAATTTTGTAATTGGTGGAACATTAGGAGTTTCAAATTCTTTAAGAGAAAGAGCAAACTTTTCATTAAAAATAAGTGATTTAACTTTTACACATCAAATGACTAGAGTTATTTTACTTGAACAAATATATCGTGCTTTTAAAATTATTAATCATGAAGCATATCACCATTAGGAGAATATATGAATTACGAATTATTTAAAGACTTTGAAAGTTTTGAGGACGAAGCAAGTAGAACTTGCGGTTGTTTTAAAATTGATGATAACTTTTTTATTGTTGAACCTAATTTTTATACACAATTACTTGGAATGAAAGAACATCATTTAGATAAATTTGATTTAATATTTAATAGTTTAATTGAGATTGTAAAGAAAAATAAAAAAGTCATTTTTACAGCGGATTATGAATTTCCAGCTTGTTATAAAAATGACTTTATTTATCGAGAAATAACCGATATTACAGATCCTTTATTGATTTTTGTTGAAGATAAATCAAGAGGAAGTGATTACGGAGATTAATTAGTATATTGCGGACGCAAACTTCTCATTGTCATCCACATTACTCTAAATCCAAAGACCATTACATAAACCATAATAGCCATACTTGAAATAACAAATCCTAATATTAAGGTAATTAAAGCAGGAGTTAAAGCAGCATAAAAAGCAATGAGCAAACATTGATAAAATTTAATTGAACGATTTGGATTTGATTTACCTCTAGTCATTAAAAATACAATTAAACCTAAAAGTAATGTAATTCCAGCATTGACTCCTAGACTTAAGCCAGTTTGAATCCAAATTAAATTTGTGCGATTATTTTTGTAAGCTAAATCAGAGAATATTTTTAAATTTTCATAAATTTGATTAGCGATTTCAGCCCCAGTTAATGAAGAAGTATTTTGAAGTAAATAAGCTTCAAAATTAACATTTTCAATGTAATTATAATCGCCAGAAAAACCTATCTTTGCAGAAGTAGAAGTGTCTCCTGGTTGGAAAATTGAAATAGCAAAATAATTTTTTGCAAAAAGAATATATGAAACACTTCTAGTTGTGTTATGTGCACCATTAAAATTAACTCCACCATCATGACCTAAATAATCATACATTGTAGAATTTATTTCACTAACAATTTCATTAAAAGAATAGATTGAATCATCTTTAGCATAATAAATATCTAAATCTCTTTTGTATGTATTTTGAGTTGTATCAGTGTTATATAAAGATTCATGGTATCCTAAATAATAGAATTTATCTGTACCATTATAAGTTGGGTTAATTGGATTATTTAAATCAATATTAAGTTTAGCTTCATGATCAACTATATCGATATCACTTAAATATCCTTGAACTGCTACATAGTGGTCATCTAAAACAACATCAGTAATAGCTTCTTTAAATCCATATGTATTTCCACTTAAATAAGTTGCACCTGTTTGTTTACTAGCAGAAACAGTTAATGGAATCATTGCAACTAAGATAGATACTATAAAAATTATAATTGCCCAATACCAAGGTTTTTTAGTTCCACATTCAATACATGCATCGTTAGAATATAAAGTGCGAAAATAAGGAACAAAACTAGATAAATTGAATTTTGAATTTCTTTTCTTTGAATTCATTGGTTTCGCTTTCATTTAATTACTCCCTTTCTTTATGCTTCATTAGTATATACTAATGAAGTTAATTTCACAAATAAATATAAAATATTTTGAATTTTGTATTTATTAAAAATGATTAAATAAGAATTAAATTTTGTAAAAATATTTGAGTTTTAAAGGTTTTTTGCTTAAATTAACGCTTTTTTAGTTTTGCAATTAGGATTAGAATGAGGATTTCGTTTATTAATTATAAAAAATTAAGAAAACAGAATTTTTAATAGAATTAAATTGTAACATTAACTACATAAATAAATCTTACTTAATTGATTTTTATAATAAAAAGTATATTATTATCTCATGGGTTAGTTCAGGCTTCGACATGAGAAGACTTGGCAAGAATTGCAGTCGAGTAATGACGTAATCATTAACAAAAATTATCTGGCAACAGAAATCAATCATTCGCATTTGCTGCTTAAGCACTCGTTATCTTTAAGATAAGATGCGACACATTCTAAGGTTTCATCTTCTCACGCTTAGAAAATGTGTCATACCAAGAAGATAGATTATAGATATGATTGTGTTCTTTAATCGAAAATTTACAATCTAGCAGGTAAAAGTTTGTTAGGTTTGATAAACTGCGAAATTTAAAACACTAACTAAACTGTAGTAGTTTTTGTAGGGTCTCTTGTGGACCAGGGTTCGACTCCCTGCTAATCCACCAAATTGAAACAACAGGATTGATACCAAAAATATCAGTCCTTTTTTCATTTTATAGGTCTATTTCGCTTATTTTAGGCATAAATTGCTTAATTTTTGGCGGAGTAACCCTTTTTCTTTGCCTGTTTTAAAAGAAGGCAATTTATCAAAAGCACGAATATACTTTAACCCCTGTTAATAGGTCTCTAGGGAAAGATGTTTAAGGTCTTTTTTGTGATTATATGGAAGTTGGCCACCAAATTTTTGGATGTTTTCTAAACTTTCCTTGAACAATTAAGGGCAAAATGATAGATAAAACTAGTACTATATAGTACAATATATCAGGGGTGATTGAATGGTTATTAGCATTAAGGATAAGATTAAGAACATCAACGCGGTCATCGGCTGCAACATCGGCTGCAGGTACTGCTACGCCAAAGCGGTGGCAAATAGATTCCACCTGACAGACGATTTCTCTAAGTCAATTGCAGATTTACATAAATTGGAAAGATTAAAAAAGTCCGGAGTATATTTTCTGACGGGAATGTCCGATTTGTACCTATGGAAAAAGGAGTGGCTTGATAAATCGTTCGAATTATTGAAGGAGTATCCGAAAACGGTTGGGATATATTTGACTAAAGCCCCAAATAAAATAAAGCTTGACAACGTTCCCGATAATGCTTGGATGGGGGTAACTATCACATCGAAATCGGATTTATGGAGATTGAAAGCATTAAAGGAAAATATTAAATGCAAGAACTATCACGTCACGTTTGAGCCGTTGTTCGAGGATCTGGGCGACATTGATTTATCGGGAATCAAATGGATAGTCATCGGAACAGAGACCGGGAAATGCAAGGGCAAGATAGATGCCAAAAAGGAATGGGTCGATCATTTGGTGGATGTCTCTAGAAAATGCGGCTGCAGGATTTTTTTCAAAGAAGAGCTCGTCCATAAAATCATTGGCGAAGAAAACGCAATCCAAGAGCTCGCTTTAGAAATGGAGGAAGCATTGAAATGAAGAAGCACTATGGTGGAACTCTTATCTCCCAAATTAAACAGCTTCAAGATAGGATTTTCAACAAGATTCTAAAAGAAGAGGGCATATACGAATTCAATGGCCAACAAGGGAGAATTCTATTTTCTTTATGGAAAGACGAGAAACTCTCCTTGATTGAATTATCGAAAAGGACTTCTCTGGCTAAAACAACATTGTCCTCGATGGTGGAGAGGATGAAGAACGACGGCCTTTTGATTGTCGAGGAATCTAAAGAGGACAAAAGAAGTCTAATTATCTATTTAAGCGACAAGACGCTGTCACTTGAAAGTAAGATAAACAGGGCCACGAAAAGAATGGGCGATATTTTCTACAAAGGTCTTAGCGAAGAAGAGGCAAGTAAGTTGGACAGATTGTTGAACAAAGTAAAGGAGAATCTAAAAGATGAATAAGAACGTAATCATAAGGCAAATCCAAGTCAAAGACGTAATGACCAAGTCCAACGCTCCTATCGGCGGATATTGCGTCAACCCTTATATCGGATGCACACATGGCTGCAAATACTGCTATGCCTCATTCATGAAAAGATTCACAGGCCACACGGAAGAATGGGGAACGTTTTTGGATGTCAAAA
Source organism: uncultured Mollicutes bacterium (assembly GCA_900540365.1). GTDB lineage: Bacteria > Bacillota_I > Bacilli_A > RFN20 > CAG-826 > Onthovivens. The sequence goes on from UQFN01000001.1 coordinate 144,769, forward strand.
ACTGGCAGCCGATCAAGAATCTTGATAAATTCAAAGGCGAGCATATCATCATTGGGACTGTGACCGATGGGTATCTGCCAGAAGAAGCCAAATACAAGAACACTAGAAAACTATTGGAACAATTGGTGGGCGTTGACGCAGAACTGTTGATATGCACGAAATCCGATTTGGTAATTAGGGATTTGGATTTGTTAAAGAAATTCGACAAAGTCACGGTTTCTTGGTCAATTAACACCTTAGACGAAGACTTCAGAAGTGATATGGACGATTCTGTGTCAATAGAAAGAAAATTAAAAGCAATGAAGGAAGTGTATGATGCTGGGATTAGAACGGTATGCTTCATTTCGCCAGTATTCCCAGGCATCACGGATTTCAAGAAGATATTCGAATTGGTTAAAGATCAATGCGATTTAATATGGCTTGAAAACCTTAACCTAAGAGGTGGATTTAAAGGAAAAATAATGGATTATATCAAAGAAAAACATCCCGATTTGTATCCTTTATACGAAAATATATATAATAAAAAAGATAGGAGCTATTTTGAAGAATTAGAAAAAGAGGCTGTGCAATTAGCCAAAGACAACGATTGTCCATTCGTGGATAACGAAACACCATATGGAAGAGCCAAAAAAGGTCATCCAGTAATCGTTGACTATTTCTATCACGAAGAGGTTAGAGGTTCAGACAACACAGGAAAAAGAAATAGGAAGCAAGAGGGAAGATAACTTGAAGGCAGCAATCACATATGATGCAAAAAAACAAATAGCGCTTTCCATTATTTTAGAATAACTGAATATTTTTTATATATTTAATACCGAAACAAACGAAGAAAAGGTAATAGATAATGGTGGATATACCATCATAATCTAGCCGCATATCTAAAGTTGCTTGGCGCATCAACCTTAATTTGTGGTGGGATTGGCCTCTTGCAGAGTTGAAACTGCGAATGCTTCAGGCCTTGATTTAATATTAGGAGCCGCTTGGTGATATCAAAGACGTAATTAAAGCGTTTAAAGATGAAAACTTACATGGTAATCCAAATGCCATGCATCGGTGAAGCATTGAAGGACATCATCACGAACGTTAATTGAATAATACACCATTTTTCGGCAAGATGAGTGGCTTTTTGATAAGGTAGGAAATGTTATGTTACTAGACAAATAGAATGAATAAGCTTTATACGAATAAAGTGTTAAGCCTTTTATTTTATAGTGTTAATTCATATAAAAATTTATTTATAAATGCGTTTATTCCTTTGAAAAAAGTGCACTTACATGCTTGAAAAAAGTGCACTTATATGTTTGAAAAAAGTGCATTATTATAGTAGAATCATATTGAAAGGTGATTAACTATGCCAATTAAACTTGAAAATTATAAAGAACGATTAATTGATAAAACTATTGAGCTATATTTAAAAACATTTAAAGCAATTCAAATTGTTGGTCCAAAATGGTGCGGCAAAACATGGACTAGTATGCATCATGGCAATTCTATTGTTAGATTAACTGATATAGAGAAAAGAAAACTAGCTATACTTAATCCGAAGTTAATTTTAAATGAGAATATTCCAGAGGTTATTGATGAATGGCAACTAGTGCCAGAATTGTGGGATGCTATTAGAAATGAATGTGATCTGAGGGTATCAAAAGGGAATTTTATTTTAACAGGCTCAACCGCTTTACTAGATAAGGAAGAGAAATCTAAGATTAAGCATACTGGTACTGGTAGAATTATTAAAATAAATATGTTTCCTATGACAACATTAGAATTAGGTAAATCTCTTAATAATATTTCTTTAATGGATATGTATGAAGGAAAGGTAATTAATAAATTAGTTGATCCTTTTGATATTTATGAAATTACTAGACTTATTATAAATGGTGGATGGCCTGAAAATTTAGGTCTTTCGAATTTAGAAAGTGATGGTTTACTAGCACGTGAATATATAAAGTCAGTTGTAGAAAATGACGTTAATGAAAATTACAATGATGATAAATTCTTGTTTGACTCACAAAAAATGATGATGATTCTTAAGTCATTAGCAAGAAATGAGTCAAGTTATGCAGCAGAAGCAACTATTTTGAGAGATTGCTTTAATTTTAGTAATGGCGAAGAACAAACATTAAATAAAAGAACATTATCTAGATATTTAGACATTCTAGAAAAGTTATACATTATAAATAATCAAGAAGCTTATTCAACTAATTATAGATCTAGTTCAAGGGTTGGCAAAAAGGCAAAGAGAAGATTTGTTGATCCGTCACTTGCGGCTGCTCTTTTAGGCTTAACATCTGAAAAACTAATTAATGATTTAAATACATTTGGATTATTGTTTGAGTCTTTAGTGGTTAGAGATTTAAATGTGTATATGGAATATTATAGAGGGCACGTTTATGCTTTTAGAGATAATCTAAGTAATGATGAGGTTGATGCTATAGTTGAATTTAGTGATGGTGAATTTGGCGCAATTGAAATTAAATTAGGAGATAATCAAATAGATGAAGCAATAAAATCATTAACCAAATTTAATGATAATGTCGCTAAAAAGCCTAAATTTCTATGTGTGATTGTAGGTATAGGATCTGGACTTACAAGAGATCCTAAATCTGGTGTATATGTTGTTCCATATAATACATTAGGAATGCATTTTAATGTCTAAACTAATTAATTTTAAATGTGACAAATACGTTGAAGTTGAAGGAGATAAGATTTCTTTAACTAAAACAACTTCACCAGAAGCACCATCAAGAAAAAACTTGAAGACAAAATAAAAGACTTATTCAAAGGATAATATTAATAAGCATAGTGTAAAGGATTGAAATGACAATCTAGTATCACAAAATGGTACGAAACTAGTTCAAGGGTACGAACTTTTATGAAGAGGTACGAAATTGTATCAAATGTTATGTTTCTAGACATATTTGTACGACATGTCTGATACATTTTATGTGAACTAAATGGGGTTCAGTTCAGCAAGGGTGTTATAATATCCGATATAAGTGCTCAGTCCCGGGCACTTTTTTATTTATCGTTTTGCCACTAGGAATTCGGCCATATTCCTGGAAGATACCAACACAGGATAATCAAATGCTGGCCCTTTTCCGATGACCGACTTCAAAAACCGCGACACCCCACGACACCCCTGCAAAAATCCCAAGTTTGTCTCGGCTCAATCCCGCATCAGTCTCAATATAGTCTCACTTTTGGAGAGAATGCTTGATTCAAAAAGCCACTTCTAACAAAAGTCATTTCCAGCCCACGCGGAGATGGCTTTTGGGAGGCAGGATTGTAGAGATGGGATTTTTAATTAACGGCTTCTTTTTATAACCCTATGCAGATGACTCGGCTACGCTGTTACGCTATAATAATAGTAGTACGAATATGAAAGCAGTTTTGAAATATCTGATTATTACTTTTGCCATAACTTATGCTTGTTGGTGGGGCGTAGCTGCGCTTGTAGCATATACTGATTTTGTATATGGCGACATATTACCAACATTTATATACGTTATAGGCAACTTTGGCCCGGCTATTGCCACATTATTTTGCATTGACGGCAGACCCTACCTAACTTCATTGAAAAAATTTTTATTCTCCTACAAAAAACGCGGAATATGGTTTTTCCTTTTATTCGTCTCCCTCGTTACGCTCACCGTAGGACTTTCTTCAATGGAATGGAATCCGCAAATGACGGGGTTGAATTTTTTTATCTCGTTGCTCGGTTCCATCTTTGTTTACGGAGGTGAGGAAGAACTTGGCTGGCGAGGAATTTTACAGCCCACCTTATCTAAGAAAATGACATTCCCGCTTGCCGCGCTTGCGTGTGGCGTGATATGGGCGTTATGGCATTTACCGCTTTGGTTTATAGAAGGCCACCCCAACCAGTCAATGCCCTTCTGGGTACAAGCAACGCTCGGCATATTTCTTTGCTTTTGGCTCGGCACAATTTATGAGCGTTCAAAATGTCTGCCGCTGTGTATGCTCTTCCATGGTTTTGCCAATGTGATGTTGTCGTCATTCGTCTTAAAACTGAACTGGATATTGGTTGCCGGGATCATACTGACGACAGCCGTTGCAATCGTTCTTTGGTTGCTTGACTTAAAACAGGCAAAAGGTATAAATAACCAGCCGACAAGATGATAAAGACGAATACAAAATTAATGAGTTGCTTAAAATAATACATTTAAAACGTTCAATATATTTTTATGAAATAAAAAGACTAAACTTTGACAAATACTTAACTATAAGGAAAATCATTAAATAAATTAACATTTATAATTGGCATCAGGAAGTTATATATTTTAACAAAAGTAAATAATTCTTTACTTTTATATTAATATCTTGTGCTTATGTGTATTTGTGTGTTTAAATAAAAGCCATGGGTAATAAGATTATTGAAATTAATAATTTATATAAAAGTTTTGGCGAAAATAAAGCTGTTAATGGAATTAGTTTTCACTTAAATCAAGGTGAGTTGTTTTCTTTTTTAGGTGTTAATGGAGCCGGCAAATCTACAACTATTAACATCATTGTTGGAGTTTTAAAAAAAGATAGTGGTGAATGTTTTGTAGATGGTTATTCCACTCAAGAAAGTGAAAAAATTCTACCCGAAATAGGTATAGTATTTCAAAATTCAGTATTAGATAAAAAACTATCGGTACTTGATAATCTTAAATATCGTGCTTATTTATATGGAATGAATAAAATCGAATTTAAAAAAAGGTTAGAGTTCTTTTCAAAAAAACTTGATTTAGAAAATCTGCTTAAAAGACCTTTAGGTTTGTTAAGTGGTGGCCAAAAGAGAAAAATTGACATTACTCGAGCTTTATTGCATAAGCCTAAAATTCTGATTTTAGATGAACCGACGACCGGATTAGATCCACAAATAAGGAAAAATGTTTGGGAATTAATTGATGAGCTAAGAAAGAAGGAAAAATTAACCGTCTTATTAACAACTCATTACATGGAAGAAGCTTCTAAAAGTGATTATGTTGTAATAATTGATAAAGGCGTGATAGTTGCAGAAGGAAAACCTTCTGATTTAAAAACAAAGTTTGCTTATGATTATCTAAAAATCTATAAATATAATGAAGATTTGAAGGGTTTATTAATCAAAAACAATATTAAATATTCTTTAGAAAGCAACTGTTTAGAGATTAAATTTGAGTCGACTAAAGAAGCTAAAGATTTTGTTAGCGATTATAAAGATTATATCTATGATTTAGAAATAATTAAAGGAACCATGGATGATGTATTTCTTACTGTGACAGGAAAGGAGTTAAATAATTTATGAAACAAGATGCGATTAAATTATTCTATTTAACTTCACGTAATCTAAAGCTTTATTTTAAAGATAAAATGGTATTTTTGGTTTCTTTAATTACACCAATGATCCTTTTAGTTTTATTTATAACTTTTCTTAAAAGAACATACGAAGCTTCGATTATTGAAACTATCGGTTCTTTTACATTAAGTGATGAATTATTAAACGCATTTAGTGGTGGATGGCTTTTCTCTTCGGTTTTATCAACCTCTTGTGTTACAGTTTCCTTTTGTTCAGGGATGATGACGCTTGATAAAGTTAGCGGTGCTGATATCGATTTTAAAGTAATGCCAATTAAAAAATCTATTGTAACTTTTAGCTATGTATTTGCTAATTATCTCGCTACATTAATTGTCTGTTTTATCCTTTTAATTATCGGCTTTATTTATTTAGGAATTGTTGGATTTTATCTAAGTTTTGTGGACATTTTAATTGTAATTGCAAATATTTTACTAACAAGTTTATTTTCAACAATAATCGCAAATATTATATGGACTTTTACCAAAACCCAAGGCGTTGTTAGTGGGATTTGCACATTGCTCTCAGCTTTATATGGGTTTATTTGTGGAGCCTATATGCCAATAAATTCCATGGGTGAAGGCTTTGCAAAATTTACATCTTTTCTACCAGGAACCTACTCAACAGTTATCTTTCGAAAAGGATTTTTAAATAATGTTTTAAGCGAAATGAAAGAAACATTACCTGAAGAAATGGTTAACGGAATTGCAAATGGTTTTGATGTTAATTATTCATTTTTTAAGCATGACATAAGCCTTTGGATGATGTTTTTGATTTCTATAATCTCGGTTGTTATTGCGTGTATCGCTTTACTTCTAGTTACGTATTTAAAGGATAAAACAAAATTAAAGAAATAATTTTTAAAGCGATTTAATTGTCTAAATATTAAATTTAGTGTTACAAGCTGATAAAAATTTTAAGTTTGTAACACATATTTGAAATATTTGGCATAATCAAAATAGAATAAAATAAGTATATTAAAAGAGAATATTATTTAGAGATAATTAGAAGATATTACGACCCAAACTTAATTAAAGTGCTTAGTGGAGTAAGAAGATGTGGGAAAAGTGTTTTACTTTTGCAAATTAAAGATGAAATACTTTATCTTGGCAAAGCAAATGAAGAACATATCATTTTTATAAATTTAGAAGATTTTAAATTTATGTCTTTAAATAATGCAAATAAATTAAATTCCTACATAAATAAACTAATTAAAGACGATAAGAAGTATTTTATTTTTATTGATGAAATTCAACATATTAATCAATAATAATTTATATATCATTTGATGTTTTAACTAACAGAAATTTATTAAATGTGATAAATTTAATAGTCGTAGTGGTTTTTATGATTGAAAGATACGAAGTTAAAGAAATATCAAATATATTTTCTCTAGAAAATAGATACCAAACATTTTTAAAAGTAGAATTAAGTGTTTTAAAAGGATATGTTAAACTTGGAATTGTTCCTAAGGAAGATTACGATAAAATTATTTCAAAAGTTCATGTTGATGTAAGAAAAATAAATGAACTTGAACTTGAAACAAAACATGATGTTATTGCTTTTACTAGATCTTTGTCCTTAAATTTAGGCGAAGAAAGAAAACGGATTCATTATAATCTAACATCGACTGATGTTGTTGATACAGCTTTGAGCTTAAATCTTAAACAAGCAAATGAAATTGTTTTAGAAGCCTTAAATAATTTAAAAGACGCTTTAATTAACAAAGCTAATAAATATAAATTTACTCCAATTATTGGAAGAACCCATGGAATTCATGCAGAAGTAACTAGTTTTGGACTTAAATGGTTACTATTTTTAGATGAGCTAAAGCGTGATATAGAACGTTTTAATTTTGAAAGAAAATTTGTTGAGGTTGTAAAGATTAGTGGTGCTGTTGGTAATTTTGCAAACTTACCATATCAATTAGAAGATTTAGTTGCTAAAGATTTAAATTTAAATCGACCTAATATTTCAACTCAAGTTTTAAGTCGAGACCGACTTTGTGGCTATGTTAGTGTTTTAAGTTTACTTGCTTCCCTTTTTGAAAAAATTGCTACTGAAATACGTCATTTAAGTAGAACTGAGGTGAATGAAGTAAATGAATTTTTCTTTAAAAATCAAAAAGGTAGCAGTGCAATGCCTCATAAAAGAAATCCAATTAGTTCAGAAAATATATGTGGCCTTTCTAGAATAGTTAAAGCAAGCATAAATGTTGCTTTAGAAAATAATATATTATGGCACGAAAGAGATATTTCCCATTCTTCAACAGAAAGAATTTATTTACCGGACGATATTAATTTAATCGTATATTTAGCTAAAAGACTTACAAATGTAATAAATAATTTAGTTATTAATGAAGATAAAATGCTAGAGAACATTAATTTAACTTATGGAGTAGTTTATTCTGGAAGAGTTTTAAATTATATTATTGAAAAGAAAGATGTGAGTCGTGAAGAAATTTATGATCGTATTCAAAAACTTGCATTTTTAGCACTTGATAAAAAAGTAAATCTTAAAATTTTATTAAATGAAGATGATTATTTTAATAAAATTTTAAATGATGCTGAACTTAATGATTTATTTGATTTTTCTTATGTTTTTAATAATGTAGATAAAATTTATAATGCTGTTTTAAAGGATGTGGATTTATGAAAAGTATTTTAGTTTTAGGTAGTCAATGGGGCGATGAAGGAAAAGGTAAGGTAACTAATTTATATTCTTCTAAAGCTGATATTGTTGTAAGATATCAAGGAGGAAATAATGCTGGACATACTGTTAAATTTAATGGTTTAGAGTTTCATTTACAAACTATACCAAGCGGGATATTTAATAAAAATACTTTAAATATATTAGGTAATGGAATGGTTATAAATCCATTAGCGTTATATCAAGAAATGCAAACATTAATTAATGCTGGATTTGATTGTTCGAATTTAGTGATATCATCAAGAGCTCACGTAGATCTTGATTATCATTTAGTTCTTGATGGTTTAAATGAAATAAATTTAAAGGAAAATAAAATTGGTACGACAAAAAAAGGAATTGGCCCATGTTATACTGATAAAATATCTAGATTCGGTATAAGATTTTGTGATTTTATTAGTGAAAAATTTCCATTAATTTATAAAAGACATTTAGAGGTTAAAAACGAAGAAATAAGTCGTTTAAATGGTGAAACTTTAGATTATGAAACTTCATTAAATAAATATTTGGAGATTATAGATTTTTTAAAACCATTTGTAAAAGATACTGTTAGTATATTAGCTAAAGCCAAAGAAGAAAATAAAAAGATTTTATTTGAAGGCGCTCAAGGTACGATGCTAGATGTTGATTTTGGGACTTATCCTTATGTTACTAGTTCAAGTTGTACTAGTGGTGGAGCTATTAGTGGAAGTGGAATTGGTTTGAATTATATTGAAGGAGTAGTTGGAATTATTAAAGCATATACTACTAGAGTTGGAGAAGGACCTTTTGTTACCGAACTTTTTAATGACACTGCTAGTTTAATTAGAGAAAAAGCCCATGAATATGGAGTTGTAACAAAAAGACCACGTCGAATTGGTTGGTTAGATTTAGTCCAGTTAAAATATTCTTGTAATGTTAATGGAACAAAATATGGTGCCTTAATGTTATTAGATATTTTAGGAAATATAGGTGATATTGAGGTTTGTACTCAATATGAATTAGATGGTAAAGTAATTGATTATTTCCCGGCCTCTTTAAATGAATTAGTTCGAGTTAAACCTATATATAAAACATTTAAAGGACGGGATGAAGATATAAGTAAAATAAAAACTTATGAAGAATTACCACTAAATGCAAGAAATTATATTGAATTTATTGAAAAATATTTAGGAATTAAGATTGTAGTTATTTCTGTAGGTCCAGATCAAAAAGAAACAATTATCCGTGAAGAAGTTTTTTAAAATACATTTAAATTAAAATAAATTTATATATTTAATATATTAACAAGCACATTAAATAGGAGTAGAATAACCAATTGTGATTGCGGCGATTGTTATTTCTATTTTATCTATTGTTGGAATGATTTGCTTAGTCTTGTTCTTTCCAGTTATTAAAATTAAAAAGGTTCAAATACAAACCTTCTGGTTTGCACCATTAATTGGATCTATTTTACTTTTATCTTTTGGTTTAGTAGATTCAAATTTAGTTTTTTCATCATTAATTGCTCCAACAAGTGTTAATCCACTTGAGATTTTAGCAATTTTTATTTCGATGGTTTTTATTAGTGTAGTTTTAGATGAAGTTGGATTTTTTAAATATTTAGCCTCTGTTGCAGTTAAAAAAGCTAAAAATTCTCAATTATCGATGTTTATTTTGTTATATTTTGTAGCTTCAATTTTAACTATTTTTACATCTAACGATATTATTGTAATTACTTTTACACCATTTATTATTTTCTTTTGTAAAAATACCAAAATTAATCCACTACCTTATTTAGTAGGAGAATTTGTTGGAGCAAATACTTGGTCAATGTTATTAATAATTGGTAATCCAACAAACATTTATTTAGCTTCTTCGTTCAATATTGATTTTCTTGAATATATTACATACATGGCTTTACCAACGATATTTGCTGGACTTACTTCATTAGGAGTTATGCTTTTATTATTTAGAAAATATTTTAAAGTTCCCTTAGCAAATACATTAGAAGAAGATCATATATTAGATAAAAAAATATTTATTGTATCTTTAGTTTTATTAATAAGTTGTATTATTTTACTATCTATTAGTTCGTGGGTTGGATTAAAAATGTGGATTATAGCTTTTGTTTCTGGCTGTAGTTTATTGATTTTTATTATTGTATATTGCTTCTTTAAAAGACAAGAAATGTTTATTTTAAAAGAATCAATTTCTCGAATTCCTTTAAATCTAATTCCGTTACTTTTATCAATGTTTGTAATTGTTTTAACTTTACATTCTTATGATATTAGTAAATATATATTTGATTTATTAAATAGCAATAACTTAATTTTAACTTATGGAACTTCTGGTTTTGTAATTGCTAACTTAATTAATAATATTCCAATGAGTGTTTTGTATGTAGATATAATTGAAAATTTTGAAGTTGTGTCTAAGGAAGCAATTTTTGCAAGTGTTATAAGTTCAAATATTTCAGCATTTTTTACTCCAATTGGAGCTTTAGCTGGTATGATGTGGATGGGCATATTAAAGAAGAATAATGTTCCGTTTTCATTTGGTAAGTTTTGTTTATATGGAGTAATTATAAGTGTGCCGACATTATTTGCTTCTTTAGGTGGTTTATATTTAAGTTTTTTAATTTGACCTTAGTTTTGCAGGGTTTTTTCTAAAAATAACGATTTTTTTAAATTAAAATAATATTTTTAAATGTTTTTATGGTACTTTTTTATTAGATTTTTTCATAATATTTAAAAAATATTTATTTGATATTTTAATTTTTTAATTTAATTTAGATTAATTCCTCAAAGGAATTAATATTTATGTTATAATTTCTTACGTAATTAATTAAAAGGGACTATTTGATATGGAAAAGGTAAATATTGGAGTAGATATTGGCGGAATGTCATTAAAGGCAGGGCTAGTTAATAAAGAAGGAAAAATTCTTTATAAAGAGACTATTAAGACTGATGTTAATAAGGGTGATAAATATTTTTTAGAATGCCTACATACCTTAATAGCTAACTTAATTAAGTATGCTAAAAATAATTCTTTAGAAGTTAATGGTATTGGTCTTGGAGTACCTGGAATTGTTAATAATGATTTAAAAACTATGGAATATGCTCCAAATTTAAAAATAGAGAACTTATCTTTAAAAGATGCTTTAAAAGATTTTAATCTTCCTTTTTCTTTATCTAATGATGCAAATTGTGCAGCCTTAGCTGAACAAAAATTTGGAATCGCAAAAGGTTATAAAAACGTAATTTTATTAACTTTAGGTACAGGAGTTGGTGGTGGAATCGTTATTGATAACAATTTATTTGAAGGAACTTCTGGCCAAGGTGCTGAACTTGGACATATGGTTATTAGATTAAATGGAAGAAAATGTGGTTGTGGTAGAAAAGGGTGCTTTGAAGCATATGCAAGCGCTTCGGCATTATTAAGATTAACGAAAGAAGAAATGAAAAAGAATCCTCGCTCCTTAATGTGGGAATACGCTGATTTTAATCTTAACAATGTTAATGGTCTAACTTCTTTTGAATGTGCTAAAAAAGGTGATTTATCTGCTAATAATGTTGTTAATAAATATGTTTATTATTTAGGAGAAGGAATTTTAAATTTCTGTAATATTTTTAGACCTGAAGTAGTTGTTTTAGGCGGAGGAGTTTCTAATCAAAAAGAATTTTTAATTTCAAAAGTAAAAAAATATTTAGAAGAAAATCATTATGGATTTAAGAAAACAAGAAGTGTTGATGTTTTAATTGCATCTCTTGGTAATGATGCAGGGATAATTGGCGCTGCAAGTTTAATTTCGGTTGAATAAGATGAATAAAAATTATAAAGAAAATTTAAAATCAAGAAATATTAAGTTTGATTCTTCTAAAAAGAAATTAGACATCAAGGAATATGTTGTTAGACATGATTCTTTACTTTTAGATTACTTAATTAATGATTTAGGTTATAGCCGAAATAACGCTAAAAAATTACTCTCTAATAAATTAATTTCTATTGAGGGAGCACCTGTTTCCCAATTTGATTTTAAATTATTCAAAGGAGATAATTTAATTATTTCAAAAAAAAGAATTAAAACTAAACAAAGAAAGAACTTACCAATAATATTTGAAAACGATGAAATTATCGTCATTAATAAACCTGCTGGATTACTTTCGATTGCTAGTGATAAAGAAAAAAGCAGCACTGCCTATCGAATGGTTATGGATTATTTACAATCAAAAGATAAGCATAATAGAATTTTTGTTGTTCATCGATTAGATAAAGAAACTAGCGGGATATTAATGTTTGCAAAAAACGAAACTATAAGAGATGAATTACAAAATAATTGGAATGATTTAGTTATTTCAAGAGGATATTATGCAATTTGTGAAGGAATTTTTGATAAGAAAGAAGATCATGTCGTTAATTATTTAAAAATGAATAGTTTAAATTTAATGTATGTTACTAAAAATGTTAAAGACTCACAAAAATGTATTACCGATTATAAAGTTATAAAAGAAAATAAGAATTATTCTTTATTAGATGTTCATATTTTCACTGGAAGAAAAAATCAAATTCGTGTTACATTAGGAAACTTAAATCATTATGTGTTAGGTGATGACAAATATGGATCACCTGAAAATCCTATTAATAGATTATGTTTGCATGCTTATGAATTAAAGTTTAAACATCCAAATTCTAAAAAAATATTTGAGTTTAAGACGGTTTTGCCACCAGAAATGGAGAATTTAATGAAATGAAAACATCGTTAAAATTATTATATGATAAATTGTTAGAAGCTTTTGTTTCGGTTGTTCCTATTGTGGCGATTGTTTTATTAATATTTGGATTACAATTCACAAGTGCTTTTCCAAATAACAATGTCATAAGTACAAATACTCTTTTAATTTTTATTGCCTCAATGATTACTTTAGCTTTAGGAATGGGTTTATTTACCTTAGGCAGTGAAAAATCTATGACTAAAGTTGGAATGCATATAGGTAGTTCAATTACTAAAAAACAATCGATAGTATTAATTGTTATAGTTTCTTTTGCCCTAGGTTTAATGATAACAATTGCTGAACCTGACTTAACTGTCTTAGGTGATTTTGTAAGTGCAAATGGAATTATTAATTCATGGATTTTTAAACTTTGTATTGGTATTGGTGTTGGTATTTTTTTAGTAATAGGATTATTAAGAATTATTTTTCAAAAATCATTAAAATTATGGCTAATTTTCTTTTATGCTTTAATTTTTGGACTTGCTTGTCTATTAGGCAGTAACGGAAGCGCAATATGTGAGATTAGCTTTGATAGTAGCGGAGTTACTACTGGGCCAGTAACTGTTCCTTTCTTATTAACTTTTGGAGCTGGTGTTGCTAGTGTTCGTGGTGGTAAAAATAGTAGTGGAGACTCATTTGGTGTAACTGGATTATGTTCAATAGGTCCTATAATTATGTCATTACTTATCTTTTTACCAATGCAAAATAGTGAAATTTTTGCCACTTTTAAAAACGAATTAAATACTTCTCCAGTTTTTATAAATGTATTAAGTAATGTGCTTTTAGAAGTACTAATAGCAATTTTGCCAATAGTATGTTTCTTTTATATTTATAATTTCATTTTTATAAAATTAAGTGTAAAAGAACTTATTAAAATAGGAATTGGTTTTTTATATACATATTTTGGATTGGTAATCTTTTTAGTAAGTGCGAAGGTGGGTTTGATTCCTCTTGCTAGTGAGCTAAGTAAAAATATTTTGTTAGGAGGAGAATCATATTATTACTTATTTATAATAATTGCCATTCTTGTAGGATGCTTTATTGTTTTAGCTGAACCTTCTGTCCATATTTTAGTTGAACAAGTCGAAGAAATTAGTGGTCGTTCAATTACTAAATGGAGTATTTTAATAAGTTTATCGGTTGGCGTTAGTTTAGCAATAGTTCTAGCAGTTGTAAGGATTGTTTATGGAAATAACTTTAGCATAATGTATTATTATGTTCCTTTATTTTTGTTAGCTTTAGCATTAACTTTCTTTGTACCTGATATTTATGCTGCAATAGCTTTTGATAGCGGTGGAGTTGCTAGTGGTACAATGGCGAGTTGTTTTGTCCTACCTTTTATAATCGGAATAGGGAGTAATAATGATTCTGTTAGTGGTTTTGGAGTTATTGGATTAATTGCAGTTGTTCCTATTATTTCTATTCAAGTTTTAGGTATTGTGGCTTCGCTTAAAGAGAAATATATTTTATTTACAGCTAGAAAACGTTTAATCGAAGAAAACGATGAACAAATTATTGTTTTTAAGGAGTAATTATGGTTAAAAGAATTAATAAAAACATTACTAAACCAAAACAAAATACTTTAGATTATTCAAAAGAATATGAAGTATCTCCTTTAAAACTATTAATCATAATAGTAAATAAATATCAAGGCGATTATTATCTTGATTTACTTATTAAAAAACATAATGTTGCTGCTGCCTTTTTATGCAATGGTCATGGAACTGCAACTAGAGATATTTATGATTTATTAAATATTTCAGAAAATAAAAAAGATGTTGTAATTGCTCTTGTTAAAAGTAATCAAGTAGATATAGTTTTAAGCAAAATATTAGAAAGATTTAACGTTTCAAAAAACGCTAAAGGAATTGCTTTTACAATCAAACTAGATTCAATAATAGGAGTATTAACGTATCGATTCTTTACAGATACTAAACAAAATATTAAAAAAGAGGTGAAATAATGGAAAAGACTTATAGTTTAATTGTTGCAATTGTTAATAATGGATATACCGATTTAGTTATGGAAGGAGCTAGACAAGGTGGAGCCAAAGGTGGAACTGTTTTAACAGCTCGTGGAACTGGGAATATTGATTTAGAAAAATTTTATGGAATTCCAATTCAAAAAGATAAAGAAATGGTTTTGATAATTGTTGAAAACGAAGTTAAAGATGAATGCTTAAAAAATATTTATAAAACAGCTGGACTTGAAACTAAAGGTCAAGGAATTGCTTTTACCTTACCAGTAGATAATATTGTTGGTTTAAGTAGCGATACTGAAAATGAATCAGTCAATGAATAATTTTTTAATATAATTTTTATTGATTTTTAAAATAACTGAAGATGCTTTTATGGCATCTTTTTTATTTATACCTTCTTTAATTAATTCATTAACAGTATTAATAATTTCTTGATCAGAAAATTCATTAGAATTATTTTGATAACCTTCAACAAGAATTACCATTTCTCCTATAAGATTATTTAAATATTTTTCATAATCATCTAAATTAAAACGTAAAAATTCTTCGTGAACTTTTGTTAATTCACGAGCGATTACTACTTTACGGTTTCCAAAAATTTTTTGCATTGAAGCAAGAGTTTCTTTAATTCGATGTGGTGATTCATAAAAGATTAAAGTGGCTCGAATTTTCAAAAAGCCTTTCAAAATGGCTTCTTTTTTTGAAATTTGAGGATCTAAAAAACCAATAAAATAGAAATTTGAAGTATCTAAACCACTTGCAATTAAAGCTGTTAAACTGGCACTTGGACCAGGAAGTGGAATTACATTAATATTATTTTTTATACATTCTTGAACTAACTTTAATCCTGGATCACTAATACAAGGAAGACCAGCATCACTTGCATAGCCAACATTTTTACCATTAAGTAAATCTTCAATAATTTTTTTAGAACCACTGATTTCGTTATG
Source organism: uncultured Mollicutes bacterium (assembly GCA_900540365.1). GTDB lineage: Bacteria > Bacillota_I > Bacilli_A > RFN20 > CAG-826 > Onthovivens. The sequence continues at coordinate 160,477 of UQFN01000001.1, forward strand.
TTCATGCAAAGAAATTAAGCTTTTTTTAATGTTTAATAAATTTAATAATTTCAAAGTATTTCTAGTATCTTCGCAAGCCAAATAATCTAAAGTATTTAAAACTTCAATCTCACGAAGTGTTACATCTTTTATATTTCCTAATGGTGTTGGAATTAAATATAAATTACCTTTATTTTTCATTTTTATTTACACGTTCAAATTTAATTTCTTTTAAATTTACGAATTCAACAGTTTCTCCTTCTTCTAATTTCAAAATTTTAGTAAAGACATTAAATCCAGTAACTTTATATTTAGCATTTTTATAAGTAACAACTTGATTAATATTAGGAAATGATTTCTTTAATTCACTATATTGGTCATCTTCGTATTTTAAACAACACATTAATTTACCACAAAGACCACTTAATTTAGGAATATTAATAGAAAGCATTTGATTTTTTGCTCTATTTAAAGAAATTCCCTCAAATGTTTTAAAAAAAGTAGTGCAACAAATAGGAAGGCCACAAACACCGATTCCTCCAATCATTTGTGCTCTTTCACGACTACTTATTTGACGTAATTCAATTCGACAATGTAATTTAGATGCAAGAATTTTTAATAATTCTCTAAAATCTATTCGATCATCACTAGCATAAGTAAATAAAACTTTAACTCTATCTAAAGTGTATTCAGCATTTATTAGGCGCATATTTAAATTTAAATCATTAACAGAATCAATAAAAATAAGTCCAGCTTTATTTGCTAATACTTTATTTTCTTCGTGTATTTTTAAATCGCCTTTAACAGCTTTTCTTAAAATTGGAATAATTTCTTTAGAAAAATTTAAACTTTCTAAAGGTTTTGGGGTAGAAGTTACTTTTCCAATTTCTTTACCAATTGTTGTTTCAACAACAACATAATCTCCAATTTTTAAGTCATTTAAAATTGTAGAAAAATAGTATTCCTTATTTGTTGTTTCAAAAGTTACAGCTATATAATATTGATTTTGTTGTTCCATTTTATTCTCCAAAGATTTCGTTTATTGCTCTAATTACTAATAAATTAACTAAAAGATTAAAATTTAGTTCATTACGAGCTTCAACAAGAGTTAAGATTGCCTTATCTAAAGCAGGTATATAATTAATTATACTCGTAATATACTCGATATAACTACTTAAAAAAGTTGTTTTATTAACTTTATATTTTAAACTTTCCTTGAAAAAAATAATAAGATAATCAAAGAAATTTTTAGTATCTTCCTTTGATTTTAATAAAGGAAGGAGATAAGTTTCTAAATAAAATATTGCATTATCTTTATTTTTAAATTTCTTAATAAAATTTAGTAAGGAATTTTTAATTTCAATGTATTCTTCTTTTAAAGATGATTCCTTTATAAGGGTTTCATCGTTATAAAAAAATGATAATAATTCCGCATCTTCTTTAGAAACATTTAAATTTATAGCATTATTTATTAATTCTTTTTGATCTAATAAAGAAAAATTAATAACTTCACAACGACTAATAATCGTTGGTAAAATATAAAACTTATTTAAAGTAGTTAAAATTGCATAAGTGTTTGCTGGAGGTTCTTCTAAAAATTTAAGAAGAGAATTAGTAGCATCTAAAGTCATATTTTCAACAAGATTTAAAATATAAATTTTAATTCCTTTTTTTTCATTAGCAGTATTAGAAAATTGGGAAATAATTGTAGAAATATCATCTTTTTTAATACTTTCCTTACTGCCATCAACGATAATTAAATCAACATAAGTTCCATTATCAATCCTTTTACATGTATTACATTTATCACAACAAAAAGGATTTGCGTGTTCACAAAAAATAGATTTTGCGATGAATTTTGCGATTTCTAAAAGCGGAGTACCAATGGAGCCATTTAATAAATAAGCATGAAAAAATTCATTCTTACTAAGTGAATTTTCTAAAATTTTATACGGGATCTGCTGGTTTTTTTCTAAATATTCAACGATTTTCATTAAGTTTATCTTTAATAATTTTATAGGTGATATTATAAACTTCTTCTAAAGGTAAAGAAGCATCGATCACTTTATAACGATTTTTATAAGTTTTAGCTAAATCTAAAAATGTGGCTCTAACTTTGTTATAAAATTCAATTTTTTCTAAATCTAAACGGTTAACTTCACGATTAGAATTATCTGCAATTCGTTTTAAACCTAATTCTGGTTCAATATCAAAAAGTAAAGTTAAATCAGGAAGTGTGTTGTTGGTTGCAAATAAGTTAATATTTAAAACCTCGCTTACACCAAGATTTTTCCCTCCGCCTTGATAAGCTAAACTACTATCTACATATCTATCGCAAAGAACTATTTTATTTTCTTTTAAAGCAGGATAAATTTTTTCGACAAGTAATTGTCTTCTACTAGCTGCAAATAAAAGAGCTTCCGAACGGTCATCAAGTTCAACATTATCTTTATTTAAAATAATATTTCTAATTTGCTCGGAGATTTTTACACCACCTGGTTCGCGGGTTAATAAAATATCATAGCCTTCCTTAGTAAGTTGTTCATATACCATTTTTAAGATTGTAGTTTTCCCACAACCTTCGACACCTTCAGCAGTAATAAACATTATTTTATCTCCTTTTTGTAACTAGTACGATTATCAAAAGATCTTTTGATAGTTAACGAATCAGCATAATCTAATTGGCCACCTACTGGTAAGCCAAAACCAATACGTGAAACGATTACATCTTTATTTTCTAAAATTTTTGCTAAATATAAAGCAGTAGTATCACCTTCAATATTTGGATTAGTGGCGATAATTATTTCTTTAATTTTTTCATCCTCAATTCTTTTAATAAGTTCTTGAATTTTTAACTTATCTGGAGTTAATCCATGATAAGAGGAAATCTCTCCACCTAAAACATGATATATGCCATGAAAATTCATTGATTCAAATAGAAGTGCATCCTTCGAAGAAGGTATAACGATACATTGACTATGATCTCTATTTACATCTTTACAAACTTGACATTTATCATCTTCAGTTAAAATTCCACAAATAGGACATGGATGAATTTTAGTAGTAGCATTTTCAATAGAAGTAATTAAAAAATCAATGGATTGCTTATCCATATTTAAAATAGCATAAGCCATCCTTTCTGCTGTTTTAGCACCAATGCTTGGAAATTTTGAAAAAGCATTAGTTAAATCAACAATTGATTTTAATTCATTCATTAAAAACCAAATCCTCCAGGAACTTTAAATTTAGAAGCTAATTCTTCTTCTTTTTGTAAAATTTGATTTCTTACATTGTCATAAGCAAGTTTTATCATATCTTGAATCATTTCTAAATTATCTTTTTCTAAAATATCTTCATCTAAAATCTTAATACTAACTAATGACATATCACCTTTTAAAGTTAAGGAAATTACTCCATTAGCGATGTAATTAAATTCAGTTTCTTCGAGTATTTTATGTTCTTTTTCATACATTCTTTGCATTTTTTGTACTTGTTGTAACATTTGTTGCATATTCATATTATTCAATCTCCTCTGTAGTTATTTCTATTTCATCTATATCTTCACAAACAGGTAGTTTATTTACTTGTTGTAAATTTAAAAATTTACTCTTTATATCGATATAACGCACTCTATTTAATGAATAGATAAATAGTTTATATCCACTAATTTTATCAATAAGGTCACTAAAAGAATTTTGATTTTTGCAAACATTTACTTTTTTAGTAGCAATATCATAATTATTAACAATAATTATATGTTTATCAGTTACGGCAAATAAACTTGAGTCCATTAAGATAGTAGCAAATGGACCATATTTTTTATCGTCTAAATAATTTTCTAAGTTAGGCCATAAACTAGCGATTTTAGTGCGAAGATCTTTTTTTGCAATTGATAATAACTTAATTAAATTATCATCACTAATGAAATTTGATAAGCCTGAAGAATCAAGATTTATCTTTTTTAAGTCGACTTCTGCAGGGTTTTTTTGTAAAATTGCACGTTTTACAACAGTTTTCTTTACTTCTTGTTTTGGCGCAATTTCAACTTTTTCTTCGATAATTTCTTTTTGAGGTTGTTTATTTATTACTTCTTTAACAACCTCTTTTTTAGTAATTTCAGGCTTAGAATTATTTAAAGAAGAAAGTTTAAGCAAATAAATTTCAAAAGTAAATAAAGGGTTATTTGAAATCTTAAATTCTTTATTACATTCCATTAATAAATCAATATAAGAATTAATTTCACTTTCATTAAGGAAACTTGCAAGTTCTTTAACACTGTTTAAAGAAGTAGATGTTAACAGTTCTAAATTATTAGTTTTTAAATAGATTAAAGCATCTTTTAAAACATTTAATAATTCATTAACAAGTCTAGATACATCAACATTTCTAGCAATAAAATTTTGATATTTATTTAAAACATTTAAAGTATCATTTGCATGGATATATTTTAATAAAGTAATTTTTTCAGTAGCAGAAGTTAGTCCGAAAATTTTTTCAATATCCTGAGATACGATATTATTACCAGAATAAGCAATAATTTGATCTAATAAACTTAAGGCATCACGAGCTCCACCATTTGCTAATTCAACAACTAATCTAATTGAATCTTCATCGGCATTAATATTTTCTTTACTTAAAACATTTTTAATTAACTTAGTTAAATCTTTTTCATCAATTTTTTTAAATTCATATCTTTGACATCTAGAAATGATTGTTGGTAAAAGTTTATAAGGTTCAGTTGTACATAAAATAAAAACAACATAGCTTGGTGGTTCTTCTAATGTTTTTAATAAAGCATTAAAAGCACTAGTTGTCATCATATGAACTTCATCAATAATATAAATTTTATATTGTCCTTCAATCGGAGAATATTTTACTTTTTCAATTAAATTTCTAATCTCATCGACTCCACTATTACTAGCAGCATCAATTTCAATTACATCAGGATGTTTGTTTTCACTGATAGCTAAACAACTTTGGCATCTATTACAAATATGTCCGACTCCTTCAGCACAATTTAAAGCTTTTGCAAAAAGTCTTGCAACAGAAGTCTTTCCTGTTCCGCGTGGTCCACTAAATAAGTATGCGTGAGAAATTTTGCCTTTTTTTAAGGCATTAAGTAATGTTTTAACAATCGCTTCTTGTCCAACTAATTCGTCAAAATTTTGCGATCTATATTTTCGATAAAGTGCTTTGTATGACATAAAAAATCCTTGTTCTATTATACATTAAAAGTTCTTTTATTTAAACTATGATATACTTTTAAACTAATATTATTTTTGATATAATTTTTAGGAAATTAAAGGGATATTTATGGATAAAAACATGCACGATAGGCTCGAAGCTAGCCAAAAAAGATTAAAAGAAATTGATGAATTATTGCTCGATAATAGTGTTTGCAGTGACATGAAACAATTTAAAGATTTATCAAAAGAGAGATCACAACTTGAACCTATAGTTGAGAAGTTTTTAGAATACCAAACTTGTGAACAAAATAAAGAAGATGCATTATTAATGTCTAATGATCATGATCCTGAAATGTCTGCTTTAGGAAAAGAAGAATTTAAAAATTGTAGTGATAAACTTCTTGAAATTGAAGACGAAATTAGAATTTTATTAATTCCAAAGGATCCAAATGATGGGAAAGATATTATTTTTGAAATAAAAGGAGCAGTTGGTGGTGATGAAGCAAATATCTTTGCAGGTGATTTATTTAGAATGTATGTGAAATATTGCGAAGCTAAAAACTGGAAATTAAAAATAATTGATGAAAGTCCTTGTGGAGTTGGAGGATATTCATATATTCAATTTGTTGTTAGTGGAGATAGCGCTTATTCAAGATTAAAGTTTGAAAGTGGTGTTCATCGTGTTCAAAGAGTACCTAAAACAGAAGCTAATGGAAGAATTCATACATCGACTGCTACAGTTGTTGTTATGCCACAAGTAGAAGTAAATGAAATTAATATTAATCCAAGTGATTTAAGAGTGGATCGTTATCGTTCTCAAGGAGCTGGTGGACAAAATGTTAACAAAACTGAGTCTGCAGTTAGAATAACTCATATTCCTACTGGAATTGTTGTATCATGCCAAACTCAAAAATCACAAATTCAAAACCATGAAATTTGTATGCAAATGTTAGCAAGTAAATTAGCTCAATTAGAAGAAGAAAAAAAGAGTCAAACCGAAGCTCAATTTAGAAGTAAAATTGGTAGTGGAGACCGTAACGAAAAAATAAGAACTTATAATTATCCACAAAACAGAGTTACCGATCATCGAATTGGATTTACAATTCAACAATTAGACCGTGTAATGGAAGGTGATTTAGATAATATTATTGATGCATTAATTAATTTTGATCAAGAACAAAAAATTGCTGGTAATAAAGATGGAGTTATCTAATCGAGATTTATATAATCGTGCTAAAGAAATTCTTTCTAAAAACAAAGATATAGAATACTTTGATGGTGAGATTTATGCCATACTTATGAAAGCATCTGGCTATGAATCGTTTACTGAATTAGTCCTAAATTTTGATAAAGAGTGTCCTAATCCCCAATATTTTTATAGAAATTTAAATAGATTAATTGCTGGTGAACCACTTCAATACATCTTAGAGGAAGCACCATTTTTAGATTATATGATATCTATTAGTGAAGATGTTTTAATCCCTAGACCTGAAACTGAAATGTTAGTTTTAGAGACTATAAAGTATATAAACAAAAATAACCTTAATCATAAAATAATTGCTGATGTTTGTACTGGTAGTGGGTGTATTGCTGTTGCTATGCAAAAAGAATATAAAAACTCAACTGTTTTTGCACTTGATAAATATGAAAATGTTTTAATGATAGCAAAAAAGAATTTTGAAAAATATCAATTACCAATTATTTGTTTACAAGGTGATAAAGTTGAACCTTTAATTAAAAGAAATATTAAAGTAGATATTTTAATATCTAATCCACCATATGTAGAAAATATTAATGATATTGAGAAAAAAGTTTTAGAGCACGAACCAATTAATGCTATCTATATTCAAGATGGGACAGCTTTTTATGAAAACTATTTTAAAAATTATCAAAACATTATGAATAAAAACTTTTTAATGGCTTTTGAAATAAATTACGACCAAGAAGAAAAATTATCATTTTTAATTAAAAACTATTTTGATTTAAATAAAATTGAATATGAATTTAAAAAAGATTTATATGGGAAAACCCGCTATTTATTTATTAAAGGAGTAAATTAATGATTTATTTAAATAAAAAAGAAATTAATAAGGTAGCTAGTCTATTTAATGATAATAAATTAATAGCTTTTCCTACTGAAACAGTTTATGGTTTAGGAATTATTGCTACTTCAAATGAAAATTTTAATCGTTTAGTTGAAGTTAAACATCGTAGTCCAAATAAACCATTTACTTTAATGATTAGTAATATTCTACAAGTTAAAGATATTATTGAAATTAATGATTTGGCTAAGAAGATTTTGGAATTGTTTACTCCCGGTCCTCTCACACTTATTTTAAAAACAAAAAAAGATGTTCCACACTTTTTAGATTTAGGGACAGGATTTATTGGAATAAGAATTCCAAATGATCAATTTATTTTAGATGTTATCAATATTGTTAACAAACCTTTATTAGTTCCTAGTGCAAATCCTAGTGATTTACCTCCAGCTACTAATAAAGAAGAAGTTTATAATTATTTTAAAGAAAATATCGATTATATTGTAGAAGGAGATATTAAAAGTAATATCCCTTCAACTATAATAAAAGTAGACGGTAATGAAATAACTTTAATTCGCGAAGGAGAATTAAAGTTTAATAAAATAAAGGAGAAGTTATATGAAAATAGCATTAGGTAGTGACCATGGTGGATATTTAGTAAAAAAAGAACTAATTAATTTTTTAAATAATAACAATATTGAAACTATTGATGTAGGTACATATTCTTTAGATAGTTGTAACTATGCTGAATTTGGAATTAAAGTTGGTCAATTAGTTGCTAATAAAGAAGCTGATTTTGGTGTTGTAATTTGTAATAGTGGCGAAGGAATTTCTATTGCTTGTAATAAAGTAAAGGGAATTCGTTGTGGAATAGGTTATAACGATGAAGTAGCAAAGTTATTAAGAAATCATAACGATGCTAATGTTATTGCTTTTGGAGCACACTATCAAAATATAGATGAAATTAAAAAAAGAGTTTTAACATTTATTAGTGAGCCTTTCCTTGGAGAACGACATCAAAAAAGAGTTGATTATATTAAAAATTTTGAAAAATAGTTAAAATTCAAAGCGACTTGTATATATGAGTCGCTTTTTTATTTGTCCAATTTGTAAAAATGAAGATCCACGTTTTATTGGTTATCTAAACGGGAAACCTTATTGTAGAAAGTGCATCTCTTTTAAAGGAGAAGTTGCTACTAATACTTATCAAATAACAGATAATATTGAAATTTCAACAGCTTATGAATTAACTAATATTCAAAAGGAGATTTCAAATGTAATATTAGATAATTTTAAAAATAAATTTAATCAACTAGTTTACGCGGTATGTGGAGCAGGGAAAACAGAACTTGTTTTTGCAGTTATTGAATATGCTTTAAGTAAACATATGCGAGTTGGCTTTGCAATACCAAGAAAAGACGTTGTTTATGAACTTTCAATAAGATTTAAAAACACTTTTAAAAAAGCAAAGATAGTTTCTTTATATGGCGGAAATACAGAAATTATAGAAGGTGATATTATTTGTTTAACAACGCATCAACTCTATCGATTTAATAATTACTTTGATTTATTAATATTAGATGAATTAGATGCATTTCCTTATAAAGATAATGATGTTTTATATAATATTTTTCTACGAAGTATAAAAGGAAATTATATCTTAATGAGTGCCACCGCAAGCGAAGAATTTATAAAAAAATTTACTTTAGATAAAAATAATAAATTAATAAAATTATTTGTTAGATTTCATTTAAAAAAGATTCCAGTCCCAGTTATTAAAATTGTTCCTTTTGAAATATTTAAAATTATATTTTTAGTTATTAAAATAAAAAAATATTTAGAAGAAAATAAACAAGTTTTAATCTTTGTTCCGACAATCAATTTATCAAAAAAAGTCTACATTTTCATAAAAAACCTTGTAAAACCGGGATATTTTGTTAATTCTAAATCAAATAACCGAGAAGAAATAATTAATAAATTTCGTAATAAAAAATATATGTATTTAGTTACGACAGCAGTTTTAGAAAGAGGAGTTACTCTTGAAAATTTACAAGTAATAATTTATCAAGCAGATCATGAAATATTTAATCAATACTCTTTAACTCAAATTAGCGGAAGAGTAGGGAGAAAAGCATCATATCCAGATGGGGAGGTAATTTTTCTTTGTGATAAAAAAACTAAAGAAATGGAAAAATCAATTTTTTCTATCGATGAAGCAAACAAAGTTTTGCAAAAAATGCTTTCACGATGATTCATATAATTCGTTTCATTCTTTAATAAATTTAGAATACTTTATATGCAATAAATGTATGAAAAATATGAACCCGATTTTTTATGAATTTAAATTTGAAAATATTAAAAGCTTAGCTATTTATCGATATAATGATGAATTACGTCATACTATCTATTTACTTAAAGGCTGTTATGATTATGAACTTAAAGATGTTTTAATTTCACCCTTTAGATTAGAATTAAGTTTAAGATATTTTGGATATACGATTATTCCTATTCCTTCAACTAAAGAAAGTGATGAGAAAAGAGGTTTTAATCATGTAGAAGCTATTTTTAGTTCGTTATATCTTCGAATGATTAAATGTTTATACAAGACTAAAAATATAAGTCAACATCAATTAAATTATAAGGAAAGAATAAAAGGACATAATAAATTTGGAATAGATGAAAATATTGATTTAAGAGATAAAAAAATTCTTTTAGTTGATGATATTATGACAACTGGAGAAACATTAAAAGCATGTTTAGAATTAATTAAATCAAAACAACCAAAAAAGATAAAAATTTTAATATTAGCCAAACGTTTTAAAGAAGATTTTGAAAAAGAAAAACTTAAAAATAATCTAAAATCATAAAAAATAGTTAAGTTTTGCAAGGTTTTTCTTTAAAAACACAAGTTAATTGAACATATATTGATAGATTTTAATTAAAAGAAGGATTAATAAATGGCAATTTTAGACCCAAAAATTTAAAAATAGTTTATTAAATAAACTATAAATGATAATATATTTAAGACGCTTAAGGAGCTTTATATGAGTAATATTGTTGAAAAAATATTTAGATTAGACGCTAGAATACTTAAAAAATATAAGAATCAAGCTAAGAAGGTTATGGCTTATGAAGAAGAAATGCATAAGTTAACTGACGATGAGTTAAGAGCCAAGACCCCTTACTTTAAAAAATTATTATCGGAAGGAAAAACATTAGAAGACATTAAATTTGAAGCTTTTGCAGTTGCTCGTGAAGCAGCAAGAAGAGTTTTAAATCAATTTCCATATGAAGTTCAAATTATCGGTGCTTTAGTTTTAAATGATGGCGATGTTGCTGAAATGAAAACCGGTGAAGGTAAAACTCTTACTGCAACAATGGCTGTCTATTTAAATGCTCTTAGTGGAAAAGGTGTCCATGTTGTTACTGTTAATGAATACTTAGCAACCAGAGATGCTCAATGGATGGGACAAATTTATACTTTCTTAGGTTTAACTGTTGGTGTTAATTTGCATAGTTTGACAACTCAAGAAAAACGTAATGCACATTTATGTGATATCACTTACACAATTAATAGTGAATTAGGTTTTGACTATTTAAGAGACAACATGGCTCCAACTGTCGATCAACGTGTTTTAAGAGGATTAAATTATGCTGTTATCGATGAAGCTGATAGTATTTTAATTGATGAAAGTAGAACTCCTCTTATTATTAGCGGTGGTTCTAAGGCTAGTGCTTCTCAATATACAGTTGCTGACCGTTTTGTTAAAATGCTCAAGAAAAATAAAGATTTTGAAATCGATGTTAAGACAAAGGCAGTTTATTTAACTGATGCAGGAAACGATAAGGCAATTAAACTCTTTGGCATTAGAAATCTTTACGATCCAGAATATGCAGATTTAGTCCATAGAATTCATCAAGCTTTAAAAGCAAACTACATAATGACTCGTGATGTTGAATATTTAGTTGACCAAGATAAAGAAATTCAATTAATTGATCAATTCACTGGTCGTGTTTTAAAAGGAAGAGAATATAGTGATGGACTTCAACAAGCAATTCAAGCTAAAGAAGGCGTAAAAATTAAAGAAGAAACTGTTACTTTAGCTACCATAACATATCAAAATTTCTTCAGATTATTCAAAAAAATTGGTGGTATGACCGGTACTGCTAAAACTGAGGAAGAAGAATTCAGAAAGATTTACAACATGAAAGTTGTTGTTATTCCAACTAATAGACCAATTCAAAGAGAAGATGCTATTGATTATGTTTTTGTTCATAAAAAAGATAAAATCGAGGCTCTTGTAAATGAAGTAGTTCAAAGACATTCAGTTGGACAACCAATTCTTATTGGTACTCCTAGTGTCGAAGCTAGTGAAGAAGTTGCTCAATATTTAACTGCTGCTGGTTTAACTTTTGAAATGTTAAATGCTAAAAACCATGCCCGTGAAGCAGAAATTGTTTCTCATGCTGGTGAAAAAGGACAAATTACACTTGCTACTAACATGGCAGGTAGAGGAACTGATATTAAATTAACTCCTGAAACACGTGCTTTAGGTGGTTTATGTGTTTTCGGTCTTGAAAGACACGAATCAAGAAGAATTGATAACCAATTAAGAGGACGTAGTGGTCGTCAAGGTGATCCAGGATTCTCAAGATTTTATGTATCATTAGAAGATGAATTAATGGTTAGATTTGCTAGTGATAATTTAATGAAATTATTCGAGAAAAATGAAGGTGATGATAAACGTCCAATTGAATCAAAGATGTTAACAAGTGCGATTACAAGTGCACAAAAACGTATTGAAGGTCAAAACTTCGATATTCGTAAAAACTTACTTGATTATGATGATGTTTTAAGTAAACAAAGACAAATTATGTATAGTAAGCGTGATCAAATTTTATACGCTGATGATATTCATGAATTATTACTCGATACTTTTAATGATTGTGGTAAAGCCCTCGCTAAAAGAGCAATTAATGAAAATAGCGATGAAAAATTAGTTAGTGGAGAAAAATTATCTAAGATTATGTCACCACAATTCCTTCCAGAAGGTAGTATTAAACCATCATATTATGATGAAACATTGCCTGATGAAATTAGTGATGATATTAGTGAAATTTTATTAGATGCATATACCCAAAGAAAGAAACAATGGGATCCTGATTTAGCTGAAAAAGTTGAAAGAAATATTACTTTAAGAATTATTGATAAAAACTGGACTCAACAAATTGATAATATGAATCGTTTCAGAGAATCTGTTTCTTTAAGAAGTTATGCTCAAACTAACCCACTTCAAGATTATGTTAATGAAGGATGGGATATGTTTAGAGAAATGCTTGAAACAATTTCTCTTGAAGTTGTTTTAAATCTTTTAAATATTAAAGTTGCTCCAAAACAAGAAGAAAAGAAAGAGGCCTTTACTGTTGAAGCCAAAGAAGATGTCACTGGAGAAATTTTAGAAAAACAAGTTGAAAAGAAAGAAACTTCCGAAGAAGTTGTTAATGATCCAAATTTAAATATTAGTCATATTGATAAGGACAAGACAGCTGCTCCAGAATATAAACACGAGGATATTCATACAAATTAATATGGTCGAATTATTTTTATTAAAACAAAATATTTTAGAGGCACTAAAGCAAGTAAAAATGCTTAGTGACTCTCTTTGACCTTGCAAAAATTAATAAAGAAATTGAAGATATTGAAAAATTATCATTAGATGATGCTTTTTGGAACAATGTTCGTGAAGCTTCTAAATATATTGAAAGAAAAAATGATCTTATTTATAAAAGAGACCTCTTTTTAAAAGTCGATAAAGAAATTAATGAATTAAATAATTTAATAAGCGAAATAGATCAAAACGATGAAGAAATGATTTCATTAATTGAAGAAAATTATGAAAATGTTAGCAAAGAATTAAATACTTTAAGGAAACTTGTTCTTTTTAGTGGGGAATTTGATAACTCAAATTTAATCTTAGAAATTCACCCAGGTGCTGGTGGAACTGAAGCATGTGACTGGGCTAATATGCTTTTAAGAATGTATGAAAGATTTTGCGATAAACATAATTTTAAATATCAAATTTATGATTATTTACCAGGTGAAGAAGCTGGAGTTAAATCTGTCACTTTACATATTGAAGGTAAATATGCTTATGGATTATTAAAGGGTGAAAAAGGTGTTCATCGATTAGTAAGAATTTCTCCTTTTGATAGTAATGCTAGACGTCATACTTCTTTTGCAAGTGTTAATGTTGTGCCTGAAATTAAAGATGATATTAATATTGATATTAAAGAAAGCGATTTAAAAATAGATACTTATCGAAGTGGTGGTGCTGGAGGACAAAATGTTAATAAAGTCGAAACAGCAGTTAGAATTACTCACCTTCCAACTGGTATAGTTGTATCTTGTCAGGTTGATAGAACACAATTAAAAAATAAAGAAACTGCGATGAATATGCTTAAATCACAACTTTATCAACTTGAATTAGAAAAAAAGAAAAATGTTATAAAAGGAATTGTTGGTGAACAAAAAAATATTGAATGGGGTAGCCAAATTCGTTCCTATGTTTTTTGTCCTTACACTTTAGTAAAGGATAATCGTACTAATTTTGAAAATACACAAGTTAATGATGTTATGGATGGAGACCTTGATGGTTTCATCTTTAGTTATTTAGAAAAGGAGGCAAAAGAAAATGCAAATTAAAAAAATCAAACTTACGAAAAAACAAGTTTTAAGTAGTTTATGGAAAGTCTTTTTAGTTGTTTTTGGAACGTTTATTCTTGCTTTTGGAAGTGGAGTTTTCCTGGTTCCTTTTCAAATTGTTAGTGGTGGGATAACTGGAATTGGAGTTTTATTAAGTTCATTTTTGCCAGTAGACGTTACTGCTTATATTTTTACATGGGGTCTATTTGTAATTGGATTAATAATTTTAGGAGTTAAGTTTAGTTTAACGACTTTGATATCAACAATTTTATATCCTGTATTTTTAACTATTTTCCTAAGAACTGGTTTAGCTAGAAATATTGTTCAATTAATGCTTGATTCGCAAAACATTCAATTATTAGATGAAATGTGGATAAATGGTTCAATTATTAATATTGAAAACTTAGGAATTAATGAAGGAATTATTTTGATTGCAGGCATTATTGGTGGTGCATGCGTTGGAATTGGATGTTCATTAACATTTATTGGGGGAGGAAGTACTGGTGGACTTGATATTTTAACTTTTATTGTTAATAAGTTTACTGGAATTAAAACATCCGCTGTATTTTTCTCTATCGATGCAGCAATTGTTGGTATTGGTTTAATTTTAGATATTGTTGGTAAAAGAGGCTTTAATTTTGTTGCTGGTTTAGTAGGAATTATAAGTGCCTTTATTTGTAGTTTAATGGTCGAAATTGTTTATGTTAGTAAAGAAAAAGCTTACAATGTTGATATTATTTCTGATAAATATGAAGAATTTATTAAATTTAGTATTGATTATTTAGATCGTTCAGCCACAGTTTTTGATGTTGTTGGAGGATATTCTACAGAAAATAAAAAGCTAGTAAGAATTACATTTAATAGGCGTGAATATGTGAAGGTTAAAGATGGTATTGCTCAAATTGATCCAGATGCTTTTGTAACCTTTACACAAACAATTTTAGTTGGTGGAGAAGGCTTTACAAGGTTGCAAAAAAGTAATACAAATTCAATAAATACCTTGCAGAAGTTCATTAAAAATAAAAAAAATGATGAGTAAAGATTTTAAAATTGTTAGTGAATTTAAGCCAACTGGAGATCAGCCAAAAGCAATTAAAGAACTTGTTGAAGGTTTAAACGAACATAAAAAATATCAAGTTTTATTAGGGGCTACTGGTACCGGTAAAACTTTTACGATGGCAAATGTTATTGAACAAGTTAATCGCCCAACTTTAATATTGGTTCATAATAAAACTTTGGCAGGGCAACTTTATGCCGAAATGAAAGAATTATTTCCTGAAAATAGAGTTGAATATTTTGTATCAAACTTTGATTTTTATCAACCTGAAGCTTATATGCCAAGCACTGATACTTATATTGATAAGACTGCTGTAATGAATGATGAAATTGAAATGATGCGAACAAGCGCAATTAATAGTATTTTAGAAAGAAGAGATACGATTGTAGTTGCTAGTGTTGCTTCAATTTACGGTTTAACAGATCCTGAAGAATATAAAAAATTAATTTTTGAAGTAAGAGTAAATGAAGATATTGATCGTAAAGAATTATTTAAAAAATTAATTAGTTCCCAATATAAGCGTAATAATTTGGATTTAGCTCCAGGAAGATTTAGAGTCCATGGTGATATTATTGATATTATGCCAATACATATGGAAGATGCATATATTCGTCTCGACACTTTTGGTGATACGATTGAATCAATTGCAAAATGTGATTTTTTAACTGGGGAAGTTATTGAAAAGTATAAAACTTATAATTTATTTCCTGCTTATGATCACGCTTCAACTTATGAAAGAATTTTAGAAGCAATAAAAACTATTAAAACTGAATTAAAAGATCGTGTTGAAGAGTTTAAAAAAGAAGGAAAACTATTAGAAGCTGAGCGACTTGAATTTAGAACAAATCAAGATTGTGATTCTTTAGAAGAATTTGGTTTTTGTCCTGGGATTGAAAATTATGCTCGTCATATTGATAAAAGAAAACCAGGAGAAAAACCATTTTGTCTAATGGATTATTTTCCTAAAGATTATTTATTAATTGTCGATGAATCTCACGTGACCTTGCCTCAAATTAGAGGAATGTATAACGGGGATAGAAGTAGAAAGACTACTTTAGTTGAATACGGATTTAGATTACCAAGCGCTCTTGATAATAGACCTTTAAATTTTGAAGAATTTGAACAAGAAATTAACCAAATTATTTGTACAAGTGCAACTCCTGGAGATTATGAACTTGAAAAAGCAAATTTCAAAGTTTCTGAACAAATTATTCGTCCAACTGGTTTATTAGATCCAATGATTATTGTTAAACCTTCCACTAATCAAATTTATGATTTAATTAATGAAATAAATACTCGAATAGCTAGACATGAAAGAACAATGATTGTTACTTTAACTATTAAAATGGCCGAAGATTTAACTGCCTTCTTAAAAGATAAAGGCATTAAAACTGTTTATATGCATAGTGAATGCAAAACTCTTGAAAGAAGTGAAATTATTTATCAATTAAGAAAAGGAAAATATGATGTTTTAGTCGGAATTAATCTTTTAAGAGAAGGTTTAGATATTCCAGAAGTAAGTTTGATTGCTATTTTAGATGCAGACAAAGAAGGTTTTTTAAGAAGCACTAGAAGTTTAATACAAGTAGTTGGTCGTGCAGCTAGAAATGCCAATGGAGAAGCTATTATGTATGCAGATAATATTACTGAAAGCATGCATAATTGTATCGAAGAAACTGAAAGAAGAAGAGAAATTCAAAAGAAATATAATGATGAAATGGGAATTATTCCTCAAACCATCATAAAAGAAATTAGACCACCAATTCATAATATTACTAGTGAAACCGAAGAGTTTGTTACTAAAGGTAAGTTAACAAAGACCGAATTTGAAATAAAGATTAAGATGGTCGAAAAAGAAATGAAAGAAGCAGCTAAAAACTTTGATTTTGAAAGAGCAATTGAATTAAGAGATATCTTGTTTGAACTAAAAGCTCAAAAATAAGTTGAGTTTTGCAGGCTTTTATAAAAAAATAAGCACTTTTTCGTGCTTATTTATTTTTTGCTTCCCATTTCTTTCTTTCAGCGGTATTTAGGATTTTCTTTCTCATTCTAAATGTTGAAGGAGTTATTTCAACTAATTCATCTGAATTAATATAATCTAAGCACGCTTCAAGAGTCATTTTTCTTGGAACTTTTAATACAACCGTTTGATCTTTATTTGCGCTTCTTTGATTAGTTAAGTTTTTAGTTTGACAAACATTAACTGCTAAATCAGAATCATATTTATTTTCACCAACAATCATTCCTTCATAGACATCAACACCAGGTCCGACAAACATAATTCCTCTATCTTCAACATGTTGAAGAGCGTATGGAGTAGAAGTACCTTTTTCAGTAGCAACCAAAACACCAATTTGTCTTTCACCAACACTTTTTTCTTTACATGGACGATATTCTTTAAAAGTATGAGCAATAATTCCATAACCCTTAGTCAATGTAAGGAAGTTAGTTACAAAACCAATTAATCCTCTTGAAGGAATTACATAATTAATTTTAGTATTAGAATCATCGCTAGTCATATCAATTAATTCAGCATCTCTACTTCCTAAACTTGTCATAATATCGCCAACAAAATCGTTAGGAACTTCTACTGATAAATCTTCATATGGTTCACATTTACAACCATCAATTTCTTTAATAATAACTTGTGGTCTACTAACTTCTAATTCAAAACCTTCACGTCTCATATTTTCGATTAAAATACCTAAATGGAGTTCTCCTCTACCAGAAACAATCCAAGATTCAGAATTTAAAACTCTTTCGACTTTTAATGAGACATCACGTTCTTTTTCTTTAAATAATCGTTCCTCAATTTTTCTTGCGGTCAATAATTTTCCATCTTTACCACTAAAAGGAGAAGAATTTGTACCAAAAGTCATTTGTAAAGTTGGCTCATCAATATGTAATGGAGGAAGAGGATTAATGTTATTTAATTCACAAACAGTTTCCCCAACATAAATATCTGGCAAGCCAGCAACAGCAACAATTTCGCCAGCATGAGCTTCTTCAATCTCAATTTTTTTAAGACCATAATAACCAATTAGTTTTAATACTTTAAAGTTTTTAACTGTTCCATCAAGTCGAGCACAGCTAACCATTTGATTAACTTTAATTGAACCTTGTTGAATTCTACCAATACCCATTCTCCCGACATAATCGTTATAATCTAATAAAGCAAATTGAAGTTGTAATGGTTTATTTATATCAACAGGTGGTTCAGGAATTTCTTTTAAAATTAAGTCAAAAATAGGATCCATTCCTGGTTTTTGGTCGTTTGGATTAGGACTTAAAGAACTAGTTCCATTTAAAGCACTTGTGTATGCAACTTGGAAATCTAAAAATTCTTCAGGAGCTCCTAATTCGATAAAAAGTGATAAAACTTCATCAACTGCTTTTTTAGGATTAGCATTTGGGCGATCGATTTTATTTATAACAACAATAGGTTTTACATGTGCTTCTAATGCTTTTTTTAAGACAAAACGAGTTTGTGGCATTGTTCCTTCAAAAGCATCAACAAGTAATAAACAACCATCAACCATATGCATAATTCTTTCAACTTCGCCACCAAAGTCAGCATGCCCAGGAGTGTCTAAAATATTAATTTTAGTATCTTTATATTTAATACTTGTGGTTTTAGCAAGAATAGTAATTCCTCTTTCTCTTTCGATATCATTACTATCCATTGCACGATCTTCTAATTTTTCGTTTTCTCTAAAAGTTCCACTGGATTTCAATAACTGATTAACAAGAGTAGTTTTACCATGATCAACGTGAGCAATAATTGCAATATTTCTTAGATTCATGTTATATACCTCCTCAAAAACGTTTATAAATATATCATATTTATAATCAATTTGCATTTATTAGAGACTGATTTTTATAGAAAATATATATTTTTTTATAAAATTAGGTTTAAAAGATAATAAAATATTTTTGAAGAAACTTTTAAAAAGTCTAAAAATTAGACAAAAACCCTTCAAAACTTAAATATTTTTTAAAAAAGCTGTTGAATAAATTAAACTTTAAATATTATATATTTAAGTTGTAAAAAAAATAGTATTGTAATAATATATACAAGAAAAGAGGTTATATATGGCTTGGTACGATTATATTTTCTGGGTTATTGCTGTTATCATTATTATTCTTAGTTTACTTCAAGGTGGTAAATCTGAAGGTGCTTCTGGTGCAATCACTGGTGGTGGTTTAAATGTCTTCGTTAAGACTAAAGAAAGAGGAAGTGAACTAATAGTTAGTTATTTAACTCTTGGATTTGGAATTGTATTTTTGTTCTTAGCTTTACTTTCACAAGCTCTTGGAGCAACTGCTGCTTAATAATTTAAAATATTAAAATTTAAAATCTCACTTTGAAGTGAACCCCAAAATGGACACACTTCAAAAAAGCCAAAAGACAGGAATCGT
>UQFN01000002.1 GCA_900540365.1 uncultured Mollicutes bacterium
TATGATATAATCCAGTTAACAAACATTTAATGTCTAGGAAACTGGGTACCCATCATCGAGGCGATTTTTTTAATTAAATTGAAATAAAATCATTAGATAATTTAGAAGCATTTTACTTATTGTAAATTTATCAGTATTTACTTGTAAATCATTTACATAAAATGCTTCAATATTTGGTGAAACTTGTGATAATCCATAAAAGATTAACAAGTAAATAGTTGCAATAAATAAACCAATTCCAAATCCAAATATTGTTCCAATAATTCTATTAAATACTCCAAGAATATTTCCTTTTGAGATAGCTTTAATGATAGCTTTTGATATTAAATTTAAAATTAAGAAAATAATAACAAATACTACTATAAAACTAAGAATCAAAAATAATACTGGAGTAAAATCTTGTAATTTTTCTTGTAAATTTTTATAAAAGTCTAAATTGATAAATAGTGAAGATATAGGTGTTGCAACATAAAAAGCAATAACTGCACTAATAATTAAATTAATTAATTTAGTAAATCGACTTAATATTCCTTTAATTGCTCCAATTAAAGTTGATATTGCAATAATAATAAGAATAATAATATCGGTAATTGAAAAAGCCATAAAGTCTTTATTTTTACTAAAAACCTTGCAAAACTAAACTATTTATTTAGATTTTCCTTGATTTTTAACTGCTTCCATTGCTTTTGAAATTGCTTCTTGATCACCTAAATATCTTTTTGATAAAACTTTAAAGTTTTCATCTAATTCGTAAACTAATGGAACACCTGTAGGAATATTTAAATTAACAATATCTTCATCAGAAATATTTTCTAAATATTTAACTAAAGCTCTTAAACTATTACCATGAGCAGCAACAATAACTTTTTTGCCATCAATCATATCTTTTTTAATAACTTCTTCAAAATATGGGACAACTCTAGCTACTGTATCTTTTAAACATTCAGTTAAAGGTAATTCTTCTTTAGCTACTCCCTTATATGCATCTTGTAAAGCTGGATTCCTTGGATCCGTAGGTTCAAGTGCTGGAGGTTGAATATCATAACTTCTTCTCCAAATTTTAACTTGTTCTTCACCAAACTTTTCAGCGGTTTCAGCTTTATTTAATCCTTGTAAAGCTCCATAATGTCTTTCATTTAATTTATATGTTTTATAGACAGGAATATATTCTTGATCCATTGCTTCAAGAACTCTATTTAAAGTGTGAATTGCTCTTTTTAAATAAGACGTATAAGCAACATCAAAATGGAAACCAGCTTCTTTTAATAATTTACCACCATTAGTTGCTTCTTCTTTTCCTTTTTCAGATAATTCAACATCAGTCCATCCTGTAAATAAATTTAACTTATTCCATTCAGATTCACCATGTCTAATTAAAACTAATTCGTATTTCATACTCATAAATTCTCCTTTGTTTTAAACATTATACTACTTTTTATTTAATACTTTACATAGTCTATTTTTATTTTTTAAAAAAATGCAAAATAAAATAGTTATTTCAGTTTTTTACTAATTAACGGAATTTAGTCGGTTACAAAAACTTTATAATATAAATATGCTTCCTAGATGATTGTTTTTATGAAATTTAAACATTTTACTTTTGAAGATAGAAAAATCATTGCTTCTTCTCTGGCTAAAGAGTTTCGTTGCGTAGAAATTGCTGACACACTTGGTTGCGATCCGACATCAGTTTCAAAGGAGATAAAAAGAAACAGAATTGATTCTACTCGATTTAGATATCCAGTAGATGAAGAATGTCAAAAGTTAAAAAAATTTCCTTATGTTTGTGCAAATTGCAACTTAAAGTATACTAAATGCAATTTTCATCAATTTAAGTACGATGCAAAATTCGCACAAGTTAAAGCAGATAGACTTTTGGTATCTTCGAAAACAGGAGTTAATTATACAAAGGAGGAAATTGAAAAATTAATTATTGAATTGAAAGTTGGTTTATCAAATAAAAAATCGGTATATCAAATTGCTGCGGAATTACCTTTTGATATTACACCTCAAACAATTTATAAGTATATCAGAAACGGACAAATTCCAGTTAAAAGAGTAGATTTACCGTATGCTGTAACCTACAAAAAACGAAAGAAAATAAAAAAAGAGTACGAATACAATGAAAGTAAAATCGACCGTTGTAATCGTACCTTTGTAGATTATTTAGCTTTCAGCAAAGCTTCTAATCTTTATACCACCGAATTAGACTTTTTAGGTTCTAAAAGAGGTGATCCTTATACAATTTTAACATTAATTATTAGAGAAATTCACTTTACTTTAATTTTTCTTGTCGAAAATAAAAACGCAGATAAAATAGTTAAAATTTTCGACAAGATTGAATCTAAAGTCGGTTATGAAGATTTTGTCAGAGTTTTTGGTTTAATTTTAACCGATAGGGATCCAAGTTTTGCTGATTATGAAGGATTTGAAAACTCAAAAATTTTCGATAAAAAAAGAGCTAATATATTTTACTGTGATGCATATAGAAGTACTCAAAAAGCTTCGGTAGAAAACATGAACAAACAATTGCGTATGTTTTTTCCAAAAGGCAAATATCTAAGCAATTTTTCTAAAGACGATGTTAAAAGAATAAATATTTTCTTAAATAAAAGAAAATTAAAATCTTTGGACGGATTTAGTCCTGAAGAGGTTTTTATTAGAATTTTTGGGGAAAAAGTTTTTAATAACTTATTTAACTAAAACTATAAAGGAGCTATCTAGGAAGCGGAAATAAGTAAATTAAACGGAAATTACCCCTTTATTTTTAGTATGCAAATAAACATCCAAAAATTAAACTTTTAAATACTTTATTTCAGCTTTTGCATTAGAAAACTGAAATATGTCATTTAAAACCTGCATTTATTTAAAAACGGAATTTAATTATTTAATTCACATATTTTTTAAAAAAATAATTATTGCACATTTCTTCGAAATCTTGCGATAACTCATATTTATGTAAATCTTTTTTATTAATCCAGAAAACTTCTCCTTCACTTGAAGATTTTGGTTCTCCTTGATATTTATTTGTTCTATATAATAAGCCAATATAACGAACGTTTTCATACATAAACCATTCTTTTATACCAACTAATTCAACATCTTTAATATCTAAGTTTGTTTCTTCTTTTATTTCACGAATTACTGCTTCTTCTAATGTTTCGTTTTCTTCAACATGTCCTCCAGGAAAAGTTAATCCAGGCCAATCAGATTTAGTACGATTACAAACTAAAATCATATCACGATCATAAACCATGCACATATTTGATAAAATTACTGTAGTTAATTTTTCCATGTCAAATATGATACTACAAACATTTAAAAAGTGTAAATATTTCAAACTAAGTTTTATTAATGAAATTTTCCATCATAAAAATTTCTACTATGACCTTAAAACTAATTTGAGGAAATATATGGGAAAATTAATCTATTTAAGGGAGTGTATGTCAATGACAAAAAGCCAGCTTGCAAAAATAATGCAAGTTAGTGTTCAAACAATATTGAATTGGGAAAAAGGTTTTACTTCGCCTTCTATTAAACAATTAAAAGAACTAGCAAGAATATTTAATGTAACAATTGATTATTTATGTTCAAATGATGTTAGTTTAGCTGAAAAGTTAAGAAATATTGAACGAAAAAGAGGTCATTTAACTAATGATGAGATTATATATCAAATTAAAGAACTATTTAGTTAATAGTTTTTTAATTGACCTTTATAATAAACTTTATCAATAATACCTCCACCAAGACAACAACCATCTTCTAAGTATAAAACACATGCTTGTCCTGGAGTTATTGCTTTGTAATTATTATCAAAAACAAGTTTAATTGTAAGTTCATCAATATTATATAGGGTTACTCCTAAATCTTTTTGTCTATATCTAAATTTAGCATATAAGTGTGTATTATCAGGAATCTTTTCATTATATAAATTTAAAGAATTTACAATACAACTATCACTAAATAAATGTTCATCTTCACTGCCACTAGCAACATAAAGGATGTTATTTTTAACATCTTTTTTTGCAACAAACCATCCTTTAGCTTCTTCACCTTTAATACCACCAATTCCTAAGCCTTTTCTTTGACCTAAGGTATAATACATGACTCCATCATGTTCACCTAACACACGGTTATTTTCAATATCAACAATTTTCCCTTTTGTAGAAGGAATATAATTTTTTAAAAATTCTTTAAAATTTCTTTCACCAATAAAACAAATACCAGTCGAATCTTTTTTATCTTCAACACTAGTTAAATCAAGTTCATGAGCAATTTTTCTAACTTCTTCTTTAGTAATATCTCCTAAAGGAAATAAACAAGACCTTAATTGTTCATTACTAATTTGACTTAAAAAATAAGTTTGATCTTTATTTAAATCTTTAGCCTTATATAAATATGTTTTTCCATCTCTATCAACTCTTTTTGCATAATGGCCCATAGCAATATAATCACAGCCATTTTCTTTAGCAAACTTTAAAAAAGCATCAAATTTAATATATTTATTACAAAAAATATCTGGATTTGGTGTTCTTCCTTTTTTATATTCATCTAAAAAATAAGAAAATACATAATCCCAATATTCCTTAATAAAATCTATTCGCATCATTTTTAAATTTAACTTTTCTGCGACTTTTTTTGCATCATTATAATCTTTTTCTTGTGGACAAATATCTTCGCCTAAAGTTGGGTTGCCTAAAACATCGTTATTAGCAAAACTATCCCAATTACGCATGAAACAGCAAATAACTTCATAGCCTTGTTTTTTTAATAAATAAGCAGCAACCGCACTATCAACTCCACCGCTAAGTCCTAACATTACTTTCATTTAAAGTTCCTCACTATCGAGAATTAAAGTGAATGGCCCATCATTAATTAAACAAACTTTCATATCAGCTCCAAAAATTCCTTCTTTAACTTCAAGACCTAAATTTCTTAATTCTTCATTAAAAAATAAATATAGTTCTTTAGCTTTACTAGGTTCAAGACAATAGTTAATAAAAGATGGACGATTTCCCTTTTTTAAATCAGCATATAAAGTAAATTGTGAGATGCTTAAAATTGATCCGTTAACATCAAAAATTGACTTATTGGTTTTAAAATTTTCATCCATAAAAACCCTTAATTTTGAAATTTTCCTTGCTAATCTCGAACATTTTTCAAAATTATCACCATTGGTGAAACTAACAAGTAAAAGATATCCTTTATCAATTTCATTAAAGGTTTTACCATCAATTTCTACACTTGCTTTTAAGACATTTTGTAACACAATTTTCATAATTAGAATTATATAATATTAGTTTTTTTAAAACTATATTTAATTTTAAAATTAAATATATATAATTAAATTATGCAACAACCATTAGCTTTTAGAATAAGACCAAATAGTATTGAAGAAATTATTGGCCAAGAACATTTAATTGGTAAAAATTCAATTTTATATAACTCTATAAAAGAAAAGATTCCTTTATCTTTTATTTTGTATGGTACTCCTGGAACAGGGAAAACAACTATTGCAATTGCTTATGCTTCTTCAATTCATTTACCTTATATTAGTTTAAATGCTGTTACTTCAAATAAAAAAGATTTAGAAGATGCAATTAATCTTGCTAAAAAGAATCCACCATATATTTTAATAATTGATGAAGTTCATCGAATAAATAAAGATAAACAAGATATTCTTTTACCATTTATTGAAGATGGAACAATATATTTAATTGGAGCAACTACTGCTAATCCTTATATTTCAATAAATAAAGCAATTAGAAGTCGTACCCATTTACTTGAAGTTAAAAAATTAAGTTATGATGAGATTGTTTTAGGTTTAAAAAATGCAATCAGTAATCCTAAGGGATTAAATAATTCAATTAAAGTTGATGATGAAATATTAACTTATATTGCTAAATCAAGTAATGGAGATTTTCGTTTCGCTTTAAATTATTTAGAAATTATTAGTTTAAGTTTTAAAAATGAAGAAATTACTCTAGATAAAGTTAAAAGTATTGTTAAAGTTAGTAATATTCAATTAGATAAAAACGAGGATGATCATTATAACGCAGTTAGTGCACTTCAAAAATCAATTCGCGGAAGTGATGTAAATGCAAGTTTATATTATTTAGCAAGGTTATGTGCTGCTAACGATTTAGATAGTATTGCTAGACGCTTATTAGTAACCGCTTATGAAGATATTGGTTTAGCTAATCCAAATTTATGTATGCGTACAAAAATTGCTATTGATAGTGCTAAAGAAGTTGGATTTCCTGAAGCAGTAATTCCTTTAGGTGATGTTGTAATTGAATTAGCCTTAAGTCCAAAAAGTAAAGCTGGAACTAATTCAATTCATTATGCGATGGATTTAGTTCAATCAAATCCATTAGATGTTTTAGATTATTTAAAATTAACTCCAGTAAATACTTTAGATATAGATAAATATCCTTATGATCGACCTGATTTATGGGTAAAGATGCAATATCTTCCTGAGCTAATTAAAAATATAAAAATTTATCAGCCTTCATTTAATTCTCAATACGAAAAAGTTTTAAATGAAAATTATAAAAAATTGCTTGAAGTTAATCGTTCAAGCAATTTAAGAGAATTAAAATCTAAAAAATAAATTAGAATATAAAAGCATTTAATACATCTAATTTGATTTCTTCAAAATCTTCTTTATTTGTATATAAAGTGGCTAAAAGTTCATTATTTTTTACGAAATCGCCAATTTTTTTATTTAAAATAATTCCAGCACTCATATCAATTGTGTCTTCAATTCTTTCTCTTCCACCACCTAATTTCATTGAAGATTTTCCAATTGTTAAAGCATCAATTCTTTTAATAACTCCTTCTTTATTTGAATAAATTGGAATAATATTTTTTGCTACTTCAAATTTAGATGGATCAAGAATATAGCTTGTATCGCCTTTTTGAGCTTTTACAAATTCAACAAATTTTTCAAAGGCTTTTCCATTTTTTAAATTTTTTAATAAAGCTTTACGTGCTTCTTTTTTATCATCAAATAATTTAGCTTGTACTAACATAATAGAACCACTATCTAAACATAATTTAGTTAAATCTTTTGGACCACGATTATGTAATGTTTCAATAACTTCTTTAATTTCTAAGTTATTACCAACAGCATAACCTAAAGGTTGATCCATATCTGTTACTTCAGCACGAACATCTTTTCCTAAATGTCTACCAATATTTATCATAATTTCTGCAAGTTTTTTAGCATCTTTTTTTGTTTTCATGAAAGCGCCACTACCATATTTAACATCAAGCAAAATACAATCAGCTCCGCTTGCTAATTTTTTAGACATAATTGAAGAAGCAATTAAAGGCATTGAACTTACAGTGCCAGTAACATCACGAAGGGCATATAACTTTTTATCAGCAGGATCAATATCTTTATTTTGGCCAATAATAGCCATGCCTACTTCTTGAATTTGTTTTTTAAATTCTTCTTTAGTTTCAAAAATGTCGAAATTAGGAATTGATTCAAGTTTATCTAAGGTACCACCAGTATGGCCTAAACCTCTACCACTCATTTTAGCAAGCTTTGCACCACAACTTGCAACCATAGGTCCTAAAACCAAACTCACTTTATCACCAACTCCACCTGTAGAATGTTTATCAACTTTTAACCCAGGAATATCACTTAAATCCCATACATCACCACTAACACGCATTTCTTCAGTTAATAATGCTGTTTCTTTATCATTCATTCCTTTTAAATAAATTGCCATTAAGAGGGCACTTGCTTGGTAATCTGGTATCTTATTATCAACATAATTTTTAATAAAAAAATGAATTTCTTGTTGTGAAAGTTCCAAACCATCACGCTTGTGTTCAATTATTTCTTCCATTCTCATATAAGTACCTCTAAGTTATTTTATTATACATAAAATAAATAGATTTTTTAATAATAAATGCATATCATAAAGATATGAATTTTAAAGAAAGTTTAAAAATATATCTTACCGAAGATGAAATTAATA
This sequence comes from uncultured Mollicutes bacterium, assembly GCA_900540365.1. GTDB lineage: Bacteria > Bacillota_I > Bacilli_A > RFN20 > CAG-826 > Onthovivens. The sequence continues at coordinate 7,995 of UQFN01000002.1, forward strand.
ACTTATTAACTTCTTTAAGTAAAAAAAGATCATATTGTCTTTTAATTAATACTAATAAAATAACTTTCGAAGATTTAAAAAAATATTTTAAAACATTAAGACCTCATCCCTTTATTCAAAATGCTTATTATTATGATGGTGAAACTGAATTTCCTGGAAAAAGTTTTTTATTTGATAATGGAGCATATTACATAATTGATGCTAGTAGTTTGTTAGTTAGCTATTTTTTAAATATTAATGATAATGATTTACTTTTAGATATGTGCGCTGCTCCTGGAGGAAAAAGTATTTCAGTTTTATTAAAAAATAAAAATATAAATGCTATTTGTAATGATTTAAATAAGCAAAGAGCATTAATGATGTCACAAAATTTTGAAAGATTAGGAATTGCAAATGCAATTGTTACTTCTTCAAATTTTGATAACATTTACCAAAATTATATAAATACATTCGATAAAATTATTTTAGATGCTCCATGTAGTGGTTCTGGAATGTTTAGAAAAAATAGTGAGATGGAAAATGATTGGTCTTATGAAAAAGTTTTAAAATGTTCTACAACTCAAAAAGATTTATTAGAAATAGCCTTTAAGATGCTTAAAAATAATGGCGTCATTTCTTATTCAACTTGTAGTTTTAACTATGAAGAAAACGAAAAAATTATCTTAGAGTTTTTAAAAAATCATCAAGATGCAAAGCTAATTTCCTTGCCTCATATTGAAGGTGAATATCGTTCAAAATATTTAAAAGAAGCTATACATTTATTTCCTTTTTTATATGAAGGTGAAGGCATGTTTATTTGTCAAATTCAAAAAAATAATGGTGATTTGCAAGGTTTTTCTTCAAAAAATAAGGTTTTTGCAAATAAAACCAACTATCAAAAAGCCTTTAATTTAAACTTTAATTATGAAGAAATAATTAATAATAATGTTTATTTATATAACACTTCACTTAATTTAAAACCACTTTATATAATTAAAAAAGGACTATTACTTGGTGAATTAAAAGGTAAGATTTTAGTTCCTTCATTTCATTTAGCTCATTTTCTTGATACTACTAATTCTTTTAAGTTAAAGGATGAAGAATTAAAATTATATTTACATGGTGATGTTATTAAAACTAATAAAAAATTAGAAAACACTTACTATCTAGTAAGTTATGATAACATCAATTTAGGCTTCGTTAAAAACATTAATGGTATCTTAAAAAATTTTTACCCTAAAGGATTACGCCATTAATTATGATAAATCTTTAAATATTCTTTTACTTGATCATTAACTAATTGATGAGTTTCAATTGCTAATGCATTAGTTGTTTTTGTTTTATAGTCTTCAAAATTTAAAGTAGTAATAAAATTAATTGGAATTATATACTTATTTTCATGATTATGTTTATCAAGTACTTTAAAAGTATTAAATAAGCTTAATAAAGTTATATCTGAATTTGATTTTAAAGAACATCTAAAAGTACCATGATGAAATTCACTTACTTCTTTTTCATAAGGAGACTTGTTTCTAGTTCCTTCTGGAAAAATACACCAATCTAAATTAGGAAGATCTCTTAATTTATTTTCAATATTTTTCATTACAAGAAGTTGTTGTTTTAAATCTTCACGGTCTAGATATTCTCCATCAAGAATATTGACAATTCGAGGAACTAATGGCAATTTTAAAATTTCTTTCTTGCAAGCAAACGTTACAGGTTTTTCACTTACAGCAATAATAATTAAAGGATCAATTAAACTTAAATGATTACAAACAATTAAACGATTTTTTGATTTAAAATCATTAAATTCTTCAAAGTTTTCTTTTTTAATTGTAACATTAAAAGCTTTTAAAACTTCTAAAACTATTTTTCTTACTTTGTTATAACGAACTTCAATCGGATATTTTTCTTTATGTTTCGAATATTTAATCATCCATGCAAAATAAGCATAAACTACTTTATACCATAAGAAAAATATTGCTTTAAAATATTTCCACATATTAAATCTTCTTTTTTAAAATATTAGTTGAATAAGGTTCAATACATAAATTTTGAGTATAAATATTACTGTTTTTAAGTACTCCTCCTATTCCAACTATAACATTATAATAATCATTTAATGAAATATAGCAATTTGATTTTGTAGGATTTATTACAAGGACATATTGTTCATTAGTATTTTTTGAACAATCTTCAAATTGAACTGAAAAACAATCATCATGTAAATTAATAAATTTAAAGGAATCACGAATTAATTTAGGTGAGTAAAATTGACCAGCAAAGTAATTTCTTCGACAATCTAAAATGGATTTAAAATATAAATAATTATCCATTCTTTCATCTAAAAGACTCCATCTAAACATATTGTATTTATCACCAAGATTATAAGTATTATCGTGATGATATTTTGTTAAACCAATTTCTTGTCCAGCATGATAAAAAGGAACTCCTAGTGAAAAAGCAATCACTCCATTAACTAAATTAACTAGTCTTAACTTTTCTTCAAGTGGTAAATTAGTTCCATAATAATCTTCAATTTTATCAAATAATGTAGAGTTATCATGACATTCAACATAGTTTATTGATTGATTAGCGCTTAAAAATCTAGGTGGATAACAATAATTAACACAGCTTCCTAAATAAACAAATTTAAAACCTTCTAAATATGTTAAATTTCCTAGTAAATAACCTCTTTCATTACTAAAATTATGTCCACGAACTATATCACGATATGAATCATTAAAAAATCCAACTTCAGGAACTTTAAAAGAGTTATAAATAGTTGTTTTCTTTTCGCTACTTAGTTCAGTAGCCATATCCCAACCTTCACCATAAAGCATTATGTTTGGATTAATTTTACGAAGTTCACTAACAATTAATTTTGTAGTTTCTAGATCAGTAATTCCAAGTAAATCAAATCTAAAACCATCAACTTCAAATTCTTTTAATAAATATTTTAAAGAATCAATAATTAACTTACGAACCATTAATTTTTCGCTAGCTAAATCATTTCCACATCCAGTTCCATTAGAAATTAAACCATTTTTCTTTCTTCTAAAATAATAATTAGGAACAATTCTTTCTAAAGTTGAAGTCTGATAATCATAAACATGATTATAAACAACATCAAGATTAACTCTAATTCCAGCTTTATGAAGAGTTTGAATTAATTTTTTAAACTCGATAATTCGTGAGTAAGCATCTTCAGGATTTGTTGAATAACTTCCTTCTAAAGCAAAATATTGTTGAGGATCATATCCCCAGTTATAACTTTTATCAGGATTAAGCTCATCGACTGTTTTATAATCCAAAACTGGTAAAAGTTGAACATGAGTAATGTTTAAACTTTTTAAATAATCAAGGCCAACTGGTAAACCTTTTTTTGTTTTAATTCCCTCTTCAGTTAACCCTAAAAATTTACCTTTATTTTTAATGTTTGTTGAGCTATCAATTGTAAAATCACGTATATGAAGTTCATAAAGTATTGTATCAACATAATTTTTATAAACTGAAGGAACATTACTATATAAATCCATCTTTGTTTTATTTAAATCAATAACAACGCTATTTTTTCCATTGGCATTACTTCCTTTAGCATAAGGATCAATTACAATATTTGTTGTTCCACTATTAGTAACTTGATAACGATATAAATAATTTTCAAAATCACCATTTAATTTAATGTAATGGACACCAAATTTACCTCTTTCCATTTTATATGTTTCATAAATACTATTATCTTTATATGGATTTTTAATCATTAAAACTACTTTGCTAGCAAGTGGAGCCCATACTTTAAAAATGGTATATTCTTTATGATATGTTGAACCTAAATCATCACCTGGATAATAAAATTCATCATCAAATCCATTAAAAAATACTGCATCATTGACATCAAGAGGAGTCATTCCAAAACTTTCAATTCCAATTGAATATTCAACTCCTAAATCTAATTTATCTTTAGATTTACATTCATAAATAACTAATCCATTTAAAAATGATTGATTAACAATATTTAATTTTTCTAAAAAACCATGATTATCATATAAAATAATCGGTACATTGGTGTCTTTAGCAACCGAACTAAAAATTGCAACTCTAATCGTATTATAATCAGTTAACTTTGCACTAAAAAATGTATTTATCATAATTTATTCCTCGTAAATTTAAATTCGTTAATTACTTTCAAACTTAGATTGAGAATAACTTCCAGGATTAGAAGATTGTTCATCCATTGATTTAAAATTTCCAATATGAACTAATACTTTAGCTCCTTTAGAAGAATTTCCACTTGTTGGTTTTTCAATAATATTTTCTTCAATTAAACGATTAAAAATTTTCATACTTCTTGTATAACCAAAACTGAATTCTCTTTGAATCATTGAAATACTACAATTTTCCTTATTTTCCATAATATATCTTTTAATTTCTTGATATCTTTCATCTTCGTTATTACTTGGATGAATAACACCAAAATCTTCAGTATTTAAACGAGTTTTTTCAAGTAAATTTAAGAATTTTGGATTATAATCGAGTGGATATTTTTCTTTTATAAATCTAACTGCACGAATAATTTCATTATTGTCAACAAAGCATCCTTGAACACGTACTTTTTCTTGCTTAGAAATTAAAGGACAACTTACAAGCATATCACCATTTCCTAATAATTTTTCCGCTCCACCTTCACCTAAAGCAACAACACTATCAGTAACTGAAGAAGTCATTAAAGCAACTCTAATTGCTAAGTTAGCTTTAATTGAACCAGTAATAATATCGGTTGATGGTCTTTGCGTTGCAATAATCATATGAATTCCTGCTGCACGAGCTTTTGCTCCAAGTCTTTGAATTGGTTGACTAATTGTTTTACAAGTTTCAATTAGATCAGCAAATTCATCAACAACAAGAACAATATAATACATTGGCTCAAGATTATTTTCTCTAGCATATTCGTTATATTGTTTAATATTAGATACATCATATTCTTGAAATAAATCAAATCTTTCTTCCATTTCATCAGCAAGACGAAGCAAGGTTGCACTTGCTTCGGTTGGTTCACTAATTACTGGACATAATAAATGTGGTGAATCGCGGTATTTTGTAAATTCAACTTTCTTTGGGTCAATCATAATTAGTCTTAATTCTTCAATTGAAGAACGCATAATTAAAGAAAGAATTACTGAATGCATAAAAATAGATTTTCCACTTCCAGTAGTTCCACAAACTAACATGTGTGGGAATTCAGCTAAATCTGCATGGATGTAATCTCCGCTAATATTTTTACCAAAAGGAATGTAAAATTGACCAGGTTTCTTTTGTGGTAAATGTGTAAAGACATCTTTAAAATTAACTAAACTACGATTAGCATTAGCAATTTCAATACCACTAGTTGTTTTTCCTTGAATTAATGGAACAAAACGAGCTTCTAATCCACCTAAACGAATTGAAATATCACTAATATATTTTTCAAAACCATTAATTGAAACGCCTCTTTCAGTTTGTAAGTCATAACGAGTTACACTAGGTCCAATTTGATATGAAACTATTTTTGCCCCAATTTTTAAATCATTAAGAATTTCATTAATTTTTTCTAAACGAGCATCGCATACTTCGATATTTTTTTGATCGTCTTTTTCACTACTTCGATCAGCTAACAATTCTATAGGAACAGGTACAAATTTAACATGTTTTTTAACTTTATTAACTTGTACTATTTTTACTTCATCTTCTTGAAGTTTACGGTTATAAACATTAACTTGTTCACGATTAATAATATTTGCATCTTCACCACGTAAAATAGTTGGTTTAGTTTGAATAATTTCTTCTTTAGTTGGATAAGTAATTTCTTCTATAGTTGGTTCAGGTTCACCTTTTTCTTCAACAAATTCGTTTATAGTTTCTTCTTGTTTATTTACTTCATTATATGAATCTAATTTTGTCTCATAAGTTGGAGAAACTGTTTCATTTTCAAATTTAGTTTCACCTTCAAAAGAAAATTTTAATTTTTGTAAACCATTTGATTGCAAAATAACATCATTATTAGGTTTAACTGGGGTAATTACTTCTTCAACGATTTCTTCTTTAACTTGTTCAGGAACTATTTTTTCTTCAACAACTGGTTCAAGTTTAGGCTCAACTTCATCTTCAATATTAAGTTTAACTACAGGTTCTTCAATAATAGGTTTTTCTTTAACCTCTTCTATATATTCCAAGTTACCATTTCTTTCAAGTGTAGTATTAATTAATAGATCTTCATCACTAAGTTCATTAAGAGCTTGAGCATTTTTACTTGGTTTTAATTTAATTTCTTTTTGACTACGAATTAAACTTAAAAATGGTCTAAAAATTATAAAAAACGTCCCAATTCCAATTAAAATTCCAGAAAAGATCTTTGTTCCTAAATCTGTAAAAGCACTATTTAAGATAGCTACAAATAAATAACCAAAGATTCCTCCAGATTGATTAATCTCAATCTTTGGGAAATTAGCTAAGTTTAAAGATATAACATAAATTTCTTTAAATGTTGAAAATGTTAAATAAGTACCATCTTCTAAATAACTAATTGAGCAAGTAGTTATAATTAAAACACCAATACTTAAAATAATTAATCCAACAACACTAAATTTTAAATTCTTTAAAATGATACGTTTATGAAACATAAAAGTAAGTCCATAAACAAACAAAATAATATAAAAAAGATAAGTAAATAAACTACCAACAAAAAAGGAAACACACCAAAAGAAAAATTGTGATACAACTCCATAATTAAGAGCTAAAAATATTGATAAAAAGCAAATTGCTAATCCTTCAACGAATCGTAATGAGTTTTGGTCGATACCAAAAAAATTTTTCTTCTTTTCCATGACAACTCTAATTATATTAGAGTTAACTCTTTTTTTCTATATTTATATTAGTTTTTTTTAAAAGAAAAATAATTAGATTTTTTATTAATTAAAGTTTTTACCTTCTAAGAAATTTGGAATAATATCATCTTCAATTGTTTCTTTTGAAGTTTTTTCAATTGGTTCATTATTTTCAGGTTTTTCTTTTTTAGAAGTTAAGACAAATTCTTCCTTTTTTGGAGCACTAAAAGCTGTATCATTAACAAAATCACTTGCAATAATTGAACATAAAATTTGATCTGATAATTGATCATTAGTGGAAATACCAAATTTTATATCCATTGTCCCTCCACTTGATTCAATAATTTTAGTAACACAGTCTTGACATTCAAATAAACTTACTTGAGGTCCACAAGTTACGTGGCAAATTGCTCTTCTAGCTCCTTGAATTGATTGTTCAATTAATGGGCAATTTAAAGCACTTAAAGCAGCATCTTCGCTGGCTTTTTCACCTTCACCTGTTCCAAATCCAATTAAAGTAATACCACTATCTTTTAAAGTAGCTCTTACATCAGCAAAATCTAAATTAATAAATGAAGGCATTAAAATTAAATCAGTAACTGTTTTAACGCTACGAGCTAAAACTTTATCTGCTTCACTAAAAGCTGTGCTAATTGAGCTATTTCCGTTATTCATCAAAAGTTTATCGTTACTAACGACTATTAAACTATCAACATTTTCTTTTAAATTATTTAAACCTTCTACACTATATTGAGTTTTCTTATTTCCTTCAAATGTAAATGGGCGAGTAACAATTGCAATAGTTAAACAACCTTCTTCTTTTGCAATTTTAGCAATAACAGGAGCTGCTCCGGTACCAGTTCCTCCGCCCATTCCAGCGGCAATAAATAATAAATCTGTACCTTTAACAATATTTCTAATTTCAGCTTCACTAGCTTCGGCGGCATCTTTTCCAACTTTAGGATCTCCACCAGCTCCTAGGCCATTAGTTAAATTCTCTCCTAAAATTAATCTATTTGGGGCTTTACTTAAAGACAATGCTTGTTTATCAGTATTTGCAACATAAAAATCAACATTGGAAATGTTTTCATCAATCATTCTATTAACAGCGTTGTTACCAGCTCCACCAACACCAATGACTTTTATTTTAGCAACAGGCTCAAAATTATCTAAATCAGCATTCATAAGTTATTCCCCTTCTTTCAAATTATGATTTTCTTTTACAACATTAACTACATTTTCTTTAAAAATTTCATTTGATAAATCATTTAAATAGATTGCACCAATTAAATTAATATAAAGATTAAAATCAGCTCCAACAATATTTGATTTTATAAAATCAATATTATTGTTAAACAATCGAATAATATATTCTTTTAAACCATTGATTTTAAATCCTTTACCAACAAAAACAAGTGGTAACTGATTTATCATTGATTCATGACCTTTTAATAAAACTTTGATTGATGAACTTAAATATTCTCCAAGTTCTTTATAATAATCACTAATTGTAACATTTAAATTCGATTTACTATAAGTTTGTAAATATCCGTTTTCATTTTTAGTCACAATTGGTGGATTATAAGCATTTAAAGATGAATCAAAACCAAAAATTCTAATTAATTTTAAAGCTTCTGTATCGCTAATTTTATATTCCTCTTGTACTTTTTTTACTAAATTATCACTACCATTATTAAAGAAAGTCGAATTTACAACTTTACCATTATTAACTAAATGTAAGAAAGTATATTTTTCTCCATAATCGATATAAATATAGTTTTTATATTTATAATTTCTTTTATTTAAAACTTCAACTCCGCATAAAGCAGAGACAAAAACATTTTTAATTTTAACTCCAGCATTTTTAAATGCTTTATGAACATCTTCTTTTAATTTTTTAGATAAAACATAAACATTAGCGTTTAAAGTTAATAAATCACTTTGAATATTAATTGGTGAACGATTAGAAATCTCACTTTCATTAGTCATAAAATAATTAGGAATGATATTAATAATTGTATTATTTGGATTTTCTATTCTTTCTCTTTCAACTAGTGAAAATACGTTTAATACATCAAGTTTAGAAATTTTATAATCTTGAGCAACCGTATTAGTTGTTTTAGTTGATTCAAAAATTTCTAAACCAAATGAAGGAATAACTAAAACTGCTTCATTAACATCGTATTTAAAATTCAATTCTTTATTATCAATATGACATATACGGCTTATATCTTTACTTAAACTTCCAACATCTAAAATTTCATTAGAATTAAATGGAACGCTTAATTCGAGTTCATTGGCATAAATTATTTTAACCTGACCATCAAGAATATAACCAATTAATAGTTTGACTAGTTTATTTTGTATTTCGATAACATTGATGTAATTATTCATATAGAATAATTATAAATGCAAAAAATTAACTATTCAATCTAATAAAAAAGAAAATAAAATTTTTTATTAAATATTTAACTTTAAGCGACTTTAAAACTAAAACTAATTAACTTGCTAATTAACATAAATATCATCAAATTTTTAAAAAATATTTTAGTTTTAAAGGCTTTTTTATTAAAATAAAGAATTTTATGAAAATGATTCTATCTCATCATCATCTTCTTTTAAGCGACGATTGTAAGCTTTAATGCTTTTAGCAATTATTTCTTTAGCTTTCTCATTACCTTCAATATTTCCGACAAATGTTAATTTATTTTCTAATGTCTTGTAAACTTCAAAGAAGTGTTTAATTTCTTCAAAAATATGATTTGGAAGTTGAGAAATATCATAAAAACTATTATATAAAGGGTCATTTATACAAACTGCAATTATCTTTTCATCAATTTGTCCATTGTCAATCATTTTGATTACTCCAATTGCTCGACATTGAACTAAAGCATTAGGAATTATTTCTTCATTAGTTAAAATTAAAACATCTAAAGGATCATCATCGCTACTATAAGTACGTGGAATAAAACCATAATTCGCTGGATAATGAGTTGATGTAAATAAAATTCGATCAAGTCTTAATAAACCAGTTTTTTTATCTAATTCATACTTATTTTTACTTCCTTTAGAAATTTCTACGATTGTATAAAATAACTCTGGTGTAACATCTTTTTCATCAATTAATTCATGTATATTAAATGTATTCTTTTTTCTTTCCATATTTAATTTTCCTATAAACATCTTCTATTATTTCTAATGGGACAAATTTCGATAAATCACAATCATAATTAACAAGTTCTTTAATAACTGTGCTTGAAGTAAATAAGTTTTGCTTGTCAGCAAACATTAAGATAGTTTCAATCGAAGAATCAATTGAATTATTAAAATTATATATTTCGAGTTCATTTTGATAATCATTAGGATTTCTTAAACCTCTTAAAATAACTTTTGAATTTACTTTTCTTGCAAATTCAACAACAGTTCCATCAAAAGTAGAAACTTCGACATTATCGAGATTTTTCACACATTTTTTAACTAATTCAACTCTTTCAATGGTATCAAAAATATAATTTTTTGAACTATTAAAAGATACTAAAACATATACCTTGTCAAAAACTTTACTTGCTCGAATTATTATATTCAAATGTCCACTACTAATTGGATCAAATGAACCCGGAAATACACAACTTTTCATATTTATTCAAAAAATTTAACTAAATCTTTTAATAAATCTTCCCTTAAATCAGTAATTAGTGAATGACCCATTCCTTCATACTTAATTAATTTAGCATTTTTAATAGCGTTTAGATTTTCCATTACCATCTTTTCAGTGACAACTAAATCTTTTGTTGCAAAGGTAACTAAAGTTGGAGCAACAACATCATTAATATCATTAGTTCCTAAATTATATAAGTTACTAAAATTAGACATATTAAAATGTGCTAAAGCATAATCAGCATCGATTAAACATCTTTCCTTCATTGTTTCTTCTAAATAAACATCTACTTCATCTTCTGGAGGACGCTTAATATTCCACATCGTAGCCATATAAATCATATTAAAGAAAGCTTTATCTTGAGCTTTAAAAGCTTGTAAAGCAGGAACTACTAATACTGGATCTAAAGCTAAAGCTTCTTTACTTGGATAGACTTTGCCAACAATATTTTGATATTTACCATCTTTTTGATAAACTGGGAATCCACGATAACTTGCACCTTCAATTAAAACAAGTTTTAAAACTCTTAAAGGAATTTTAGCACTTATTTTTAAACTTACGCCTCCTCCTAAACTCCATCCAACTAAGTAAAATTGTTTAATATTTAAAAGATCTAAAGCTTCAATAACATCTAAAGCAAGTTCATCTAAACTATTAAAACGATTTAAATATGTACTATCTCCAAATCCTCTTAAGTCGATAGCAACCATCTTATAACCTTTAGGACAATGAGTTAATAAAGGATAATAATGAATTGAAGAAGAGTAATTTCCATGAATCAAAACAATTGTTTTATTACCTTCTCCAACTTCTACATAAGCAAGTTCTTCATTATTTCTTAATTTAATTTTCTTTTTACTAAGTTTTTCCATAACTATACCTTCGCTTCATTAGTAAATATGTATCCAATTAATAGAGCCATAAACAATTTAGTTTTTTCATACATAAATCCATGTCCAGCATCATTTATATGAATATAACTTGAATTTTTAATATGTTCTTTTAAAAATAATTGTTCATGTTTAGGAGTTATAAAATCATACTCAGAACTAATTATTAAAGTATCACAATTAATTTTATCTAATGAATTTCTAACATCTAAACTTTCAGCACTATTAACTAATCTTTCCATTCTATCTAAGAAATTTTCATCAGAAAATAATGGGACAAGTAATTTTCTTCTATTTTCCATCCATTCATAATTATTTACATAAAATAATGGACTATAAATTACTGGAATAGTTACATTGTAGTAAGCTTCACCATTTCTAGTTCTTCCTACTTCATTCCATCCTCTTCCGATATCTCTTAACCACTCATTTGTATGAGCAGTAGTATTTGATAATATTAATTTATTAATCAAATTACTATGCTTTATAGCAAATTTTAAAGCAACTTCTCCTCCATAACTTACCCCAAATAAATTTACTTTATTTAGTTTAAGATGCTTTATCAAAGCCAAAACGACATCTGCTTGTAAGTCTTGAGTATATTTTTCTCCAACACAGGTATCGCTTTGACCTTGATCTAAAAAGTCGACTCGTATTAAACGGAGGACACTAGTCATAGTTGGAACTAAATAGTTCCAACTTTGAGTCGACATCATAATTCCATTTAAAATTATTAAAGGCTCCCCTTGACCTTCATCAAGGTAGAATATTTTTTTATTATTAAATTCAAAAAATGCCATATTATTCACTAATTATTCCAAGTTTAATAGCTTCTTCTTTTAAAGCTTGTCTAAATTTTGGATGGGCGACACTAATAATTAAATCAACTCTTTCTTTAATCGTTGTTCCTTTTAAATGAACACATCCATATTCAGTAACTAAATAATCAATGTCATTTCTTGATAAAGAAACAGCAGCTCCTGGTTTTAATTGACAAACAATTTTACTTGTTTCAACTCTTTCACCTGTTACTTTATCTTTAACCATAGCTGTTGAATATAAAGCAATAAATGAGCGACCATTTTTAGACATTTGTGCACCAATTGCAGTGTCACTTTGTCCACCAGTTCCACTAAATTGTTGACTTCCTAAAGATTCACTACAACATTGACCAGTAACATCAACTTCAAGTGTAGTATTAATTGAAACTTGATTGTCATTTTGACTAATTACATAAGGATCATTAACATAGCTTCCTTCTAACAACATTACTGAAGGATTATCATCTAAGAAATCATATAATTCACGAGTTCCCATTGCAAAAGTTGCAACCATTTTGCCTTTATGAGTTTGTTTACATGAACCATTAATTACTCCAGCTTTAGCAAGTTTTGCCATTTCACTAGTAATCATCTCGGTATGAATACCTAAATTTTTCTTATCATATAAACTAGCAGCAATCGCATTTGGAATACCACCGATTCCTAATTGTAAACAATCTCCATCATGAATGTATTCTGCTATATATTTACCAATAATTTTATCTTTTTCATTTGGTTCGCCATCTGGAATAGTTGGAATTTCATAATCAGTTAAAATAAAATAATCAACATCATTTACATTAACTTCTAAATCACCAAAAGTTCTTGGTGCATTTGGATTTAACTCTAAAATTACTATGTCAGCTTTATCAATTGCTTCTTTTTCATAAGTATTAGAAAGCGATAAAGAAACATATCCATGTTTATCTGGATAAGATGCTATTCCAACATAAATATTAATATGGATATGAGAAAATCTTTTTTTACCAGCAAAATGTAAACAATTAGGTATAAAACTAATATTTCCATTTTTATGAGCTTTTCTCATACCAGGATTATAAAACCAACCATCTAAATTAAATGAGTCTTTATATAAAGGGTTTACAAAAAATTCGTAATCTTGCATTGGTAAACAGTTATTAACTGTAACATTTTTTACTTTTCCATGTAATTTATGGAGATTAGAAAGAAACAATTTTCCTTCACTTGCTCCTAATCCAGTAACAATTTGATCATCGCTTTTAACTAAATTCAAAGCTTCATCAACACTAATAATTTTCTCTTTAATACTTTCTAACATAATGACTCCTAAAACCTTGGTTTAGGAGGAAAAACCCTCCTAAACCACATTATTTTTTTAAAATTTTACTTTTTAAGATTACTAGAAACACTTTCCCAAATTGTGTCAATAGATTGCAAACTTGCATATGATACTAAACTACCAGCTGGATAAACTGTACCAGCAACATCAGTTTCAACAAGTAAAGTTCCATTTAATGCTAAATCTTCAATACCAAGACGTTTACCATCAGATAAATCAAGTAATCCACCCATTGGGATAGAAACTTTTTCACTTTCTAATGCATTAATATAATTTAACCAAGTTAATTCTTCACCAGCTTTTTCAACTCTTTGAACACCTTCGACGAATAATTTACCAGCAACATAACCTGCCATAGCATAGCTATTTGCTGCATAAACTGCATATTCAGGAATGACTGTAGTAATAACTCTAACGAAATCAAGTAATGCAGCAGCTCCTTCAGTTGTAGTAATATCTAACCAACCAGCAGTATAAACTGGACGTGTAGCAGTAATTGAACCATCAGCAACAAGTTGTCCTAAAGTAACAGTATTAGCGCTAACATATGAAGTTAAAACGATTGCATCATAGTTAGCATTTTTCATTGCTTTTAAAATTTCACCAAATGGAACTTGGTTTGCACAAATGATAACAATTTGACATCCAGCATTTTTAAGTTTTTCAACTGCAGAAGCATGGTTTGTTCCAGCTGTAGCTTGAGTTTCACTATAAGTAATATTGTTAACTTTTAATTCTTCAGCTTGTCTTTCAACACCTTCTCTAATTCCTCTACCGGCATCATCAGCAGTATTAATAACACCAATCTTTACGTCATCACCATAAATGTTGACACCATGTTGTTTAGTTGGATCAAGAGCGGCTGCAGCATTATAAGGAGCTAATGCACGAGCAAGTAAACTTCTTCCTTCGGTTTTATAAATAGGTTGAACTGAAATAACAGCCTTATCATAACCAACTGCTTCTTCTTGGTATAAATCATTAATACCTGTAGCAGCATAAACCATTGGGACTCCAACTTCTTTAATATAATCTACAGTTGAAGCAACAGTATTTGTACCAAAATGACCAACTAAAGCAAATACTTTATCATCTTCAACTAGTTTCTTAGTTAATGTTGCTCCACGAGCGCCATCAAAACCATCATCATAATGTTTTAAAGTAATCTTTTTACCACCATTATTTTCATAGTCTTTAAAGACTGCTTCAAGACCTGCATTAAAAGGAACACCAACTTGAGCAAAATCTCCTGTAGTAGCGGCTGTATTACCAACTAAAATTTCATTTTCGGTAACACCTTGAACTTCTGTGCCATCATATTCTTTAGTTTGGCTTCCACATGCACCCAAAGCTAATACTCCAACAGCACCTAAAACTAATGTAGCTAATTTTCTTTTCATTATTCATCCTCCTAATTAAGCTATATTATTTTTTGCCTCCTAAATAGGCATTAATAAGTTTTTCATCGTTAAGTAAATCATTACTTTTTCCTTCTAATGTTACTTTACCGATTTCGAGCACGTATGCATAATCAGCAATTTTTAAAGTTGCTAATGCGTTTTGCTCTACGATAAGAATCGTTGTACCTTGTTTTTTAATTTCAACGAAAGTATCAAAGATATCTTTAATAATTAAGGGAGCTAAACCTAGGGAAGGTTCATCAAGTAACAATAATTTAGGGTTACACATTAAAGCACGTGCAACTGCTAACATTTGTTGTTCTCCTCCACTTAATGTCGAAGCTTGTTGCTTCTTTCTTTGCTCAAGAATAGGAAATAACCTGTAAACACGTTCATAATTTTCTTTTAATTGTTGTGCTTTGGTTATTTTCTTTTTTGTACCATCTTCTTGAGTAATGACCTTAGTTTTTAAGCTATATCCTCCTACTTTTAGATTTTCTTCAACGGTTAAACCACTAAAAATTTGTCTTCCTTCAGGAGAAATACCAACGCCAAGTTTAGCAATATTATAACTTTTAGCTTTTGTTATATTATGGCCATCAAACAAAATTTCACTATCTTTTGAAGCCTTGGCTGCTCCAATGACAGCTTTTAATAAAGTAGATTTTCCAGCACCATTAGCACCAAGTAAAGCGATCATTTGACCTTCTTCGACCTTGATATTGACATTATTTAAAGCTTGAATAAATCCATATTTTACACTTAAATTTTTAATTTCTAACAATGCCATAAATTACTCCTCTTGTACGCCTAAATATGCTTCTTGAACTAGTTTGTTCTTTTGAATTCCACTTGGTGTATCAATACTTAATAAATTGCCAAAAGAAATAGCGCATATACGATTACAAACATTCATGACTAAACCCATATCATGTTCAACAAGTAAAATTGTGGCATCATATGTATCACGAATCTGTTTGATAATATTAATTAACTCAACAGTTTCACTATCATTTAATCCAGCAGCTGGTTCATCCAAAATAATTAATTGTGGATCACACATTAAAGTACGACCAATTTCAATTTTCTTTAAAATTCCATAAGGTAAACCCCAAGCATACATATCTTTATATTTAAGTAAACCTAAGAAATCTAAGACTTTTACTGCTCGGCGAGTAAGAACTTTTTCTTCAACTCTAAATAACGGTGAATGAATCATGTGTTGGAAAATATTAGTGACATAATTTCTATGAGCTGCAACTAGTAAATTATCAATAACAGTAATATCTTTAATTACTTCAAGATTTTGGAAAGTTCTAACAATTCCATGAAGGATGACGTTATGAACTTTTTCATTAATTAAATTAATGACATCACCATTTTTCTTTCTAAAAGTAATTTGACCACTTGTAGGCTTATAAAATTGAGTAATACAGTTAAATACAGTTGTTTTTCCAGCTCCATTAGGTCCAATTAAACCAAATATTTCATTTTTCTTTACACTAAACGATAAATTATTAACAGCTTTAATACCGCCAAAATACATACAAAGATTACGAATATTTAAAACTTCATCTTCTTTAATATATAAATCAGTTTGATCAAAAGTTTGTTTGAAAGAATTTAATTCATCTTCTAATAAAGAAATAACTTTTTCTCTTTTAGTAATTTCTTCAAGAATTTCATCCTTATTTTTAGAATCTTCTTTTTTTAGTTTTTCTTTTAATAATGTAATTTGTTCTTGATTAGTTTTAATATTATCCTCAAACTCGCTAACTTTTTTAACTTGTTCAATTTTAACATTATCAAAAGCTTTCAAAGTATAAAGTTCAATGTACTTTTGTAAAAAAGAATTGTTTTTTGCAAGCTTTTTCTCAAATTTAGCCAGTTTTTTATGAATTCTTTTAATTCTTTTTTCTTCTAATAAAACTGCTTTCTGATTAATTAATTTACGATAATCAGAAATTTGATTTTCAATATCTTCTTTTAATTTATCGACTTCAGCAGGTGATAAATTATTAGCTTTTTTAACTTCTAATTCCTTTTTAAATTCTTCTTTCCAAGAAGCAGATATTTGTTCAACTTCATCATTTTTTAACTTTTCAAAATCATCAATTGATTTTCTTAATTGTTCAATATTATCTAATTGATTTTTCTTTTCAAGTTTTTTAATTTGACGGAGTGTTTTTTCGCGATATGCTCTAAATTCGAGTCTTTTTTTAGATACTAATTCATAATGTTTGGTATTATAAACTACATCAAAAATTTCTTCTTCTTTAGCAATATCAAAATATTTTTCTTGGAATTCACGATATTTCTTTTCTTTAAAAATTAATACTTTATTATCTACTTTCTTAATTGTTTCTTCCTTAATTAAATCAATGTATTCATTATAAAGTTCAATTAATAATGCAAGTTTACGAACGCGTAAATTGAAGTAATTTTTCTTAAGTTCTAAAATCTTAGTCTTGAAGTCCATACTTTCTTACCTTCCATTTTTGTTTTAATTTATAAAATTGAACTCTAAGTAAAAGAACAATTTGAGCGAATCCTCCAGGGAAGAACATAACAACTAAAATCATTAAAATTCCAACAAAGATTGTTGTAATTGCAGGATTTTCAACGAAGAAAGGAATATCCATTAAAAATAAATCTTGTAAGCCAAATACAAATAAAGTACCAAATAAAGTTCCCTATAATGATTTAGCTCCACCAATAATAACTGCACCAAGTATATTTAAAGACATGGATAAAGTTAAAACTGTCGATGTAGTCGACGTAATTGCTCCAATATAGAAAATATAAAAACATCCAGCAATTGTTGCAAATAACGTGGCAATAATAAAAGCAAGTAAACGATATTTCATTAAAGAAATTCCCATTGCTTGAGCAGCACTTGTTGAAGATTTCATTGCTTGCATCGCTCTTCCAGTAGGTGATTTAATTAAATTTGCAGTTAATACTAATAAAACAACTAATACTACAGCAATAATTATATAAATAACTTCGGTCGATAAAGGCAACCCAAAGAAAGTTAAATCCTTACTACTAATACGAATAGTTCCACTTTCAATAGCTTTTAAAAGTCTAACAACCACTTCACTTAAGCATAAAGTCATAATTGCTAAATAAATTCCTTCAATTCTTAAAGAAACAAATCCAACAATTATTCCCAAAACAATTGAAACGATTCCAGCAACTAATAAAGCAGGTAAGATAGTTACGTGCCAATCAGCTAATGCATAATATGATAAATATATACCAACACCAATAAATCCTGCGGTTCCTAAACTTGCTAAACCACTATATCCAAGTAACAAACAAAAACCAATTGAAGCTATTCCATAAATCATTACATAACCAATAGCATTTGTTGTTGCATTAGATAAACTTCCACTTAATGATAAAATTTGGAAAATTATTAAAATTACTCCAAGTAAACCAAATTGAGCAAGTGGATTTTTAAAAGTAAATCTAATTTTATTTAAAATACTTTTTACTTCGCTTCTAGGAGCAGTAATTCGCATATACTCTTGTTTAATGTTCATAAATACTTCTCCTATACTTTCTTAATAACTTTCTTACCAAAGAGGCCTTGAGGTTTAATTAAAATTAAAATTAACATAATGGCATAAACAATAACTTCTGCCCAAGTTTGGAAGAAATCAGCATATATTCCAAAAAATCCAACAATACTAATTGCTAAAGGAATAATAACTGCACCAATTACCGGACCATAAAACGTTGAAAAACCTCCAAGAATACCACTTAGAAAAGAATTAACTTGGATTTGAGTCATAAAAGTTGCACTTAAAGTTGCACTTCCAGCATTTAACATGACTGCACTTAAAACAGCAAGTCCAGCAGCAACTGCCCAACTACTAGCAGTAACTACATAAGTATTAATTCCTACAATACTTGCAGTTACTTCACTACTAGCAGTAGCTCTAACTCCAAGTCCCCATTTACTCTTATATAAAAGTAAGAATAAAATCGTCATTACAACTACAGTTATAGCTAAACAAACTAATGAGTGTTTAGTAATTGAGACTGTACTTGTACCTAAATTAAAAGTGAAATTTCCTTCAACAAATGGACGAATTTGAGGTGATTCTTTAGCTCCAAAAATTAAAGGAATTACACCAACTATTAAAGTAACAATACCCATAGTAATAATTTGTTTACCAATTGCATTAACATTTTTACCTCGTCTAAAAATCCCAATATCAATTAATAAACCAATTAAAATGCCAACTACAATACCAATAATAATAGCTAGCCAATAAGGAACACCTTGGATGTTGACTGCTAAGGATGCTGTAACAAAGCATCCAAAAGCAGCTATTGATCCTTGAGCAAAATTTGTCGTATTGCTCGTTTTAAAAATTAAGGAGATTCCCATTGTTGCAATCATTGTTACACAAATGGTTAAAATTGAACCAAAAATAATATTTAAGAATGATGCAAAATCATTCATAGATTATTCTCCCCAGCGAATAATGTTTGCACTCCATACATAACCGATTCCGGCTGCTATCATACAAACAACATCTCCAGATTTTATTTTTCCTTCTTTCAAACCAATTTCTAAAGATAAAATTTGATCTATTTGTCCAATATGACCATAATTTTCTAAATAAGTAGTTTGATTTTCGTTTAAACCTAAATCTTTTAACATCGCAAGATGTCCACTTCTTTTCATATGTAAGACATCTAAATAAGTAATATCTTTTCTAGTTAAATGTGCTTCTTTTAAAGCTTCATCAATACATTTAAACCAGTTAGGCATACTGACTTCATTTAAGCGAGCTTTCATTTTAACTGGATCCATTAATCTTAATGACTTATAACCTTCTTCGATATTATCTTTTGTAAAAGGGTGAACAATTCCACCAATTTCACATCCAGCAGTTCTTGAAATACTTCCATCAGCAATAATTTTACTGCCTAATAATAAATTTTTCTTAACGCCTTTTTGCATAATTAATGCGCCACCTCCAGCACCTAAATCATACATCATAGACATATTTTTATCGCTATAGTCAACAAAATCACCATTACGATAACCGCCAACAATCATAATTGTTTTAATGTTATCTTCAGCAATTAACATATCACGAGCAATCTGCATTGCACTAACACAAGTACAGCATCTATTTTGTACATCAATTCCCCAAGCGTTAACTGCTCCAATTCTATCTTGAATATATAAAGCACTTGTAGTTAAAGGGTATTCTTTCCATTCTTCACCAATACAAAGAATAACATCAATATCTTTAGGATCTACATTACAATTTTTTAAACAATTAAGAGCGGCTCTAACTCCCATTTCTTGAGTGCCATCATCTTCTCCTGGAATAAATTTTTCAACAATTCCTAATTTATTAATGATAGCTTCTTCACTCCAAACACCATTAGTTTTTTCACTAATTTCTTTGGCAGTCATTTTTTTAGAAGGCAAATATGTTCCAACTCCAACAATTCCAACAGTAGTTTTTTCCATATTATTACCTTTTATAATCTCATTCCACCATTAACTTCTAATACTTGTCCAGTAACATAACTAGCATCATCGCTAGCTAAAAAGGCGGCAGCACTAGCAATTTCATTTGGTTGACCAAGTCTTCCAAGCATTGTTAACTTAGCAAATTTTTCAAGTAATTCCTCAGGTACAGTCTTTAACATATCAGTCATAATATAACCTGGAGCAATCGCATTACATCTAACTTTTGCACCTTTACGAGCAAATTCTTTTGCCCAAGTTTTAGTTAAACCAATAACTCCAGCTTTTGAAGCAGCATAATTAGCCTGACCAATATTACCAAAAACGCCAACTACGCTTGAAATATTAATAATACTTCCATAATTATTTTCTTCCATTAATGGCCCAAAAGCTCTTCCCATATTGAAAACACCTTTTAAATTTACATTAATGACTAAATCCCACATTTCATCAGTCATTTTTCTTGTCATTGCATCACGAGTAATGCCAGCATTATTAACTAAAATATCAACTTTATGGTATTTTTCAACCATATATTCTTTGAATTTATTAATGTCCTCAGGACTAGTAACATTTAACTTATAAAATTCGACATTATCATTCTTATAAGCTAATTCTGCCATATCAACGGCAACAACTTTTGCTCCTTCACTAGCAAATCTTTCACACATGGCTTGTCCTAAACCACGTGAACCTCCAGTTACAACTGCGACTTTACCTTCTAATCTTTTCATTTTTATTTCCTCCTATTAGATTAGTTTTAAAATAACTGCGGTACCCATTCCTCCACCGATACAAAGCGAGGCAAGACCAATTTTTTTGTTATTACGAATCATATTATGTATTAAAGTAACAATGATTCTTGCTCCACTACATCCAACAGGATGCCCTAAAGCAATAGCTCCACCAGTTACATTAGTCCTTTCTAAAAGCCAATCTTTATCTACGTGATGTTCTTCAGTTAATTCTTTAATTACACCTAAAGATTGGGCACTAAAAGCTTCATTAAGCTCAAATATATCAATATCTTTTAATGTTAAATTAGCATTTTTTAAAGCATTTCTAATTGCTGGAACAGGTCCAAGTCCCATATATTGAGGATCAACTCCTCCTTGACCAACTCCAATTATTTCAACTAATGGAGTTAAATGATTTTCTTTTAAAGAATCTTCACTAGCGACTAATAAAAATGCAGCTCCATCATTAATACCACTAGCATTTCCTGCAGTAACACTACCATCTTTAACAAAAGCTGGTCTTAATTTAGCTAATTTTTCAAGATTTGTTTTTCTATTTGGAAATTCATCAGTATCAAAAACAAATTCTTCTTTCTTAGTTTTAATAGTAATAGGAACTATTTCGTCTTTAAATAATCCTTCATCAATTGCCTTTATAGCTTTTTGTTGACTTGCAAAAGCAAATTCATCTTGTTCTTCACGACTAATATTATATTTTTTAGCAATGTTTTCAGCAGTAACCCCCATATGAACACTACTAAAAGCATCAGTTAATGAGTCATGAATCATATGATCTAACATTTGGAAATGTCCCATTTTCACACCACTTCTAGTATTTGAAGAAACTAAATATGGTGTATTAGACATTACTTCAGTTCCTCCAGCTAAAACAGTATTAGAAAAATCAGCTTTAATATCATTATAAGCATTAATAACCGCTTTCATACCGCTTCCACATATCATATTTAAAGAATAAGCAGGAACATCAAATGGAATACCAGCAAGAAGTTCAACTTGACGACCAACACCTTGTTTTTGTCCAGCACTTAAAATATTTCCACAAATTAATTCATCTACTTTAGTTGGATCTAATTTAGTAGTTTTTAAAATATCTTTAACAACTTCAGCTCCAAGTTCTCCAGGAGTTACATTTTTTAAACTGCCTAACATTGAACCAATTGCAGTACGTTTTGCTTCAACGATATATACTTTTTTACTCATTTTCTAATTCCTCTTTAACTTTTTTAACTAATAAAGGCAATATTTGATTAACATCGCCTACAACACCAATATCGGCTACATTAAAGATTGGTGCATTACGATCTTTATTTACAGCAATAATATATTCACTATTTTCCATACCAACTAAATGTTGAATGGCTCCACTAATTCCAAGAGCTAAATATAAAGCAGGTTTAACTGTTTTTCCAGTTTGTCCAACTTGACGAACTTGTTCAACACGTTTTTCATCGACTAAAGCTCTACTACAAGAATAAGTTCCTTTTAATAAACGACTTAGTTCTTTACCTTTTTCCATATTTTCAGGTGAACCAATTCCTCTACCAAAAGATACTAAAATCTTACTTTCTTCAATTAATTCAACTTTTTGAACATCTTTAACTTCTTTAACTAATTTAATTGATTGTTCAGGTAATTTATTGTATTTAAATTCAATAACTTTCTTTTCTTTTGCACTATCTTTAACAGGAAGCATAACTCCAGGACGGACGGTAGAAATTTGTGGTAAAGAATTTGCACAAACAATAGTGGCATAAACATTTCCGCCAAATGCAGGTCTAGTCGATAATAATTTATTATTTTCATCGATTTCAAGACGAGTACAATCAGCAGTTAGACCTGTGTTTAATCTTGCACTTAATCTAGGAGCTAAGTCTCTCCCAATACTAGTCGCACCAATTAATAAAATATTAGGGTTAACAGCTTTAATTACATCAAATAAAACACTAGCGTAATTTAAAGTATTATATTTATAAAAATTTTCATCATCGACAAGATAAATCTCATCAACTTCTTTATTTTTCAAAGTTTTGACTGCTTCTTCTAATTGATAGCCAATTAAACAAGCTATTACTTTATTATTAAATTTATTTAGTTTATTAGCTTCTCCTAAAAGTTCTAAACCAACCTTAGAAATATTACCATCTCGAGTTTCAACAAATACTAAAATATCTTGATTCATAACTTCTCCTTATAATAAATTTCTTGCTTTAATACGAGCAACGATTTCTTCGACTAATTCTTCAGAAGTTCCTTCTTTTAGTTCAATTTGTTTATTAACAACTTTACTAAAGCTTTGTTTAACTCTGGTAGGAGATCCAGTTAATCCAGTTTCTTTTGGATCTAAATTAATATCAGCAATTGTTTTTAAAGAAACATTTTCATCATTAGCTAAATTAACTAAACGATAAATATCCATATAACGAGGTTTTTTACTATCACCTAAAACTGTTAATAAGACTGGCAATTTAGCCTCATATACTTGATAACGATCTTCAAAAGTTCTTTTAACTCTTAATGTTTTTTCATCAACTGGATGAATTTTACTTACATATGTAATTTGAGGAATATTTAAAAGTTCAGCAATTTGAGGACCAACTTGAGCAGTATCTCCATCAATTGCTTGACGTCCAGTAATAATTAAGTCATAAGGTAAAGTTTTAATTAAACTTGATAAAGCTTTACTAGTTGCTAAAGTATCAGCTCCAGCAAAAGCACGATCAGAAAGTAAAATTCCTTTATCTGCACCCATAGCAATTGCTTCAAATAAAATCTTTTTAGCTTGCATAGGTCCCATCGAAATTACTGTTACATGTGCATTAAATAATTCTTTTAATTCTAAAGCATACTCAACTGCTACTTTATCATCAGGATTCATAATGGAAGGAATTCCATTTCGATCCATAACTCCAGTAACAGGATCCATTTTAATTTGAGTGGTATTTGGTACTTGTTTAATACAGACAATTATATTCATATTGATACCTCACCTATTTCAATACACTTCCACTAATGACCATTCTTTGAACTTCACTAGTACCTTCGTATATTTCAGTAATTTTTGCATCGCGCATCATACGTTCAACTGGATATTCTCTGGTATAACCATATCCACCAAACAGTTGAACTGCTCGATTTGTTACATAACTTGCAGTTTCAGCAGCATAAAGCTTAGCCATTGCAGCATATAAACTTAAATCTTTTGATTTATTCATCTTAGCTTCAGCAGCTTGATATACTAATAATCTACTTGCTTCAATACGAGTTTTCATATCAGCAAGAGTAAATTGTGTATTTTGAAATTTAGCAATTGGTTTATTAAATTGTTTTCTACTTTTAACATATTTAACTGTCTCTTCAAAAGCTCCTTCAGCAATCCCAAGAGCTTGAGCAGCAATTCCAATTCGTCCACCATCTAAAGTTTTCATGGCAATTTTAAAGCCTTCACCAACTTTACCAAGTAAATTTTCTTTAGGAACTTTAACATCCTTAAAAATTAATTCACAAGTTGATGAACCTCTAATACCCATTTTTTCTTCTTTTTTACCAACGCTAAATCCTTCATAACCTTTTTCAACAATAAATCCGGTCATGCTTTTTAATCCAAGAGCACGATCAGTTAAAGCAAAAACAATATAAACATCAGCATATCCGGCGTTAGTAATAAATATCTTATTACCATTTAATAAGAAATAATCACCCATATCGATAGCCATTGTTTGTTGATTAGCAGCATCAGTTCCAGCGTTTGGTTCAGTTAAAGCAAATGCTCCAAGAGCTTCTCCTTTAGCAAGTTTTGGAATATATTTTTTTATTTGTTCTTCAGTTCCAAATTCTAAAATTGGACTTACACATAAAGAAGTATGTCCACTTAAAATAACTCCAGTAGTTGCACATGCTCTAGATAACTTTCTAACAGCAGTAATATACATGTTGTAATCACCATTAGCACCACCAAATTCTTTAGGAACAATAATTCCCATAAAGTTTAACTTAGCTAATTTCTCAACTGTTTCCATTGGAAAACGTTCTTCTTCATCAATTTCTTTTGCTAATGGTTTAACTTCCTTTTCAACGAATTCATCTAATAATTCGTTAAATAATTCTTCATTAAATTTTTCCATAATTCACCTATTTAACCATAACAGTAGCTTTTCCTGAAATTACTTCTACTCCATCTTGATTAACACAAGTTGTATTTAAAATAACTAAAGATTTTTCAGGAATTAATTCAGTAATTTCACAAATTGCAGTAATAGTATTTCCTAAATAAACTGGTCTTTTAAATTTAAGTTCTTGACCTAAATAAATAGTTCCTTCTCCAGGTAATTTAGTTCCAAGTACAGCACTAATTAAACTAGCGACTAACATTCCATGAGCAACACGGCTTTTAAAAATACCTTTTTTTGCTGCTTCTTCAGAAATGTGCAAAGGATTAGTGTCTGTTGATACTCCACTAAAGAGTAAAACGTCTGCCTCAGTAATTGTTTTTTGTGTTTGGTCTTTCATCCCAACTTTTAAGTCTTCAAATTTCATTAACACTCCTTTGGTGTAAGCGCTTACATCATGACTATATCTTGTGTTTTCGTGGTGAATGTTAATTCACTTTTTGATTACACAAAATTATCTTTTCAAACGCTTTTCCCTTGTTTCTTTTTTCTTTATTTTAGCAATTGTAAATGTTAAAGTAAAGAAGGGAGTTAAAATAAATGAATAATAATTCACTTTTACCAGGACTTAGTTCCAAATCTAAGCAAACTTATGAGAAAATTTTAACTGTAGCAAGGACACAATTTTCAAAAACTGGTTATGAAAACACTACTATTCAAATAATTGCTAAAAAATCTAAAGTGTCTGTTGGTTGCATTTATAAATATTTCCAAAGTAAAGAAGAGCTTTATCGTATCATTATTACAAATGAGCAAAAAAAAGTTAAAAATTTTATAAATCAACATATAACTTTTTGTGAATCTAGAATTGATAAGGAAATTGAAGGTTTACGTGCATGGCTTTTATATGTTGATCAAAATCCAAATGTATATAAATTAATTTGGGAAACTTTATTTTTTGATAAAGATTTATTTGATGAATACTACAATAATTTTGCTTCAGTTTATGCAAAAGCTTTAGAAAAAAATAAAGATGAGATTTCAAATACTAACTATTTATTAGATGCATTTATGCTAATTGGCATATCCAACTTTTTAGGAGTAAAACTTATTACTTCTTCTTATAATAAAAAAGATATTGATACAATTGTTGAAGCTTTTAGCGAAATATATAAAAATGGGTTTTTAAAAAAGTAATATGAAAATTAATATTTATCCATTAACAAGTTCTTTACATGAAGAAAAAACTTTAGAAAGCGATACAAGCACATTATTAAAAAACTTAAATAAAGGAAGTAATCAATATAAAATTGTTTCTTCATTAGATAAACTTTATCAAAGTGATTTAAGTTTAGTTTTAGTTCGAACAGGAGGTAGTGAAGGATTATTTTTAAAAATAATTAATAATTTAAAACCTCCGATTTATTTATTATCTTATGGTTATAATAATAGTCTAGCTGCTAGTATTGAAATTTTATCATATTTAAATTTGCATCATATCGATGGGCAAATTATTCATGGTTCATATAACGATATTAAAAAAGAGGTTAATAACATTTTAAAAAAATAATATGGAACGTTTAGGTGTTATTGGAAAACCATCCGATTGGTTAATTGCTAGTAAAGTCAATTATCAAAATGTTAAAGATTTGTTTGATATTGAATTAATCGATATTGATATCAATGAATTAATATCTTTAGCTAATTCTTCAACTTCTCTTACTTTAAATCAAGAATTTGAAAATTTAAATTATAATAAAAATGAACTTAAAAAAGCTTACGCTATATATGTTGCTCTTTTAAAAATTGTTGAAAAATATCAACTTAAAGGTTTAACAGTCCGCTGTTTTGATTTATTAAATACTTTACATTCAACGAGTTGTTTAGCTTTTGCTTTTTTAAATCGTGATAATATTGTCGCTACTTGTGAAGGAGATATTCCAAGTTTAATTACAATGTATTTAATTAATAAAATTACGAACAAACCTTCCTTTCAAGCTAACCCTGCTAAAATTAATTTAAAAGATAATGAGATTATTTTTGCTCATTGTACTTTACCTCTTTCAATGTGTGAATCTTTTACTCTAACTACTCATTTTGAAAGTAAAATTGGTGTAGCAATTAAAGGAAAATTAAAAAATTCTAAAGTAAGCATTCTTAAATTTAATAGTGACTTTACAAAACTTGTTTTTTTAAAGGGCACAATTATTAAAAATTTGAACTCCAATAAATTATGTCGAACGCAAATATTAATAAAAATTGATAATCAATATGATTTAAATTATTTTCTTACTAAACCTTTAGGAAATCATCATATAATTGTTTATGAAGATATAGAAAGTAAACTTTTAACCTATTTAAGGCAAAATAAAAAGTGCAAAATTTTGGAAATATTGGGTTTTAAAGGGGTTTTTCGTTAATTTTGCACTTTTTATTCAACTCTTCAAAATGTTTTTTTTGGAGTTAATAGACAAATATCTATTTATAGACATTTGACTATAATTAATATATAGTTAGATTAATTTTAAGATAACAACAAACTTAAAATGTTTGATTAATAATCGACACTTAATAGGAGGATGTCGACATGGATAGAAGAGTAGAAAAAACAAAAAGTGCAATTAAACATGAAGTCATTAATTCATTAAATACTAATGAAATCGAAAAAATTACTGTCAAATCGATTTGTGACAAAATTAATATCAATCGATCAACTTTTTATTTGCATTATTCAACGATTAATGATGTTATAGATGAAATCGAAGATAATATAATTCAAGATATTTGTGCTTTTTGTAATAAAAATTATGACACAATAACTTTAGTATATAATGTTGCTTTATATGTAAAAGATAATCTTAATACAATAAAACCTATGACTAAAAATATACGTGCTCATTTTTTTAATCGTCTTTCAAAAAGCATTACTCCAATCTTACTTGATGCTTTACAAAGTGGTTCAAAAAGTCATATTAAGAATATTGATTATATTGTTCATTTTATTTTAGGTGGAAGTTTGCAAACTTTTAAAGTTTGGGTTGAAAACGATTGTAAAGAAAACGTTAATGCAATTATATTTGATTTCTTAAGAACTTTAAGAATTAAATTATAAAAAAATGTGGCAATTGCCACATATTTTTTTATTTTGGTGGACCAGGCGGAAGTCGAATCCGTTACCTTCTCAATGCGAATGAGATGCTCTACCAGTTGAGCTACTGGCCCATTATCAATCAAGACTTGCCTTAATTAAACCTTTAAATAATGGATGAGGTTGTAAAGGACGAGATTGAAATTCTGGATGGAACTGACAAGCAATGAAGTATTTATTACTTGGTAATTCAATAATTTCACATAAATTTGTTTGAGGATTAATTCCACTAAAAACAACTCCTGCTTCTTCAAATTCCTTTTTATATTGATTATTAAATTCATAACGATGTCTATGACGTTCTTTAATGTCTTCTTTTTCATATAAAGAATAAGCTAAAGTGTCTTTTAAAATATGACAATCATATTCTCCAAGACGCATTGTTCCTCCTAACTTAATTCCTTTATATTGATTTGGTAAATAATCAATAATTTTATGAGTAGTATTTGCATCAAATTCACTACTATTTGCATCTTGATAATTTAATACATTACGAGCAATTTCAATTAAGGATAATTGCATACCAAGACATAAACCTAAAAATGGGATGTTATTAATTCTAGCATAATTGATAGCTTTAATTTTCCCTTCAACACCACGATTTCCGAAACCTCCAGGAACAATTATTCCTTTGCAATCTTTAAAAACTTCATCTAGATGAACATTTTCATCTTCTAATAACTCACTATCAATCCATTTAACATTAATCTTAGTATTATAAAAATATCCAGCATATTTTAAAGATTCATAAACGCTCAAATAAGCATCATGAAGTTGAACATATTTACCAACTAAAGCGATATTAACTTCATTTTTCAAATTTCTAATTACACGAATTAATTCGTTCCAGTCGCTCATTTCAGCTTTTTCTTTACAATTTAAATTTAAATGTTTAACAATTAAATCATCTAAATGTTGTTTTTCAAGATTTAAAGCAACTTCATAAACAATATCGACATCTTTAACAGTAATTACTGCATCATCATTTACGTTACAAAATAAAGCTACTTTTTGTTTACTAGCTTTATCAATATTTTTACTACATCTTAATAAAATTGCATCTGGTTGAATCCCTAAACCAGTTAATTCTTTTACACTATGTTGAGTAGGTTTAGTTTTAATTTCTCCGCTAGTTTCTAAATAAGGAACTAAAGTATTATGCATGAAAAAAGTATTTTCATATCCAAGATCACGACGTAATTGACGAATTGCTTCTAAGAAAGGTAAAGATTCAATATCCCCAACTGTTCCTCCTATTTCTACAATACAAACATCGGTATCACCTTTAGCATTAAAACCATCAATTAAGCGTTTTTTAATTTCGTTAGTAATATGAGGAATAATTTGTACAGTAGCTCCTAAATATTCCCCTTTTCTTTCTTTATCTAAGACAGCTTGATATATTTTTCCACTAGTAATACTACTTTCTTTAGTTAAACTTGTATTAATTATTCTTTCATAATGACCTAAATCTAAATCGGTTTCACATCCATCTTTAGTAACAAAAACTTCACCATGCTGATAAGGTGACATTGTTCCAGGATCAACATTTAAATATGGATCTAATTTTATTGAAAAAATATTTAATCCACGACGTTTTAATAATCTACCAATACTAGCAGCACTAATCCCTTTTCCTAAACTTGAAACGACTCCACCAGTGACAAATATAAATTTAGCCTTAGTTTTCATAAAAATACCTATATATAAACTTTATTTATTGTAAATTATTTATGCTTTTTTAGCACTAAAAACTTCATAAAATATTTTAATTTGAAAGATAAATATTTTATAATTTTTTCATGAATATTATTGAATATTTAAAGTTAAATAAAGAAGACATCGAATCTAAATTTAAAAATTCTTTTGTCAGTAAAGTTTATATGCCGACAAAAGTTGATTTAGTTTTATCTTTTTCAAGAAGTAAACCTTATAGTTTAGTTTTAAGTTTAAATTCTTTATTTCCTTTTGTTAAAACTTGTGAATATAAAAATAACTTTTCAATACCTAATCCATTTTTAAATAAAGTAAAGTCACGTTTATTAAATTCATATTTAGAAAGTGTTGAAATATTAAATGATGATCATATTATTTCTTTAAACTTTATTAAAGTTAATGATACATATGATCGAAGTTATTTTTCTTTAATTTTTGAAATATTTAAGGCAAATGCAAATCTAATTTTTGTTTCTGAAAATAAAATTATTGATGCTTTTCGTTTTAGAGGTTTAGATAGTAAACATCCAATTTTAAATGGAATAACTTATGTTTATCCTTCTAAGTCTATAATCAGTAAGGAATTTAGAGAAGAAAATTTAATTAATAATTATTTAAATAATTTAGAAAAATCTTATTTTAAAGAAAAATATGGATCGATTGTAAGTTCAATTCGTCGAAAAATAAAATCTTTAAATGTTAAACTTGAAAAACTTAATTTAGAGAAAAATAATGATTTAGAACATTTAGTTTATAAAGACTATGGAGACTTTATATTATCAAATTTAGATAATATTTCTAAGGGAGATAAATCATTTAATTACTTAAATAAAGAAATTAAATTAAAAGAAAATTTTACTCCAATTGAAAATTCTCAATATTTTTATAAACAATACAAGAAAGCTAAAACTAGTTTAAATTTAATTGATCAATATATTTCTTCAACATTGATGGAAATAAATTATTTAACTAGTATTTTAGAAATGTCTTTTAATTATAATGAAGATGATTATATCGAATTACTTGAGGAGCTTGAAAGTTCAAATTTAATAAAAGTTAAAATTAAAAAACCTCAAATTAAACAAAAAAAGTCTGCAGAACCTTATTATTTTTTAAAAAACAATGTTAAAATTGGGTTTGGTAAAAATGCAAAACAAAACAATAATTTAACTTTTAAATATGCTAAAAATAACAATTATTTTCTTCATATTAAAGATGGTAGTGGAGCACATGTTGTTATTTTTGATGAAGCTCCAGATAATGAAATAATACAATGCGCTTGTGAACTTGCTTTATACTTATCAAATCGAAATGATGGAGATGTTTATTTTACAAAAATTAAAAATGTCAAAAAAACTTCTACTCTTGGTTTAGTTAACCTTTTAAAATATGAAACATATCATATTAATAAATTTAAAAATGATTTTAATTTAATTTTAAAAGAAGCTAATCGTTTTTAGTTTCATTAAATAAAAAATCTTCACCTTTAATTTCTTCTCTAGTCGCTAGAGAATAAAATTTCCTTTGGCGTAAAGCTTCATAAACAACTAATGCCACACAATTACTTAAATTTAAACTTCTTGCACTCATAACCATAGGAATACGTATAGTTTTATTATAATTTTCTCTTAAAATATCATGAGGAATACCACTACTTTCTTTGCCAAACATGAAAACAATATCTTCTAAAACATTAGAATAATCATTATTCGAGTAAACGTTCGTGCTATATCGAGTTACATAATAAATTTTTTTATTTTTAAAGTCTTTTTTAAATTCTTCATAAGTTTCATAATATTTAAAACTCAACTCATCTATATAATCCATTCCAGCTCTTAATAAGCTTTTATCATCAAATTTAAATGTTAATGGACCAATAATAATTAATTTAGTTTCAGTAGCACTACATGTTCTCATAATGTTACCAACATTAGAAGGTTTTTCTGGTTGATATAAAACTACATAAATCATAAAAAAATCATATCATAAATTAATGAATTTAGTGTATTATAATTAAATATGAAACAAAAAATCAAAAGCATATTTACAAGTGCAACACAAAAAGAAATCCGCTCAAGTCAAATTATTGAGAACGGATTTTGTAATGAAAATTACAACATCAATGATGCTTTTGTTTTAAGGATTCCAAAAGATAACGCAGATGAAACACTTAATTATAAACATGAAAATATTGTTTATAAAACTATCGAACCTTTAAAAATTTCGGAAAAAGTAGTCTATTTTGATGAAAATACTGGAATTAAAATTTCAAAATTTGTTCATAATGCTAGACAATATAAAACTACTCCTACTAATGAACAAATAACTTATTTAGCTAAAACATTAAAAAAATTACACTCTAGCAAATTAAAAGTTCCTTTTGGATATCAAATGTTTTATCGCCTTTCAATTTATAAAAAAAATTTATTTGAAGATGAATATA
Source organism: uncultured Mollicutes bacterium (assembly GCA_900540365.1). Lineage (GTDB taxonomy): Bacteria > Bacillota_I > Bacilli_A > RFN20 > CAG-826 > Onthovivens. The sequence continues at coordinate 40,601 of UQFN01000002.1, forward strand.
TCGATACTAAAATTGAAAAACAAATTATTAAAGATATTCAAAAAATATTTGCAAAAGACGAAATGGTTCTTTGCCATAATGATTTAGTTCAAAATAATTTGTTATTTAAATTTAATGGACTAACATTAATTGATCGGGAATATTCTGGAATGAATAACTTTTATTTTGATTTAGCTAGTTTTATAAGTGAAAATAATTTAAATGATGAACAAAAAGAATTTTTCTTATCAAAATATTTTGGAGCAAAATTAAATGATTTAAAAAGAAAAAAAGTTAATATTTTCATTAACTTTTTAGACTTATTATTTTATTATTGGGGACTATATTATTATCGTAAAAGAGGCGATATAATCTATAAAAAAATTGCTCTAGAAAAATTAGAACACATTAAAGTTAATTTTCCAAATTAACTTTTTTTATATTGTTCTACACACTTTTTAATTACTTCACTTGCAAATTCTTTACCAATCATATTACCAATTTTAGTGGATTTATTTTCTAGTAATTTATAAACCTGGAAAAAGTGTTGAATTTCATCACTAATGTGATTTGGTAATTCAGAAATATCATTAAAATTATTATAAAAAGGATCGTTTAAACAAACTGCCATAAGTTTATAATCAATTAATCCACCGTCAATCATTTCTAATACTCCAATTGCCTTACATTCGACAGTGGATAAAGGCACAATTGGCTCACTAGAAATAATTAAAACATCTAATGGGTCTCCATCATCATCAAGAGTTAATGGAATAAATCCATAATTATGAGGATAGTGAGTTGATGTATATAAAATACGATCAAGTTTTAAAAGACCGGTTTCGCGATCATACTCATATTTATTTTTACTTCCTTTTGATATTTCAACAATTGCAGTAAATTTATCTACATTTAATTCTTTATTTTTAAATTTTTCAAATAAACTATCTTTCATAAAAACCTCTCTTTTTGATTAAAAACCTTGCAAAACTAAACTATTTTTTCTGTAATCTAACAAAATTATCGAATTCAGCAGCTTCTTCTTTTGTTTTAAATTTAGCCATAAAATAATAATCACCCATCGCATCACGTAAGATTTGAGGATAAACTCCATGCAAACATATTGCGTACCAATATTTTTTAATTATTTCTTCATTCGTATGTTCATAGTTAATACTATATCTTCTACTTGGAGTAATTGCAAAAAATTTTCCACCAATTGAAACTTGTCTATTTTCATCATAAGCAATACTATCTGCAAAAATATCATAACAAGAAATACTATTAGCAAAGTTAATTAAATCAGGAGTGTATCCTCCTGCTGGACGCATATTTCCTTCAAGAGGAATAATTGTGCCGGCTTTTCCTAAATAAGGATGATCTTCTAATAATCTAAAAAATTCAATATGGAAAAATCTATTTTTTAAATTAAATTCTTTAACAACTTTACGACCAATCTCATCAAAATTTGGATCAATTTCAGGTATGCAATAATACATATCATCTAAGTTTTGATTTACAATATCAGCTACGGAAGTAACAAATTCATTTGATGTCGAAAAAATTACATCTGCTTTTGAATTTGAGATTCCATCATAAGAAATAATTTGTCCATATACATATTCTTCGACTATATAAGGTACATTTTTATCTTTGCTATTAACAAAATTAACAAGTTCTTCTTCATTATTAATTTTATAAGTTCCATGAGCTCCAACACCATTATCAGGTTTAGCAAAAATTGGATAATTCACTTCTTTGACAAAATTTAATAAATTTTCTAAAGTTGTGTCTAAAGTATAACGAGCACATTTTAAACCAGCTCTTTTAAAAATTTCTTTTTGAAGAGATTTATGTTTGTAAAATTGCACCTCATCAGGAAATGGACCAGTTGTTATATTAAAATCTTTTCTAAGCATGGCATCTTTTTCAAGCCAATATTCATTATTTGATTCTAAAAAATCAATATGACCATATTTATTTTCAAAATATGCTACTGCTCTTTTTTCATTTTCATAATTTTCCATATCATAGCAGCAATAATACTCTGTTAAAGCATATTTTAATTCACCTTGAAGACGATCATAAGGACAATCTCCAATTCCTAATACACTAAATCCACGATTTTTTAATGCTAAGCAAAATTTCCAAAAACAATCTGGAAAGTGTGGTGAAATAAACACAAAATTCTTCATTATTAAACCCCTTTATTTTAATAAACTTAATCTGTTGAGTGCTTTTTTTAATGAACGTTCAGCTTCAATTAAATCAGCGCAATTATCCTTTTGTAATATTTGAAGTCTTTTCATAGCTTCTTCTTTTTTCTTTAAAAGACGATTTTTATCAAGTTCATCTCTAGTTTCAAAAGTATCAGCTAAGATGACAGCTTTATTTTCTTTAACATGTAAACATGCTCCACTAACTGCAAAATAAATTTTCTTATTATCAATTGTAGCATTAAAAATAGAAATATCCAAAAAAGCAACTAATGGATAATGGCCCTTCAAAATACCAATTTCACCATTAGAAGTCTTGACAGTTAATTCACTAACTGGTGAAGAAAATTTCTTACCATCACTTGAATAAATTTCAAATAAAAACTCATTAGTCTTCATCGTTTAAAGCCTTTGCTTTTTCTACTACATCCTCAATAGTTCCAACATATAAAAATGCGTTTTCTGGATAATCATCATATTTACCACTTAAAATTTCTTTGAAACTTCTAATGGTATCATTAACGTGAACATAAATGCCCTTATATCCACTATATGCTTCAGCAACATGGAAAGGTTGTGATAAGAAGTTTCTAATTCTTCTTGCTCTAGCAACAATTAATTTATCTTCATCACTTAATTCTTCAACACCTAAAATAGCGATGATATCTTGTAATTCTTTATATCTTTGTAAAATTGCTTGTACTCCACGAGCAACCTTATAATGCTCTTCACCAATAATTGAAGCATCAAGAATATTACTACTAGACTCTAAAGGATCAACTGCAGGATAAATTCCTAAAGCTGCTGTTCCTCTATCAAGAACAGTTTTAGCATCTAGATGGGAGAAAGTAGTTGCTGGAGCAGGATCAGTTAAATCATCAGCAGGAACATAAACTGCTTGAATTGAAGTAATGGAACCATTTTTGGTTGATGTAATTCTTTCTTGAAGTTGGCCCATTTCAGTAGCAAGAGTTGGTTGATAACCAACCGCACTAGGCATTCTACCAATTAATGCACTAACTTCACTACCTGCTTGAGTAAATCTAAAGATATTATCAATGAAAAATAAGACATCCATATTCATTTTATCTCTAAAATATTCAGCCATCGTTAAAGCAGTTAAAGCAACTCTCATTCTTGCACCTGGAGGTTCGTTCATTTGACCATAAACTAACGCAGTTTTATTTAAAACTCCAGTTTGTTTCATTTCATTATATAAGTCATTACCTTCACGGCTTCTTTCACCAACACCAGCAAAAACACTAATGCCGTGTTGAATAGTAGCAATGTTATTAATTAATTCTTGAATTAAGACAGTTTTACCAACACCAGCTCCACCAAATAATCCAACTTTACCACCTTTAACATATGGGCAAAGTAAATCAATAACTTTAATACCGGTTTCAAGCATTTGAGTATGAGTTTCTTGATCTTGGAAACTTGGAGCATCTTTATGAATTGGCTCTAATTTAGCATTTTTAAAAACTGTGTTATCACCACCATCGATACATTTACCTAAAACATTAAAAACTCTTCCTAGAGTTATTTCACCAACTGGAACACTAATCGGAGCATGAGTATTATAAGCTTTCATTCCTCTAACAATACCTTCTGTAGGACCCATAGCAACACATCTAGCGGTATCATCACCAATATATTGTTCAATTTCGATAACAAGTTCTTCTTTTTCTTTTAAAGGAATAACTAAAGCAGTAAGTATTTGAGGTAAATTAGATTCACTAAATCTAACATCAATAATAGAACCAACTGCTTGAATTACAATTCCATAATCTTCATATTTCATAAGAAAACCCTCCTAATCTCAACTATTTTTTATACTTTCAGCTCCACTAACAATTTCTGAAATTTGATTTGTAATTTCTGTTTGACGAGCTTTATTATATTCAATATTTAAGTCATACATTAAATCATCGATATTCTTATTAGCATTATCCATACTATTTCGACGTGATGTTTCTTCGCAAAGACTTGATTCATAAAAAATATTTAATAATTTATTTTTTAAATACATTGGAATAAAAGCATTAATAAATTCATCTTTATTTGCTTCAAAAATTGGACCATAACCATTATATGGTTTATTTTCTTTTAAGTTTAAAGGAAATAAAGTTAATGATTGAGGTTTAAATACTAAACTATTAATATATTTAGCAAAAACACAGTTAATAGTTTTATATTTTTTCTCATTAAATTTATTTAAAACAAAGTTTGCTAATATACCAATGTTTTCAACATTTAAGGAATGCGTTAAATTAACAAAATCATCATAAATTTTTAAGTCTTTTTTAAAATAACTTCGGGCTTTATTTCCGATAATTACTACTTCATCATGTTCTTTATAAATACTTTCAAAAAATTTATATAAACTTGAGTTGTAACTGCCACAAAGTCCCATATTGGACATAACAATAATATATAAATTTACTTCTGCTTCTTTTGGCGAAGAAAAATAAATTGTATCAATTAAATCTTCTTTATTTTTAAAGTTATCTAAATAAAGAGCATCATTAAAAATCAAATTAAGTTCATTAAAAAACTCTTTGTTAGAATTATATTCTTTAGTTAATTTTCTAACTTTGACCCCACTAACAAGTTTCATTGAATTAGTAATTTTTCTTGTAGAGGCAATGGTATTAATTCTTTTTTTGATTTTAGTAATGTTTTGAGCCATTAAGCTTTAAGACCTCTTTCTTTTTGAAATTCTCTAATTACTTCTCTTAAATAATCACGATCATCTTTTTTAATATCATGAGTTTCGTTAATTTTTAATAAAATACCATTATGAAACTGTTTAATATAACGATATAAATCATCTAAATATTCTTGAACATCATTTTTATTTAATTGTTCTAAGAAATTATATTTAGCAGCAAAAAGTTCAATAACCATACGATCAAGAGCTTTTGTCTTACTTTGTTCTTGTTTTAAAATTTCCATTAAAATATTTCCATGATGAATAATTTTCTTTGTATTTTCATCTAAATCACTACCAAATTGAGCAAATGATTGAAGTTCATTATAGTTTGCTAAACTCATTTTTAAAGAACTTGAAACTTTTTTCATAGCTTTATATTGAGCAGCACTACCAACACGAGAAACACTTAAACCGATATCAATAGCAGGTCTTTGACCGGCATTAAATAAATCAGTTTGCAAGAAAATTTGTCCATCTGTAATAGAAATTACATTTGTAGGAATATATGCACTAATATCACCTGATAAAGTTTCGACAATAGGTAAGGCAGTAATACTTCCTCCACCATTTCCTTTATTTAATTTAGCGCTTCTTTCTAAAAGTCTACTATGTAAGTAGAAAATATCACCAGGGAAAGCTTCTCTTCCTGGGCTTCTTCTTAATAATAAGGATAAGGTACGATAAGCAATAGCGTGTTTGTATAAATCATCAAAAACAATTAAAACATCTTTTCCTTGATACATCCGTTCTTCAGCCATTGCCATTCCACTATAAGGAGCAATATAAAGTAATGGCGAAAGTTCACTAGCACTGGCATTAACTACGGTTGTATATTCCATACAGCCAAACTTCTTCAATTTTTCAACAATTGCAGCTACACTACTATTTTTTTGTCCAATTGCAACATAAATACATTTAACGTTTTTACCTTTTTGATTAATAATAGCATCGATTGCGATCGCTGTTTTTCCAGTTTGACGATCACCAATAATTAACTCTCTTTGACCTTTACCAATTGGAATCATTGAATCAATAGCAATAATTCCTGTTTCAAGAGGAGCGTTAACTGATTCTCTATCCATAATTGAAGGAGCATTTCTTTCAATTGGAGAAGTCTTTGTATATTTAATTTCACCTAATCCATCAATTGGTTGACCTAAAGCATTAACAACTCTTCCTAGTAAGCCATCACCAACTGGAACTTGAACAACTTTCTTAGTCCTTTTTACAATGTCGCCTTCTTTAATATCTTCACTATTACCAAGTAAAACTACTCCTATAGAATCTGTTTCAAGATTCATAACCATTCCATAAACATCATGAGGAAACAAGAGTAACTCTCCAAGCATTGCATTTTCTAATCCATAAACGACCGCAATACCGTCACCAATTGTCACTACATTACCAATGTCATTGCTTACTTCAATTTGATTATCAAAATTTTTAAGTTGTTCTTTAATTAAAGAACTTATTTCATTTGGTTTGATTTGCATTTACTTTCCTCCTTTTAAAAGAGTTTCTTTTAGTTTATTTAATCTCGTATTAATCGTTGAATCATATATTGAATTTTCAAGGCAAATTTTAAATCCACCAATAATTGATTCATCAACAACATTTGTTAAGTCTAAAGTTTTATTAATTTTCTTTTCTAAAGCTTTCTTAAGTTTATTTAAATTTTCTTCACTTAATTTAGTTGAAGAATAAACAACACCTTTTTCGATTGCTAGATAACTATCAAATTCTTTTAATGTTTCTTTAAAAATATCATAAATAAAAGCTGAACGATTTTTACTAACAATTAATTTTATAAAATTAATAAGTAGGTGATTAAAACCTTTAAAAACATTATCAATTACTTCATATTTGGACTCTAATTTTATTGAATTTATTGACAAAAACCTTCTTAATCTCAATTCTTTTTTAAAAATTTGAGTTAAAACATTGGTTTCGTTTCTTAAAGAATATAAATCTAATTTAGATTCTTTAGCTAATTCTACAAAAGCAATTGCATAACGTGAATAAAGATCGTTCATATTTTATTCTTCCTTGTTATCATTAATTTTAGTAACAAAATCATCAATAATTTTTTGATTATCGTCTTTGTTAACTTCTCTTTCTAAAATCTTCTTGGTAGCATCAAAAGCAACATCAACAACGACGTCTTTAATTTCTTTATATGCTTCTGCTTTTTGCTTAGAAATAATAGATTCAGTATCCTTTAAACGTTTACTAGCTTCTTCATTAGCGTTTTGTAATATTTCCTCTTTTTGAATGTTAGCATCAATTTTAGCTTGATTAACAATTTCTTTAGCTTTATTTTTGCTTTCAGCAATATTTTTATCAGCTTCAAGATTTTTCATTTTAGCTTCAGCAGCATTCTTTTTAGTTTCATCAACTTCTTTATCTAAAAGTTCTTTTCTTTTAGATAAAAACTTTTTAGCAGGTTTATATCCAAGAAAAATAATGCAAACAAAAAGTATAATTGTTGCAGCAATTTGAGCTAAAGTTGAATATAAATTTGGAATTAAATTTTCAGAAATGGTATTAGAAATATCATTTCCTAAATTTTCAGTATTACAACTAGTAAGTAAAATTGAGCAAATAAGAAATAAAAATGTTAATTTTATATTTCCTTTTTTCATTTTGATTATTAACCAACAAATAAAGCTAAAATAGCAATTAATAAAGCATAAATACCAGTAGTTTCAACTAGAGCACATCCTAAAATCATACCAGTTCTTAGCTTACCATACATTTCTGGATTTCTACTCATTCCTTCCATTGCTTTAGCAACAACTAAACCTTCACCAATTCCACTTCCAGCCATAGATAAAGCAGCTAAACCAACTGCAATATAGCGCCAGTCAGCACCAGTGTCTGCTAAAACATTTGCAATATTTAACAAAAATTCCATATCCGTACCTCCTAATTTTGATATTGGATATCATCTATAACTTGATTAATGTCCTCAGGTTGTTCTTGATAGACAAAAATCATTGTTAACATAATAAATACAGTCGTTTGAATAAACGCACTAAATAAATCAAAATAAATATGTAAAACAGCAGTGATTGGAGCAGGGAAAAGAAAACTTGCTGGACCCCAAGGGGCTCCTACTGCTCCTGTTGTACCTGTAATCATGCTGCCTAAACTTGCTAATCCGTAATAAAAAACACTCATTAAACAATAACCGGCAGTTGCATTACCAAATAAACGTAAAGCCAAAGATAATAATGGCGCCCACATAGTTAATAAATTAATTGGTAAAAAGACTGCAATTGGTTCAACAAAACGATGAAAATAATTCAATTTATTATATTTCATTGCAGTTCCATGAATCATTCCAAAAGTAATGAAAGCTAAAATTAGTGGAAAAGCAATATTTGTAACTGGACTTGGTAAACCAGTTAAGCCAAATAAAAAAGCAAAAAATAAATACATTGAAATTGGAACTATAATTATACTAAATCCACGATTCCTCTCTCCCATTATATCAACGACAAGGTTTTCGATAAAATTAACAAACATTATGAAAAGTCCAAATAAACCTTTTGGAGTTTCTAAAGGATTTTTTAAAGCTTTTATAGATAAGATTTTTATTACAATGACAAAAATTATTAATAAAATTATCAATATAATTGTAGATAAAAATGAACCACTTAAAATATCATCTAAGTCAGTCGATAGAAATCTAGAAAAATCCATTAATACATTAAGCATGTTCATAACTTCCTTTAATATAATATAAAATCAAAGAACAAAAAATAGGTAAAACGCTAAATAAAGCATATAAATAGCGGTATGTTGATTCATCTTTATTAGTAAAATATAAAACTAAGACTCCAAAAAATATTCCACATGCCATTAAAATAAATCTAAGTAAACTAAAAAGAACAAATTTACTTATTCTAATTTGTTGGTTTTGATCCCTAATTTCTGTCTTTAACATTATTAATAGTGTAAAAAAATTAAAAGCGGTACTAATTGCTAAAATAGCACTAATTTCATAAATTCCAAAAATCAATGCAAAAAGGCTTAATAAAGTTAATCCACCCATTATTGAAAGATAAAACAATAAAATATTTTTATTCGAATTAAAAATCTTATTCATGATCTTCTAACACCATCGACTTATTATTAGAATCAAGTATCTCAATTTTTCTAAAAGGAATTTTAATATTGTTTTCATTTATCTTTTTAATTACTAATTCATTAAAACGATAAAAAGTTGCCCAATAAATTTCAATTGGAACAAAACATCTTAAAGAAAAATTTAAACTATATTCTTCTATACTAGTTAAATAACATGCTGGTTTAGGATCTTTTAAAACAGCAGGTTCACTGTCAACTATTTCTAATAATACTTTTTTAATTAAATCTATATCAGTACTATAATCAACTTTAACATTAATATTAATTCTACGATTTGGATTTCTTGTATAGTTTTCAATTGTTGCACTAGTAATATTTTTATTTGGACAATATATTTCTTGTCCATCAACATCAACAAAGATTGTATGTAAAAATTTAACATCAACAACGGTTCCTTCGCATTCACCTCTATTTAAATCTACATAATCTCCAACAACAAAAGGTTTATTAGATAAAATAATTAATCCACTAGCAAAATTACTAATCACATCTTGTAAGGAAAGACCAACTGCTAAAATGGCACTTGAGAAAATTGTTGTAATTCCAGTTAAATTAACTCCTAAAATAGATAAAAAAACCACAACTAATAAAACATTTAAAACGACATTTATTGAGTTAACAATAAAATTTTTAACTGTTTTTTCATTAACAAACTTCTTTTTGCCAATTTTAAAGATTTTTCTTAATAATTTAATAAATAATTTAATAGCAAAAAAACCTACAATAAGAAAAACTATTGCAAAGGTCAAAGTTAAAATATATGGATTACCTTCATCAGGATTAATCCAAAATTTATATAAATCATAGCCAAACTTCTTAAAGAAGTCGCCTACATCTTTCCAAAAAGTAGCTGCATCAAGTAAATTAAAGTTCATAAAGATATTATAAAATTTTTAGGTTAAAAAACAATAAATACTTTATATATAAAGTATTAATATAATATAAAAATGGAAATTACTTAAACTCTATGATAATATTATTGTTACACGGAGGAAAATATGAGTTTCAAGATAACAATCGATAATGTTGAATATTTTTATGATAAAAAAATTCGCTTATTAGACTTAACAAAAGGTGACAAATCAATTTTATGTGCCAGAGTAGATAATAAAACTCGTGATTTATATTATGAAATAGATCATGACTCAAAAGTTGAGTTTGTCAATATTAAAGATCGAACTGGAATGAGCGTTTATGAAACTTCCATTCGATACTTATTTTGTATGGCAGCATACCTTTGCTACCCAAATATTAAATTTAAGTTGACCTATGATATAAGCCGTTCAATTTTAGCATCTATAATAAACAAAAATAAAATTGTAACTATTAATATGGTCAATGAAATTTACGATAAAATGCGTGAATTAGTTGCTAAAGATTTACCTTTAACAAGATTAATCGTCGACACAAATAAAGCTTTGGAAATTTATAAGCAATTTGGAATGGATGATAAAGCTAAAATTATCAAATATCGTCCAGAAAAAATGGTTCACTTTTATAAATGTGATAACTATTACAATTACATGTATGGAAGAATGGTTCCATCCACTGGTTATTTAAAAGATTTTAATTTAAGAATTTATTCTCCAGGTTTATTAATTTCCTATCCAAGAAGCGAAACAAATGGGGAAACTCCTGAATTCAAAGATGAACCTACTTTTGCTGCAAGTTTATACGAGACAAAAAATTGGGGTGAACTCGTAAAATTTGCTAATGTCATGAACATTAATAGTTCAATTAAAAATCGTGAGGCTGTTGAACCTATAAATTTATGTGAAAATAGACAAAATAGAATGCTTTGTGAATTAGGACAACGTATTGAAGATCGTATAAATAATATTCGTTTAATTTGTATTGCTGGTCCTTCTAGTAGTGGCAAAACTACTTTTAGCGATCGTTTAGTTATGGAATTAAAGAGTCGTGGAATTCATCCTGTTAGAATTTCTATTGATGATTACTATAAAACACGTGAACAAGTACCTTTAGGTGAAGATGGTAAACCAGATTTTGAATCGATTGATGCTTTGGATACAGATTTATTTAATAAAAATATAATTGATTTATTAAATGGTAAAACTGTTACACTTCCTATATTTGATTTTAAAACAAATTCAAGATTAGAAGGTCGCACATTAAAAATAAATGAACATGACCCATTAGTTATTGAAGGTATCCATGCCTTAAATGAACAAATGACTGCTTTAATTCCTAAATATTTAAAGTTTAAAATCTATATTTCTCCACAAGCTCAAATTAATGTTGATGCAGAAAATCCTATATCAATGACTGATGTTAGACTATTAAGAAGAATTGTTAGAGATTTTAAATATCGTAATGCTAGCGCAGAAGAAACTTTATCAATGTGGCCTAATGTTCGTAAGGGTGAATTCAAATGGATTTATGATACACAAGAAGATGCAAATTATGTTTTCGATAGTTTTTTAAATTATGAAATTTGTGTTCTTAAAAAATATGCGATGCCATTATTAACAAAAATAACCCCAGAAAATGAATATTTCCCAGATGCAGAAAGATTAATTAAAATATTAAAATATTTTAAAGAAATTGATGAAAAATGGGTGCCATGTAATTCTCTTTTAAGAGAATTTATCGGTGGTAGTTGTTACCGCGATGGTAAATTATAAGACTCGTTAATTCGAGTCTTTTCTTTTTAATGAAAGTAATTGATTTTGAACATCTTTATAGATGTAAAGTAATTGTGACATGTAGCGATTTTTAAGAAGGGCATATTGTTTAGCATTTGCTTCGCTAGCATATAAAATATATGAATCTTGGAAAATTTTTTCTAGTCTAAAGAAAGTTTCATATAAATTTAATAAAGTAATGATAAAGTAATACTGTTTATTACTAAATAATAATAAAGGTGAGCTATGAGAAATTTCACTACTCATCTCATAAGTTTTTGAATATGAAGATAATCCAGCTACTTTTTGAATACCATCTCTAAAGTTTAATTTAAAATCTTCATTAAAAATTAAATTTGGAATCGCAAATAAATAACCATATTCAATAAATTTTTTCATATCTTTACTTTTTAATTCATGTTCTTTCATTTCTTTTTTAATTTCTTCAAAAATTTTATCAGTTTCTTCTTTTGTAGCAATTTGGTTGCGGTAAGCTAAAGCATATTGAATATGTTTAAAATAACTTCTAAAAATATTTTCACCATTTTTAATTAAGCAAATTAAAATACACTCATTTTCGTGTAAAGTTCTCCAAGTCGAAAAAGCTTCAGTTTCAAATCCATCAATTAATAAATTTAAAATACATTTTGAAAGCTGGAAGGCTTTTCTTAACATATCAACAATTAATTGGGAAGCTCGATCTGTTATTTTAAAGTTATCAATACTTCTTAAAGTAAAGTTTAAATAAAGTTCTAAAGTTGAGACCTGTGTATTAAATTTATTTAAAAATGAATGAGAACGATAGTTTAATTGTTCATTAGTAAAATATTTATCAGCACATGTTGAAGCTAAATTTTCAAAGAAGCGCTCATCTTTTTTTAATTTTGCGATTTGTTCTTCATTAAAATCTTTTGTGGAATATTGATATTCATTTAAAATATAAAAAACTAAAGAAATTGGATTTACTGGTGTAAATCTAAAATTTTCGTTATTACTAATTATTTCTTTAATCGTCTCGTTAATAGCAGTATATAAATCATAAAAATAATCAATTTCCAAACTATTAGGAATAGATAACGATTTAGTTAAATTAATAAGTTCTTCTTTTGTTAATGTTTTGATTACCATTAGTATTCCTCCACTTCAATTTTAAATTTTTTAGCTATCTCTATTAAAGTTAATTTCAAGTCATTTTTAGCTGTGTTTTTTACATAAATTTTAGTCAAAACATTACAAGGAAAACAATCATTAATTAATTGATTTTTTGACAAAATAATTGAATTTTGCAAGGTTTTCGAATAAATTAAGCATTTTATTGCATCACAAACATCAATATTTTTAAAATCAAAAGATTCATTAAGTTCACTTAGAGTAATACCTTTAAAAAAGTTAGGGAAGAGTATTTTAAAACTTGATAAATCCAATAAACTGAAATTATATTCAAAATAAAAATCATTGGTTGTATTTATATCATCATCTAATTTCAAAACTCGAAAATCTTCTGTTAATTTGATTAACACTTCTTTTATTTCATCATTAAAGTTTAACTCTTTAAAGGAAGGTTTATTAAATAAAAGCGCGCCACTATAGACACTTTCAATTTGTAAATAATGTTTTTTGCCGTTTTCGTCTAATAAAAAGTCTAAATTACCAGGAACATAATAAACTCTATCAATCCAAATCTTTTTTTCATTTAAAGCTTCAAGGACTTCTTCTTTATTTCCGTAATATAGTTTTTCTATATTGCTAATGTATCTACTTTTACTCATAAACTACCTTTACATTATTATCAACTAAAGATAATAAATAGCAACTAACTTTTTTATTAAAAGTTTTTTCAATATAGTTCTTATATAAAGTTAATTGTTTTGTATAATTTTCATCATCGACATTTTTTAATTTGTAATCAATTATTTTAATATGATTTTTATCTTCAATCATTAAATCAATAACGCCACTATAATCTAATTCATTATCATAATATTCATATTCTTTATATATCTTAGAATTTTCTAAATTAGCAAATATTTGATTATCTAAGATATTTTGAATTAATTTTTTATCGTTTTCATTTTTAATAAAAGAAAGATCTTTAGTTTTAAAATTAACAACTTCCATTAATAAATGTAAACGAGTTCCAATTTCTAAAAGGGTGTTATCAGTATCTTGATCTAATTTTTTACTAGCTTTAATTTTTTCCTCTTTAATAAAATTAAAGTCAAATCCTTTCATTTTTAAAATTAAGTTATTTTTTTGTTCTTCCACAAGTACTTCTTCAAATTGTTTTTGATAATAATTATTTGATTCAAGTTTTAATTCATAAGCTTCAAAAATATTTTTAAGATTTTTAGCATTTTTAAGTTTTTCAAAACTATTAATTGCAACGCCATATAATTCATTATCTTCATTTAATTCATCTTCAATTTGAACATTTGCTTCGTCATCTTCAACAATGTAATTAGGAATAATTACTTCTTCTTTTGCTCTAGTTAAAGCTACATAAAGTAAACGTATTTTTTCACTTAAAGTATCTAGATTCATATATAAAGAAGAAAATAATTGATGAATGTTTTTATTTGATTTAGTAAATAAAGATGGAAAGAAAAATCCAAATTTATCATTTGCAAAGAAAATTTTTGGTACATCACTTTTATTATTATCTTTACCATCTAAACAAACTAAATAGACAATAGGATATTCAAGTCCTTTTGATTTATGAATTGTAGTTAAACCAACTGCATCAATCCCACTATTAACTTTTCTTGATTCCATTTTTAAATCTAAGGAGTCAAGTTTTTCAAGATAACTAATAAAATCATCAAGAGAATAATTTAATTCATCCATGATTTTAGTTTTCTCATAGAAAATTTTAGTAAATTTAATTTTACTAATACTATCACCAATTAACGTTAGTTTATCTAAAAAATCAAATTCTTTTATTATATTTAAAAATAAATCTTGAATTAAAAAACCTTTATTTTTATTAGAAAACCCTTCTAATCTAAGATATAATTCATCATTTTGATATAAATCATTTAAAGATAAATTATAAAGTTTTTCATCTTTATAACTAAATAAGAAACTTCTTGCAATTGAATAAAAAGCATGTTTTAAAATTGCTTTATTTGGTTCTTCTTTATTAGTTTCATTTATAAATTTTAAGATACTTATTAAAGTAATAATTGATTCGTCTTGAATAATGTCTTCATCATAAATTGCATTTATTGGCACACCATTTAAAATGAAAAGTCTTTCAATATCTTTAAATCTAGTTGATTTAGGTGATAATAAAGTAAAATCACTAAATCTTACATCGCGTAAAATCTTTTTATCTTTATCAAAAATTTGCATTTTATTATAAACACGTGATTTTATATCTAAAATAACAGTATTTATTTCTTTTAAAACTTTTGCTTCAGTTCGATCTTTTTTAGTTATTTTATAAGTAATACTTGTAATTCCGTGTTTATCACTAGTCTTACCATATTTTTCATATGAATCATTACCAGTTTCAATTTGATGATCAACTTTATAATCTGCTCCACCATATTCAAGACTCATAATGTTAGAAAATAACTCATTAATATGGGTGTTAATTTCCTTACGACTACGGAAATTTTTATTCATAATAATTAATTGGCCTTTAGAAGGATTGTTTTTATAAAGTTCATATTTATCAATAAATTGTTTTGGATTGGCATCACGAAATCCATAAATTGATTGTTTTACATCTCCAACAACAAAAACATTATTATTAGCAATTAAATCAATGAACTCTTCTTGGAATTTCGAAGTATCTTGATATTCATCAATCATTATTAGACGTAATTTCTTTTTGATTTCATTTCTAATATCTTCATGTTTTAATAAAAGTTCTTTGGCCATTAAAGCTATATCATTAAAAGTATAAGCTTGTTTATCTTTTTTAAATTGATCTATTTTAACTTCTAGTTGATAAACAATATTTAAAATAAATGGGATTAATTTTTGATTATTTTCTTTATCTATTTTTATAATATTTTGATAATCATCTACTTCTTTTAAGATATCTAAAAATTGATTTTTAAATAAATTTACAATTTGATTTACAGTATTTGAGTTATTATCTAAAGATTTTTTAGGCATTATTGCAAACTCTTTATCAAGACTTGCTAAATAATCAAAATCTGGATTAGATAGAATATAATCGAATTTTTCATTAAACTTTTGATGATATTTTTCTTCAGTTAAATTTAATAAATCATTAATAATTTCAAATCTATTTTGTATACCTTTATTTAAATAATTATCTTTAAATAGCTTAAGAGCTTCATCAGATAAAAAATTATTATAATAATTATTTAAAAAATCAAATTTGTTTTTATTTTTAGAAACTAGATCATCATTTTTTAAAATAAAATTAAATATATTTGAATCATTTTTATAAGTGTAAGTCTTAATTATTTTAATTAAATTTTCATCTTCATCTTCGTAATATTTATTAATAATTTCTTCAAGAACTTCGTGTTTTTTAACTTTTAAAATATCTTCAGGTAAATTAATAATATTTTCGTCAATATTAAAAACATATGAATATTTTTTAACTAAATAAAGGAAATAAGCATCAAATGTCGTTATATTTGCACTATCTACAAACGGAACTAAATGTTTTGTCTTTTCATATAAAGATAAAGTATTTTTAATACGCTCTTTCATTTCATTAGCAGCATTATTAGTAAAAGTTAAAATTAAAAGTTCATCTAATTGGACACCATTTAAAAGGTTATACAAAACTCTTTTAGTTAAAACACTAGTCTTACCACTTCCAGCTCCTGCGCTAACTAAAACATTACCACTACTTTTAATGGCATCAATTTGTTCTTTAGTTAAACCTTTTAAAAATTCTTCGCTCATTTATTAACCTCGAATAAACCTTTTAATTTACGATAATCTTTTTCTTTTTTAAAACAAATATCTTTAAAATTACAATATTTACAAGCGTTTTTTCCATTTTCGTTACTAGCTTCTTTAAATGGAGAAATAACAAAATTAGCTTCTTTAATCGATTTATAAAAATACTCAATAATTTGACTTATTAAATTATTATAATTTTTACTTTCATCATTACTAATTAAACGTTTACTTTTTAATCTTTTATCTTTATATGATAATCCATAAACAGCTTTACTATCTAAATAATCTAGTAACTTAGGTTCAAATAATAAATAAGTATCTAAATCATCAATTGTTTGACCATTTTTAATAATTAACTCATTAATTTTATTATCATAATGTATATCTTCTTTATAAAGCAAAGAATCTATATTAAAACATAAATAATAAATACCACTTATTTTAAGATTTTTTAAGTTTGAATCGTTTGATATTAAATAAGCATAAATTGGTAATTGTAAGTTTAAACCATATTCATAATATTTAGTCGATAAATCAATTTTCCCAGTTTTATAATCTAAAATTTGGCAGGCTTGAAATTCATTATTACTAGCAACTAAAATAGAATCTACTTTTCCAGTTAAAATAAAATCATCTTTAATTTTAACTAATAGATTTTTTTCTTGATAGGTTTTACTAATTTTAGAATTTTTCTTTTCATTAATTAAACGTAAGACGACAATTTTTAAAACATCCTTAATGTTACTTAGGAAAATTTTTTCTTTTTTTGTAAACTCATAGTTATCAATTAAAGAGGAAAAACTCTCTTCAAAATCAAAGTCAACCTTATAAATATTTTCCATTATTTGATGAATAAAATTCCCACATTTTGTATAAAAAGTGTCCTGAAATTCATCTATTTGTAAAATTTTTGTACAGTAATATTTAAATGGGCATTCATAAAATAACTCTAAATTTGAATATGAAGTAGTTATTTTATCAAAGTCTAAAGAGGAGACTCTTGAATAAGAATTATCATATTCATCAATTTCTTTAAAATAATTATGATAAAGATAATATTCTTCATTAATGTATTTAAAATATTTTTTTAAATATAGAAAATGTGAATAATAAGCTTTAGCAATTGTTTTAGAATAATCATAGTTTAATGAGTCGCTTTTAAGATATTTAAAATAATTTTGATATTTTTTTTGAAAATAAAATGAAACAGTTTCTTGACCTAAAAAAGAATTTTTACTCATTGAAAGATAAAGTTTATTTGATAAATTTAAAAATGAAAAATATAAATTATCGTTTATTAAATTTAAATCATCACTTGTATCAACACCGTTTTTAAGTTTAACTAAATCATCGAATAAATCATTATTTTTCTTAATTTTTAGATAAAAATGGTTATCAAGATTAGTTACAAAAATATATTTATTTTCATTAAAAATTAAATTCGTTGTTACTTTAACACCTGATTCATCTATATTATTTAAAGGGTGTTCTTTTAAAATTGTTCGATAATTTAAAAGTTTATTTTCTTTTGTTAATATATTAAATCTAGATAAAATTTCTTTTATTTTTTTAAATTCTTCACTTGAATCATCATAACTATCGATATTTTCTAAAGTTAAATTTACAAGATTTTTCTCTATTAATTTAGCTATTTGTGTATCATAAATGCTTCGACTATCTTGATAATTTAATTTTAATCCAATTTCTTTTGCAAATACTTCTAATAAATAATAGTTATTTTCGATATCAGTAATTAATAAAATATCATTTGGAGAAACTCCACTATTTATTAAGTCTATAATTTTTGTTAATACATATCGAATTTCTTCATCAATATTTTCAAATTGATATAAATATTGATCTTTTTCATCAAATAAATCTAAAACATCAATAAATTCAACTTCTTTTAAATTTAACTCTTTAATAACATTTTTGACTTCATTTTGATTTTTGTTATAGGCTATAAAAATAACTTTTTTATCATTAAAAAGGTATTTTTCATATTCTTCTTTTTTTAATAAATTATTATCTATTAAAAAATTAAAAATATTTTTTGTATCTTGATTGAAGTCTTTATTAAAACCTTTTTGAAGTTGTAGGCAAACATTTTTAATGAAGTTATAATCGTATTTAGTATTGTTAAAAAGGCTACTTAAAGCATCATCTTTTAAAGATCCAAAACATATTTTTTCAAGGTCTTCTAAACTAAGAATTTTAAAATTTAATCCAGGATTTAGACGTTTTTTGCTTAAAAACAAGGGTTTTAAACAAAATGGTGCTACAATTATTTTTTCATCAAAGGAAGTAAAATCTATCATCTAAATGTCCTTGTTGCAGCAACTGCTTTTTTCCAAACTTCGTATTTCTTATCAACTTCTTCCTTAGACATTTTTGGAACATATGTATCTTTATATTGATGGATTTTTTTAATTTCATCTAAAGAAAGCCAGTACTTACTTCCTAGACCTGCTAAATAAGCAACTCCTAAAGCAGTTGTTTCTGAAGTTGAAGGTAATAAAATTTTTGTTTGCAAAATATCAGCTTGAAATTGCATTAAATATTTATTATTTGTTGCTCCACCATCAACTTTTAATTCGTCAATATGAATATTTCCATCTTTTTGCATAACTTCCATGACATCTTTTACTTGATATGCAATCGAATTTAAAGTTGCTCTAATTAAATGATCTTTAGTTGTACCTCTAGTTAACCCAAAAATAGCTCCTTTACATTCATCATCCCAATAAGGAGCTCCAAGACCAACAAAAGCAGGAACAACATAAACTCCTAAATCAGTTTTAGCATTAATTGCACATTTTTCAGTTTCTCCTGACTCTTTTACGAGTTTTAATTGATCTCTTAACCATTGAACACAGGCTCCACCCATGAAAACACTACCTTCAAGAGCATATTTAGTTTCACCATTTAATTTCCAAGCAATAGTTGTTAAAATACCATTTTCAGAAAATATAGGTTTATTACCTGTATTTAAAAGCATAAAACAACCTGTTCCATATGTAGATTTTGATTGTCCAGCATCAAAACAATTTTGGCCAAATAAAGCAGCTTGTTGATCTCCTGCTACTCCATTTATTCTAATTCCTTTTTTAAAGAATGTTGCATCACCAAAATAAGCATAGCTTTCTTCTACTTTTGGAAGCATTTTTTTAGGAATATTAAACAATTTCAAAAGCTCGTTATCGTATTGAAGAGTATTAATATTAAATAGCATTGTTCTTGATGCGTTTGAAACATCAGTTTTAAATATTTTGCCTTTTGATAACTTATACATTAACCATGTATCAATTGTTCCAAACATTAATTCGCCATTTTCTGCTCTTTGTTGACCATTTTCGATACGATCTAAAATAAATCTAATTTTAGAAGCACTAAAATAAGGATTTAAAATTAATCCTGTTTTTTTATGAATAAGTTTTTTATATGGTTCCCATTCTTCACAAATACTTGCGGATTGACGTGATTGCCAAACGATAGCATTATAAACTGGTAACCCAGTTTTTTTATCCCAAATTACTGTTGTTTCTCTTTGATTTGTAATACCAATTGCATAAATATCATCGACAGTAATATTCATTTTAGCTAAAGCATCGTTAATAACATTAATTACACTAACCCAAACATCTAAAGCATTTTGTTCAACCCAGCCTTCTTTAGGAAATAAACATTCAATTTCCATTTGAGATTTAAATTCGACTTTACCAAATTTATTAAAAATTAAAGCACGTGAACTTGTTGTTCCTTGATCAATAGCCAAAATGTACTTCATATTACTTATATTCCTTTTCGTCTCGATGTAATGATTGATTTTTATTAAAACCTTTTGGGTAGCGATGATGTAATTTATCTAAATTAAATTGAGCAACTTCTTCTAAAGTTATTCCTAATCCACTACAAGTTTCGGCAATGTACCATAAAACATCTCCAAGTTCATCTTTTAGATGTTCTTTATCTAGTTCATGTCCTTGGAATTTATATTTTTTAACGATGTCACAACATTCTCCAGTTTCTCCAGCAAGTCCTAAAACGCCATTAGTAATTAAATCTTTTTTTCCTTCTTCACTAATTAAATCATAAGCTTGCTTTTGATACTCATTAAAACTTAATTTATCCATTATTTAATCCTTTCGAAATCTTTTGCTCCATGTTTACAAATTGGGCAAATAAAATCAGGTGGTAAATTTTCTCCTTCATAAACATATCCACAAATTTTACATATCCAACCTTTTTTAACTTCCTGATTTCTAGGAACTGCAGGTTTAATGTTTTCTAAATAATAAGAATAAGTTACAGGAAGGTCTTTGGATAATTCTTTAGATTCGTTTACTTCACAAATAAAACCAAAATGACTATTTAAATCAATTACTTGAACAACTTTTAAAGCAAAAAATCCACTAACAAATCTAGTTAAATAAGGAATATTATTTTTTGCTAAACGATAGTCAGTAAATCCTTCAAACTTATTTGTATCTTTCCCACTAGCATATCCAAAACGTTTAAATAAACTAAATGGTGTATGAATTGTTAAAATACTTAAATTAAATTGCTTAGTTTCATTAATAATTTTGGCAGTATAATTATTTTTTGAAACTGAAACCATGATTAAATCAGGATTTTGAGCAACTTGGTTAACACTATTAACGATACATCCGTTATATTTACCATTTAATGAACTTGTTAATAAAAATAAACCATAATTAATTTTAAATAATGGATTATCATTTAAAGTTACTTTTGGGAAGTCTTTAGCAATTTCATTAGCAATATTATCTAATATTTCAAGTTGATTTTCTTTAATATTACTTTTTACTGTTAAACTTGGTTCAAGAATAGTAATATTTTTCATCTCACCTAAAATCTTTTTAATTAAGTTACCACTATTAGGTGCCCATGAACCATTTTCAATAACTGCAAATTTACGATTTTGGAAAGCGTGAGCTTTTAAATCTAATAAATAATTTTCAACTGGTGTAAAAATACCCATGTTATAAGTACTTGAAGCAACAACGATATGTGAATATTTAAAACTTTCAGATAATAAAACACTTACATCAGTTTTGCTTGCATCATACATTTTAATATCTTTGATTCCAAGTAAAGCTAAATTATCAGCAAGTAAATTAGCAACTTTTGCAGTATGACCATAAACACTTCCATAAACAATTAATACGCCATTAACTTCTGGTTCATATTTGGACCATTTATCATATCTATTAACTAAATAAGAAAGATCTTTTCTCCAAATTGGTCCGTGTAATGGAGCAATTGTTTCAAGTTCAACTGTACTTGCTTTTTTTAATGCCGCTTGAACTTGAGGACCATATTTTCCAACGATATTTGTATAATATCTTCTTGCTTCATCTAAATATTCATGAGCAAAATTAACTTCATGAGCAAATAAATTCCCATTTAAAGCGCCAAAAGTTCCGAATGCATCAGCACTAAATAATGTTTTACTATAAGTATCATAAGACATCATAACTTCAGGCCAATGTACCATTGGAGCAAACACAAATGTAAGTTTATGATTGCCTAAATCTAAAACATCTCCTTCATTAACAATAAGCATTTTGACTTCTGATAAGTCAAAATAATTGTCTAACATATTTTTTATTTTTGAATTGACAACTAAGGTAACTTCTTTAAATTCATCAACAATTTTTTTAATAGATGCACTATGATCAGGTTCCATATGATGAATGACTAAATAGTCAAGTTTTCTCTTATTAAGCACATCTTTTACTTTTTCTAAAAATGTATCAAACACATCATTATCAACAGTATCTAATAAACATGTTTTGTTATCTAAAATTACATAAGAGTTATAACTTACTCCATTAGAAAGTGGGTAGATATTTTCAAACAAAGCAATTCTTCTATCACTTGCACCAACATAGTAGGTGTCTTTTGTTACTAAACGATTTTTATACATATGTTTCCTCCAAACGTCTTAATTATAAAATAATTAAGACCAAGTTTCATTAATTATCAAAATAAAATAAATTTAAATAATCAAAATTAATTGATAATGAAAAGAAAAAAAGTCTTTATTTTAAGTAAAAACCTTGCAAAACTATACTTTTTTATAAAAATAAACAAAAAATTCACCTATTTCTAGGTGAATATTTTTTGAATTTTTTTATTTTTTATTTTTCATATTTTTAAGTTCATTTGATTCATTTTGAAGTAATTCATTTAAGTGTTTTTCTTCATTAAAGGAATTATCTAATACAAAACTAATTTCTGGAACTCTTCTTAATTTAAGACGTTTAGCTAATGATGAACGAACAAATCCTTTTACTTTATTTAAAGATTCAAGATTTTTAGTGGGATTAGTAAAAAATGATACATAAACTTTTGCATAACTATGATCGCTACTTACTTCGATATTAGTAATAGTTAAAAAGTCAATTTTTTCACTATTTAATTCAAATTGAACAATCTCACGAATATTTTTAGCAATATTTGCTTTTATTCTTTCAACACTATTTGCCATTATTCTTCGACCTTTAATTCATAGTTTTCAATAATATCACCTTCATGAACATCATTGAAATTTTCAACTTTAATGCCACATTCATAGCCACTGTTAACAACTTTAGCATCATCTTTAAAACGTTTTAAGGTTTCAATTCTACCCTCATAAATGATTGTGCCATCACGCAATAAACGACATAATGCATCACGTCTAATCTCACCATCGGTAACATAACATCCAGCAACAGTTCCAACTTTTGAAACTTTGAAAACATTTCTAACTTCAGCTTGTCCTAAAACATGTTCAACTTCTTCTTTTTTAATTAAACCTTTAATTGCATCTTGAACTTCTTCAATTAAAGCATAAATAATTCGATGTAATCTAATTTCAATTTTTTCTTCTTCAGCTTTCTTTCTAACTAAAGCGCTAGGTCTAACATTAAAGCCATAAATAATAGCATTACTTGCTCCAGCTAATAAAATATCACTTTCAGTAATTGCTCCAGGAGCAGCACGAACAACTTTAATTTTAACTTGATCACTATTTAATTTTTCAAGACTTGATTTACAAGCTTCAGCACTTCCTGTACTATCTGCTTTTAAAACAATATTAATTGAAGCTAAATTACCTTGTTGAATTTTATTATATAAATCATCTAAAGAAACAACATTATTACTATTTGCTCTTTCTTCTTCAACTTTTCTTAATTGTCTTTTAGAAGCAATTTCTTTAGCTTGTTTTTCTGAAGGGAAAGCCATAAATCTATCACCAGCTAAAGGTACATCACTTAAGCCAATAACACTTACAGGAGTAGATGGTGTAGCTTCTTTTAAAATTTGATTATGCTCATTAGTCATTCTTCTTACTTTTCCATAAGCAGTACCAACAACGATATAATCACTATTAGTTAAAGTACCATTTTGAACAAGTAAAGTTGCTTTTGGTCCTTCACCTTTATCTAAATTAGCCTCAAGAACTGTTCCGATAGCATAACGTTTAGGATTAGCTTTTAATTCAAGCATTTCAGCTTGAAGTAAAATTGCATCAAGTAATTCATCAATACCTTGTTTTTTCTTAGCGCTAATTAAACATACAATATTTTCACCACCATACTTTTCAGCAATGATGTCATGTTGCATAAGTTCAGTCATTACTTTTTCAGGATCAGCTCCAGGAGCATCCATCTTATTAATTGCTACAATAATTGGAACTTTAGCTGCTTTAGCATGGTCAATTGCTTCAATTGTTTGAGGCATAACTCCATCATCAGCTGCTACAACTAAAACGACAATATCAGTAACACTTGCTCCTCTCATACGCATTGCGCTAAATGCTTCATGCCCTGGAGTATCAATAAAGGTAATCTTTTTATTGTGAACAACTTTTTGATAAGCACCGATTTCTTGAGAAATTCCACCAAATTCTTCACCAGCTAAATTACTATTTCTAATAGCATCAATTAAAGTTGTTTTACCATGGTCAACATGTCCCATAACTGTAACAACAGGTGGACGTTCTTCTAAATCTTCTTCATTATCTTGAATATCGATTTTTTCAAAATCTTCTTCTTTAATAATTTCTTCTTTTTTGAAATCATAACCAAATTCTAAGCAAAGTTCACCAATTGTTTCATCATCTAAATATTGATTAATAGTGACCATTTTATTTTTCAAAAATAATTTCTTAATAATATCGCCAACACCAACATTTAATTTTTTAGCGAGTTCACCAACAGTAATAGATTTAGTAAATACGAATACACCACCTTTATTAACTTTGGCATAGTCCTTATTTGGTTTATTAGTATATTCTACATTGCTAATACGTTCATCCTTCTTCTTCATAATTACCTCCTCTATACATCTAAAAATTTATACATACGATCGTATAGTTCATCAGTTGTTTGACATTCTAATGCACGATCAAGTACACGACTCTTACGAGCTAATTCGATAGATTCTTCATCTTTATGAATATAAGCTCCTCGACCATTTAATTTACCAGTAATATCTAAGACAACTTTGTTATCTTTAGTTTTAACAACACGAAAAAGTTCCATTTTAGGAAATGATTGATTTTTAACTAAACATCTTCTCATTGGAACTTTTTTCATATTAATCTCCTTAAATATTAAGCATCGTAGTAATCGTCACTATCGTACTCGCTGTAATCTTCATCATCGAATTCATCTTCGAGTTCATCATCGAATTCAGCAAGTTCTTCTTCAGTATATATTGACATTTTACTAGATTCTTTTTTAACTGAACTAGTTTGTTCTTTGTTTTTATTTTCTTCTTTCTTTTTCTTAGATTTGAAGGAAGCTTTTTTATTTTCTTTTTCTTTTTCTTCTTCTAAAGATTTTTCTAAGGACTCTAAGGTTGTAGTTGTCTTAACTTCTGTAGGAACAATTGTTTCTTCATATTTAACTTTCTTTGGAGTTTCTTTAACAACAACTTCTTCCTTAACTTCTTCTTCAACTTTAGGAGTTTCTTTAGTTTCAACTACTTCTTCAGGAACATTAGTTTCAGTAACTTTAGTTTCTTCAAGAGTAATTGGTTCTTCATTTAACTCATCTTCATCGAATTCATCTTTGGTAAATAAGTTTTCTTCTTTAATTGAAGCATTATCTTTACTAACTTTATTTTCATTTAATTTTTGTTGTTTTAATGCTTCTTCACGATATTTCTTCTTTTCTTCTTCACGAGCTTCAACAATAAATTCATCAATACTAGTGTATTCTAAATTCTTTTCGATAGCTTCAGCTTCATCAATTATTTGAATATCTTTTAATTTAGTTAATTGTTTAGTTAAAATTACGTTACATCCTCTAGCACCAATTGCTAAACTACTAGTACCATTTTGTGTAACAACAATTGCTTGAGAATTTTCTAAATCAATTTTAGCTCCAATAACAATACCCGGTTTTAAACATTCTTCCAAATATAAACCTAAATTTGGTTTATAAGTAATAACATCAATTTTTTCTTTTGATTCAGGAGCGTTTCCTAATTGGCTAACAATAGCTTGAATACGATTACCATTTTGTCCAATACAAGCTCCACTAGGGTCAATATTAGGATCATTACTATAAACACTAACTTTGCTTCTAAC
Source organism: uncultured Mollicutes bacterium (assembly GCA_900540365.1). GTDB lineage: Bacteria > Bacillota_I > Bacilli_A > RFN20 > CAG-826 > Onthovivens. The sequence continues at coordinate 66,809 of UQFN01000002.1, forward strand.
TCCAGCCATACGAGCTACATCTTTAATAATGACACTTTGATCATAAATTTCGTGGATTTCGTTTTCAAAAAGTTTTCTTAAAAATCCTGGATTGCTACGAGAAATTTTAACAAGAGTACCTTTCTTATCATCTTTACCAATTCCACAAATATAAACTTTAATTGGATCACCTGGACGATAAGTTTCTTTGCCAATTAAATCTTGAGGAAATAAAGTAGCACTTGTTTTTCCTAAATTAACTAAGACTGAATTTTGATTGTATTTTTCAACAGTTCCAGTAATAATTTGTCCAATTTTATCACTGTAAGTTTCTAATAAAGCATCTTTTTCAGCTTTTGATAATCTTTGTTTAAAATTAGCAATGAAATTATTAACATCGAGTAAACTAAATTCGCTTAAATCAATTTCTTCTTCATAAAAATCACCAATTTGTAATTTTGGATCTTTCTTTTGAGCATCACTTAAACCGATTTCAATAAAATCATCTTGAATTTCATCATCTGGTACAACTTTGAATTGATGATATAATTCCACAACACCTTTTTTTAAATCAAGTTCAGTACGAACTAAAGCGTCACTTAATTTAACTTTTGGGGCGTTTTTCTTTGAAACTTTGGATTTATAAATTCCATATTCTTCATCAAGTTTCTTTGTGTAAGCAAATTTAAAAGATTCTTTAATAATGTCAACGATAACTTCGGTTGAAATTCCTTTGGCACTTCCTAATTGTTCTAATGTTTCTAATGAAAGTTCACTCTTCTTTTTCATATTTTTCTCCTAAAATTTAATTGCGAATGTACATTTATCGATGTTTTCTTTATTAATTTCAATAATTTTCTTTCTAGTCTTAATCATTATTTGTAAGGAAATTTTATTTTCTTGTACATCAATCAAAGTTCCAGTATAAGAATTATTTCCTTCAATAGGGTTGATAATATGGACGTAAATATATCGATTAAGATACTTTTCTAATTTCTCTACTTTAAGTGGTTTTTCAATACCTAGACTACTTACATTTAATGTATAAGCGACATCACTAAAATCAATTTCATCTAAATAAGTTGATATTGCTTCACTAACTTTAACGATATCATCCATCGAGATATCTTCGTCACGATCAACAATAACTTCCAAAGTATATTCCTTGTTTCTTTTAAGAAATTTTAAAGAATATAATTCGTAATTCATCTTACTTAAAAGATCTTTAATACCACTTTCTATTACTTTTAAATCTTCCATTTTACCCCCTATAAAAAATAAAGAATGCCAATCGGCACTCTAACGAGTAAGGTCTTAGACCACTAATAATATATATAATTTATATATTAAAATCAATAAAATAATTTTTGTTAGAACAAAAATAAACAATTTATTTATTAATAAATATAGTATAAAATAAAAACGTTGCCCCAATGGTGGAATTGGTAGACGCGATGGACTCAAAATCCATTGGAGGTAATCCGTGCAGGTTCAAGTCCTGTTTGGGGCACCATTTTTAAGAAGTTTATACTTCTTTTTTTATTTTGTCTTTTCTTTTAAATAATTTAATAAATCTTTTCCAAGATCTTCACGGTCTAAAGCTACATCAATAATTGCTTTTAAAAATCCAAGTTTATCACCACAGTCATATCTTTTACCATGGAATTCTTTAAAATAAACATCTTCTTTTTTCATTAATAAAGCAATAGCATCAGTAAGTTGAATTTCTCCACCTTTACCTTTTGGAGTATGTTCTAATTCAGTAAAAATATTTGGTTTAAATACCCATTTACCTAAGCTAGCAAAATCACTTGGAGCTTTATCAACATCTGGTTTTTCAACAATATTAGATAGTTTTAATAAACCATCACCTAAATCTTTTTCAACTTCCATTGAACCATATTTATTAATGTCTTGATGAGGAACTTTTTGTCCGCCAACAATTGTTGAATTTGTTTGTTCAAATGCTTCAATTAATTCTTTAACAGGGGCTTTACCTTTAAAAGTTGTAATGTCATCACCACAGCAAACGACAAAATTATTATTTTTAACTAAATCTTTTGCACACAAAACAGCATGACCTAAACCTAATTGTTCATGTTGAACACAATATTCAAAATGAGCTTTGGTAGAATTCTTTTTAATAATTTCGGCGTATTTTTCTTTTTTATTAGCAATCAAATCATTTTCAAAATCGATATTACGATCATAATATTTTTTGATATCATCTTTATCTTTACTAATAACGAAGATAATGTTAGTAATTCCTCCAGCAATTAATTCATCAACAATGTAATCTAAAGTAGGCGTGTCAATTATATTAAGCATTTCCTTTGGGACGCCTTTTGTGATTGGTAAAAATCTCGTTCCTTTTCCTGCACAAGGAATGACAGCATATTTAACTTCGTTATTCATTTTTATCTCCTTTGATTGTTAAATTATCTTTCAACGTTATGATATACGGCTTGTACGTCTTCGCAATCATCTAAAGAATCTAATAAATCATTAAATTTTTTCAAATCCTCTCCCTCAAGAGTTATTTTTTCGTTTGGAATAAATCTAACTTCGGCAACATCAAAGTCATTAATTCCATCATCATTTAATACTTTTTTAGCATTTTCAAAAGCTTCATCAGTTACTAATACTTCGGCTTTGCCATCTTCAACGCTAACATCTAAAACATCTACATCGTTAAGAATTAAAGTTTCTTCTAATTCTTCAGCAGTTTTATTAGTATCAAAAACAAATAATCCATTTAATGTAAAGTTATATAAGACACTTCCTAAATGTCCGCCTTTTCTTGTCACACAAGTTCTAACATTAACTAAAGCACGATTAGTATTATCAGTTAATGTATCAATAATTAAATAACTATTTCCTGGTCCATATGCTTCATAACGTCCTTCAATATAGTTTTCAGCATCGCCACCTTGAGCTTTTTTAATTGCTCTTTCAATTACATCTTTTGGACATGATTTTCTATATTTATCAATTGCAGCTCTTAATGCAAGATTAGAGTTAGGGTCAGGAACGCCTCTTTTAGCTGCCATATATATTTCTTTACTAGCACGCATATAAACAGCACTTTTTTGTTTTGCTGTTGCAGCCATTGCTGCGGCTCTAACTTCAAAATGTCTACCCATAAATCTCTCCTTTATCTTATTAATTTTACTACTTTTAAATAAGTGATTTCAACTTATACAAACTCTTTTACTTAATAATATATCTTAAAAAGATATAATCCTTGTGGTCCAGCGGTGTAAGTAACAATGTTTCTTGAAGTTACATCAAGATTTTCTTTAATAAATTCTTTTGTTAAATTGCCTTTACCGATTTCGATTAAAACTCCGATAATTTTTCTAACCATATATTTCATAAAACCATTACCAGTTATCTTAAAAATATATTTTCCATTACGAACTAAAATTTTAAAATCATAAATAGTTCTAATAAAATTATCTTCATCAGATTCCTTACTAGTGAAGTTTTGAAAATTATGCTTTCCTTTAAATAAACTGAGGCATTCTTTTATTTTATTTAGATCAATTCTATTTTCAAAAAATTCGTAATTTCTTAAAAAAGGTGTTGGTTCTGCAGGGTTTATAATATAAATGTAAGTTTTTTTCTTAGCTGAAAATCTACTAGAAAACTCCTCACTTACTTTTTCAATATTATTAATATGAATATCATCATTTAAGATTTTATTTAATTGAATTTTTAGTTTATTACAATCAATATCTTTATCAATCGTAAAATCAGCTACTTGCTCAATTGCATGAACTTTCTTATCAGTTCTTCCACTTGCATATATTTTAATTTTACTATTTAAAATTTTAGATAACTTAGTTTCAACTTCTTCTTGGAGTGTAATTTTATCAACTTGCTTTGCATATCCAAAATAATTTGTTCCATCATAACTAAAATTTAATTTATATTTCATTAAAAGGTTGCTCCTTTAATAACAGGAAATAAATATTCCAAAATATTAATGTTATAACTAGCAGCAATAACACTAACAAAAATGAAAAATGCCAAGATTAAAATAATAAAAATTACTGCAAATAAATCAATAATGCTAAATTTTAAAGATTGATAACGACTCCTTTTTTCATAAGGATCGTATCCTCTAGCTTCTAAAGCTAAGGTTAAGTCGTCACTAATACTAAAACAAGATACCAAAAGAGGAACAATTAAAGTTGTAATAGACTTAATTTTTTTGCTTATAAAACCTCGATTATAATCAACACCTCTACTTTTTTGGGCTTTCATAATACGATCGGCTTCTTCAAGTAAGGTAGGAATAAATCTTAAAGCTAACGATAAAGTCATAGCGATTGCTGAAATTGGGAAATTAATAAATTTTAAAGGATACATATACCATTCAAAAGCAAATGTTATATCCATTGGAGTTGTTGTACTAGTAAGAACTAATGTTAAAGCAATCATTAAAATTAATCTTACCAAAACCATGAATGTATTTAATAATCCTTCATAGTATAAAGTATATCCATTAGAAAAAATAATCATTGGATGGTTATAAGTTGAATTTGGCACAAATAAATTAATAATTAAAAGAAAGATTGCCATTATCCACATGACTTTTAAGCTTTTTAAAAAATCTAAGAAAGATGACTTACTTAAAACCATTAATAAAATAATTACTAAAGCCAAAATTCCTAAAATTAAAATCGTGTTCATTAAATTACCATAAGGTAAAAAACAAACAACCATAATTACAATTAATCCAAAAATTTTAATTCTTGGATCCATGTGATGAATTAAGGTGTTGTAGTTTCTATATTTACCAAAAATATTAGTCATTATACACCCTCGCTATTTCATCGACTAAACCTGAAAAAGTCTCAATTTCATTCAAATTCCCTTTAAAACTTGAGTTTTTTAAAAGATTTATGAATTTGTAAAATGTAGGAATTTCTAGTGAATATTTAGATAAATCAGTTTCTTTAAATAATAAATTTGGTCTAGTTTCTTTAATAAGTTTACCATCATTTAAGACAAAAACTTTATTAACATAATCTTTTACAACATCCATATCATGAGTAACTAAAATAATAGTTTTTCCTTGTTTATGAATATCCTTAACTAGATTCATAATTTCTTTTTTACCTTGTGGATCAAGTCCTGCAGTAGGTTCATCTAAAACTAAAATATCTGGTTGACTAGCTAACACTCCTGCAATTGCAACTCTTCTTTTTTCGCCACCGCTTAATTCAAATGGATTTTTTTCATAATAATTTTCATTTATACCAACTTTCTTTAAAGCTTCTTTTGCCAATTTTTTTGCTTCTTCTTCTGGTATTTTAAAGTTTTTCGGTCCAAACATGACATCTTTTAAAACAGTATCTTCAAATAATTGATATTCAGGAAATTGGAAAACCATACCAACTTTTTTTCTTAATAAATAATTACGTTTGTTTAGTTTTATAATTTCTTTTGTTTCGTTTTTTAATAAAGATTTCTTTAATTTTTTATCTCCAGTAATATAAAAATCATCAACTTTAACATATCCTTTGCTTGGAGATAAGAGTGAATTAAAACATTGAATTAAAGTTGATTTTCCACTTCCGGTTTTTCCAACTAAAGCAACAAAATCTCCTTTTTCGATGTTTAAAGTTACTCCTTTAATAGCTTCAAAAGCATCAGGACGATTAAAGTTATAACTTAAATATATATCGTGTACTTCTATTTGCATATAAATTCACTTAAACCTTCAATTGTTTTAATTTCATTTGGAATAAATATTCCTTTTTCTTTTAAAGAATTTTTAACTTTTAAAACAAAAGGAACATCTAAAGAAACTTTTTTCAAATCTTCTTCATTATTAAAAACTTCATCTGGAGAACCTTCTTTAAAAATTTTTCCGTTATTTAATAAAATACAATAATCACTTAAATAAGCTTCTTCAATATCATGTGTAATTGAAATAAAAGTTAATTGTGGGTCATTACGTTTCATTTCAAATATTAAATTTTTAATTTCGCTTACACCTTCAGGATCTAACATTGATGTCGCTTCATCAAAAATGATAATTTTTAAATCAAGAGCTAAAATTCCAGCAATAGCAACTCTTTGTTTTTGGCCACCACTTAATTCTGCTGGTTCTTTATCTAAATAATTTATCATTCCTACTTTTTTTGCATATTCATGAACTAAATTATGCATTTTATTAACTTCATAATTTCTATTTTCTAAACCAAAGGCAATATCACTTTCGACTGTTGTACCAATAAATTGGTTATCTGGATTTTGAAAAACAATTCCAATTGAACGTCTAATTTCTTTTAGATTTTTTTCAACTCCTAATAAACCATTAATATATATTTCACCTTTATTTGGTTCAATTAAACAAGATAATAATTTTGCTAAAGTAGATTTTCCACTACCATTATGCCCAATTAAAGTAACATAAGCTCCTTTTGGTATAGCAAAATTAATGTTATCTAAAACAACATCATCTTTTTTATAACTAAAAGAAACATTCTTTACTTCAATTGCATATTCATTCATATTATTTTAATTCAACGCTTGTATATCTTCCTTTATATTGTTCGATTTCAACTCCAGCTACTTCAAATAATTTTTTACTAGCTCTAGTTGATAATTGATCTTGATATTTATCTGATAAATATATAACTTTTTTAATACCAGTTTGAATAATTGCTTTAGCACATTCATTACAAGGAAATAGAGTTACATAAATTTTACAACCATTTAAATGACTTCCATCGCGAGTATTTAAAATAGCATTAAACTCTGCATGACAAACATATAAATACTTATTGTTTAAATCTTCGCCTTTTTCCCAAGTTAATTTTGTATCATCACAATGTCTTGGCATACCATTATAGCCAATTGAAACAACCTTGTTTTCGTTATCGACGATACAAGCCCCAACTTGTGTTGATGGGTCTTTACTTCTTTTTGCACTTAATAGTGCAATTGTCATAAAATATTCATCCCAAGTAACCCTATCCATAATCTACTCCTAATAAACTATGCTATATTTTACACTAAATCTTTGCAATGTTATAATATTTTCATGAATGTTTTGTTTTTTCTTACACCAAAAAGTCAAATTAAATACGTTTTAGATGATATGTCCATTCGTCAAGTGCTAGAATTTTTTGAATTTCATCGTTATCAAGTAGTTCCAATTTTAAATAAAGAAGGGAAATATATAGGAACTATTAGTGAAGGGGATTTGCTTTATTATTTAAAAGATCATCCTTTTAAATCATTAAATATATTTAATAATATTTCGATGAAAGAAATTGAAAGACATGTTGATTACATGCCTATTGATTATAATGCTCAAATGGATTCGTTAATGATTGCTGCAAACAATCAAAACTTTGTTCCAGTTCTTGATGATAAGAAAAATTTTATCGGTATTATTACACGTAAATCAATTATTACATACTTGTATTTAAAACGCGACGAAAACTAAGAATTTTTTAAAAAAAGCCTGCAAAACTAAGTTATTTTTTTAATTTAACATATTTTTTAATATTTCTATCATTTTATTCATTTGCGTTAATGATACTAGTTCAAACTTACCATGAGCATTATATCCTCCAGTTCCTAAATTAGGACAAGGTAAACCCATGTATGTTATAGTTGCTCCATCAGTACCACCTCTAATAGGTAAATAAGATATTGTTTCATTAGATTTTAAATATGCATTATTTATAGTTAATAATGCTTCAGGATGATGAATAATTTCAGGTGCCATATTTAAATAACTATCTTTTATTTCATATTCAATTTGAGCTTTTGGATATTTATTCTTAATAGTGTCAACTGCCTTTAAAATTAACTCTTTTTTATTTTGTAATAATTCTAAATCATGATCACGAAGAATATAACTTAGACTTGCTTTATTTACATCGCCATTAATTTCTTCTAAATGAATAAATCCTTCATATTCTTCTGTTTTTGAAGGAATCATTTCCGAAGGTAATAAATTATTTAACTCTATGGCAAGTAAACTTGCATTAATCATAATATCTTTAGCTGAACCTGGATGAACATTAATTCCATGAATTATAATTTTTGCACTTGCCGCATTAAAATTTTCATAATTAGCATAATTAATTGGTCCACCATCAATTGTATAAGCAATATTAGCATTCATTTTTTTAACATCAAATTTAGATGCTCCTAAACCTATTTCTTCATCTGGAGTAAAACAAATTGCTAAATTAACTTTTAATTCATCTTTATGTAACAAAAAATATTTTATAATTTCAAAAATAATAACAATGCCTGCTTTATCATCAGCACCAAGTAAATGATAACCATCAGTACATATAAGATCTTCGCCTTTTAAATCTTTTAAAAATGGAAAATCATTTAAACTCAAAACATCACCACTTTTTAAATATATGTCCTTTCCATCATAACTATTAATAATTAAAGGCTCCTTTAATCCTCCATCAAAAACAGGAGCTGTATCCATATGTGCAATTAATCCAATTGTTTGATCTTTATTCACATCAATTCGTCCATATATATAACCGAATTCATCTTTATAAGCATTCATTAACCCTAACTCATGAAGGTCATTTACAAGCATATCTCCAAATGCTAATTGCGAAGCTGTACTTGGAAATGTTTCACTATTTTCATCACTTTTTGTATCGAATGCAACATATTTTAGAAATCTTTCTCTTAAATCCATAAATTTCTCCTAAATTTTCGAATTCTTCTATAAATATATATAGAAAATAATTCAATTATATTTTAAAATTAATAATATGGAAGTAAAGGTTTTTAAAAAATATTTGTTTAATTTTATTGCACTTTTAGTGTTCGTTGGACTTATTTTATTGGTAACAGTAAATTCATGGAGTCAAGCTGCTTTTGGGGTTGAAGGTTATTTCGAATTAAAAGAACTCCCAACAGTCATCGGCAACGGTTTAGCATTACCACGGAAAAATATTAATATTTTAGTACTAATTGTATATTTAGTTCCTGGAATATTTGCTATATTTTTCATTTTATTGATACTTTTAAGTATTATTCGTGGAAAATGGTCTCCATTCTTATATATATTTTGGTTATTAATTTTAACTGCAATTATTGCTGGTGCTACTGCAATCGTATTTTCAATCTTAGTTAGTCCTGATTCTGGTGGAATTTATGAATCTAGATTAAATCATTTTAGAGATGCATTATTATTTAAAGGTATTACATTAGAAGGCATTGACTTCCAAAATAAAGAGGCATTAATTACTTTAGTTAAACAAATTGGTTATTCAATTGTTCTTTGGTTAATTGCACTTTTTGCTGTTATTAATTTCTTTGCTTATTTAAATGTTGGTTGTACATATATTTCAAAAGCAAATAGAAGAAAAGTCTATTATCCATCACAAAAAGATTTTGCAAAAACTCCAATCAATTATTATTACGTTAGTAACTACTATACACAACCAGGTGCAAATGCTCCTTATTCTTCAAAAGTAATCGATACAACAAATCCTAACAAGAAGAATAAAAACATGGTTTATCCAAAAATTAAAATGAAAGATAATGCACAAAATAATTGATGCACATGCCCATTTAGGATATTGGCCAACTTTAGCAAAAGCTAAAGAAATGCTTATATATTCAACAAATAAAAACAAAGTGAACTTCACTTTGTTTTCTTTTGATGGAACAGAAGTTAGTGGCGAACATAAAAACAAAATAGTCCCACAAATTGAAGGCTCAAAAAAAGCTCTTTCCTTTGTGAAAAAATATCCAGATAGTTTTGGTATGCTTATACGGTGTAGACCAAGATTTGAAAAAAATATTCAAGAATTAGACACTTTTATTTCAAAACATAGAGAATTTATATATGGTTTAAAATTTCATCCTTATACTTCTCAGCTTAAAATTACTGATCCAAGAAATTATCCATATTTTTATCTTGCTAAAAAATATAATTTGCCAATTTTAGTTCATACCGCTAATGATAAATACTCTAAATTAATATATATGGATCGAGTTTGTAAAAAGTTTAATGATTTAACTTTTATCGCTGCTCATTGTGAGTTGCTTAGTGATCATTTAATAACTATTGAAGTATTAAAAAACAATCCAAATTTATATTGCGATACTGCTTGGGTTGATATGAAATTTATTAAATTATTAAAAGCTAATAATTTAATGGATCGTGTCATGTTTGGTACTGATAATCCAATTGATGGTTTTGAAACATTAAATGAACAAATTTATCAAGATTATTTTCATAATAAAATTCGTTTATCAAATAAAGACTATCAAAAATTAATGTATTATAATGCAAAGAAAGTTTACAAAATTAACCTATAGTGCAACTTCCACCACTACAACTTGATCCACCAGTAATGCTATCTTGTGGTAATATTCCATAAACAATTAAAAAAATTGCTAAGACAATAACTAATAAAACACCAATAACTATAATAATTTTAAGCGCTTTTTTCATTTTGTATCTCCTTTTTAAAAGGCAACTTCATAGGTTCAAGTAAAGCACTGCGATTATTTAACATTAAAGTAATATTTAAAGAGAAAATAACAATGATACTATGGACTAAACAAGTAAAAAATCCTGTCATTAATTTAATAAATAAAACAAACAAGAAATCATAATTTAATACATAGGCAGTAATAATACTGCTTATAGGATTTTTAATTAGCATATAAGTTAAAAACATACTGGACATTAAAGTGAAAATATTATAATTTTCGTTAATTTTCTTGTTTTTAAATTTAATTTTAACTATAACAGCTGCTGTTATATAAAAAATTGATAAGCCAAAAATTAAACATATCAAAGTAATTTTAAGCCATGGTTCAAAAGTATAATTCGTTTTTCCATATCCTATTGAATCATTAGTTAATAAAATTACAGTTGAAAAAATCGCGAAAGCGCTTAATAAAATCATTAAGACAATCGGAATTTTTCTTTCTATTTTGTAATAATTAATTAATTTATAGAAATAATATGGAAATAATCCTGTCAATAAAGCAGGAATTGTAAATAGTGGATTAAAAGCTCCCCCTTGAGGAAATAAAATTGCTCCAAGTACATCACTAGCCCCACCAACAATCATTCCCCATAATGGACCTAAATAAAATGAAGAAAATAAAACTACACTATTTGCAAAACTTATTTTTAAAAAACTTAAGCCAAATAATCCAGGCAATGCAAAAAATCGCGATAAAATTATTGTTAATGCTATAAACAATGCACTATAACAAATTTTATATAAAAGTGTTTGCTTTCTCATACATCCCTCTTTAAAGCCTTAGCAATATGTCTTTCATCATCTCTTTTTTTAATTGTTTCACGTTTATCGTATAATTTTTTGCCTTTTCCAAGAGCAATTTCAACTTTGCAACGACCTTTTTTTAAATATATTTTTGTTGGTATAAGTGTATAACCATCTTTAATCACTTTGTTATTTAATTTTAAAATTTCTTTTTTATGAAGGAGCAATTTTCTATTTCTTAATGGCTCATGATTATAAATATTTCCATATTCATAAGGAGCTATATTCATATTAATAATAAAAACTTCCAAATTTTTAATTACTACAAATGCCTCATTTATAGAACAATTATGATTACGAATAGATTTAATTTCAGTACCAAAAAGTTCGATTCCACATTCTAAAAAATCACTTAAAAAATAATTAAAGTGAGCTTTTTTATTAGTAGTTAAAACTTTAATACCTACTTCGTTTTCCATATTTAGAATTATATATTAATCTAGTTATATTTACTAATGTAAATATTATTTATTTTTATTTAAAAATAATGTTAAAGCATTTAGACAAACAGTAACACTTGAAAGAGCCATAAGCATACTGCATATCATTGGAGATAAAGTAAAATTAAAAAAAGCAAAAGCTCCTGCTGCAATCGGAATAAATATAATATTATAAATAAATGCCCAAAATAAATTTAATGAAATATTAAATCTAATTCTTTTAGCAATCTTTATCAATTTTATAATATCTAATAAATTACTGCGCATTAAAATAAAATCACTGCTAGCTAGAGCAACATCACTTCCTTTAGCTATTCCTACTCCAATATCACTTAAATTCAAAGCAATAGAATCATTAACACCATCACCTATCATCATTACTTTATTTCCTTCTTCTTGCAAAGACTTTACAATATTAGATTTTTCATTTGGAAGAACTTCACTTATTACTTCTTTAATGTTACATTCACCAGCAATTTGATTAGCAATTATAGAGTTATCACCAGTTAATAAAATTATTCTTTTAAAATATTTACTTGCTTCATGAATAAATTCTTTAGCATTAAATTTTAATTTATCCTTTAAATAGAAAATAGCAAATATCTCATCTTCATTAAAAGCAATTAGTGGTAACAAACCATTTTTTGTTTCTTGATCAATAGTTTCTAGAACTTCTTTATCAACATTCTTTTTAATATCAAGCAAATATTTTATATTCCCAACATAAATTTTACGTTCTTTAAAATTAGCATAAACTCCTTTCCCAGGTTCAATTCCATTTGAAATAAAATCGTTTGAAATCTTATTTTTATTTAAGAACTTAACAATTCCTTTAGCTAATGGATGAGTTGAATATTTTTCTAAAGTATAAATTTCATCAAGGATTTGCAGGCTTTTTGTCAAAATTTGAGCCTTTTCGACATCTAGTTCACCATTAGTGATAGTATTTGTTTTATCTAAAACTAATACATTAACATCTTTTAATTGTTCAATAGCTTCGCTGTTATTAACTAAAATTCCTTGTTTAGCAAATACACTACTTCCTACTAGTAAGGAAATTGGAGTAGCTAAGCCTAAAGCACATGGACAACTAACTACTATAACACTAACAGCAAAACTAAAAGCTTGATTAAAATCATGATTACTCGGAATACTTATCCATAAAACAAAAGTTAATATAGCAAGAGAAATAATTACAGGAACAAAATATTTAGCGATAATATCAATTTTCCTAGTTAATTTATTATTCATATTGCTTGCTTCCATAACTAATGAAATTATTTTAGACAAAACATTATCTTTTTTTGCTTTACTAATTTTAATTTTTAATGTTCCATCAATATTTAAACTTCCACCTATAACATGATCGTCATCTTCTTTATAAATTGGTAAGCTTTCACCACTAATAATCGATTCATCTACACTACTTTTACCACTAATAATTATTCCATCACTAGGAATTACTTCTCCAGGGTTAACTATAATTACATCATTTAATTTAAGATATTTACTTTCAATATCTTCGACCTTATTATCTTTAAATAAATGTGCTGTCTTAGGACGAAGTTTTAAAAGTTCATTAATAGTTGTTTTTGCCTTTCTTTTACTTAATAATTCAATATATTTTCCAATTGTAACGATGACTAAAATCATTGCTGCACTATCATAATATAAATGAACATGTTCATAGGAAATATTTGGGTTTACCGTATGATTGATATTAGTATATAAGCTATAAATTAAAGAAAATAAACTTCCTAAAAATACTAAAGTATCCATATTAGGAGTAAGTTTAATTAAAGCTTTAAATCCATCTTTATAATAATTAAAAAATAAACCAATAATAATTAAAGTTAAGGCAAGTTGTATATATTCGCCAACATAAACCGGTGATTTAAAAAATTGAGGTATAGCATTTGGATACATACTTCCCATACCTAAATATATTAAAGGAATCAATAATATAAGACCAAAAACAATTCGGATCAATACACTTTTTGATTTATCATTTTTATTAAGATTTAATATTTCATCTTCATCAATTATTTCAAGATTATACCCAATATTTTTACAACTATTAATAAGTATTTCATCATTAACATTTTTGTTTGTTAAGACTTTTACACTGGAAGTAATAACATTTGCTTCAACATCGACAACGCCATCAACTTTTTTTAATTCGTTTTCAATATTAACTTTACATGCAGCACAGTGCATATTATTACATGAATATAACTTTTCCATATTTATTTTCTAATAATTACCCTACGATATATATCAATCATATGATCTAAATTTGATGAATTAACCATATTTATTGGATTATTAATACGTTGTTCAAGTAAATCTTCACTAAGTCCTTCTTTTTTTAGCGAACGTTTTAGACCATAAAGTAATAGTTGACGCATTGGAAATTTCATTTTAGATAAATCTATGCCTCCTTGTAAAAAATATAAGCGCACATGGTATAAATCTAATCCATTAGAAGCTATTACATTTTCCTTTTTATCTTCGCTATATGGTTCCATTCCTACAGCATAAATAAAAACATTTTTTGATTCGAATAACTTGCAATATTTTAAAAACTTTTTAAGTCCAAGAATTACATTATTTCTTAATGGACCTCCATAAAAAATATTATCAGCTTCCTTAATATCATTCTTTTTTAAATTATCAATACTAATTAATTTACCGCTTATCCTTCTTTCTAGCATTTCACTATATTCTTTGGTATGACCAGTATTTGACTTATAAATAATTAAATTTTTCATATTAAAATTATAACCTCTAATATCTTCAATTTAAAATAAAACGCTTATAAACGACTATTTATTCCTAAAAATAATTCGCTTAATTCAATATTTAAACCATTAGCAATCTTTTGAATAACTTTTAAAGTAGGATTTCTTTCTCCTCGTTCAACATCACTTAAATAATTTTTATTAATATTGCAACGAAAAGCTAATTCTTCTTGAGAAATATTTAATTTATTTCTTAAATATTTAACTCTTTTGCCAAATTCATAATTTATATCAATAATTTCATTAATTTTCATAATTTAATTTAATTGCTAACTCCTTAATTGCTCTAAATAAATGGTTTATATTGCTTTTTGAAATACTTACTTCCATTTCTTCGCCTAAATATTTTGCTAAGTCACTATAAGTAGCTTCAGGATATTGAAGTCTTAATAAGCAGAGATTTTTAATTTTAGGATTTGAAATATTTTTAATACCTAATTTTTTATCAATAAATTTAATATAGTCAATTTGTAATGATGAGTTTTGAATTGTTTTTTTATAATTATAAGTATCACAATTTAGTAATCGATTAGTTACATTTGAAAAATCACGATCTACACGAACATTTTCAAATTTAATGCAACTTGCATTTGCTTCAATAAAAGCAAGAAAATCACTAATAAGATCTGATTTTTTTAAATAGACAACGTATGAATTTCTTCTTTTAATTAACTTGAAATTAAAATTAATATTTTTAATCTTATTAGTTAACTTAATTACTTGATTTGCAAATTCTTCATCTTTTAAAACAATTTCTAAATGATAGTTAGATGAAACTGGATCATTACAACTTCCGCTAGCCAAAAATAAACCAGCTAAGTAACTTTTTATTTTAATTTCTTTATCAATTAATCGATAAGTTATTTTGCTTTCTAAAAAATTAATTCCAAGAGCTTCATTAATCTTATTAGCATCACTTACTTCTAAAACAAATTTAATATTTTTATTTAATTTCATTTTTCTTTTATATGAAAAATGAATATTAGCAAAACTAAAATTATTTTTTAATAAACCATAAATAAATTTAATTACTTTAGCATTTTCGGATTCAAGAATGATGTAATCATTTAAATTTTTAAAAACTAACGAGCCATTTGTTCTTATATATGCAGAGAGTAAAGATATTTCTTGAGAGGTAGTTAGTTCATTAAAAGAACAAATTTCCTCTTTAATTTCTTTGGTAAAACTGTCAATTTTTTGCATGAAAGTATTATACACTAATAAGTGTATTAATACTATTTCATTTTTACTTATTATTAGTTTTTTTAAAAAATAGTCTTAGTTCTGCAAGGTTTTTTGAAAAATTACTTAATTTATGAAGGTAAAATTGTATTTATTAAATTTTGATTATTTTCAATAAATTCTTTTGATGTCATTTTTTTATTCATATAAATCACTTCATCACAAGCTAAAAAACCATTATTCACTTTAATAATTAAATGATAATTATAAGTTGATTGAATTCCACCATTAGGTAAATATTGCATAGTTATTGGACCATTATATGAATAAAAATTTAATAAAACTAATTTTTCTTTTTTAAAATATGTATATCCAGAATTAGTTAAATTAAAATCAATGTCTTTATTAAAATCGATTTCTTTATACATTGTTTCTCCTTTATTTTTAAGCTGCACTTTTAATAAAATGCCCACGAGTATTTGTTTTTGAATCAAAAGTTTTTGAAGTTTCTTTATTATCAAGAATATTTTTAAAACTATTAATAATATTAATTATTTCTTCTTCACTTTCATTAGTAAAAACTAAACGATAATAATTTATGCCATTTAAAAATTTAACATCATCTAAGATATTAAAAATTTTACTATTATAAATATTCATTGAACAATCCGCATTAAAACTAATTGGAAATTGTTCAAATTTATCTTTTAAACTAAATTGTTTGTTTTTACATTCTCCACATAATCCTAATCTTTTTAAAAGACAATATTTTGTATGCATCAACTTAGTTCTTCCATATACAATTAATTCAAGATTAGGATAAGTATTAAATTCATTGAAATAATTATTAATTAAATTATTAATGTGTTCTTTATTTATTTCAGTAGATAAAGTAATTCTATCTACATCGAAAGAAGAAAGTAAAGCAACATCTAAATAATTAGAAACATTAAAAGAATAATCAGCAACTAAAGTCTTATTTTGATTGTGATACTTTTCAATTGCTCCATATCCACCAATTAAAATCTCTTGATCATTTACATAAGAAGGATTATTTCTTAATACAATATTATTAAAATAAATGTGTTTAATTCCTAATTTTTTAACAACTTCATATTGTTTTAAAGAACTAACTTGAACTGTAATCGTAGGTTTTTTTAGTTGATAGGATTTAACTTTTATTTTCTTTTGATCTTTTAAACTTACTTTAAAATCAAGTCGTAAAGAATTTAATTTTTCAACGACTTTTCTTCTTAATTCGTTTATTAATTTTATTGGAATAAATACATTTTCATCCATCAATATTTCTAAAGAATTTAGATAATATGGGGTATCATTTAATTTGGAAAGTTGGCTATAAATATTTTCTTTTGTGGTTGGATAAGTTAATGATTTTTCAACTTTATAATCTAATTCTTCTTCAATTTTATAATCTTCAAAAAATAACTGAATTTTTAAGTTTTGTTGGACTTTTGCAAGGAAAATTAAATTTATAGGGAGTTTTTTATATTCTTTATTTGTTAAAATTTGATTAATTTTTTCGTTAAAAATTAAGTCTTTAATTTTATAAACTTTAGCATTAATATCAACTTTATGATGACAAGAAATAATAGCAATTTTATCTAACGAGGTAGCTTCTTTAAAGTTAGCATCGAAAAGTTTGTTTACTTGTAAAATTACTTCATCATAAAGATTATTAGTGTCAATTCGAATTTGATCACCTTTAGATAATTTATTTGTTAATTTTATCCAAATAGTATCTTTATTAATTTTTACTACCTTTCCTATTTCATAGCCAAAATTATTTGGTTTTATAATATTTGTAATATTTTCGCTAGTTTCATTTAACATGAAACCTTTAGTATATGTACGATTAAATACTTTATTAAAATCTTCCTTATTAATTTCTTCTTTATCTAGTAAACGACGATATAAATAAGTAACTCCACCAACATAATTAGGTTCTTTCATTCTTCCTTCAATTTTAAATGAATCAATAAAATTTAATTCATTTATATAATTTGAAGTATTTAAATCTTTCATCGATAATAAATATCCAGTTTTAATTACTTTATTATTAGTTTTATCAACTAATGAATAAACTTGTCGACAACACCCAGCACATTTACCTCTATTTCCACTTCTTTCTCCAATCATTGAACTCATTAAACAATTTCCAGAATAAGCTACACATAATGCTCCATGAATAAAAACTTCTATTTCAACATCTAAATTATTTTTTATATCTTTTAAGACATCTAAAGGAGTTTCACGAGCAAAGACAATTCGACTAACTCCTATATTTTTTAAAAATTTAGCTCCATATATATCATCAATTCCCATTTGAGTAGAAGCATGAGCTTTTAAGGAATTGTATTTATTTGTAATATAATTTAATAAAGCTAAATCTTGTACAATAATGGCATCAACATTAATTAAAGCTAATTCATCAATTATTTTAAAAGCTTCTATTAACTCTTCATCATAAAGAATTGTATTCATTGTTACATAAATTTTTACATTTCTTAAATGAGCAAATTTAACTAATTCTTTTAACTCTTCAAGTGAAAAATTACTAGCATATGCTCTAGCATTAAACTTTTTAATGCCTAAATAAATAGCATTTGCTCCACTACTTATTGCCGCATAGAAAGATGTAATTGTTCCAGCAGGTGATAATAATTCGTTATTCATTTACAATCGAAATTTTAGCATATTTATTTTAGTATTTATAATACTATTACTTTAAAGATGTATAATTATAAAGTATTATACTATCATGAATAAAATTGAGTTATTAGCTCCAGTTGGAGATTTTGAAAGATTAGTGACAGCAATATATTTTGGTGCTGATGCAGTTTATTTAGGTGGAAAGAATTTTGGTTTAAGAGCTTTTGCTAATAATTTTGATGAAGAGGAATTAAAAAAAGCTGTAGAATATGCTCATTTACACCAAGTTAAAGTGTATGTAACTGTTAATATCTTAGCTCATAATGATGACTTTTTAGGTTTAACTAATTATTTAAAATATCTTGAAGAAATTAAAGTTGATGGAGTAATTGTTAGTGATTTAGGTATTGCAAGTTTAGTTAAAAAATATACTTCATTAGAATTACACATCTCAACTCAAGCTAATATCACAAATAAATATTCAGCTAATATATGGATTAATCTTGGAGCAAAACGTTTAGTCTTAGCTCGTGAACTTTCTTTAAAAGAAATTAAAGAAATAAAAGATTTTATTCCTAAAGATATCGACATTGAATGTTTTGCTCATGGTGCAATGTGCATCTCGTATAGCGGGCGTTGCCTTTTATCTAATTACTTTACTGGAAGAGATTCAAATAAAGGCGCATGTGCTCAACCTTGTAGATGGAATTATGCAATTAGTATTAAAGATGAAGATAAAGATCAATTTTTTCCTATCGAAGAAGATCAAAGAGGTACTTATATTTTAAATAGTAAAGATTTATGCACTATTAATTTTATAAAAGATTTAATTGATGCTGGAATAAATAGTTTAAAAATTGAAGGAAGAATGAAATCAACTTATTATGTAGCAACAGTCATTAACGCTTATCGAAGAGCAATCGATGATTATTTAAATAATAAAACTCCTTCTTTTAATTATATTGAAGAACTTCAAAAAACATCTAATCGAGCATTTACAAAAGGATTTTATTTTGAAGATGAAAATAAAACTAATACCGAAACCTCAAAATTAACTCAAACTTATAAATTTGTGGCAATGGTTATAAGTTCAAATAATGGATATATTTTAGTTGAACATCGTAATAAATTTAAAGTTGGTGATATTTTAGAAGTTTTATCTCCAGATGAAAATTTTAATAAAACTTTTAAAATTGAAGAAATACTTGATTTGAATAAAAATAAAATTACTGAAGTTAAAAAAATTAAAGAAAGAGTTTATATTAAATCTAATTTAATTTTACATGAAAATGATATTTTAAGAATAAAGGAAGAACATGAAAACTAAATTAAAAGATAATAGAATTTTTCGCGCAATAATTATTCCACTTTGCATATGTTTTTGTTTTCTTGGTCAACTAATCCCACCAATTGATGGTTTATCTAGTGAAGCAATTGGAGTTTTATTTATTTTTCTTGGAACTTTAATTTTATGGTTAACAATTGGAATTGATTGGCCAAGTCTCTTATGTTTACTTTCTTTAGGATTTATTAATAGTTTTGGATTTAATAAAGTTATAAGTTCAAGTTTTGGAAATTCCACTTTTGCTTTTTTACTTTTTACTTTTATTTGTACTTATGCCTTATCAAAAACAAGTTTAATTAGGCGTATTGCAATTAGTTTTATTAATTTTAAGTTAGCAAGAAAAAACGGCTATTTTTTTATATTTTCCTTTCTATTCGCCACTTTATTTTTAGGATTATTTATTTCGCCAACTGTTTTATTTGTCATTTTATTACCAATTTTAAATGAAATTTTAGATATATTAAAAATTGATCGTGAAGATAAAATTGCTAAAGTTTTAATGTTAGGACTTGGATTTAGTGTTTCCATTAGTAGTGGGATGACTCCAATTGCCCATGTTTTTCCAATACTAGCAATTAATGCTGCTAACTTAGATATTTCAACATTTGCTTATATTGGAGTAGCTCTCCCTAGTGGTTTAATTATATTTATTTTAATGTATTTCTTATTAATTTTAGGGATTCGACCTGACGTAAATAAAATTAATTATGATGAAGTAAGTAAATTAAAAGAAACTTTACCAAAACTAAATAAAAAAGATATAACAGTTTTAAGTATTTTTGTTGTTGTTTTGCTTTTATGGATTTTACCTTCTTTATTTGAAAATATCGCTCCTACTTTTTATGAATTTTTTAATAAATATGGAACAGTTATGCCTCCTTTATTAGGAACCCTTGCTTTATGTATTATTCAAATTGATCATGAACCAATAATTAAAATTGATGAAGCTTTTAAAAACGGAGTTCCTTGGGGAAGCTTAATAATGTGTGCAGCAACTTTAGCTTTAGGAGCTGCACTTCAAAATGGGGATATTGGATTAATTACTTATTTAGAAAATACTTTAGGACCGGCTTTAAATTCATTACCTGCAATAGTTTTATTAATTATTTTTGCTATTTGGGCAGCTATTCAAACTAATTTATCATCAAATATGGTTACTGCTACTTTAGTTGCCACTGTTGCTAGTACAATTTTAATTACTTCTAGTTCAACTTTAAATTTAAGTGCAACTATTTGTATTATTGGGATGCTAGCAAGTTTTGCTTTTGCTACCCCTCCTTCAATGCCTCATATTGCAATTATTAGTAGTTCACCATCATGTTCTACTAAGGATGTTTTACTTTATGGATTTATATTAATGGTAATTTCAATTATTATTTCTTTAATCGTTGCTTATCCACTTGGAACTTTAATTTTTTAGGAGTATTTATGAATCAATTAGAAGTATTAAGAACTAAATTAGATGATATTGACTTAGAAATTATTAAATTATATGAAAAAAGAATGGAAATTGTTAAAGATGTTATTAATTTTAAAATAAATAATAATCTTCCTATTTTAGATTCTTCAAGGGAATCTAAAATGTTAGAAAATAATCTTAAAAAAATAAATAATCAAGAGTTTAAGAAATATTATCAAGATGTATTAAGTGGATTTTTAAAGGCAAGTAAAGATTTACAAAAAGATATTTTTAATAATAAATAAATTAATAATTGACTTTAATTGAAGTTAGTAATTTAGCAATTACGCTTTCTTTAACAATACAATCTTCATCAAGCCACGATCTAATAACTGCAAAACAACCAGTTACTACAAAACTTCTAATTAAATTAGTAACTTGTTCAGAACTATTAGTTGGTAAAGTTTGTTTTATAGCCTCATTAATTCCTTTTAAAGAAAATAATTTTTGAGGAAATTCATTATCAAAATTATTATTCAAAAGTAACTTAGAAAATTCCTTGTTTTCTTTTAAATATTTTAAAACTTTAATTAAACTTTTTTCTAAAGTTTCATCCCCTTTTAAAGGTTCACCTAAAATATTATCAATCCCTTTTAATAAATTATTTTCCATATAATTTAATAAATCAAATTGTGAAGAAAAATATTTATAAAATGTAGAACGATTAATAGAAGCAACTTCACATAATTCTCTAATTGAAATTTTATATAAACTTTTTTGCTTTAATAAACTTATTAAGGCGTTTTCTAATAGTTTTTTTGATAAATATACTCTTTGATTTTCCATATTTTTTCCTTTTCCAACACATTTAATAAAAGTGTTTATTTTTTAGCCAATTTTAGATAATCAGTTTGTTGTTAAAACAACACTTGTCTACTAAAATTATATTAAAAGAGGACTCAAAAATGAAGACTATTGTTGAATTTAAAAATGTTGATAAATTTTATAAAGTTGGTGACACAACAATTAAAGCCAATGATAATCTTTCATTTACTATTAAAGAAGGTGAATTTTGTATTATCGTTGGTCCTTCTGGAAGTGGAAAAACAACTTTATTAAATTTACTTGGTGGAATGGATTCTTTAACCCATGGTGAAATAATTGTTGATGGAGAAGATATTAGTAAGTATAACGATAAAAAATTGACCTTATTTAGAAGAAATTCAATTGGATTTGTTTTTCAATTTTATAATTTAATGCCAAATTTAACCGCTTTAGATAATGTTGAAATTGCTACAGAAATTTGTAAACATCCTTTAAAATCTGAAGATGCTTTAAAAAGTGTCGGTCTTGAAGAACGTATGCAAAATTTTCCAAGTCAACTTTCAGGTGGTGAGCAACAAAGAGTTGCAATTGCTAGAGCTTTAGCAAAAAATCCTAAACTTCTTCTTTGTGATGAACCTACTGGAGCACTAGATTATCAAACTGGTAAAAAAATATTAAAAACTTTACATGATGTTTGTATAGATAATAAAAAAACTGTCATTATAATTACCCATAATGGTGCATTAACTAAAATGGCAGATCATGTTTTACATATTAAAAACGGTACAATCATTAAAGAAGAATTTAATGATAATCCAACACCTATTGAGGAAATTGAATGGTAGTATGAAAAAGACACATTTAAAATATATATTTAAATGTATTAAAGATGACTTAAGTCGATTAATTGCAATTACAGTCATTGTTCTTTTAAGCATTGGATTTTTAACTGGATTAATGGGTAGCCCAAAAGATTTACGTGCTAGTTTTAACAAATATTATAATGAAACTAATTTATTAGATGTTTATATTCAATCAACGATTGGTTTTTCAAAAGACGATTTAGATTTTTTAAAAGAAAATGTTGATGGAATCGATAAAATCGAAGATTATTATCAAGTAGATGAATATGTATATCTAGATTCAACAAGAATTCAAGGAAGAGTAATTTATCGAGAATTTAGTGAAGATTCAATTGATAAATTAACTTTAGTTGAAGGCTCCTTACCTACTTCTAGCACAGAATGTGTCATGTTAAATCCAAAGAATTCAATGGTTAGTTATTCTGTTGGTGATGTTATTACAATTAACGAAACAAATTATACAATTGTAGGAAAAGTTAATGATCCATTTTATATATCAAACCAACCTGAAACTACTACTATTGGAAATGGTGTCTTAGATGGAGTAATTTATTTTGATAAATCTTTTGTTACAAATTATGAAGTTACTATGATAAAAATAACTTTTAAGGAAAGTAATAATTACAGCTCATATGATTCAAAATATACAAGTTTTATTAATACAAAAGTTGATGAAATTAGTAATCTTTCCTTACAACGACTTGAAATTCGTAAAGAAGAAATAAAAGAACAATTTATCGAACAAGCTGAAATTGAAGCAAAAAATGAATTAAGAGAACAAATTATAAATTTTGTTCCTAGTTTAGAAGGAACAACTACTCTTGAATCTATAATTGATTACATAGTTTCTACCGACATGTTTCAACAAAATGTAGCTGCTGCAGTTGAAGAAGCTTTTAACGAATTTATTGGAAACAACACTTTAAAATGGTACGTATTAACTAGAAACGAGATTCCAAGTTATTACATGGCTAATGTTGATGTTGATAAAATCGATACAATAGCTAAAATTTTGCCTGTTTTCTTCTTTTTAATTGCGCTTCTAGTAAGCCTAAGTTCCATTACCAGAATTATTCAAAAAGATCGACCTCAAATTGGTACATTTAAATCTCTTGGTTATAGTAAAGGAACAATTTTTGAAAAGTATGTTATTTATGGATTATTATCAACTTTAATTGGATGTATAGTTGGAGCTACTTTAGGTACATTTATTTTACCTTATGTAATCATGCAAATATATCGTTCTTTATATGATATTCCAATTATGGTATTTGTTTTTGATTATTCAAATGTTCTTTTATATTCATCAATTATGATTATATTAATTTTACTTTGTATTATGTTAGTTGCTTTTTCTGCTTTAAAAGAACATGTTTCAACTTTATTTTCAGGAAAAGCACCTACTGCTGGTAAAAAAATATTAATTGAAAGAATAACATTTTTATGGAAGCATCTAAGTTTCAAACAAAAATCAATGCTTAGAAATGTTTTTAGATTTAAGAAAAACTTAATTATGATGTTAATTGGTATTGGAGGATGTACTGGAATTTTGTTAACTAGTTTTGGTTTAAAAGATTCTTTAAGCGTTATTCAAACTACTCAATATAATGAAATTATTAAATATGATTTAATTGTTTCTGTTAACGATATAAACGATAACCCAATTAATGAATCTAGTGAAAGTGAACCTATTTATTATTTAACTGGGGAAGTTTTATCACAAAACGAAAATATTGATGTTTCTATTTTATCTTCAAATAATTTAACTAACTATATAAACTTATTTGATAACGACTTTAATGAGAATTCAATTATTGTTACTAATCAAATAGCTGATCAACTTAATTTAAAAATTGGTGAAAATATTGTCGTTGATTGTCCTAGCCAAAATATTTTTGTTCAGCTTAGAGTAAGTGGAATAACTACAAACTATATTAATAACTATATTTATTTAGGAGAAAAAGCTTTTAAAAATTATTTTGGAGATTTAACTAAAAACGCATTTTTAGTTAAAAATGATATGACTAGCGATGAATTAACTAGTTATACTAGAGAATTATTATTAAATGATAATGTGACTTCTATTTCTTCAACAAGTGACATTGCTTATACATATGAAAATATACTAAATAATTTAAATTCTATTGTAGCTATTTTGGTTTTATTAAGCGGGGCTTTAATTGCAGTAGTTATTTATAACTTAACAGATATTATTATCACGGAAAGAATTAAAGAAATTGCTACTTTAAGAGTTACTGGTTATACAAGACGAGAATCTTTACTTTATATTTTTAGAGAAATTATATTTATGACAATTTTAGGAATTTGTCTTGGATTAGTAATTGGAGTATTTTTACATCGTTACGTTATGATTAATATAACTAGTATTGGTTTATGTTTTGGTGAATCAATTGCTCCTTTAAGTTATTTATATACAATAATTCTAGCTCTTGGATTTATGATAATAACAACTACTTGTTTCTATCCAAAGATTAAAAAGATTCAAATGGCAGAAGCTTTAAAATCAGTTGAATAATATTTAAAACTCAGTATTTTTATAAAAAAGTGTCTAAAACTCTATTATTTTGTTAAAATTAATTACTTTTTACTACTTTTTGATTACGTTCTTTTTTATATGCATTAATTTTTTCTAGAAAAGAAAATTTATCATTAATAATCTTAATGTATGTAAGATAATTTATACATCGATTAAATTTTTTATCATCTAAACTAATTAAACTTAATATATTTAAATTATCATTTAGATCAATCATTTTTACTAAGGCAGATGTTGGATGTTTCATACATCTAAAAATATAATCTTTATAATCTTCATTTTTCTTATGAGTTATATTTATTAAAGGTATCCTAATGTGATCATCAAAATATGATCCTAAATTCATTAAATCATAAACATAACTTATATCATCAATGGTTATATCGGTGTCTTCGATAACGTCATGGAGTATACATACTTCAAATACCCCAAATAATGGTAATTCATTTTTTATTAACAAATTTATATTACTAGTTTCACCTATTAATTCTTCATATTTGTCATAACATCTTAATGGATGTAAAAAATAAGATTCTCCGTTTTCTCTTTTTTGATTTCGATGAGCAAATGCAGCTATTTGAAAGGCTAACGCTTCAGGACTTTGATCATATTCTTCAAAACTTTCCTTCTTATAGCCAATACTTATAAGATAATCATGAATTTTATTTAGTTCTAACATTTTTTTCTTCTCCTTTTTACAAAATAATTGTATCTAAAAAGAAAAAGAAATAAGTAAAATCATATTTGACAATTATATTTTTAATAAATTAAAGAATCTTCGTATCCAAATTCTTCTAATATTTTATTTAATTCATTTAAATCGTAAACATTATGTTCAAGTGCATACCTAATAATTAAAGAATATTTAGAAGCTGAAGATAAAGTAAAACCAGCTTTTTTTAAAAATAATTTGCATTCTCTATTATTTAACTTTAATGCAAAAACAAGTTTAATACATATTTCTAATGACGGATGAGATTTTTCTGAAATTAACGAAGACCATAATTGTCTTGATATATTTGCTTTATTATATAAATCAGAAGCTTTATCAAAACCATATTTATCCATCATCAAATATAAATAATCAATAAACGACGAAGATCTTTCTTGATTACTTTGATGCTTTTCAATATAAAGTTCAACTTCTTTTTTGTTCAAATTAATACCTCAATTTTTTAATGTTAATTTAAGCCTTTTGATTAATCACTTTATTTAATTCAATTATCATATCATTTAATATTTTTTTAAGAACTTCAGGATTATTAAACATTGAGTTAAATAACTGATTAATGTTTTTTTCAAAGTTTGAAGGTAATATGTTACATTGACTAATTGCTAAAGATACTAAACGTTTTTCTCCTGGATGAGTTAATTCGTTTAAGGCAAATATAACATCAAAATATGTTGCCATAAATTCACTAACGCGGTGATTAACACTATTAAGATCTTTTCTACTACTAGCTTTTAAAATTTGTTTATCAAAAGCAGGTAAACTATTATGAAGTAAGTTCATACCTCTATTAATAATATTTTCTTTTAATTCTTCTGGATAAGGACAATCATATTTATCTTTTAATACTTTAAGTTTTCCATTACGATCAAAAAGTATTTTACAAGTCTTTAAATTATGCCACATACAAGTTGTATATGAATTATGTGCAAGATGTTTATCAACTACAAAAGAAATTTCATTACTAAAATCATCAAGATTTCTATATAAAATATCAATATCAATTCCATTATTTAAAATACAATTATCTTCATATTCCCAATAATGATTTCCTATTTCAATTATTGAACAATATTTTTTAAGTATTCTTAATCTAACTTCTTCTTTAATAGGATTATTAACATATAAATATACATCATAGTCAGATTTTTCATCATAAACTTCGTTAGCTCTAGATCCGCCTAAAGCAATACTTTCAACTTCTTGGAGTTCACTTAATTCTTTAATTAATTTATTAAACATAATTGCCTCACTTAGTTTATTTTAACAAATCGAATGCATTTTAGTAAAAGACGAATGATTAATTTTCAAATAAAATTGTTCACTGTTTTTTAGACTATAAATAATTATAAAACTCGATATTTTAAATAAAAACCTTTTAAAACTCAACTATTTTCAAAAAATAAGATAATTTATTATTATATATTTTATACTTCTATTTTGTTATAATTACCTCTAGGAGTCATTTATGGATGAAAATATATTTATTACAGGCCAAATAAAATATACTAAAGAATTTTTACTTAAAGCAAATAAAACTTTCATTTTTAATATAAAAAAGATGTTTTAAATGTCTTATTTAATAATTTATTCTATTAATTAAATCTTTCAATTTATTTTATTAATTATTTATGATTTTCTTACTAATACCTTCTAAATCAATTGATGAACTTATTAAAAATTTAGTTTTTTTGTATGATTTGATTTTGATATTTTGATTTTTAAGTTTGCTAGTTAATTTCTTATCTAAATAATATCTAGAATCTTTTGCTTCTATTTGATTAATGGGTACTAATACATAATTTTGTTCATTGCTAACTAAATATACTCTAAGAAATACGATTTTGCCTGATCTAAAAAATAGCGTTTCATAAGGACATACTACACTAATTGATTTAATAGTAGCTTCATATTCTATTATGTTATCGTTAAGAAGTTTTTCTTCTAACTTACTTATATTTTTATAAGAAAAATAATAACAAATACTAATAAAAGAAGATATTAGAATTAATATTATTGATACTATTAATAAGTCAAGAGATTCTTTTAAAAATATTAAAGACATAATCGTAAAAATTAATGTACAAATTAAGAATATTGATTCACCTATTTTTCTATATGGAACAAAAAAATTATACATATAATATTTAGATTCTAATATCTTAACTAAAGGAAATTTATCATTTTCATTAGCTAATTCATATAACTTCTTTTTAATATTTTTATCCTTACTATTTAATAAATATTTTACTTGTAACTCATTTAATCCAAGTTTAGCTTTTATCTTTTTTATATAGCTTTTAGGATATTTCTTAAGAAGTTTATTTTTTATTTTTATTATTTCTTCTGAAGTTAAGAATTTATATTTCTTCATGAATAAATCTTCTCCTTATGATATTTTTTTAATCTACCTTATTATGATAATTTAGTTTACATAATAACAAAAGCAAAAGTCTTTTAACTGAATTGATTTTCAATAATTTCCCTTAAAAATGATAATTTTTATAAAACCTTTAACTAACAATATATAACCAATTTATTGTTATAATAATCGAGTGATATTTTTTATTTTGAACTTCAAGCTGTATCAAGAAACAAACAACTAATATTATTTACCATTATATTTAATAGTATATCTAACACATGATTTCTTTATTCTTTCATTCATTTTATTTATAAGTGCCATATCATTTTCTATTATTTCATTTTTATCAGATGGAAATATCAATCCGACGCATGGTGTAACTGGGAAATAAAACTTGTCAACACCACTATCAGTATTTCCGATATTAACTATTGGTTGATCACCAGTAATCAAGGCATGATCAGAACTATTTAAGAATTTAATATGTATATTTTCTGTGTTAAGAAAATTAAAAGCTACCATATGTGTTACGACAAATATTAATACTTTCCAAAGGCGCTCTGGATTCAAATTAAAATCTTCATCGCATTTATTCTTAAAGTTCTCTATAATCTTTCGTTTACTTTTTTGTGTCCTTAGATATTGACTAATTAAAAATATACAAAAATTCAATTTTTCATTATCATCAAACAAAAATGACTCATCACATGACAAAAGACATTTTTTTATTTTGTCTGTATAGGAAGATTCTAAAATTGTTTGCAAATCTTCGCCTGTTTGAATCAAAACCTTTTTAAATAATTTCTGATCGAAATTTGAATTCAAGGTTTCTTCTTCACTATATTTTATTAGCGTGCATAAATACTGCCATTTATCAAGAAATCTATCATTAATGTTTTTTACAATTTGAGGTGATTTGGAATAGAAATTTTTAATTTGTAATAATTCAGTATTTGTTAATGGTTCAAGTTTATACATATAACGTTCATGACAAATATTCTCAGTAGAAATAAGATGATATGGCCCTCCATCTATGCTAGCTAGAACTTTGCTTTTATCTTGAGACCAATTTTTCATATATTCTTGTTTAACAAAATGAGATTTTTTAGTAACATGTTCAAATTGACATAATTTTTCTTTAATATATTCTTCCGTTTCTCTTTCAAACACCATATGTTTTTCCTCATTGCGACCTAAATCAAGGTAAATGTTTTCTACAACTTAATAATTATTAATAATATTTTTTTCTTTATAGTACAAATAACTACAAGTATTTAAGATTTAAATATCCTTTATTCTTTATTTAATTCTTCCTCCAATAAAATAAATTTTTGTTTAGTATCTTCTCTTTTATTAAACATAGAAACAGAGTTTTTAATTTTGTCTTTATTTCTAAATACAATACCTATTCTAGTTTCATTCAATAATAATGCATTAATATACTCAACATCCTTTTGATAAATCTTTTTTACACAATAGATGAATTCATCATCTTCACTCATTGAGCTTATATTTTTATATTTATTTTTAGGCGGAATAATAGCGTTCCCTTGTATTTTAGAAAACTTCAACATAGAATTTAAAACAGGATTTTTGTTGTCATTATTCTTAAAAACAATATGATTTAACAAGAGCATTCTTGTGGGTGATAATGGTAATAAGGAGTGCATGTGAATATTAATTCCATTATTAAGAGGTAATATTTCTAATGTAGGATACACATCAGAAATCAAAAACTCGCCGCCACGAGCATCAACAAATGTCATATAATACCCCATTAAATCGTTTACAAAGTCCTGTTTTATTATTGGATCTAACACATCAGATTTTAGAATGTCATCATAAGTTCTGCAAGTAGTAAGATAATTAAGTTCTTTTTTCCATAAATCTTCAAAATAACCATCTGGCTGATATTGTAAAAGTATTTTTCTTGTTGAATCGTCAAATGCATTCTCTTTATATTGTTTCATTCTATAATCGCCCCTTAATGCTGACAATGTAATAAAAATTCTAAGTTTCTCTATTTCTTTTCTATAAAGTACAATTTCAGATTTATTAAGAATCTTATTTGCAAATAACTCAGCAATTTCTTTTTCAAAAATTGAAAACCTCGATTCAATTTGAGTTGGATGGTCTTTATTTATTAATTCATCCCTGTACATGTCTATGTTCATAAAGATACTTTTTATGTTTCTTTTTTCAATTTTATTATTAACAACAGACCAATAATTAACTTGTCTATTTTCATCATTAAAATTTTTCAAAATAAATCTTGGAATATAATGATGTTTTCTTGCTTCTTGTTTTATCATTGAAACCTTCCTTTCATTTAGTAATTAAAATCTTTTCTATAAAAAATTTTAAGTATAAATATCTTTTTTACTCTATTATTATTTTCAAAAGAAATATTAATAAGCTAACTTTATTAAACTATATCATTATCAAATAAAAATAATAAGAATTATCTTCTTAAAACAATTTAGTAAACTTCTACATTTAAAATAAGATATTAATATTTTGTTTTGAAGATACCTCACAAACTTCTTTCACTCTTGAAATTGTGATTTACTTTAATTATGTCAATTTTATTAGTAAAATATTTTATAAAAATATTTTTTTGAATAAAATCTTGAAAAGTTCTTAATTCTTTTTTAATCAATATTTCATACTATTTATTTGCTTTTTTTCAAAATCATTTTATGCAACATTACTCATTGTTTCAATCTCATTAAAAGCAGATAAAATCTCATTCAAACCAAGAATATTTGCAAGGTTATATTCGATCATTTGGGAAAGATTAACTATAAACCAAATACTTCCCATGTCTTTTTGTAATAATTTTTTTAAGCATTTATTATCCTCCAATTTTGTAATTAAAATGAATTTTCATTTTCTAAATTTATTCTAAACACTTCTAATTGAATACGACAGAAAATACTTTGTAAAATTAATTGTTAATTTAATTAAATTTATCTCTAGACTTCTATTGAAATTAATTTTGAAAGTAAGAGATGCTTATGCATCCAATCTTAAAATTAAAATCTTACTACATCTTAACTTATTGTCTTGAACAAATAATATCCGATAAATAGCTCTCTACATTGTTTTGTATTAACGAAGTATATATTACAATATAATAAATTTTTCTTTTAATTAAAGTCTGAGTTATTTTTATGTAAAAATGAAAAAGTAAATATATTTTTTACCAATTGGGGATGCGGTTATTTTTTTGGACTAATAATAATTACAATTTAACATAAATTCTTTTGGAACTCAATATCCTAATCGTCTCTTAATTCGTTTATTTGTTAGCTAACAAATGATTATAATATTAAATAATAAATAAATTTTAACGACACTTAAAAAATGTTAAACTACATACATGAATAAAAAAGAAAAAATTAAAAAAATATTGATTCTAATTGAATCTTTTTTAATTATTGTTGGTACGGTATTAATTATTGTTTCTTCAAGCTTAGATTTAGCTAAAAACGGAAATGATGGGATTAATTATTTATCAAATATTGTGTTTTTAGTTTTTGGAGGATTAGGACTTTTAATTTCTTTTCCTATGTATAGTTTTTATAAAAGCAAAGATAGCAATTTTCTTCAACCCGGATATGATTACATAATTAATAGTATCGCTCTTTCACTAGTGCCAACAGCTATAATGTATTGTATTAATATTAATGATCAATACTTTATTGATAACCATATTGATAGCACTTTAATATATACCTTACTTGCATTAATAATAATTTATTTTAATTTATACGCGGTTGTACATAAAAATAAAAGAATAATATATATTCGTTTTATCCCTTATGCTCTTTTAATTGTGTGTTTTAGTTTATATATGTATATAAATAGATTTATGCCATATGGAATCGTTGGCTTTTCTTTAATTATATCTGCCCTTGTAATTGTTATAATAAATACTTTCCTAAATAAAAAAAATAGTATAAGTAAAAGTTTTACACTAGATTAGTTTAAAACTCAAGCAACAAGCCTTGGTTTTATTTTTATAGTAAAATTATTTCCTGCGGTGGATTGTGGCAGATTTTAACCGTTAAGTTCAATTTTAAATTGTTTAACTTTTTTAAATATGATAATAAATCTTCTATTGATAGAATTTTAATATTTAAAGCTTCTAAAAGCCCGTATCCAATCTCTAAGAGTTATTGCGTTAACTATGATTATTTCAGCGTATTTATAAACATGTATACTTGCATAATATAGCCTTAACAGATTTAAGCCTCTCAGCATCAGAATAATATCTGTGGCCGTATCCCATAAAAAATCACCTCCTTTACGGAGATGATAATTCAATAGACATTTATATGTAAATATGGATATCTTTTACTTATACGAAGATGAATGTAGTGACCTATTCTAATACGAAATGCACACCCTCACGACCTTTCTTTACAAAGTTCGTGATATCATTAAAAGGTGTACACAATTTAATCAAAACACTCATGGAAACGTAAGCCAACAATAAAGCGGAATTTGTTGAATTCTTTTTTTAGCAACAATTCATTTTACTTCTTTTTCTTGAATTCTTTCTGACCTCTGGTGCTACCGCCGTCACAAAGAATATCAACACCTGCAAGGTAGCCGTTACGCTCGTCAGCTACAGTTGCAATAGCATAACCGAGTTCTTCTGGTTTTCCCATACGCTCCTCACAGGACAATTTGATAAGATATCCACCGTGTTCTTCTTCCATCTTGCCCATATCTGTTGCAATAAGACCGGGGCTAAGAGAAACAACTCTGATTCCCTTTGGACCGAGGTCAAATGCACTTTTTGCGGCATACCAGCAAACGAAATTTTTTGAAAGACTGTAGGCAAAGCCGTTCTTTTCATAAACGGTTTTAGCCATGTTTGATCTTTTAATAAGTTTTGCAAGGAAAGCCGCTTCATTTGTTTCGGCAAGCAAGTAAGCCTTTTTGGGAATAATGAATGATGGAAGCGAATAAGCGGAGTTTGATGAAATATCGCAGATAACACTACCTGCCTTCATTTTTTTCGAAAACTCCTGGTTAACATACACAGTACCGAGAGCATTAATGCGAAGAATCTTTTCCTGATCTCCTGCACTGCCCATTGCGGGTGAAATACCTGCGGCGTTGATTACATTCTTGATTTCGCCGAGCGAAGCCGCATATTCGGCGAGCTTTTTAACGCTTTCACGATCTGATGTGTCGCAAGCATAAGAATAAGCTTCGTACCCTAATGCTTTGAGTTCATTAACTGCATTTTCAAGCTTTGCAACCGTTCTTCCCGAGATAACGAGGATTTTTTCCTTAGGCATAAATTTTGCTGCAGCAAGCCCCATGCCACTGCCGCCGCCTGTGATTACACATACATTTTTCATTATCTATTCTCCTTTAAATTTTTTTAAAATATTTTCTTGAATCTATCATGAAAAAACATTATTGTCAATAAAAATAAAACTTTAAAAAACAGCAATAATAGTATATGATTTTGAGTAACCATTAAAAAATTCCGATTAGTCCGGAATTTTATAGTTTAATTATTCTAAAAAAGTGAACACCAATATGATAGCCATCGCATCAAAACTGGTATCAAATTATGTGTTTGGAAAACGCCTTTAATGCCTTCAAAATCGATAAGCGAACGCCTTTAATACGTCAAAATAATAACAATTCGCTAAGTTATTTGATTATAAGTGCCCATTTTAGACTTAATCATTTTATAGTGGACAGGATCAGCGTTTGAAATAACCTTCACTAAATATTTAAGAGAATTATAAACATCTTCAGAATTTTTGGCTGGTGAATGAGAATTTGCATTTATTAAATTTAATGTAGTACGCAAGTTTATCTCATCTTTAGAAGAGCATTTTGCATCATAGTAAAGAGCTTCTTTAATTTTATTGAAATCTCTATTTGTTGGTGAGCAATTTTCAGATTTAAACGACAGAAATGTTTCTAAAACTCTTCTCATACAGTTTGGCAAGTGATAAATTTCGCTATCATCTAACATATCAGCATTATTTTTTTCTGCTGCTTCAAGTAATTCGAAGAAATCGTGCTCATAAGGGGAAATCGTTGGTTTAGCCAAGGTAAGATAGCTATGAAATTTATTGTCTTTCTTTACCTCAAAAGCACCTACCGATTTGCTTTTTTTGTATCCATATAAAATGTTGCAAAAGCTTGTCCAGTCATGAGTTAGTATAAATATTTGAAAAGAATCCTGCTCTATTAAGTTTCGCAACAAAGTTACCAAATATGTTCTGTTGTTTTCGTCTAGACTCGAAATGGGATCATCCACGATAATATATTGCAAATTGCTTTTGAAAGATAATGTATTTAAATCATCAAAAAGCTCATAATAAAAGAACAAAAATGATAGTAAATTTTTTTCGCCCTCACTAATATCATCGACATGTATTTCAGTATCTTCATTTAGTGGAAGAATTCTATAGTCATTGTTAATAATTTCCAACTTGAACTTGATATCTAAATCCAAGAGTATTGAATTGATGTATTTCGCAAAAGAATCAAAAACCGAGGAACTACTTTTTAAATGATTTATTGTTTTATTTATATCTCTGTTCTTTTCTTTTGCAGATGATAATTGTTCAATTGTTTTCTTATAGTCCTTAACGTCTATTTTCAGTGACTTATTATTTAAAACTCTTTTTCCAATAAGTCCTTTTATTAATTCGTTTGTTTTTGTTTCTTCTTTTGAGATTGCAGCTTCCGCTGATTCTTTCTTTTGCTTTATATTCTCTAGCGCAGTCTTTATTGTGTCATCAAAGAATGTTAATTCAAAAGGAATGTCAACTTTAGTTTCAAAATTAAACAATTTAGTTTTTAATAGGTTAATAAATCTTTCAAGATTGTCTTTTTCTTTTCTTATTTTTTCCAACTCGCCATCAATGTCTATTTTTTGCATTCGATAACTATCAGAATTCTTTAAAAAATTATCCAAAATTTGTTGAACATTTGAAAGGCTTTCTAACAAATCGGATATCTTTTTTGTGTCTTTTTGTTTTTCATTGGACAAATATTCTTTGTATTTAGATTCAATATTTTCGATGCTTGATAAAGGAGAGCCGCAAAAGAGACAATGTTCTTGGTTTTTGTTTAAATCTATCCCCTTTTTAATCCAATCAAGCAATTCTTGAGATGGTATTTTTTCAAGGCTGTAAACTTTGTCCATTATCAAAACGGCGTCTCTTATTTCTTCCTTGTTAAATGACAAATTTAAAATTGGTAGAGACTGTATCTCTCTTTTCTCTTTTTCAAAATCAAAATTGCCATTAAAAGTATCCAACTTATCATCTGTAGTTATTTTCAAAGCTTTTTGGTAATTACTTTCAAAAGTAGTAATTAGTTCATCTATACTTTGATAATTGCTGATATCTTGGTGTCTTATCCTGATTTTTCCTCTAATATTATCCTCAGTTGTTTTGATTGTTCTATCTATTTTTGATTTAATATCTTGAATAGTTTTTTTCAATTGATTCAATGTCAATTAATTCTTTTTGTAATTTTTCAATTTCATTCTCGTTCGTGATGTTTTTATTGCCAAAAACTGCCTTAATGCCTTTAATTCTTTTTGTAGAATCATTTATAAGTTTTATTGTCATATAGTTTCTTGAAAAAACCCTTAAATTTGCCTCATCAAAGTATTTATCCTTTTTAATTTCTTTTTCCAATCCCTCAGCCAAAGAGGATTTCCCTTTTCCGTTATATCCAAAAATGACATTTTTTTGTTTGAATAGGCACTCATCTTGATTTGTATAATGAGAAAATGACTTATAACTGAAATCGTTTATTTTATTTATCATGAAACTATTCCCCCTCCTATGTTAAATCATTCTCTTTTTAGAAAATAGAAATAGATCCTTTTTCTAGATCGTTCAAATTGTAAATTGAATCTAAAACATCAAAGGTCTCTTCGAGATTGTGTTTTGCTGAGTTCCAACCCTTCCCATCTATGAACCAAACGAACGTGAAGTTAGAAATATCTTTAGCCTCTAACGCTAAAGTCCTATAACTTCTTGTGCTTGGCAAACGCCTTTAAGCCTTAATAACTTATTTTTATAACTTATAAATACTTGCAAACGTTATCTTAAATCTCTCCAATGCACTTCATCGCATATTGGCTCTTTTAACTTATCATAAGCCATATCTATATATTTATCTGGATTATTCATGAACTCTGAATATCTAACAAGAACACAAAATCTGCCTGCCTCAGAGTAAGCACATCCCATATCTTTTTTTAGATAATAATTGGCAGAAAACTCCTTAATAACAGTGCTATCGTTTATGTCTACATAATTATGAGTTTTACCACATGTTTCGCATATATGCTGTCCTTTAAATATTTTAGATTCCATTGAAGGTAATACAACTCCAAGAAGTCCACTACGAGGAAAGCCTTTTCTATCATAAAGTGTCGCTTGAAGTTCTCTTTGTATAAATGCATTCTTAGGTCGCCCATAAATATCATTGCCTTCTTTTTCTGAGGAATGTTCACCAATAAGAAAAATAGTTACTGTTGTTCCAGCCATATATTCCTTTCTAATGACCTCCATAACATCGTCAATGGAAGGAGAATCTATCCACTTGTCGAGAGCTCTACCCAAAATACGCTTAGATCCTAATTTAGTAAGTATCTTTTCTTTGTAAGAATCATCTTCCTTTTTAAAACTAATAAAGCAGTTATGAGACATAAAAATCACCTCCTAAAAATATATTTAATTCTTACAAGATCATACTTATGCAAATTCTCATTCTTCTCCCCTGGATATAAAACAATATTTATTTTTGAAGGTTCTTTAAACGTCATTTTACTAATTTTTAAAGTTTCCAACATAATTTCTAAAAGTTCTTGTTTTGAAGCTTCACAATTTTCAAGTATTCTAGTTATCCCAGAGCCTAAAAGAGGAATATTGACGACATTTTGAGAATAAAATTTGTTCAATTGCTTCCACATTGCTAATAAGCAATTCGCATAATCATTTGAGCAAAGATATGCCTTATTATCAGAATCAAAGTGCGAAAAAGCTAAAGCAAAAAAATCTTCATAAGGCTGAATTTGTCCCAGCTCGTATCTTTGTTGTTTGCCAACCTTTCTATCTTGATTAATGCCCGTTTTAATTAAGTTAATGTTATTTTGTACAAGTTGATCAAACTGTTCTTTATTAATAGCACCATTGATAATCGCTTGTCCATTCAATGATTTTTTAGCAATTATCAAATCATCAACTTGGGTATCAAAATATTCATTGAAGGCTATTACCTTTTTCCCGCTAATTTTGAATATATCTCCAAATAAAACATTTACTTCTGTATTATTAATTACCAATTTGATTCTTTTGGTTTTAATCTCGTACCAATATATAAAAAAATAAGAAATAAGCAATATTACAACGAGACAACCGCCAATAATGAATTTAATATATTGTTTGTCTTCTGGAATATTAGGAACGAAAAGGAGTATTGTTGAAACTACAGAGAAACTGGTTAAGCAATATTTAGACCAAAGTTGGAAACAATATTTATTAAGTATATTTCTCATATTTTCTCCTTATGAACTTTATAATTTCATTGACTGAATAAAATATTTCGCCTTTAAAGACCAACTCGAAACGTATTTGTGGTGCGTTTTGTGAATCTTCAAAGAGAGCCTTATTTTGTGGATAAACACAATTTGCAGCAATCTTGTTTTCGAGATATATCCAAGGTGATTCTGTTCTATAATCATTTTGTAAATCTTGATTTCGTATAAATATGAAAATTTTTGAATTTCTAACGGTTTCAATAATTGAATCAGTTAATATCATATTGAACGTAGAAATAGTTTTCTTAGTCTTCTTGTAATCATACGTTTTGCCATCATCACTTAAGTTATATCGCTTATTAAATAAATTGGTTATTCCATCAACACTTTTCCAAAATAGACTATCAAGAAATACTTTATAGCCGCAATTCTCCAGGCATTCTGCCAAATAGCAAGCTTTTTCATAATCTGCATGGTCATATGAAATAAATACATCTATATTTTTGATGATTGGTGTAACTTTCTCTTGAATGGCTTCCATATTAATCACGCCATTTGAAGAACTCAAAATATTATCATACAAATTTTCTGAAAGTTTTTCATTGACTTTTATAACTTTTCTATTCTCTAAAGAACAAGAATTATCTATATTTTCTGAGTCAATCATTAATTTATAAAGCATGCTTATCCTCCAAATTAGTCAAAAAGTTATTTTCTAAATCATTTAAATTGTAAATTGCATCTAAAACATCAAATGTTTCTTCAAGATTATGTTTTGCCGAGTTCCAACCTGTTCCATCAGTAAACCAAACGAATGTGAAGTTAGGAATATCTTTAGCCTCTAGTGCCAAAGTTTTATAGCTTCTTGCGGTCTCATTTAATTTAGAACCGCCTCCACCATAAAAGTTGCATTCACAGGCAAAGACGTGTTTGCCTTTAACGAATACAAAATCGAATCGTTTCTCAGTCTTGCCATTGTTACTGATTCTAGAAAGATCCAATCCGAACTTTTGCTCAATTTCACTTTTATACATTTCCTTGAAATAGGTAACATTCTTTTGGAAGCCAGCCTTCACAAGATATGACTCGACGATATCTTCCATTACATCGCCTGTCCTATTTTTTCTAGCATTAGTATCCATTCCTACTTCCACGCCCATAACGTAATCAACAAGATTGTTAATGAGATGATTTGAAATCAAATCGAAAAGACCTGTTTTTTCCATGAAATCAGCGTATTCATCAGCTGAATAATTAGGATTAGCAAAACTGAAAATCTTTTCATTTCCGATATCAGTGACTTTTATCTCACTTTCCCTTTTGGCAAGTAGAATAGGAACGACTTTCAATATCTCTGGGTATTTCTTGTATAAGTTTAGAAAATCATTTCTGATGTTCTTTGAACCAATCAAGCTATTAAGAATATTAAGCTCTACTTTTATGGAATCGGTATTCCTATAAACCTTATTAAAATCAGTGTAATAGTCGTAAGTCGCGATGCTATCGCGCATAGTCTTCAACCATTTGTTGAAATCTCTCATTTACTCATCTCCTCCCATTAAAACCAGCTGTCGAAACTATCTTAAAGATGTCGAAGTCCTCTTCTAGCAACTCATCGATTATGCTTCCAAACATGTACGCATCTGGTCTATTTGTCTTTTCTTGAGCAGAAAGAAGCTCCATGAGGACATAAAGGAACTCGACGTCATATTCCCCGTAATCGTCCAACTCGGAGTACTTACCCAAGCAAATATAACTTTCTCCATCTTCAATAAGTCTTTTAATGGCCTCAAAGTCGTTGTTATCAAGCGGCTGGGCTCTTTTCCAACATTCCTTGATATCCTTTAAAAATTCTTTCGTTAGTTTTTCATTTGCCTGCATTTTCATCAACGCATCAACAACCCAATGGATATGTTTAGGGGTCCTAAGTCTTCCGCTGTCCTTATTGTATTTCACGAGGATATCAAACTGGCTCAATGTACCTTGAAAAACGTATATCGTGTAGTTCTGTAAGACAAACTCGATGATTGCCTTCTTTTCGCCGTTGCTTATGAGTTTTTGCCCATGTCTAATTTCCATTATTGCTTTCCTCCAGTTTCTGAATTCTTTTCTTTGATATCTCCAAATATTCTAAATGATTGTCTATTCCGATGTATTTTCTTTTTAATTTAATAGTGGCCACACCAGTAGTTCCGCTTCCATTGAACGGATCTAAAATCACGTTTCCTTCATTTGTTGAAGCAAGTATTATTCTTTCCAATAATGCTTCCGGTTTTTGAGCAGGGTGCTTTCCAAATTCTTTTTCTGCTTTGGAAGGCAGTCCTATTGTCCATACATCCTTCATCTGCTTACCTTCGTTTATTTCCTTCATCAAGGAATAATTGAATATATGCTTGCCTTTTTTCTTCGGCATGACCTGTTTCCTTGCCCAAAGGATGGTCTCGGTGCTATTGGTAAAGCACCTACAGGCTAAATTGGGAGCGGGATTGGGCTTTACCCAGGTGATGTTGTTAATAAGAGAAAAGCCCTCGAGCTCGAGAACGACTCCGATGCTATAGATGTTATGGAACGTTCCGCTTATCCATATGGTTCCATCGTCTTTTAGTATTTTTCTACAGAGTCTTATCCATTTCCTGTTGTATTTGATTTTCTCTTCTATGGTCAACGTCGTATCCCAATCGCCTTTATCGACGCACACCTGTTTCCCAGAATGGCAGCTTACTCCGCCACTAGAAAGAAAGTAAGGCGGATCGGCGAATATCATGTCTATGGATTTTTCTTCTATCTTTTTCAGTAATTGAAAAGAGTCACCTAAATACAAGGAACAACTTTCACTACTATAAAAACACTCAGCCTTGCCTATCATTATTTAT
The DNA here is from genome assembly GCA_900540365.1 of uncultured Mollicutes bacterium. Taxonomy (GTDB): domain Bacteria; phylum Bacillota_I; class Bacilli_A; order RFN20; family CAG-826; genus Onthovivens. Next base: position 107,700 of record UQFN01000002.1, read on the forward strand.
TTTTTATCCTTTAATAATTGGTGATGATGACTTCCTCAACGTCGCCTCTTCCGTCGGCTTTAGAGTTAATCATCCTTTTGGCATTCACAACATGTATGTTGAAATCCTTATAAAGCTCGTTTATGAAAGCTGTATTGTGATTTGATAGCATTACGAAAACGCCTTTATCGCTTAATTTCTTATAAAGCCTTGCAAGCCTTATCTGCTCATCCTTTCCAAAGTCATTTTTGGCATATGAGGTGAACGAATTCTTGTTTTCTATAACATCATATGGCGGGTCGAAATAAACAAAATCTCCTGCCTTTGCGTTCTTCACCGCATCCTCGAAATCACCGTTCAATATCGTTATATCGTTGTTTCTAAAAAATTCTCTTAAGGAATCAAAATTCTCTTCATCAAAGGTTACGACATTTTTCTTCCTGCCAGATGGGACATTGAAATAGCCTTTAGAATTGACTCTATATAAACCATTGAAACAAGATTTGTTTAAATAAATCATTCTTGCAGCGCGAACATAGATTGGCAAACTGAGAAATCCTTCCTCTTTGTCCATTGACCTAATTTGGTAATAGTACTCTTCAGAATGGTTTGCTTCGTGTTTTTTTAGTTCGCTTTTTAATGATTCAAATAATTCATCGTTTTGAAAACATTTATATGCACATACAAGTTCAGCGTTGAAGTCATTAATAGTTGCTTTCTTAGGGGCGATGTTCAAAAAGAAAGAACCACCTCCTATGAAAGGCTCAAAGTAATTATTGTATGTTTCCGGCATATAGGCATGGAGCCTATCCAAAAGTTGCGTTTTTCCTCCTGCCCATTTGACGAAAGGCCTAAGGGCTTTTGTTTCTTCCAACAATAACGATGTTTTTATTTGAAGAGCTTGACTAAGCCTTTCTATCGTTTCAAGCGTAACGTTGACCTTGCCCTGCTCTATTTTGGTAATCTGTGGGCGATCCATTCCGCAATAAAACGCCAGTTCGTCTTGCGACAAACCTTGCTGAAGCCTTAGTTCTTTTACTTTATTTCCAAATACTTGTTGGAGCATGTTTAACACCTCTCAAATATTTTATCATTTAGGTGTTTTAAACTCCACAAAATAAATCAAATTTAATCGTGATAATCTAATAGGAATCCATAACGTCCCACATCATCGTCGTGAGTGAATTCTATAATGTTGGCTTTTTTCTTTAACTCATCTGTCATAGTAAAATTATTCATGTTCTCGATAATTATCAATTGTCCACTTCTTGAGGCATCTATTAAATATCTGAAAAACATATCTTTGATGTTTTCTTTTTCCAGGTTTCCAACGTCCAAGTTTTTTAAAGGTGAATCAATTACATATACAGGTAGTTGATGTTTGCCTTTTTCATCAAGAAATTTCCTAAAAGCCAAAAGGGTAACGGAATTGACAAACGATCTAAACCCCTTCCCGTTGTTAGCAGATTTACTTTGGCCCCTGATTGAGATGTCGAAGCTTGCCCTATCGAATTCGGCAGCCGTATATCTTGCATCACCACAATATTTCATAATCCCTTTGATGTTTTCTGTCATCGTCTGGAAAAATGATGAATGAAAATGCTCAGTAGGAATAAAATCCTCTCTCTTGACTTTGATTTGAACAGACATACTAGACAAATCTTCTTCTAATAATTTGTTATCGTCATTTAAATATTCAATGCGTTTCTGGCACTCTATAAATTCGTCGAATTTCTTAAGGGTATATTCTAAACGGTTCCTTTTATTCACCAAGGTTGAGACCGACTGCCTAACTTCTAAAAAGTTATCTTTGTGAGTTTTCAGTTCATTCAAATCTTCTTCGTGCTCTTTATATATTTCAGAAAGAGTCTCCGAAACATCATTAAGATTGCGCATAGCTACATTAACTTCAGACTGTACTTCAACAAGATTTATTTGCTCTTTTTCTTCATGAATCCTGCTATGGCAATAAGGGCATTCATGTTCATCTTCGTTCTTGTCTAATTCATCCTTTCCTGAAGCGATGAAATTGAGCCTTTCTAGATCAGATTTATATTGAATCGAAAGGCTTTTTAGTCTTTCGATCAACATTCCGTCTGATTCTATCTTTTCTGTCAAAGTTTTTATCACGCCTTCCAAATTAGCAGACTCTTTATATTTGACATCAATTTCGTCTCTTACATTTTCGAGTTCTGTCTGAACCGAATCAGAATCATCTTTGATGGCAGAGAATTCCTGCAGCTTCTTTTCAAGCTTCTTTATCTCGATTTCGTTGTCCGTGATTTTATCGCTTATGTATTTCCTGACAGCACCTCGTTTTAGCTTTAGTTTGTCTATATCCTCATCCTTTAGATAATTAGAAAAATCCATGCCATAAAGCAAGTAAAGCAAATTGGCCATAGACTGTGTCGTAGGACTATATTTCTTGCTCTTCGCCAAAAGTATCTGGCTACCCTCGTCGATTCTTCCTTCATCGGCTAGAAAGAGATAGTCTAGGAACTTTAACGAAAAATAAACAGCGGTTCCGTCTTTTTTCTGAGGAAGTTTAAACGGATCGACGTTGAAAATCTGTAAAAGAACATCATTGATTGGTCTATAGCCTTTTTTATTAGTATATGCAAAATCACCTGATTCGACGTATGGGCTATGGCTTTCTACACTTATGGTTTCCGAATCAACCTTTCTAGTCAAAATGACATCATCGCCATTTTTCGAGATTACAAGCGAAAAATCAGTATAACCCGTGTCATTTTCTATGATGAATGCCTCGTCATCATTATTCGTATATTTCTTATTATCAGCCCCAAATACCTGTTTAAAGATTTTAAATATCAAGGTCTTACCGGTATTGGAAGGGCCGCATATTATATTCAGTCCTTTAGTGAGCTCGATTGAGGATTCTCTTTTGCCCGCTCCGCGCGCGATAACCTTTTTGAAGTAAATATCGTCCATATCATTCATCCCCCTTTATTCTATCTAATAGCAAATCAAGCACCTTATTTTTCTTTGTGAATAGCTCTTTTTTTCCTAACTCAACAGTTAACATATATTTTTCCGAATATCCCGATTGGGATATTTTTTTATAGAATTCGTTTCCTCTTTCAGTTAATTCATATTTTGTTTCATTTTTCCCTGCGATCAACGTGATATATCCATTCCTTACCAAATAGGAGATGGATTCCATCACTCTTTTCCTTCTCAATGTCGCCTTACTCAAAGTGAATTCGCTATCTCCGTTTAAACTAACGTCGGTCAAGCCAAATTCCTTCCCGTATGTGGCGACGAAGTCAAAAACGAAAAGCTCTTCAGAGGAAAGTGGAGCATCAAATGCAAAAAGAAGCAAGGCAAGCCTCATGCTGGTCTCATATACCGAATTAAATACACTGCTACTCATTTGGATTCACCCATGACTTTATCCTCCCCTCCTCGACAAGAATATGGAGAATACCCTTTCTTGTGGAGACATTTATGAAGCCTCTGATGTTTAAAAGCAAAGAGCTGTTCAGTTGCAAATTCGTTGCGATTATGTTCATTACGTTTGTAATCCTTTCGATGCCGTTTTCATACTTTCCATAGTAAAAAGCATCAAAGATTCCGTCTTCAATTTCTTTCTTTATTGACTCAAACTCGCTTTCGCCTTCGTCAAATAACTCTCTGGCTGCGTTTTCCTTATACCTTGCTTCGAAATAGAACTTCGTATGCTCAGAAACATGCCTCTCATAAATAGTTCCAATTAAATCTTTTTGATTGGAGACTTTTCTTCCGAGCGCCTCAGAATAGGCTTCGAATAATTTCCTGATGAAAATCAAATCGCCGTCCACCTCGATGTCCATCTGTGCGAGCTTCTTGGACACTGGTATTTTCTCGCCATTAATGTAGAGTGCGCCGTTTTTGAACTCGGCAGCTTTAAAGGCGGTAGCGCTAAGACTTTTGAAATCCAAATATTCAAGAGGCGGAAGCGTCTCTTTCCTTCCTAAACTTAAATCGTAGATTATCTTCTTCATCAGCTTCGCACATACCTCTGGAATCAAAGAATCATCGAGGCTGGTTTTTAGTTTGAATCCATAACGGACGATAGCATTTCTTATTTCGACAAGATGGACATTGGATATCAAATCGTTGAAAAAGGTCTCTAAAGTATCATAGTTGAAGTTCTCAAGTAGAATCGTCGCCTCATCCTTTGATATTTCTCTATTCCCATTAGCCTTTGCCTTCAAAGTATTTGGATTTGCCTCGTCACAGAGATTTGGCAAATCAAGCTCTCCACTATTGAGTTTTCCACCAGTAAAAGCATCCAAAAGTTCAGGAAGGAAAATATAGGTCGGGCTCTTCCTGCTAATTGAAAGAATATCGATAAATTTCGCAAAAGTTATCTTGTCATCCATGTCTTGTACCGCAAACCGTACCGAGGCGTACCGAATCACTTTTCTATGAAAGCTAAATTATTTGTGTAAGCCCGGAAACAATCGGCTCTACTTATATTCTAGCATCCGAGACTTCCAATTGAAATGTAAAGGGCAAATTATGGGAGGTTTTCAAAATGTAATTAAGAAAAAGTAAATATTTCAAAAAGAAAAATGGGAATGATGTGATACCGGTTATGCAAACGCATCATTCCCAGGTAGCCAAGCTCTGATTTGCACAAGGCTGGCGCCACTCTCGCGGAGATTTCCACGCGGTGAACGGCGTCTTTTTCAGCCTGCTTTCGAGTGTCTTTCCTCCGCAACTCAAAGGAGGAAATTTTAATGACTGATAAAAAATATTTTGAAGAAAATGGCTACAAATGGAGCTATGAGAAAACAGATGAAACTCCTTATTACTATGACACGGGGTTCAAAGGCCGCATCTGGTGCGACCATAGCCTTTTCAGAATGCTTCATTCGATGGATGAAGCCGAATATAAGCGACAGGATGAGAAATCAAGATGCGTCATTCTTAATGAAAAAGGCCTTCCTATAAAATGTCGCCTCAAGTGCTCAACTGAATGCCCTTTTAGCTTGAACCATTCAAGAACTGGCTCTCCTATATCAATAGAAGCTATTCAAGAAAATAATAGTCACATCGATTTTGTAGATACCTCAGCAGATCCTAAACAAACTTTTGATTTAGCCGAATTAAAGAATAAAGTCAGAGAAATTTTAGCTGAGCTGAATGAGGTCGAGCGTTCCATTTATATATCAATAAGATTTGAAGAAAAAACTGAAAGAGATGTTGCCAAAAGCCTTGGGATTTCTCAGCCAGCTGTGCATAAAAAGCTCTTAAAAATTTCAAGGATGGTTGAAGAAAAAATAAAAAATTTTCTCGATTAGGTTATCAAAACTTGATTTTTTCTCCTTTTACATGTGAAGGCGAAGAGAGCCACCCGTTTGGGTCGGGGGTGGAAAACGGCGAAGCTCTCCTTGCCTTCCTAGATTCAATAGGAGGTAAAGATATGTGGAACTAGCTATTTCTATTACTTCCCTCATCGCCTCACTTTCAAGCATCCTTTTCGCTCTATTGGCCTTTAGGCGAAACGAGCGAATCGATCACAAGAAAGAAGGGAAACACGAGGGAACGATGCTATCCGACATCGGCTACATCAAGGCCTGCGTCGACAGGGTCGAGAAAAATATCGGAATCGTCGACGAAAGATACCGCAATGTCGCGGAGCGTTTGGCTAAGCTCGAGGAATCCATCAGGAACGCCGAGAAGCGAATAGACGAGCTCTGCGGGAAGGGAGGAAATTAACCATATGGACATTGCTTATGTGCCAATCATAGTCATCTGCTGCTATGTCATTGGCGAAATCTACAAGCTCATCTTCAAGAAGATTGATAGCACCTACAAGTTCATTCCAAGCGTCACCATCGTGGCGGGCGGGCTTCTAGCGGTGCTCATCTACTTCACTGCACCTGAGCTTGTGAATGCAGAAAACGTCTACGAAGCATTGGTAATCGGCTTCGTGTCCGGTGCAGGTTCCACTGGAACCAACCAGATTATCAAGCAGCTTTTTCAAAAGAAAAATGGAGGTGAACAAAATGATAAAACAAGTAAATGAATACAATCCTAAAATCACGTTTAAATTCATAGAAAATATATGGCAAGGACGTGATCATCGCGAAAGCGAGGAGGCAATTAAAGCAGTATATAGAAAAGAATCTTTGCCACATTCATTCACAGAAGTCATGTTTTCAAAAGCATTAAAAGCATATGAAATTATGTCAAGTTCTAACTCTGTAGATGAAATAAAAATTAAAGACATTATCAAAATATATAAGCCTTTATTACAGATGAACGAAGACGATGCAAATTTGCTTTTACAATTAATTGACAAAATTAAAGTAGCGTCGAATTATGACTGCCATTGGTTAGAGCATTTTCTTGATATTTATAGATACTGCATTCTATGCCCTACTTTTAAGGGATATGAAATAGAGTTAGGAAAATTGTTTTCTAATTATTCTCTCATAGTTAATCACTTACCCCCAGTAATTATGTACTGCTACTCTTCTGAAAAAATGGCGAACATCATAAGGTCTGTTGGAGATGAAGAACAATTAAGAAAAATTATGTCTCTTTTAATTAAAAGAACTAACAAATTCAATAAGAGTCATAAAGTAGTTCCATTAGTCGAAATCCAACAATCAATATACGAAATACAAGAAGAATTAAAAAATGATTATGGAATTACTCATCTAGGAATTTTCGGTTCTTATTCAAGAGGAGAACAAAACAAGTTTAGCGATCTTGATATTGTATGTGAGGTTCGAAAAGATTTTCAAAATATCGGAAATTTAAGAGAAATGATTGCTGCAAGAATCAAGGAAGTTACTGGTATAGACGTTGATGTAATGATTAATGATGTTACATACGATGCAAATCAAATACCAGTAGATATGTTTAATGAAAAAATAAATTTATTTTAAAAGGAGGAATATATGATACATTTATTTACAAACGGAAATAGCAACGTAAGAGTTGCAAGCTATATTAAAAAAGGTGCTAGTTCTACTTATGAAGTGACTAGCGATAAAAACTACACAGTTTTAACTGAAGATGACAAATTAAAATTCATGATTTCAGGTTTTGAATTTAGAAAAGAGCAAAGTATCAGTAACGCTCGTTTAATTTGTTATTTTGAAAATTTACACACGAATAGCATGCTTGAATTAAAAGATGAAGACGGTAACATCATTGACCGAGTAATCGTCGGAATAGATCAAGAATACCTTAAGAAGAAAACTACTAATTATGTTTCTTTTGATATTACAAAATTTATTAACGATCAAAATAAAAAGAAAACAATGTCACCACTATATTTATCATGGCACGCTCAATATAACGAGGAAAGCGTAAACTTTATTGGTTTCAAATTTTTCGATAATGAAAATAGCAAATTAGATGTCGAAAATAGAAACCAGTATTTTATGGTCTCATATGCAAATATTGAGGGCGTAGAAAAACATTTACCTTTTGAAAGGAAAAAATTAGGTTCATCTGGTGAAGCTTTAGTTAATATTAAACAAGGCAACCTTATATACGGATTACCTTTACTGTTAGACAAAACAAATGCAAATCAAGTTTCTCTACAGCTTGTATTTAATAGTTTTAACAATGGAGTATGTACAAATTACGGAAAAGGTTTTAGAGGACCAATCGAGTATGTTCTAGATACCTCATCTATTAATGACGGGATTTTAAAATTTACTGACCAAACCATGAAAAAAGTTTATTTTACAAAACTTACTGATGATGAAAGATATAAACTCACGCCAGAAACTTCAGGTGATATCTATTATTGCTTCTCTGATTCTACTTATATTATTGCTGAAAAAGACGATACTTTTACATTCGTAGCCAATAATAAGAAGATGAATTTAAAGAAAGATGGTGAAACCACATTGATTAACTACTTCCTTTTTGAAGATGGAACAAAAATTTCAGTTAATTACGAAAATAAATTGCCAATCTCTATTGTTTACCCTAGTGGACAAACAGATGAATTTATCTATGCATCATCTTTATTAAAAACAATAAAATCATCTAGGCTTGGACTTGAAACTTCATTTACGTATAAAGATAGACAATTAATCAATACAAAAACGGAAAGAATATCTCTTGATTTTGGCAACAATATGAATGAATTGAGAGAAACTATCAGAAATACAGATTTTGTATATGAAGGTAATAAATTAATTGTAATTCAAAATAATGTAGAAACGCAGTCATTAGTAGTCAAATATCAAGACGATAAAATTTCTGTTTTGACTAAAAAGGCTATTAAAGATGATGGTACTTCAATTAATGGGGAAACAAGTTCATTTATTTATGGTAATAATTCAACTGTAATTAAAGATAATAAAAATAATTCTACTTATTATCACTTCGATGCTCATGGAAGCTGCATTTATACCTTAGATGACAATGGTGTTTCAAATAATTTTAAATTCGGCACTGTTTCTGATTCGGATTTAAATGCAGAATGTCACAAAATAAGATCAAAGTATCAAAGCCAAAGTAATGTACCTAACATTTTATATAACGGAAGCTTTGAATTTGAAAATGATCCTTTAAAAGGATGGGAGACCATTACTGGCACTTCTACTAATGCTGCTATATCAAAAGAATCCTTATATGGTGATAGTTGCTTAAAAGTAATTGCAGATAATAAAAACCATTTTGCGTTTTCTCAAAAAATCAATCAACAATCTAAAGGCGTATATAAACTAACAGGTTTCTATAAGTCAAATGGTTTAGAGAATTCAACTTCAAGTGAAATCATTGTAAAAGTTGCTTATCATGAAACAATTACAAAAAAATCCTCTGATTATTACTACTCGAACAAGACGAACACTGAAAAAGTTTTAAGATCAAAAGAATATAAAATTGAATTACCAATAAGCTCAGGCAAATGGGAATATCTTGAATCTCAAGATATTGATGTAGGTGCAGATTCAACAATTGAAGTTACTTTAAGCTGTAATAGCGAAATTTACTTTGATGAATTACAATTAACTAAGAATAATTTCATCGGTGGGCATAACTATTTAAGAAATTCACATTTCGAATATTTAGATGATAACAAAGTCAAATCATGGGTAACTGAAAATACTGATGATAAAGATGGTGTTGTTTCATCCTCTAGCGTTTCACATTCATATTTGTTTAACAATGTTATTGAAGGAAATATATTTAAAATTTCTGGTACAGAAGATAGTAAAGAAAAATGCATTTACCAAAAAGTCAATTTAACTGGTGATTCAGGAGAAAGATTATTAGTAAATTGTTGGTTATACGGTAATAAAACTTCAAATGAAAAATTGCAGCTTGAAATTGATGTTCATTATAACAACATTAAACAATATAAACTTAAAAAGTATAAGTTTAATCCATCCAATAACCAAGATGGATGGCAAGTATTAAGTGGTTTATTAACAACCGAATATTCTTATGATTATATAATTGTAAAATTAGTACATAATGGTTTCAATGATGTCTATTTTGATGCTATTCAATTATTTAAATCTAAAACTGGTAGCACCTACTCCTATGACGAAAGAGGAAACCTTATGTCAGCATCAGAAAACACTTCCACAGCTGATTCTTCATATGACAAGAATAATAGAATGACAAGAAAATCTTGTGCTGATGGTCAACAGTTTCAATATTCATATGATGAAGCTACTGGTAAGCTCATTAGAATACTTGATAATTTTGGAAACGATGTATCTTTTGAGTATTTAGATAATGGGATGATTAAAGAGGTTAAATCAAACAATCAAATCATTAGAACTGAAGAAATCAAAGATGAAGATGGATATATTACTAAAAAAGATGAATTAGGAAATGTGACTAAAACTGCAATAGATGAGTTAGGAAATGTAACTACCTATATAGATGCTGAAGGAAATGTTGTTAGAAAAGTTTTTGATGCTTCAGGAAGAGTTAAAGAGATTGAAAGAACTTTTGATGTAAAAAATACAAATTTAGCAACTGTTTCTCATACTTCTTTAGGTAAAGTAAAAAATATTTCCTGCGCTAATAATTCACTAATTTCTATTGATTATGATGAATTTGGCAATCGATTATCTACTTCAATCAATGGTGATGTTCTTGAAACCAACGCTTATAATAATCCATCCGATTCTCTAATAAACGAAATTAAGATTAAAGGCAATTATGATATTAAAAAGAATATATCGTATGATTCCAAAGCAAATATAAAAGAAATCATCATTGATGGTGAAGAAAAGCATAAACTAAAATATGATGATCGAAAAAGATTAATCGAAGTTGAAGATTTATCTAATGTCAAATCATATTACTTTAATTACGATTTAGATGGAACCTTATTATCTATCACTGATTCTAGCGGAGATAGCATTCAATATGATACTGACAATTTAGGTAACGTTGAAAAAGAAATAATCAAACTTAATGATTTATGTGTGGCATCGAATATGGTTCATGATTATGAATTCAACGAAGCCGATAGAACTACTTTCTTTGAACGACTTTCAAGAGCATATCAAGACGATATCATTGTTGGAGACCATGGCGTAAAAGGATTATATGGTGCTAAACCAAAGAGTTCTACTTTCCGATTTACATTTGACGAAGATGTAAAAATGAATACATCTGAACTTGCATATGCTGGTAAAGAGCTCAGCTATGATCTAGAAAAAGTTAATATTGATAGACAAAACGATCAATCAAATGGCGGTTCCTTTAATAAACAACTTTGGAAATTAAATTTTAAGAAGTCAAAAACTGTTTATGGTTGGTTCCGATTAGTTGGAAAAATCGAAGATAAAGCAATTGTAAGTTTCCATGGAAAAAATATTTCTATCAAAGTAAAGGCAGTTAATGAAAATAAATTAAGATTGATAGCTAATGATCAAACAAAAGATTTAATCTTAGGAAAAAATAAAATTTCAGACTGGAATATGTATTCTTTAAGCGTGTTTAATCAGGATAATACAACCAGAATCTGCTTCTACTTAAATGGTAATTTTATGCAAATGCTTACTTTGAACGAAGCTTTAACTGAAAGCATTACCGATTTAACTATTGGCGATAAAAAATTAGAAGATGGACAAACTGGTGATTATTTAGAAAGCAGTAAAACTCCTATTAGAATAGCAATGATGTCAATAGGTGCATATTTCTATAAGAAAATTAACTTTAAAACTATTTACGAGATTAGTAAAAAATTCTTGTTTGAACCAAGCGAGTTAAATTCATTTTCTGGTGTTAGTTTTGAAGCGATTAATGATGTTGATGCCGATCTAATATCATTAAATGGCTCATTTACTTCTTTGAAGAATGAGAGACCTATTACTGTTGCTTATAGCGATGGCACATATAAAATTGATAAAACTAGAAGTTTTGAGTTTGACCCAGAATTAAAAAGGCATGTCTATTCGGTTTTCGATGGGACTTTAAAATTAAAAGACCAAAACAGCTGTAGATTGTCGTACAAAAATAAAATTAAAGCTAAAGGAATGTTATCGATAAAGTTTAAACCTACAATCAAAGATGAGGATGAGCAAAATAGAACTATAATTTCCTTCAATAACTTATATGACAATTCTTCTATTTCATTCTGTCTTAACTCTGATGATGAATTAATCTATTCAAACAGCACTACTTCAATAAAACTTGGTTTAGTTGCTAAACATAGTGAGTGGAATGTTTTGAAAATATATTTAAGCGGTTTAGTTTCTTTAAACGAAACAAGCAAAGCAATAAATTCATTAGATTTAGCAAATACAAATATGAATGTCGGCTTTGCTTTGTTAAAGAAAAACGGAATAGAAAGTCCCGCTAACTATTTGAACGGTTACATATGTGATATTGTGTTAAGTCAAAAGGAGACTACCAATCCTATCTGTAATGGAAGTGTTTTAGAAAAACATGATGCATTAGGAAGAAAGATTGAAAAAAGTATTTCTTATAATAACAATGAATTAATTAAAACAACTTTCGAATATCTTAGCCCATTAGACGAAAATGGAAGTGAAATTACTAACCGTACATCAACAATAGTTAGGAAGGAAAGCAATGATATCTTAGGTGATATTTCATATGAATATGATAAAAATAAAAATATCATTTCTGCTGTAACAGTAAAGGATGGTAAAACTACCGCTGTTAATTATGAGTATGACGGCGTTGAAAGATTAATTGCTTCTAAGGTAGATGACGTAACAAATGCTTATGAATACGATGGAAACGGAAATATTCTTATGCATAAACGTATCTTTGGAGGCAATACATCCGTACTTAAATATGAATATGATTCGAAAAACAAAGAAAAATTAGTCAAAGTTATAGATAACGATACATTTATTGATTTAACTTATGAAGAAAAATCTTTATACCCTATTTCTATCGGTAAGACTAATTTGAAATGGTCATTAAATCAACTTGTTGAGACTGCCTCAGATGATTTCATTATTAAATATGAATATGACTACATGAATAGAAGAATTAAAAAGACTTCTCAATATTCAGAAACCGAGTATCGCTATGATAAAAGCAAATTATTAGCAGAGTCAACTGGCTTAATTAAAAAGGTATTCATCTATGATGCAAATAATAGACTTGTCGGCTTCACATATAGTGAAGGATTGATTGAAGCTTCTTATTTCTACATCAAAGATAATTTAGGAATTATTAGAAATGTTATTGATTCTTCTGGGAACGTCGTAGCTTCATACAAATATGATGATTTTGGTCTTATTCTCAATGAAGATGAAATAGACTTCAACTTCAACGATGTTCTCTATAAAGGATATGTATACGATCATGAGACGAAATTATATCTGTTAAAAGAAAGATATTATTCCCCATCTCTTAAGAGATTTATCTCCCCTGATAAAGTTGATAATATCATCCATTCCATTTCTGATTTTTGCCAATTTAATCTTTACGCTTATTGTGATAATAATCCAATTATGCGTTCAGATAGCTTAGGTCAATGGTGGCTTTCTGATATATTCAATGCAATCAAAACTGCTGTGGAAGTTGTAGTTACCGCAGTAGCTACTGCAGTTGGAACTGTTGTAGGTGCAGTTGTTGGAGGAACAGTGGCTCTTGCTGATAGTATTGCAAAGGGAGAATCATTTGGTGACACAGTCAAGAACACTATTGAAGGCATTGGTGAAGGCGCAAAAATTGGTGCCAGAGCTGGAATGTCAGGTGGATTAATACTCTCAGGTTATATATTTAATGATGATAGTTTAATAGAGAGTGGGAAAGACATATTCTTCAATGATACACTCCCACTTGCAGTCGACTTTGTTCAAGAAAACATTGTTGGTTTATTAAGTGTAGCTGATGCTATTCATAGTTTGCTAAATTGCCCTTTAATTACTAACACTCTATTAAATTCTGGTAATCCTTTAGCTGTATTAATTGGTGTTGGTATCATTGCATACAATACTTCTCAAAGTGTAATTGCAGAAAAAAATTACATTGACAATGTTGAATTGCTAGGTAAAAGCGAAGAAAACTTAATCTATTCTCCAAATATTGCTGATGGCTACCAAGACCCAAACAATGATATAAATATTGTCATTGATGATAGAATTTATATACTAAACCAAAACGATGATTTCTATTACAAAATTAAATTTGGAGCCTCAAATATTCGATCTGCAGGTTGCGAAATTATGGCTGTGTATAACGTTCTAAAATATTTGGATAAATATATACCTCTTGCTCAACTAATCTACTATTTTGAAAAGCAAAATCTTGTTTTCGGAGTTTTTGGAGCGTGGCCAAGTCATTTAAAGAAATTATTTAATTCGCTTAAAATAAATTATTACTTTACCTATGATGAAAAAGATATAGAAAAGTTTGATGTTTCAAATTATGATGTTGTAATTCCTACATATTTTCACCAGAACTTCAATATTGAAACAGATAAAAAAGAAAATTTTAACTTTAATGATGTGACACGTTATTTAACTGCTCATACAACTTTTATGCCAAAAGTAAAACACTTCGTTAAACTATATGATACACCGCTAAAAAAAGTAAGTGATAAGTTTATTGAAGTTAATAATTATGATGAAAACACTACGTTTACTAATTTATCAGAAAAAATACATAAAAATCCAAGTTCAAAAGAAAAAGTCTTAATATCATGTTTTGGCTTAAAACTATAACAAAATTAAGAGGCTGTAATAAGAAACAGCCTCTTTTTTAAAAACTACAGTATTGCAAAATCATATTATTTACTTAAACATTCTGTTAATGACATCGATAATTATTGTGCTATTATTAATAAATTAAAAAAGAAAGTTTAGACTTAACATTTTAACAGTTCTGAAGTTTGATTTATAATTTTAAAAACGCTATTTTTGAATGTAATTCCAATAAAAAAGAATAATTTTGTTTGAACTTCTGACAAATCTACGAATTCAAACAATTTTTATACATTAATCTTATTTAATGATTTATAATATAAAGTATGAGATATAATATTAAACATCCTCTTCCAGTATTAATACTATCATCACTTCTCTTAACATCATGTTCGTATCCTGAATATCCATATAATGTTTTTGTTGATTCAGATTATAATTTAAGAGTCATTCAATATTATGATTATGATGATAGTGATGAATATTTTGCTGTTGATGAATATTATTATAATGAAGATAAATATAGTGGCGAAATAAATATTGATATCACTATACCTTATTCTATCAATGGTCTGCCAGTTAAGCATTTTGGCCGTCAAGCATCAATGGAAATTTTGACTAATAATGATAATAAGTTTTCCCACGATGGATATTGGTCAAACGTTGACCCCATCAGTTTAATTTATTTTTCTTTAGTAGGATTTTCATATTTTGATGAAAATACAACTTTTAATATAAACATTGATATACAATGTGATTTGATTGACTTCAAAATATATAATAGGACATACGATGGCACATTAGACCCGCTTATTTATTTCTATAATAATAATAGTTATAGTAATGAATATGAAAAAGAGCAAATTTTTTATTGTAATTTATACATCTCTATAACCGGAAATTCTTCGAAATATTACTCAAAAGATGGTGAAGTCTACGAAAGAAATAATGAGGATGACGATAAAAAAATAACAGGAAATCGCAGCCGATTAATCGTTAAAGGAAACCTAAATCCATATACTAAATAAAATATTACTTGCTTCAATACACATTGGAACTTCAATAATTTTTTTATATTTTAATAGAATGTTTACAGATTTATTTAAGAAGATCATGCCTATTATTATTAGTTTAGCAGACTAAAGAAAGCTTTATATTATAAAGATATTTGCTATACAATTGAATCAGGTCCTTTCGATGGCAGTAAATTTCTTTATTTGTGTTATAAAAATAACCTAGAAAAAATATTTCAAACATATAAATTTGATAATAATAAAAGTAATCGTCTATTGTTTGAACAATTAGGTATAAGCAAAAAATAGACCGCCCAACCTTACTATCACTAATAGGATAAAGCGGTCTTTTTTATGCCTTGGTTGATGCGTTCTTAAGTGTGTTTATGCTCGCCTCGATCTGGGTATTGATCCAGGTATCGACGTCGCCGAAGTTCTTGTTGATGTAGTCTTTGATGTCGTCACTTAATTGAGCAAGAACGATATCTTTAGCCTTATTAAGAGCGATGAGTTGTGCGTCCTTATTGAAACTCCCTTCCTTCTTAAGAGCCTCAACATAGGTTTGGAACACGCATTTAACTGCATCCAAGACAATAGTCGTAGCTTCGGTTATGTATTTGGAGGTCTTTTCGTTATCGATCTTGCTAGAGATCCATTTGATTAGCTTAGATCCAAGCAAAGTGATAAGCGGAATGACCACAGCTGTAACAACACAGCTTAAAACATTTAAAAGTATCTCATTCATGATTTGTTCCTCCTTTTATTTCATCATGTAATTCCGTGATTCTTTTATGAGCATTCTTAGTTGATTCTTCTACTTTAACAAGCCTATTTGAAAGCTCGGTATATCTTTCTTCTAAGTGATTAAGTGATTTTTCAATTCTATCGATAGAAGATTTGATATAACCTATCTCACTAAGCATTACTCCTTCATTTTTACCCTCATCCTTATGCTCTTGTTTGTTACTTCTTTTAAAAGCTAAATAGGCAAATAAAATGCTCGAGATTGTCCCTAGCACTGAGATGATTGTTAAAACAATTTCTGTACTATCCATCTTTTAATTCCTCCTTAAATTCGTATATTTCATCTAGGTATTTTTCTAGTTTTGTATTTAGTTCTTTCCTTTTATTTTCATTATTCCAATTGAGTTTATAGTCGATTTCTTCATCAAAATAAGACTTGGGAAGATCTAAAGAAAAGACACCTGTCTTCTTATAGTTTTCTATTTGTCCTCGCATTCTAATTACGTGATAAAACTTCTTCCCAACTTGAAATTCGCCATTAAAACAAAAAGCAAAATATTCATAGAAATTTGTTAAAAAACCCTTCAGATTCTTATTAAAATTAAAGTTTTTGTATTTTTCATAAATTTCTATATACTCTTCATTAAGTCCTATCAAAGTATCAGGAAGTCCTAAAACATCATCAATAAAGCTCCTCTTATATTGTGATATAGGACTATTTGGATTTAACCTATCTAATATCGAGCTCACGCCATAAATAAAAACATCAGTCCCACTTATATTAGCCTTAAAGGCTCCATGTAAATCATCAACCACTACATTGATGTCATAGTCACTCTTACCACTTATGAAAGTGCCATAACATACGCTCCCTCCAAAATACATAAATGCCATTTTAAGTCCGGGAAGAGATGCCATTATGGACTTTACAATTTGCTTTTTATCTAAGGTAGCAATTAACTTATTTCTTTTTAAAACTATCTCTTTAATCATCTGTTCCATCCTCCAAACCGATAACATTTTCTTTAAGCCACTTATATCCAGCCTTAAAAACATCACCAACTAAAAAGGATTCATAATCTTCCTTAGGAATTAAGATATCGATTGTGTCGATTGGATCACATCCTTTATCTCTTGTTTCCTTAGAAATATATGAACCCACGCATATAACTACTTCTTTATCTATAGCATTAAGCGATATGTTTGTTATTCGGTGATAACTTGGCTTAATCCCATAGCTTGAATTAAGTTCTTTTATAATCGCCATAGTAAACTCCTAACTAGATGTTGTTTCACCACTACTAGAGGAGCTACTTGTTATAGTGTTAGTATTGACGCACATTATTCCTTTTGAACATCTTACATAAAGTTTACCAGTAGAATAATCAACGGCTAGTTCACCATTTCTTGTGAGATTAGATGTTGTTGGAACTTTAGTACCTCTTTTAACGATAATGGTTGCCATTAGTAAGTCCCTCCATCAATTGTTGAACTTGGAGTAAGAACGGCTGATTTATTGATACCTATTTCAAACTTTCTATTTTTTAAGTTATAACATTCATCATAAATCGACCTTATATAAAGACCATTATTAATAGTGTTGCTATCAAAATTAGAAGCATTTTCATCATAAATTGCTGCTCTACTTCCGATGATCTCAGAGATATACATATTCTCAAGTTGCTCTCTTTGAACAGCGTTAAGATGGGTGTTATCACTCTTATGTGAATTAAATGTGCTTGTTGAAATACCGCCTAACTCACTTAAAGAAATATTAACTGCTCCAGTCTTACCATTAACGGAAGTTACTTTATCTGTTGGACTTTTTAGTTCTTGCCAATTTGCTAATGTTGAATATGGCTCACCTTTTAAAATAAATGTTTTAGATAAGTCATTTCTAATACAAATATCACCTATTTCAGCTTGGCTAAGTTTAAGCATCTCGGCTTCACTACTTACAACAAATGTATTTGTAATAGCAATTCTAGGAACAATGCTACTAGAAAGGAAACCATCACTATCAACAACTGGTATCTGACCTTCACCATTTCCAACATCATATTTACTAGCCGTTCCTAAATCGAGCTCATTAATCTTGCTATTTAAAACTGAAGTTAGGTTATTAGAGTTTACAAATTCAAAGTAATCACTAGCGCTAAGTGGATTTGAACTTGAGCCTGTCTTATTAGCTTTAGCGATATATAAATTACCGCCATTTAAGTCAATTAAAGGCTCACCTTGTTTGATGGTTCCATTTGTACCAGTAAGAGGTCCACTTCCACTAGTAGTTTTTCTTCTAAGTTGTATTGTTGCCATTTAAAATTCCTCCTTAATAAAAACAGTCAATTCTTTTTAAAGTGTGAGTTGAACTACCTAATTCGATATAAAGATAGTCACCACTTCGCTCAATATATCCGTTATAGTTAGTTCCTAGATAGTTATAAGTAAAAGTAAGGTTGGTCGTGCCTTTAAGAGTGTTTAGCGAAACAGCAACAATGTTATTACAGCAAGCAAAAGTGATAAGAACTGCTTGCTTAGACATCATCGATGAGATATTGAATTTATAAGTAGAGTCGCTCTTAGTTGGAAATGTAAAACTTTGGCATCTTAAGCCATGTTGAAGACCACTAATTCTATTATTAAGCTCTGTTTTTGCTTCGCTTACTTGAGTTAAGCAATTATTCCTTGTAGTGTCTATTTTCGTTTGATTAGTCTCGATATATTTAATTACTGATTTATCTAAAGTTAGTGAAGTTGTTGTTTTGGAATAACCGACCATAGGAAACTCAAATACACCATCACTCTCTAATAAATTAGTTTGAGTAAGACTTGGATAATTACTTGAGGTTCCTTCTTTTAATGTAAGGCTAGCTTCATTATTTATCGTATCTACTTTAAGAATTACATAGCCTTTCTTTGTGCTATCTAAACTGACTGAGATATTAGTCCCATTTTCGATATAGATCCTTCTTCCGTAAATTGAAACAAATCCATCTTTAAAAGTGATCTTTCCATTAGATGATGTAGCCTCACACTTATCCCCCAAATCAGTAAATATGCCATTTGTTTTATTTGTTAAATACCAGTTAAAGAAAGCATCGTCTTTTGCAGTATTTAATGCTTCATCAAAAGTTAACTTTTTAAGTCCCATTAGTAAATCCCTCCATCAAAATTCGTAATTGCAGTCGATACATTGACTACCGACTTATTGTTACTAGTCCCACCATTCATCATCTTTATTTTGTCAGTAAGTGCTGTCCTTTGCTCTCCTAAAGTAAGGGTGCAACTAGCAAGGGTGTTTTTATATTTAATTTGAGTAAGCATAGTCGTATAAGTTCTTTTAGGAGCATAAAACTCGACAAAATAGCCAATAAAAATATTACCTAAAGGAACAAAGACATTATTTGTAACATCTAAATCAAAAGTTATCTGATGGTCATTTGAGCTTTTAATGAGCTTTTCTTTAGCTTTGCTCTCTAGTTTTTCAAAGTCACTATCGCTATAAAACTCACTTTCAACATTCACATAAGGAAAGCGCCTATCATCATCTTTATTAGTAGTAATGCTTCCATCAGTTAAAAGGTAATATTCAACTTCTTTTTTATGCTCTTCATTTTCCTCTTTAGGATAAAAGATACATTTATTGACGACATTTTCTTCGCTTTCTTTAATCTTTAAATTGCTGATAGCTTTTAAATCATGACGAAGCTTTACGATATGTGTTTCTTCTTCAATTATGATCTCAATATTAGAGAACCTTCCTCTAATAAAATTAACTTGATATTTAATGACAACACCGTAAGTTTTAGTGATTGTTTCCATCAAATCTTCAATGTTCATTAAAGTATCAGCTTCATAAGTGAAACTTCCCTCAATATCTGAATTATAGGTAACAGTTAAATATCTAAGGTTTTGTTTTGTATCACTATTACTTACAAATGCTTTTTTAATAGTGTCTGCTAAAAACTTACAAACATTACCAGTAAAAGAACTTACAGGAACTTTGATATTAAATATCTCTTTAAAGTCGTTAAGCTGAACTTTGCTCGTCTTATCATCATTTAAAGTGATAGCCTGAACGATGCCAATATAAGAAAGTTTTCCTTCTTTTAAAACAACGATATCACCTACACTAGCTTTTATCTCTTCTTTATTGACCGTGAAGTTAGATTTTTGTTTAACCACGCTATCAAGAACGATTTCAAATTCACTAGAAACATAGGCGTTATCTTTATATTTAAGTGTTATTCTATCTAAAAATATCAGTTTCATATTAATTACCTAAATACCCTTCTATCATTGTAATTGAGCAGCTAGGACTTCCTTGTGTATTAGGAACAAATGTTAATTCATAGGTTCCACGCTCTAAAAAGATGAAATTATCACAAGAAAAATCCTGATACTCATATGCATTAATTTTTTCATTATTTTCTTCTATTGTTATTTCTTGCCTACTTGGAAAGGCATCAACAACAATCGTGCAGTTATTAGATTCATAATAAATCTTGAGTTTACTTATTTCTTTTCCGTCTTTTGTAACGATTACTTCAGGATTAGAAACCTCTCCTTTTATAGTGATTTTTAAAGAAGCTTTAGCATAACCGTTATTGGTAAGCATCATCTTTCCTTTACTAGAAACACTATACTTGTATGGATAAGTAAAAGGATAGATCTTACCTTCCTTTGAAACACTTATCGTCACTTCACTTATAACGTCCTTATACCAATATGAGAGCCTTTTAAGTTTTAGTTCACTTGTTAAAGTCCCACCACTAATTTCAGTCTTTGATAAACTTTCAACCTCTACATAAGAATACTTAGTATCGTCGCTTGTGTAATAAAGTTTTAACTCATGAGAAGTCTCTAAAAATGATAAAAACCTTTTAAAACCTTGATATTTTCTTAAAAACGCTAGATTAAAGACGATATCTTGCGTAGGTATTGTCTCGTCGATTTTCTTATAGATATTATCAAAGTCAAAGTAGGTGTTAGTCTTTTGAAAACCTAGACCTGTAATAGATGAAATAAGCGTCATAGAAGAATAGTCAAATCTATACTCTTCACCCAAATCATTAATAAGCCAAAGTTTCCTCATAGATAACTACCTCCAAGCGCCTCATTAATAGTGTCGACATCAAAAGTGCTAGAACTTGTATTGATAGTGACATTGTTCGTAGTTTGATTATTGACAGTGCTATTAGATGTATTTGTTTCGTTACTTGAGCTAGGAGTAAACCAACCAACAACCGTGTCTATGATATCCATTAGCCAACCGACAGTATGATCTAATATCCACTGAATGCACTCGATAATAGCGTTAAGAATATCTAAAATTGGCTTTAATACGGCATATAACACTTCTAGCACTGGGGCGATTACTCTTTGAATAATCTCAGCAAGCATTGTAAAAAGTGGCATGAAAGCCTCGAGTATCTTCCCTACTGCATCAAGTACAGCTTTAATAGGAAGTAACAAGACATTAAGTAAAGGAACTAAAAGATTGATTAAGTTTCCTATCACTTCCATTACAAGCTCAATGATAGGCATTAAAACTTCACCTACCGCTTCAACGATCATGAAGACTGGCTCAAGTATCTGCATTAAGATACTACCAAGTTCCATCAAGATATCCTTAAAGGTCTCGGTTTGTGTTAAAGCCATAATAAGAATAGCAATCAAAGCTCCTATTCCTAAAGTAGCAGCACTTATTCCAGCACCAGCAAAAAAGCCACTAGTTCCAGTAGCGGTTAAAGCAGTCGATAAGCCTTTTACAATCGGAATGATAGTTGTAATGATTTTTATGGCAGGCCCAATAGCAGCAACCAACCCTATAACAACTAAAATCGTCTTTTTAGTCGTGTCATTCATGTTTGCTAGTTTATTTGCCCATTCACTAATCTTAGGAATGATTGAATCCTTAAGATAAGTTAAAAACTCAGTCATTATAGGGAGCAAAATCTGGGCTAGCTCTACTCCTAATGTTTGAAGCTCTTGTTTAACCTTATCAAGTTCATCATTAAACTTTGCAGAAGCCTCGACTTCTTCTTCCGTGATAACACCTAGTTCCTGACACTCATTTCTAAAGTTATCAATTTCAGTAGATGAGGCACTTAAAAGTTGTTGTAAGTCAGTACCTATCTTTTCACCAAAGATATCATTTGCGATTCCAACTCTTAAAGTTTCATCTTCTAAATTAGCTAAGGCATTACGAAGGATCTCAAAAGCCTGATCTACATTTTTACCTTTTAAATCATCATAGGTAATTCCTAGTTTTGCTAAGGCTTCAGTTGCAGATGAGGTATTGCCACTAGCTAAATCACCAAGTAATGAGTTAGTTTTAGTAAATGCTTTTTGAAGTTGCTCATTATCTACTGCAAGCAGTTTTGCTACATAGTTCCATTCTTGAAGTGCCTCTACTGACATTCCAAGCTTCGAGGCTTGATCTCCTAACTCATCAGCAGTTTCAGCACTTTTAATAGATAAGGTAGTTAAAGCCGTTACTGCGCCTAGAATTGGTGCGGTCACATACTTAGTAAGATTTGAACCAACTTTACTTAACTTATTTAAATTAGCATTTCCTAATTCATTAATTTTCTTAGTAGTATCTTCAAGTTGATTATTTAACTTATTAATATCAGCTTCAGTATATTCAACATTTCTTCTAAGCTGATTAAATTCCTTTACGGAGATATCACCAATTTCAAGAGCTTTCTTTGCTTTTTCTAATTGCTCATTTTGGTTTTGAAGTTTCTTTTTCGTCTCTTCTAAAATTGAGTTAAGTGTTTCTTGTTTTTTCTTCCATAAATCAAGATTAGTTGAATCATAGCGTAAAGAGGTATTAATAGCCTTTAAGTCTTTTTGTTGTTCTTTAAGGTTAGCTTTGATATTAGTTAATTCATTTTGCAGGTCTTTTGCATCAAGTGTTAATTTGATATTTAAACCTCTTACTGTTTCAGCCATTTAGTTACCTCCTTTCGCTATAAGAAAAAACTATCAATATCAGATTGATTCGCTCTTCTATTTGTCTCACCTTTATAGAGTTCTTTTTCAATTTCAATAAGCTCTATATAGGTTCCAATATCAAAGTGCTTGGTATCTTCAATTGATAGTCCTAGTTTTGCTATGTTAAAAATGACTGCAGAAGAAAAGGAATACTTATTATCGAAAGGTATCTCCCTTATTTCCTCCTACTTTCTTATCTGTTTTTAATAGCTCAACAATAGTATTAGTTAAATTAGTTAAAAGAGCCGCATCATTTAAAATAGAAAAGTCTAGTTTTTCTAAAAACCCTTTAAAAGTCTCATTTTCTTTAGGATTTGATAATACAAAGACAATTCTAAAAATGATCTCAATAACATTCGTGATGTTTTCTTCTTTTGTTTTCTCTAACTTCTTGATGTCATTAAAAAGCTCACTTCCAAAGCGTGACTTATAATCGATTAAGGAATATAAGCTACTTCTTAAAATGAGCTTCTTATCGCCTAAAATTACTTCTTTTTCCATAGACTATCCCTCGATTGTAGGAAGAGTAACCTTATCAAAGAAAGCCTCATAATTTGTGTCACCTTTAGATGCGATGACTCTTAAAACTTCTTTATCATTAACTTCAATAGGTCGAGCGGTAATAGTTAAAGAGACACTGTTAGCCTCAATTGAATCAGCTTTTGATTTGGTTGATTGTCCGACTGGTGTAGCTGTGCATAAGAAATACCAGACTCTTCTAGCTTTACTATCACCTTGAATTTCATATCCTAAGGCAAAAGTCTTAACATCAGCATTTACCACTTCAACTAGATTATTGTTGCTATCTAGAGCATAACCAAAGATATCCTTTTTAAATTCATCGGAAAGTTCAGTAAGTTTAAGCGTGATAGTAGCCCCACTATTTGAAACAAGAGTATGAAAGATCTTATCGTCTGCATAAACTTGTGTGGTTCCACCGACGAGTTCACTAGAAAACTCCTGTGCGCCTACCAGGTCTTTAGGTGTATCAAATGTCCAGGTATCTTCAGCAAAAGTAGCCAAAGCATAATGAACATTACGTAAGCCAAATGTGATTTTATTCGACATGTTTAAATTCCTCCATTTTTATTTCATAGATTGTTGAGATTGTATTGTTTTGATTTAAGTATTCGCTTGTAAGAGTAAAAGGCAGGTCGTTTGCTATAAAGATTTCTTCTAGTTTCATGGCTAAAACATCAGCTTCTTTTACATCACTTGTAATTAGGTTAATTTGATAAAGCGTTGTTCTAATACTCGCTAAATCATCAGAAAACTCTTTAAAAGTCGAGTTAATTTTAGAAAACACGATGATTGGCGTCTTTATTTCTTCTACATCCTTTGGTGAAAAAGACAAATAATAAGAAGGCGCTACTTCATCTAAAATGCTTTTAAGTTTTGTTAGCTGCATTTTTAATCGCCTCCTTTATTTTTTCTTCCATCTTAGGTGCTTCCTTTTCATAACTCGGTCTTAAAAAAGGCCTAGCTGAAACAAATCTACCGCTTCGATGAACAAAGCCAAACTCAATAAGATGGACAAGCCTTCCTTTACTTTTTGAGTAAATAGTCACGCTTTTGTTTACTTTTGTCCCTTCTTTAAGAGCAGTAAAACTATCTTTTAAATGCTCATTTGAATTTCCTATCGGAGCAGTTTCTTTTATATCGCTTATGATGTCACTTGCCGTTTTATCTAGGATTTCATCTAACTCGCTATCAAAATCAAGAGACTTTTCAATCAGCTCACTTATCTTTAAAGTGAAATCATCTAAACTAGCCACTTACCTTCAACCTTTGAATTCGTGCTTTCAAGAGTGAGCTCGAGTAAATGTGAAAGCTCATATGTCTTAATCACTTTAAAGACCTTGTTATCTATTAAAATGTATCTCTCGCCTTGATATAAAAAGTTATTAATCCTGATAATTCTAGAAACCTTATAGCCACTTCTACTTGCTTCATAAAACTCACTTCTAGTGATATTAGTTGGAATAGTCATCATCTCTTTGCTTGAAGCAATTTCAAATCTTTGTTTCCCATATTCATCAGTTGTGTCACTTATTTTTAATAGAGCTACTTTAAGTGAAAAAGCATTAATCATGTTTAGTTAAAGCTAGTTGTTTTAGCAAAAAATCAAAATGCTTAGGCAACTCTTTTAAGTTTCCATCCGACTTAAAACCAAATGATGTAGAAACATAGATAAGAATAAAAGAAATCACCAAGGGGTCAGCTTCATCAACAAGATACTTCTCGTTAACTCCACTGCCCCTAAGTAACTCCTTACTTGCTTCAATAAACGCATTTAATTCTGCGTCAAGTTCATGGCTATCTAACGGTATGCCTAGTGAGTTTTTTACTAGGTCAAGAACCATTATTCAGTAGGCTCACTGACAGGAGTTGCCTTACCTTTTTTAACTCTTACAAAGCCTTTATAACCGACAACATTACCACCAGTAAAGACACTAGCCTTATAACAAATGATGCCGTCTTTGAATTTATAGTCCGTGCTCTTTCCAATCTCAACACTAGAGAAGATAGGGACTTCGTAGTTAAATAAAGAACCATATGCAATGCAGTAAGTTCCTGTACCAGTTGATGGATCACTTAAAGCACTACAATTGCCATTTAAAACATAAGGAATGCCATCGATTGTTTGATTTACATAATCGATATTGTGGACTTTTCTTCCTTCTTTGGTTCTAAGTTTAGCAAAGGCTCTTAAATCGTTTTTATTGATGATAAGGCAAGCTCCGTTTTCGATTGCTTCATCTCCACCATAAGCAAAGACAATATCATCAAGGGTATTTTCATCAATCGCACTAATCTCTAAATCAGCCTGATCTTTTAATGCATCTGCCTTATCAGAGAAAATACCAGTAAAGTTATTAGTAGTACCATCGCCTTTAATGATTTGTTGAGAGATTTTCTTTCTTAAAGAGATGTTAATGTTTTTAATAACCTCTGCTTGATAATTAATCGCAGGGAGCTTTTCTAATTCTTCTGTAATCTCAGTGTAGGCAGTAACTTTAACCTTTGGAATAGTAACATATCCATAGTGAGGTTCAGTTTCAGTATAACTTGCACCTTCTAAAGTAGTTCCTGCTTCGCCATATGATTTAACATAAGATTTAGTATAAGTTTCACCGCCTTGAAGATTAATGGTATGAACCCTATCAACAAGTTCGCTGACTGACTTAAATGGATAAGGAGCTAAAGTTGAATCGACGTGTTCAGGTAGTAAAACTTCATCACTAGAAACTTTAATAGTTCTATTTTCCATTAAGTCTTTACCACGTTTTTCTAGCAAATCTCTTTGTTCTGCATCGTTTTTAGTAGAAATCATTGGAATTTCAGTCATTTTGGTTAAGGACATTTTCTTTTCGATCATGTTTCTTTCCTCTTGAAGTTTGTCAGTTTCTTTTTCCATCTCTTCGAGTTTTTTCATATCTTCTTCTTTTTCGACCATACCTCTAATTTCAGTAAGTCTATCTTCGATTTCTTTTTTTCTTAAAACTAAGTTCATATTTTTATTTACCTCCAATTTTTAGTTTTAAATTTATTCTTCGCCTTATAAGTTCTTTCTTTTCATTCTCTTTAGCTAAATCCATAGCCCTTAATTCCGACTCCACGAAATCAAGTGAGCGAGAATAAATCGAAGTCCCCTCATAAGCTGGAAGATCAACAATAGAAACGTCATATAAACGCTCAATCGATGTAACCTTTCTTAGTGGAACATCGCTACTTCTATCCCATTCCTGGGCATTAACCGTAAAAGCAAAAGACATCTTATCTAAGAGTCCGTTTTGAACCATTTTGTAGATGTCTTTATTTGTTTGTGTGTCGAGTAACTCCGCTCTTATTTTTAAGCCTTTATCATCAACTTCTAGCTTAAGTGAGCCGTTTTTAGTTCTAGCAATCACAAGAAAATTATCCATGTGGTTATATTTAAGAGGAACATCTTTCATTGAGGTGTTAGTTAAAGCGCTTGGCATAATCATTTCTCTAAAACCTCGCTTAGCATCACCTATTAAAGTTTCCTCATTAAATACAATCGCATAGCCTTCAAGTATCATTTTGTTTTCATCATTGCTTGTTAGGTTTAAAGTCGCTGTTCTTGTTTCCTTTATCATCTAAGTTTTCCTCCTTTTCTTTTTCACCAATTTGATATTTGTTTGCTTTATCGCTGTCGACAAAATTAAGAGATTGAAGTCTCTTGTTTCCTCCTTCTATCGGCTCAAGTCCAAGTAGTCCTCGACATTCATTTATTGACATAAGTCCAAGTGACATCAGTTTCTCAATTGCCGATACCTTTGTAGTCCAACTTGCATATTGAAGCCTTTCACTATAAAAGATTATTTCCGTTCCATTTTTAAGTTCGTTATCTGTTAAAAGACCTAAAGAAAAAGCCTCACTAAGTTGAATAGCAAGAGGCTCAATAGTCGTTTCATAAAACGCATTAAATTCATTCTCGTTATAGGAATTGCTAAAGACTGGAAGGCTTACTCCAAAGTAGTCAAGAATCTTAGATTGAATGAAATTAAGTGTATCTTTATCAACAAGTTTAGGATCTAAAGAAATAGGAACATACTCGCTTTTTAAGTCCATAGGCACGATTGAAGATTTGTTTTTAGATGAACCTTCAAGTGCTCTATTAAATGATTCAACAGCTTTGTTCCTATCTTCTTCTTTCAATAGACCATTAAGTTTTAGAATGCCTTTAATTTGAAACGAACTAAAGACTGCCTTTTCTACTCCTTGAAGTAAGGCATCATTAATTCCTAGAGTCTTAAGTAATGCTTCATGGCTTGATTTACTTCCACTTCCTCCAAAAATGTCGTTACCCGTATAGAACCTTCTTAAATGAATCACGTTTTCTTTAGGAAGAATAAATGACTCACCACTTTCAAAGTAGAACTTCAAATAATAGGTTTCAGACTTATCTACTATTGGCTCTACTATGATTGGATTAAGTGGATATAAGGCTTTAAGCTCTAATGTATCTTTATCATAAAGAGGATAGACAAAAGCATTGTCATTAAGTAAAAGTAATGAAACCACCTTATAGATAAACTGATAAGGCGTCATGTATTCATTTGGCTTTGACTTCAATAAAAAAGAGAGGTGTTTGTTCCTCTCCGTAATAAGTCCATCTTCACTTCTTTTAATGCATCTACCTTTTAGCTTGGCGCATTGACTTGCTATCCTATCAATACATATTAGAACCACATCTGAATTTGTTATCTTCTCTCCAAATGGCGTCAAAGGAAGAGCGATATCATTAATCAAGCCTAAAGCATTAAAATTTTCTAATTTCTTCTTTTTTCTTTTAAAAATCACATCAAAACTCCTCCTTTTTCTAAAATTTGAGTAAAAGAAAAGAGCCCAACTAAGAGCTCCTTAATATCAAAATAGACAATTACAATTAATCAAAATACTCTATGCTAATATAATGAGGATATATCCTAAATTCGGTAGAATCTTTGGAGTAACAAGCATCAAATCCTGAATATTTGTCAAGAAAGCTAAAGCCAAGCTCAACAAAAGTCTTATTTACAATATCTGAGTCTGTTTTCATGCTTATTCCATAAATTTCTATCGATGAGTCACAAATATAAATAGACGAAACAACATACATTTCATTTTTTAACATCATCTGATAAAAACAATATTCATTAGGGAACGACTCCTTCTCATTTTCATCTTTATCGAAATTATACTTCGAATCAAGATAACGAATAGTATTTCCACTTTCCTGATAAATATTATCTTCGACCAAATCTTCGCGACTCACTGTATCACAAATCCAATAATCAAGTATGTAATCGTCAGGTCTAACTAAAGGATCTACATTGTTATGGCAAGAAACTAAAGTCAAAGCAAAAATAGAAGCCAGCAGAGGCAGAAAACAACGTTTATTTTTCACGACAATCACCCCCTTATTTACTATAAACTGTATTTAAAGGTCGTACAGCATAAAATCCGACAAAAAGATTATAATTTAGACCATCGCCAGAATCTCTATCACAAGTTCTAGGATCCATTATCAATTTACCATCACTATCAACGTTTTTTACTGGTGTAATTCCAGGCTTATGTGACCAAGTTCCATCAGAATTTTGACGATACCAATGATAATCATATTGATATCCATCACCAGCAGAATATTGATTATCTATAACAAACGCAACTTTGTAAGTTCCATCTGGACAAGGGTCATTCGCGTCAATTTCATCAAAGCCAAAGCCTAAAATATTAGCATCACTTTCGATAGCGGAAATAACTTTGTCTGTGTTTAATAAATCATTCTGTGAAATAGTTTTCCCATTTGCCTGACCAGGCTGCATTGGTTCAAGATTATTTGTGGTTGGATTAACTTGTGCGTTAACTGCATATGAATAACAATTTGTGTATTGGTAAAGATAATAGTCTATCCATAAGAATTGATTGACAACTGTGTTGTTCCATGTATCAGGCGTATAGTCCAATTCGGAACCAGATAATGGCAAATTATAGTTGGATTCATAAAAAGCCATATTACCAATACAAATTCTACCTTTATTACTATCACTGGTGCTTACTCCGTTGTATTTGGAATAAAATCTAATACGATAAGCAGGCTGTATAAACTCGATTTTATAGGTGTTTTTATTATTTCTATTTCTAGGTAGATTTGTTTCGCTAGCCAATAAATCTAAAACAGTCACCCACTCATCTTCAATATATTGTTGAATAACCGCTGCACCATTGCTACTAGAAAGAAGTTCACTTGATTGTTCTCTCCAGTGAGATAAATCTACATCAATCCTTGTTAAAGCAGTTTCAAAGCGATATTCAATAAATGCCTCATTTATTCCCTTTCTTATTGGAGACATTACAATATCTTCGTTATGTATATAACCTACACGATATCTTCTTGTTTCAAATGTAAAACCACGGATAGTATGTGATTCAAACTGTGTTTTTGTGGATTCATCTGTTGGGTAAGCGTCCGCAAATCCATACTCTTCAGGAGCAATATATGGTTTATTTAAATATGAATCGGGCTTAGTAAATTCTACTCTGCACCAATAGTCATCCCAATATGGATATGTATCAGAATTTAATGTTAATAAAACATAATATTTCTCACCAGAGATATCAAAACGTACTTTTTCCCATTGCGAAGTAGTTAAAGTATAAGATAACGATCTAATATTTGTAACTTCAAAAATGCTAATTCTATTCGAATTTAATATTGAAAAATTAAAATATGGATCCTTATTAGACTCCCATTTTTCAGAATATAATGATTTCCAAGAGAAAGTAGGTAACATATCTGCATAGTTACCAGAAACCAATTCAATTTCTCTAGGAAAAATGAATGTCGATGAATTACTTCCTTCACCAGTTTGAGAAAAATACTTTTGAACAAGGTTTTTTTCTGAATTAACCTCAAGAGTAACTGCACTTACAATTTCCGTATATCCTAGGTCAGATAACGAAACATGAGTCAATGCAACACCGCTATTTTCATTTCTCCAACCTGTATGCACATATATTTCTTGATTAGAAGAATCATAATCGTAGGCTATAACGGAATGGGCTTTTGAGGTATTAGGCTGACTAACAACTAAAATCACTGGATTACCTTCGTTGATATTGCTTACGACATTAGACTTCATTTGGGAAGCATTGCTTCTTTCGTAAAGATTAACGACCACTTCGCTGTCAGAATAGTCCTTGTAATCATGAATATAATAATCAACTAACTCGTAGATGTCTTCTCCACTTAGTCCTAAAGTACCATTTGCTTCATCAAAATTGATTGTTCCAAAATATTGCTTAGATAAGTCGAATAATTCAAATTGAAAATAAGTATCTTTGTTTTCAGTGGCTATGGACAAATATTCTTCAACAGTTGCATCAGAGAACAAGCTAGATGGTTCAAATTTAATACCCGGTGAATCAGCATTCGATGGAACTAAATAAAAATCTGCTAAAGGCTGTCTATCTATTGTGTAATTAGAGACAACATCATATGTATTTTCAATAATATTATCATCCCAATACACGTCATAAAATGATAGTAACATTCCAATAGAAACATATCCGCAAGAACCAAACGCATTATTTCCAAAATTATCTCTTAAATTACTAAAATAATAAGATGCATATGTATTATCAATATACGTTTTATCATCGATGTTGGAAGCTAACTGATTAAATAATTCATTTGTACTTTGGTCTTTCAAGCATGCATTTGCTAAAACTTCAGCACCATCCACTCCTCTTTGAGATAAAGAACTCGTTGTATTTGGCGTTTTAGCAAACGAAAAAATAAAGCTTATCAATGAAGCAAAGATAACAAAACTAAGTTTCATATTATTTCCTCCTAGTTTATCTATAATTCAATTGTACAAAATGTAAGCGTTTAATTCAATTAGTAATAGATTTCTATTAATATTTATACTATTTAGCAACACTTTCATAATCTAGCTTATACCTAGTAAGAGTCGCATAAGCGATAATTGTAGCTACCGTGCCATCAATTCTTTTTAATCTTGAATTTAGTTTTGATGGTTGGATATTTCCATTCACATCAACCTTAGCCTGAGTATTAGCTAAACACCACTTAATAATTGGATTGTTATTATAGTTTAAAGCGTGGTTTCTTAAATCGGCTTCGAGCTGTTTCATAGGTTCAGATAATGTATAAACACCTTGTCTTATCTTTTCCATCTCAAAGCCCATATCTTCCATTTCTTTAACCCAATATTGTGAGTTCCAAGGATCATATCCAACCCAAAGTGGTCTAATATCATATTTATCGATCATAGTTCTAAACCACTGAGTTACTAAACTAAAATCATTTTGAGAACCATCAGTTAAAGTGATATATCCTTTTTCTACCCAGATATCATAAGGAACACTATCCTCTTGAATTCTTTCTTTTAAAACATCACTAGGCATAAAGAAATGACTTATCAAATACTTCTTGCCTTCCTTTTCAACATAAAGAACTGCACAAGTAAGGTCAGTAGTTGAAGATAGGTCAACACCACCTATTGCATAGCTTCCTCTTAAATCATCAATTTCAAATGTATCCTTGTTTTCTATATCTTTAAAGTTAAGCCAGGAACCATCTTCAGTTTGTTTGATATTAAAGTCTTTACAAAGCATCGTCACTCTAGTAGCTAAGTCGTTTTTAGATTTGTTCATTAAATCTTCTAAATAACTTACTTGCTTAATTTCGCCTAGACTAGGATTAGACTTTATCCAGGTTTTAGGATCAGTAAATATCTCTTCCTGTGAGTCCTGCGTATAAAGCCAAGGAAGTACACGTTCATCTTCTATCTCGCCTTTAATAATCTTTCTAGCATATTCAAGCTTACTATCTAGAAAGCCTCCTACTGTTACACCTTCAGTTGTGATGATAAAAATAAGTGGTTCTTTCTTTGTTGATTGAGATTGTTTAATCGCGTCATAAACTTTACTATCAGTCATTTCATGAACTTCATCAATACAACCAACTTCAATGTTATAACCATCCTTATTTTTAGATTGAGCGGACATCTTTTTAATCTTAGATTTATTAAGCGAACTTCTCTTATCATTTTTCTTTCCAAATTTAATACAGAAGATATTTTTACTAGTTCTTTTCTCTAAAGTTGGACTAGCTTCTCTCATGTTATTTATTTCATCAAATAAAATATTTGCTTGTTCACTAGTATTAGAAGCGCAAACAATATCAACACCTCTTGAAAGAAAGAACTCTGCTAGATCAATTCCAGCAATAAAGGTTGTTTTACCATTCTTTCTAGCAATAAGTAATATGACTTCATTAAAGCGTCTAAGCTTTGTATCGCTCATCTTAAAACCAAATGAAACTTGAAGAAAAGCCTTCTCCCATAAGGTGAGTTTAAAAGGAAGTCCAGTGAATGGAGATTTAGTGTGTTTACAAAAGGTCTCGATAAAATCTATACGAATATAACCAGGCTTTAAATCAAAGAAATATCTAGGATTTGCAAGGTCTTTATATAAATTATCAAGAGTTTTCATTAATTCCTTACCTACTAAAATCTCTCCATTTTTAACTTTCTCGTAATACTCTAAAAAGTAGTTTTTCATCTTTCTTCTATGGCTTTCTTCATAAATTCATCAAAGGCATCATCTTCTTCACTGATATCAGTATCTAGTATCGAGTTTAAGGTTTTAATGATTCCTTGATAGACGCTTAACATTGATAGATATGACTTTAAATTAGGATTAGTTCTCGTTGTTCCTTTATTAGAAACTTGAACAGTCCCTTGTCTCTTGATCGTCTTTTCTAGTCCTCTAAGTTCAACAGTAAGAAAAGCTACCTTTTTAAGAAGCTCGTCCACTAAAGGAAGCTTATCTTCATTACCATTTAAAAAGAGGCCTTTTAGCCTCTCATATTCTTTATAAACACATGTATTAGTTTCATTATTATTCATTTAATTTAACTCCTTTCAAAAGCCTTGTAGGAATTACCATCACACTTTTAAAATTAGGCGCTTTTAAGGCTTTCTGTGCGATTACGTTTAGCTCCCTTGGTTCTTCTTCGTATCCTTTAATAAAAGCGAACGTAAGCCCTAATTTTGCGTTAGATTTAAAGAGGATGTTCTTGCCTAAAAACACTTCTATATCACTTAACTTCCAATAGCCATCACTTGTTTTATGAACTTGGATCTTTCCGTTTTTTATTACCATAGTAATAGGACTTCTTTGATAAGCACTTATAAAATAACGATAAGGAATAACTGCAGTTACATTACATTGTAGGCACACTTCACCATGGATTAAGGGCTCGCCATTATTAGGATATCTTTCAAGTAAATGTCCGCATAAAGGACAACGTTTCTTTTTATTATTTAAATTAATCATTCTTTTCTTGTCTCCTCATAGGCTTTAAATAGATAGTTTGTATCAAAGCCAAAGTCCTTATAACCTTCTAGACACGTTCTTAAATAAAACAAATCTGGCTTCATAACCTTTCTAATCTTAGGATTCATAATGTAAACCATCGCTTTAATAGACTTGCCGTTTAATTCAACTTCTATTTCTTCTTTAAAATAATGAGTTGGATAGCCTTCATATCTATCAAGTGACTTTTCATCTACTTCATCAATTTCAAATATACCTAAAGGAACTACTGAACCTTTTTCTTTTCTAATTGTTAAATAATACCTAAATTCTAAAGACCAATCTTTGAGCAAATAGGCGCCTACTTTTTTAGCGTTAGGACACCTATATTTCATCTGCTCTAAATTGAGGTTTGAACCATAAGCCAAGTAATACTTCTTCATTATCTAGCACCTCCTATTTGTGTTGCCTCTCTTGAGCCAAACCTCCATGCTGAGCATCCATCAAGAGCGTGAATTAAATGTTCTCTACAATTCTTAAACTCATCACCAATAAGTCCTAATCTATTAAGGTAGGTTCTCATCGCAAACTTCTCATTTTCAACTTGAGGTTTCTTAGAACTAGCACACTTTTGAGTTAAGGCTTGATGGTTAAGTGCTAAGGCAAGAACGATATAACTTCTAACCTTCCCAGCATGAAGTTCAGAGTTAAATCCTCTAAGTTCAACTGTGTGGTTGCCAGTAAAGAATGAATGAAGGTTTAAGAAGTGATATCTAGAATCGTGATAATGTGTGTTTCTACTTCCGTAGTAGCCTTCATACCAAATGTCAGCAAGTTGAGACATGGTTTTAGGATGCTTCTTATTAATGGTATTAACTAAGTGTTCATCCATCTTCTTACAAAATCTCATCCTTTCTTGTTTGATTTCTAAGGCTTTATAAAGAAGATCATTTTTACTAGCCACAATGTTTATGAAGTTTCTAATGCTTCTAACATCGTGATCTTCACCATTTAAATGAACGTGAATCCCACAACTTGAGTTTGTTAGGCCTCCTGCTTTTCTAAGTATTCTTACTAGTTCTTGAAGCGTGTTTATGTCCTCATCATAAGTAAGAATTGGACTAACTAACTCGCATGAATAATCTCTTGAAGTACTTATGATTTCACCGTTTCTCTTTGTTTGACATCTAAGGGAGCCGTCGTACATGACCTTCCATTTTTTTCCGTCATGGGCTGTGATGACCTTTGTGTCGTAATAGTCTCTGGCCTCGTTGATGGTTCCGCCAAGGTAGTCGGCGACAAGTTTCGAAGCTTTGTTTCTGGTGATACCAGTGAACTCAATTTCAATACCGAATTTTTCTTTGAACATATTGTTTTTCCTCCTTGAAGGTGTATTTCTTTACCCTTCGCACATATATACATCACTCTAAATGCACACGATATCAACTACATTTTTGAGGTATTTTTAAGTATTTTAAAGAGTGTCGAAATTGCTATTAAAATAGCAAAAAACACTGCAAAACTAAGGATTTTTACAAAGAAACGATTTAATTCAGTTTTTGAGATTTTCAGATTTTCAAAATATGTGGCTTGTATTTTTCGTGAGTCCCCCTCGTGCGGTACCCAGGCTTAAATTCATTAGGCTACCCGGGGAGTCTAAATAAACAAAAAAGTCACTATTTTCCAAGTGACTTAAGCAAGATACTTTTTAGATAAAATTAATCGATAGCACTTATGGGATAAAATTTCAAATCTAATCCCCATCCAGGCGATATTCCATTTAAACTATCTTCAGTGTAATTTAAAATAAGTGAACCGTCTTTTTTTTGAAAAAAGTAGCCGCAATCCACGAAATTTTTTCTCATATGTCTATAAGACATTCCAGGCACTATAAATTTATCTAAATCAAGTAATGTAAAATATTTTTGTTTAACCTTATATTCATTTTCGATAAAACCATCCAATACATCAAATGTGGCAATAGCCATGTACTCATCATTGTATATTCTAGTAACTATAAATTTAGAAAACGGTGTTTGCCCCAAGGCAACAAAATCTCCAACTTTAAACATTGCTTACCCTAACGTAAATTATGGATTTGCAGGATATGAAACAAATCCTTGATTATTGGCTAGCCTAATATAAGTTAATCCAAAAAATGAGTGTACACTATGTATATCTTCTTCTTCAGGATATGTTACAGCTTTTTGTTTAATCGGATCATATTTACCGACATGGTAATGGTTCCAACCATACACTGCATATTTCATATTAGTGAACTTATGATAAACTAAATTTTTATAGCCATAATTACCATAATTTGAATATGATGGTGTGCTTTCGAAAAGCATTCGTTTAGCAGTGCTGTTGTACCATGTATAAGTACTATAATAATATGGATATTCACAAAGTTTATTTTTAGTCACAAAATCTACATCAACATAACCTGTTGGTATCCACCAATTCATTTCGTTTTGTCTTGGAAATGAAATGTTCTTCATCAATAAAACACTTTTACTATTTCTTCTTAAATCAGTCGCAATTGATATAGCTACATCACGTGTCATATTAGCATCTTTCCAGACAATTTCCTTACCATCGATAATTTCTCTTTCTGCTATGGTAGATTCTTCGCCTTGTGCAATAGCATCATTAAAATACGAATTAATCAAATCAGCAAAAGCGTTAAATTGTTCTAGGAACCAGTTCTTAATATCATTTATAACAGAACAAATCTCATCCCAATATTGAACGATAATAACTGTTAATGCAATTAATGCACCTACAGCAAGGCCGACAGCAAGAGCCCAACCAACAATAGGAATCCAAGCAGTAGAAATTGCTGCAGATAAAGTACCAACAGCTCCAGTAAATGCACTTATTGCGGCTTGGGTTAAACCCGCACCACTCAATATTCCTACAAGTGCTGTTGTTACAACAGCCATAGTCGTAACGTGATTGTATTTAGGTGGAATAGTTAAATCAAGATATTTATTTTGATTTAAAGCAACATACTTATCAAAATTGTAATCTCTTTGTCTTAGCAAATCATATTTTTCAAGTTGAATTGGAGTAAGAGAGGCTTCTAAATTAATTTGATACTCATTCATTACTTCAGCATATGTTGGTGCAATGTAATCAATATCAAAATTTGGTAATGTAACAAGTTCTTTTTGTTCTACATTTAAAGCAGTTATATTAATATAATCATCAAACTCTTCCTTGTAATCCTCAATTGCTCTGCTCAAGATTTCTTCAGGATCTTCAGTTTCTTCTTCATCACTTGCTAAGTTTGCAAGACGCATAACTTGCTGTGTAACATTTTCTTTGATTCCAACAATTTCATTGGCAGTAGCCATAGGCTTACCAGCGCTAGTCAAAAGAAATGCGGCGCCAATGGCTAATAAAAATAACCTTTTAAATTTCATTTGTTTTTTCCTTCTTTCAGCGGCAGATTAGTGTCTTCTAAATTATTATAGTCTTATTTTCACAACATGACTCATTTTTTTACAAATTTTCCTAATTTGCTCGCCCAAGACTCAGTATAGAAAGAATAATAATCCACGCCATGCTTCTCTCTCCACTTCTCAAAGCAACCGCACCAGATAAGACTAGGCAAGCCAATCACGAACGGCCAAATAAGTCCAAGGATAAGTGATTGAACTGTGTGTCCGTATTCATGTTGGATGAGCCTTAAGTCGTATGGCCTAGCCGTGAAGATGAACATACCTAGGCTAAGAGAACTCCCTAGCTTCCAAGTGGTGATGACCGCTCCGTGGAACGTCCTATGCCTTCTGCCGATTAAAAACAAAAAGAGAACCAACCCGATTATGTTTTGGATGATTCCCCATGTCCATTGGACGATATAAAACAATGCTTTCTTCATCTATCATTTTCCTCCCTGACTTCGATCAAGTCGCCGTCTTCGTTCCATTTGTATTTTTGAATCTTGACATTGAAGCGTCCATGGACCTTGTTGTGGCATTCGGTACAAAGAAGGAGGAGGTTGTCCTTGTTGAGCGCGATCGACGGATCGTCCACGTTATCAAGCGTCAAATGTATTTTATGGTGGACCTCCGTCCCTGGCTTTCCACAGACTTCACATCTTCCTTTTGCTCTTAAGATAACCTCTTCCCTTACCTTGTGCCATGCGTCCGACTTATAGAAGTTATGCAGACGCTTTGGCTGTAGCCTTCTTGAGTTCCTCTGCTTTTCCATCCACATACTCCCAAGGATAGATGTCGTTACCAAAGTGGCCATATTCGGCGAGCCTTTGATAGGAGATATCCTTTAACTTAAATTCTTTGATGATGTTTCCGACCGAGAAATCGAAATTGTCGTCCACGAGTTTCAAAAGCTCATCATCACCGATTTTCCCGGTGCCGAACGTGGCGATAGAGACACTGATGGGATTGCTGACCCCAATCGAGTAGGACACACCGACCTCGCATTTGTCAGCAAGCCCTGCCTTCACGATGGACTTGGCAACATACCTAGCATAATAGGCACCGCTTCTATCGACCTTGGTGCAGTCCTTGCCACTGAATGCACCGCCTCCGTGATGGGCTATTCCGCCATAGCTATCGACCATTAGCTTTCGACCAGTCAAACCGCTATCGGCATAAGGACCGCCACGATAAAACGCTCCGGTAGGATTGATTAGGATCTCGATTCCATCAAGCGTGTTCCCAAGCAAAGGAATGAGAACCTCTTCTTTGATTATCTTCTTGACTTGTTCTAGCTTCACATCCTTCTTGGTTTGGGCGCTCACGACGATGGTCTTGATGTCTTTTGGTTTGTTATCAACATATCGGACAGTAACTTGGCACTTTCCATCGACCCCAAGGACATCCATGTACTTCTCTTTCCTGATGTTCTCGATCGCCTTTGAGATATCCCTAGCGATGATATAGACAAGAGGCAAGCACTCCTTGTTTTCGTTTGTGGCATAGCCATACATGATTCCTTGGTCGCCTGCTCCTTCTTTATCGACACCTTTAGCGATATCAAAAGACTGGGTAGAGACTTTGCTGATAACTACAAAATTATCGAAATAGCCGACATCACGAAGCACTCGCTTTGCCACCCTTTCAAGATTGAGATGAGCCTTCGAGGTGACCTCACCGAAAATGATGATGAGATTGTCCTTGATTGAACACTCGATGGCCACTCTGCTGTTTTTGTCTTTAAGGAGATATTCATCCAAGATGGCGTCGCTAATCTGATCGCAGAGCTTATCCGGATGCCCCCTAAAGACCGATTCGCAAGTAATGTATTTTTCCATAGTTATAATTTTTCCTTTCGTAAATTAAAAAGGAGCCAAAGCTCCAGTGTCGTTTTCTTCAATATGTAAGTCTTGGTACTTTATCTTTTCGCCGTCCCTTATGACGTAGACCTCATCGCTTTTACCGACTTGGGCGATGTATCTTTTAACCGCCACATCGACAAACTTCTCTTCTAACTCTATACCATAGCAGATTCTGTTTGTTTGCTCACAAGCAATAAGCGTTGAAGCTGAACCTAAGAACGCATCGAATACCAAATCATTAGGCTTTGAGCTTTGCGCTATAAGATAAGCAATCAAAGGAACGGGTTTAGAACTTGGATGATTCCAGCCTTCAGTTGTCGAGTTCCTGATAGATGCGAAGTCGAAGCAGGCCTTTTGCTTTTGGTCGCCATACCATCTATGCTTCCCGTCTTTCCTCCAGCCGAAGATCACAGGCTCGAAGTTGAACTTCCAGTCGGTCCTCATAAGAGGCGTATGATCTTTCCTCCAAACTAGCGATGCCCCAAGCTTAAGCCCGGCATCCTCGAATGCGTCATAGAAAATACGCGATTGGCTGGTCGCATAGAACTCATAGATCGAAGCATCATCTCTCATGATATCTTTAAGGTTAGTAAACGCCTTAAGCAGGAACTCATAGGCTTCCTTGCCTTTGAGATTGTCATTTGAGATTTTCCCGCTTGCGCTTTCAAGGTCCACGAAATAAGGTGCGTCCGTTACGACTAGATTTGCTTTCTTTTCTTCTAAAACCTTTGCAAAAGTGTCTTTAATCGTTGAATCTCCGCAGATCACTTTATGCCTTCCCAAACACCAGATATCGCCCTTCTTGCTGAACGATGGCTTTTGAAGCTCGGCATCGATGTCGAATTCATCCTCTTTGACGTTTTCTAGGTCCTCAAGAGTGAAATCCTCAAATCCGAAGTCGCCCATATCAAGTGAAATACCATCTAGTTCTTCCTTTAGCTTTTCAAAATCCCATTCTGATAGTTCAGCGGTTTTGTTATGCGCCAAAGCATAGGCTTTCCTTTGCTCGTCCGTAAGCCTATCAAGCCTGATGCAAGGGACCTTCTTATAGCCTAATTCCTTAAGTGCTAAAAGGCGGCCATGTCCCTCGACTATGATGTTCTTATCGCTCCAAACGCCAATAGGATCGTTCATTCCAAAAGCATCGATGGATTTTTTGATTGCATCTACATCGGCCTTTTGGTGCTTTCTTGCATTGTTCTCATAAGGCGTGATTTTATCAATGTCTATATATTCGATTCTTAGTTCATCCATTTTTCTTCCCTCGCTTTACAAAAATTCATCGGCACTGCTGCCGCTATCATCGTCTTCATCTTCCTCATCGGCCTTCTGCCATTCCTCTTTGTTCTTTTCTAGCTTCTTTTCCATAAGGGCTAATTCAAGATATCTTTCGTAGTACTCCCTGCCGAAATGCTTAGTCAAAAGATAGGTCAAGGCCTTATAGTCAGGCGCCACCTGTTTCTTGGTTCTATGGATCTTTTTGACCTGATTGCCGTTTTTGTCCTCGATGTATTGATCTTCCTCGATGGTCTCATAACCCATGGCCTTCTTATACATCGCACTTACCAAATCCTTTTTAAGCTCGAACTTTGCTTTATCGATTGCCTCTTGGACATCCGGATGGTTCTTCTTCAAGGTCGAGAAGGTCCTAGGATCCATTTTGAGTGTCTTGCACATCTCGGTTTGAGTGACGAGCTTCTTCGCGCATTCGGTGATGAAATTCAATACTTCCTCAAGCTTCCCGGTTCTGACCCAAGTTTTATAAATATCGGTGCCATACGCTCTTTTGTGATTCTTTCTGTTCACTCCTTTTCCTCCTTTCATAAAGCAAAAGGCCCGGAAGGATTTCCCCTCTCGGACCCATTATTTTTGTTTGTCATTGTCCTGCTATCCGCAGTCCCTCACTATAAGGAAACACCCTCTTGACGTTATTAGCAACGTCTTGTTGTTTCTTTTTCTTTCTCACGCTTTATTTTCGATTATCGATGTATAAACCCCATATTTTTCCTAGATTTCAAGCATATGTGCAAAGCCATGTACGGATATCTTTTCAGAGGTTTTGCGTATGGACCTACACATGTGCTTGCACATGTGAAGGAAATCTCCATAATATATATACCCTTTCCTATCGCTTGAAATTTTCGAGGTATCAAACGAAGGTGAGACCTTCTCCGAAATTCCAAAGAGACACAGCCCACCTTGTTTTACCTTGAAGGCGCTCAACGCAATGAACGAAGGTAGAAGATTTTCCAAAATCTCGAAGTATTGGTGGCTACGTTCTTTTACCTTGAACCACTCTAACGTAAACAACTTACGGCTAATATTTTTCAAATTCGAGAGAAATATCGCTACGTTAGATTACGTTAGAATTTTCAACGTGTTTCAACGTACTCCCCAATTCTCGTTAATATTGCCTATAATTGCCCGAA
Source organism: uncultured Mollicutes bacterium (assembly GCA_900540365.1). GTDB lineage: Bacteria > Bacillota_I > Bacilli_A > RFN20 > CAG-826 > Onthovivens. The sequence goes on from UQFN01000002.1 coordinate 149,161, forward strand.
TTCAGCCTATAATTGCCAATATTGAGCCTAATTCTTAACCTAACGTAAACGAATCGCTCTCCACATTCGCTTCTAACGTACTACGTTAAAATCATCTAACGTATACCCTAACGTAGACGACAATCTTCTAAATTCGGTCTCCCGTTAGATCACGTTATCTTTTTTAACGTACTTCAACGTATACCGCACGTAAGACAACAATCTAGATTTTCATCGCTACCTTAGATCACTTTGAATCCACCTAACGTATTTCAACGTATACACCTAAGGAGACAACTGTCTGGATTTTTGTACTTCGTTATTTTCCCTTGTCTTGCCTCAACGACTTAAACGTTCACCGTAAGGAAGACGACAATCTACTTTTGGGTGTCTTTCGTTAGATCGCGTTGTCTTTCTTCAATGTCGCTAACGTATACGGCAAACTAGACTTCGTCTTCTTTTGAAGCAGACACGATGTAGGCTATGGCCTCGGCATGGAACCTATAGGCCGTGCTCTTTGCAATCTTCATTCTTTTTGAGGTCTCCAGGTAATCAAGCCCCAGCACATCCCTATAGAGAACGATGTAACGATATCTTAGGTCGCCTATTCCCTCGAGCATGATCGTCGCCTCGTCGATTAAGGATTTGAGTTTTGTTTCATCCTCCTTGATTTTCGTCTCCATGTCGAGCTTCTTCCCTATCCACTTCTCAAAGGGCGCTCTGGTCGACTTTTCGTGATGGATGTTCTCTTCCCCGTAGACCGGCCCAGGTATGAGGTTTGCCATCGCATCGTAATAACACACCATCTCTAGCTCGCCTTTTATCCTTCGCCTGAGTTCATTTATCTCGCCGAGGATTTTAAGCAGCCCCTTCACTTCTTCATCCCCTCGATTGTAGGCTCTTTTCCCTCTTGGTAATAGATAGCCTTGATTTTTAATGCCTTGACACCGTTTGGACTATCTTTAAGCCAATTTGGTATATAGCAAACAGAACAAACAGGAATTATTTCTTTTAGGTTTTCATTCATAGTTCAATATCCTCCTCATCTTCTTTTGCCTCGCTATCGCTTTTCTCTTTTTTTGTTTCTTCAAGAATTTTCTCCCATTCGTCATATAGCTTTTGCATTCTTTCCTCATAGCCATCCATCTTATCGACATTCTCATTCATGGCTTTTTTAAAGAAAGCAACGATATCCATGATTTTCTCTTTACGCTTCCTAACGTAATCTCTAGTATATCTAAAGCACCTTTCTACAAGTTCATAGTCATAAGTGTTTTTAAGTTCGATAAAAAAGTCATTAAGTTCACTAAGCTTCAAATCATAGACATCAATGATGTGATCGCTTATTAAACACTTTGTGAAATAGTCAAGTTGGAACGGACAGTTCCCTATATCCCATTTATCTTTTTTATCATCTTTTTCTTTAACTTTTTCTTTTACTTTATCTTTTACTTTTACTTTGTGTACTTTTGTCGACATTAATGATGGGTCAGTTTCGTTATCGCTGGCAGAAATACCAATTGAACTTGATTTCTGCTTACATAAATTGAGTTGAGTTTCATTATTGTCGACATTTATTTTTTCTTTCTTTTCCATTAAGAATTCGCCCATCCTCCTTTCTTCCTCTTCGCTTAGTAGCCAATATTTCCTCTCCGTCTTCTTTCTTCTACTCGTTGAAAGAAGAAACTGCTTCTGCACGGCTTTGCTTGTTATTACGTTATCAAGCTCTAATGTTGCTTTATCGATCATTCCTAAGCTAAGCATAGCATCTAGTATCTTTTTGACTTCCTTAGAACCTTCTTCCCCAGACTTACCAATTTCATAGGCGATGGAGTCGCTTAAGGTAGATAAATCACCATCAAAGAAATAGCCGTTCTTATAAAGTTCATTTAAAAACATGATGAAGACTGAGACCGCATCGCTTCCAAATCTATAGATGAGTTTCCTCACCTTTGGATCGCTTTGAAAATCAACATCAAGAGGGAAATAATCAAGGCCCTGTTTAGGCTTCCTAGCCACTTCCATCACCTCCTTTTTTGATTAAGAAATAGATAACCATATTTTGTAATAAGCATGCTATTCCTTGCTTTTTTTCGTAAAATAATGTATTTATCAAGCAGAAATAACTAGTATTATTTCCCTTTGGCTTTTTCCTTGGGCTTAACGTTCCCATTCTCCTTCATAAATTCATCCACCATTGATTGATGGATACGAATAGAAGCTCCAACTCTAAAGCATCTTAGTTTTCCTTTTCTAACTAGATCAGCAACCTTTCTACGGGGAACGCTCCAAAGCTCGGCAAGGGTATCTACGGTATAAACCTTCTCCTCATTTTCCATTCTTCTTCCCAATCCTCCTTTCGAGAAGCTTTCTAATTTCTTTTATGCCAAGTTGATAAACGAAACACCTTTTATGAGTAGTTAGTCTCGCTGTTTTATCGATATAACTATGTGTATCAACCCTAAACCAGCCTTTATCGATATAAGCTTGGTAAGGAAGATTATTTGAATCTAATATCTCTTCTTCCCTAAGAATAGAAAAAAGCTCCTTTTTCCCAATGCCTTTAAAACAAAGTATTTCAGGAACATCCATTAAGTCTTTTAAGACACCACTATCGAGGGCTCTTTTAACGTAGGCTCTTACCTCTTCAGTTTCTTTATTGATTTTCTCCAAAACGCAAAGCTTTAGTCTTAAGTCGTTATAGGATTCTAAAAAGCTTAATGCGGTATCTTCACTTTTCATTAAAGTCCTAAGCTCATATTTTCCGCGGCTTCTAATTTCAGGAAGAACGATCTCTGTTATTCAATCAACAAAGTGCGTTGCTTCTTCTTTCCTTGATTGGAAGATAAGCCTATAGAGGTTACTTTCCGTGATGAATAAATAGCTATTGACTTTCTTTCCATCACTCATTGAAATCCTAGTGATTCCTGATTTCTTAAGCCTTTTACTAGCATCGCTTGGATTCTTAATTTCAAGAATTAGACACACATCTTTTAAACAAAAGACTGGTCTATTTAATTCATCTACTGCCGTCCTAAGTTTGCCCAAGGAATCATTAATAAAAACCTTAGGAGCGACTTCTTTCTTATCTTCTTTCATCTCAGTTAAAGCCTTATTCTTTTCTTCGTTTTCCACTTTTAAATTCTCCTTATTTACTTTCCTTGATAGCTTTCGCCACAATATTTTCTACATCATTTGTTTCTCTACTTAAGTTATGGGTATAAATGGTTGTCGTATTGATAGATTTATGTCTAAGCGTCATCTGCACTTCTTGAATGCTTGCTCCATTTAATAGAGCAATCGTTGCACAGGTATGTCTAAGTGAATGAGCAGTATATCTTTTATCGTCTAGCCCAATTAGCCTTAAGGCATTTTTTACTAGTTCAGATATCGTCTTAGGTTTGATTCTTGTCTTATCTGACCTTGAACAATGATTAAGGAAAAGCGGCTTAGCATCGCTATTTCTTTCGGTGAGGTAGTGATTTATTGTTTCAAGTACATCACTAGGTAGCTTAATTGGATCATCTTTATCGTCATGCCCTTTTCCTTGGACATATAGGTAGGTGACTCCATTTAGCGAAACGATATCTTCAACATCCGCTCTACTTACTTCAACTGTCCTCAAGCCAGTCGTAACAATTAGACTAATGATGGCGTAATCTCTTAAATAGGTGATACCTTTCTTACTTCTTGTCTTACATTTTTTAAGGAGTCTTTTAGCCTCACTTACTGTAAGAGCTTGCCTTTTAAAGGTTGGCTCAACGTGTTCATTAGTAAGGCTTGAAGAAATATTTGGGTAATAGCCCATTCTTTCCGTCCACTTATAAAAGCCTCTTAAAGTGACTACATAAAGCTGAACAGTTGCGCTATGGCATCCTTTCATTTTTAGGCTCTTTTTAAAAAGAACGAGGTCGGATTCCTTTGGCTTAGTAATCCTTTTCTCATCAAGATATTTAATGTACCTATCGAGATTTCCCTTATAGGTGCTGACCGTGTTCTCGCTTTTATCAAGCCCTGAAATATAGTCACTGGCTAAGTCTATTTGAGGTGGCGATTCATCTATCGCTTTATTTCTATCGATTATCATCTATTCTTCCTTCCCATTTGCTTTATCGACTTTTTCTTGATAGTCCGCTTCAAGATGACAGATCTTTCCAATGTCCACATTTAAGATGGCTGAAAGTGCGAGTAGCTTTTTGCTATTCATATATTGACCTTGTTTGCCTGCTTCAATCTGGTTATAAGATGGAGCAGAGATGCCTAAAGCTTCCGCTACCTTTTCTTGGCTCAAATTACAATTTATGCGAAGGTTAGCTAGCCACAATCTTTTCACATAGACATGTGGGGATTTCCTTTTCGTTGGCATAATGTTTTCCCTCCTTTCTCTTTTTTTCAATCCAGTTTTAGAGATATGGATGTGAAAACATTGTATTTTTGAAATAAACAAATTTTAATTTCAGCGGGTTAATGTTGTTATACCTTTTGTATTTTTCCAAACATAAAATATTGAGAATAATTATGTCTTCCCCTACAATGTGATAGAGGTCAAATATATGAAAAATAAAACGCTAGATGCGGAAATCGGCAAAAGGCTCTCCTCCATTAGGAAAAGGAGTTTAATAAGTGTCGAAGAAGCCATCAAAAAGACTGGCATCTCTAAAGATGCAATTTATGCCTATGAATCAGGAAGAAGGCAACTAACCGCTCCTGCTCTTCTTAAGTTTGCAAATCTATATGAAGTTTCAGTCGATGAAATAATGGGAACAAAAGTCACACTAAATAGACCTAAATCTGTTTCTTTTACTCTTTATAAACAAGATGAAAAGAATAGATTAGTCCTGTCTTCTGAAAGTGATGAAGTCGTTTTCTTTGAAACTAATGAATGGACGCTTGAATATTATGTAAAATCAAATGAACTTAAATTAGATGTTAAGTTACTTGCTGAAATTGATAAAAAAGTCTCTCCTATCATTATCAAATTCGATGAAAAGAAAAAGATGTATTCCTTATATTTTCTTACTAATAAAGAAATAAAAATAATGAATAAAAACGAATTGAATAACGAAGTGATCATAATTGGAGAATATGCTGGAAGAATCGAAAAGCAAAAAAGGATTGATGAGTTCTTTTAATAACTTTAACCCATTGAAATTACCAATATTAATGATAAAAGGTAAACTAACATTGGCTTAGTAATCTCCTTATAGGTGCCTTTGGAGGCACTATGAAGGAAGAAAGAAATGACTTAAAAAAGTTAGTAAAAAAGCTTAATCCTTTAAAGGATCTTGGGCCGCTTCCCTACAATAAAGAGAAAGAACTTCTCTTCCTCCGCTATAGGAAGGCGGTCCTTTTACTTAATAAAGAAAAGATAATCTCGGATGAAGTAGCCATCCATTCTTTAAGTGTAATTCGAAATAAACTCGGCCTACCATCAATAGGTATTTTTAGTGTTCTTAAAAGACTTGATGTATTGAAGATCGGAAGAG
>UQFN01000003.1 GCA_900540365.1 uncultured Mollicutes bacterium
TATTTCATAAAAAAGTACCCCTTTCCTAATGTCTAGGATTTGGGGTACCTCTCACGAGCGATTTTTTATTTTAACTTAATTCTTTTTTACCTTTATATAAAGAATAATAATAACCTTTTTTAGCAATTAAATCTTCATGAGTTCCACGTTCAATAATACTACCATTTTCTAGTACTAAGATGGCATCACTATTTCTAACGGTTGATAAACGATGAGCAATAACTAAAACAGTTCGATTGTTCATTAATTGATCCATGCTTTCTTGAATAAGCTTTTCAGTATGTGTATCAATATTTGAAGTAGCTTCATCTAAAATTAAGACCGGAGGTTTAGAAATTGCTGCTCGAGCTAAGGCAAGAAGTTGTCTTTGCCCCTCACTTAAATTATGTCCATCATCATATAAATAGGTGTCATATCCATTTGGTAAATGAGTAATAAAGTTATGAGCATTAGCACATTTTGCTGCTTCAATTACTTCCTCCATTGAAGAATGACGTCTAACATAACGAATATTATCAGCAATTGTACCACTAAATAAATGTGTATCTTGAGTTACTAAAGAAATTGATCTTCTTAAAGATTCTTTTTTAATGTCTTTAATATTAATTCCATCATAAGTAATCTCTCCATCTTCAATTTCATAAAAACGAGAAATTAACGAGATAATCGTAGTTTTTCCAGCGCCAGTACTACCAACAAAAGCAACTTTTTGACCTTTATCAGCCCATAAACTAATATCATTTAAAATAATTTTTTCTTTATTATATCCAAAGGTAACATCTTTAAATTTAATATCACCTTCTAATGGAACTATTTTATGATTATTATTTTCTAAAGGAACATCCCAAGCATATTTAGTAACTCCATCATTAACTTTTATTAAAGTTACATTTCCTTCATCAATTTCTTTTTCTTTATCTAAAAATTCAAAGATTCTTTCTGCTCCAGCAATACTAGTTAAAATAGTATTTACATGAGAAGTAAAATGATTAAAAGGAGCAGCACTTTGACGAACATAAACTAAAAAACTCGTTAAGGCAGGAACTCCACCAACTAAAAGACCATTAAAAGTAAAAATAACTCCTAAAATACAACTTAAAGCAAAGTTAAAATAACTTAATGATACTATGACTGGAATATTTAATTGAGTATGATAAAAAGCTTTAGTTGCAACATTTTGTAAAGCAGTATTATTTTTATTAAATCTAGCTAAATCTTCATTAAGATGATTAAATGATTTAGAAACTTTAATTCCTTTAATATTTTCTTCAATAAAGGCGTTCATATTTGATAATTCTTGTTGTTGAGCTTTAAAATATTTTTGACATTTATGAGAATTATAAAGAATGAAAAAGACCATCAACGCTAAGAAAAATACCACAATTAATGATAAATAAATATTTAATAAGAATAAACCTATTAAAGTTCCTACTATATTTGATAATGAGAAAATAACATTAGCAAAAGAATCATTTAATGCTGTATTTAATGTATCAATATCATTAGTAAAATATGTCATTATTTCCCCATGAGTATGAAGATCAAATTCTTTAACTGGAAGTTCTAAAGTATGTTTAATTAAATCATTACGAATTTCATAAATTACTTTTTGTGAAGTTCTTATCATTATTTGGTTATAACAAATTGTGGAAATAACTCCACCAATATATAAACTAGCCATTAATAAAATTGATTTAGTTAAATCCATCCGTGTAGCATCGTTAGATTTCAATTTTAAAATAATTGAAATAACATCTTTTAACATGAATGTTCCAACAATTGAAGCAATACTACTAAAAATTGTTAATAAAACAACTAAAATTAATAAAAATAATTTAATTCCTTTATAATAACTTAATAAACGAATTAAAGTTTTAAAGAAATTTTTTGGTCTAGCACGCGAAAGATTTAAACTTTTCATATTAATTTAAACCCTCACTTTGGATAAAATCCATATTTTGATAAATTTCATCTTTTTGAAGAAGTTCTTGATGAGTACCAATGTTATTAACAACTCCATTATTTAAGACAATAATTTTATCAGCATCTTTAATAGCACTTATTTTTTGAGAAATAACAATTAAGGTTGTATCTTTTAAATTATTTTTAATATTTTCTTTAACTTTATTTTCAGTAATACGGTCAAGCGCACTAAAAGAATCATCTAAAATTAATATTTTAGGATTAGTTAAAATAGCACGAGCTAAACATAATCTTTGACGTTGTCCGCCACTAACATTAGTTCCGCTTTGACCAATCATAGTTTCAAAACCATTTTCTAAATTATTAACAATAAAGTCATAACAACAAGCAATTTTAGTAGCTCTAATTATTTCTTCATCTGTAGCATTTTTATTTCCGTATAATAAATTTTCTTTAACAGTACCTTTAAATAAAATTGGATTTTGTAATGAATTAGCGATTTTATTATGAATTTCAAATAAAGAATAATCTTTGATATTTTTATTATCAATTAAGATTTCACCCGCACTAGCATCATAAAATCGATTCATTAAATTAATTAATGTTGTTTTACTACTACCAGTTTGTCCAACAATGCCAACAAATTCACCATGATTAATCTTAAAATTAATATTACTTAAAACATATTTCTCTGCATCTTTTTTATATTTAAAATAAACATTTTTAAATTCAATATTACCTGAAGTAATTTCTTCTTTCGAATTTTTATTATCAATAATAGTAGGAGAAGTTTTAATAACTTCAAGAACTCTTAGGACACTTGGAGAAGATCTTGATACTAACATAAAAACATTAGATAACATCATTAAAGATGATAAAAGTTGCATAATATAACTTAAAAAGGTAGAAATTTCTGATACATCTTGAATTAATCCTTTTGTAAAAAAGCTAGCCCCAAAAGTTAATAAAGCAATAATAGTAGTATAAGTAGCAAATTGCATAGCAGGCATATTTAATTGTAAAGTTGCATAAGCACTACTAGCAGTATTTTTTAATTCAGTATTTACTTCATTAAACTTAATAGCTTCATAATCTTCTTTAACATAAGCTTTAATTGTTTTAATAGCAATAATTGATTCTTGAGTAGTACGATTTAATTTATCCATAATAATTTGTAAAGTTTTAAATTTAGGACGTACTATTTTTAAAATTATAAATAAGATTAAACCTAATAAAGGAATAACGACTAAGAAGATTAAACCTAAATATGGAGAAATAATAAAAGCAAGCACTAAAGAAAAAATTAACATTGTAGGAGATCTTAAAGCTGGTCTTAAAGACTGAGTAAAAGCATCTTGAATAATTGTTACATCGTTAGTTAAACGAGTGATTAAACTACTAGTACGAAAATCATCTAAATTATCAAAAGAATATTTTTGAATTTGTTCATATTGCTTTTTTCTTAATTCGGCACCTAAACCTCTTCCACATTTTGCACTATATTTAGCACCTAAAATTCCTAAAGTAAATGCTAAAGCAGCACAACCTATCATAATTCCACCAATTGTAAAAACATAAGGTAAATCATAGGAATTAATAATATTTGTTATTGGATCATAAGTAATACCTTTTCCATTTTGCAAAATAAAATTCATTAAAAAAGGAACAACGATTTCAAGACTACTTTCTAAAAATACACAAATTACAGCAATTATAGTTTCCTTTCTATAAGGTTTCAAATATTTAAAAATTTCTTTCATATCAAGGTTATTTTAGTGTTTTTTCATAATAAAATAAACATCTAAATTTTTTAAATAATTATTGACTATTTTATATTGATTGCAATATAATAATTATCACCGGGGCGTAGCGTAGCTTGGTATCGCGTCAGTTTTGGGAACTGAAGGCCGCTGGTTCAAATCCAGTCGCCCCGACCATTTAAATATAATAGGTTTGATAAAAATTATCAGACCTTTTTTATTTTTAATTTTCATTGTTTTATTAGTTACATATGTTATTAATGTTTTATGGGTTCAAATAACTTTAATAGTTGGTGCATTTATTATTATGTTATTAAATATATTAGTAGCAGTTATTATTTCATTAAATTTTGAAGTTTATGAATGTGCACACTGCAAGAAAAATTTTGTTCCTACTTTTAAAGAATATATTTTTGGACCACATACTTTAACAAAAAGATATTTAAAATATCCTTATTGTCATAAAAAGGGTTGGGACAAGTTTTCTATTAGAAAAAATAAAAAATAATTGAGTTTTAAAGGTTTTTTATTTAAAATAAAGACTTTTTAGAAGCAAAATACCTATTTTAAATTTATTTATTTAACCTTAAAAAGGTTATTTTAAAATCTTGAAAGTATTTTTAATATGCTTTATAAAATAATTATGATTTATGAAATGAACTTACATGATGAACCATTTAATGCAATTAAAAGGAATCAAAAAGTAATTGAAATGCGTTTAAATGATGAAAGAAGAAAAGATCTTAAAGTTAATGATTTAATAATTTTTAGTAATAATTTAACTAATGAAAAACTTGAAGTAATAATTTTAGATATAAAGAAGTATCATGATTTTTATGAATTATATTCTAACTATAAAAAAGAAGAACTTGGATATTTAAAAAATGAAATAGCTGACCCTAAAGATATGTATGAATATTATTCTAAAGAACAAATATTAAAATATGGAGTACTTGCTATTAAAATAAAAGTTAACGATAACTTTAATAATTTTAAAAATTAAATTTAATTTATTTTTTAAATAAACTTTTTATAATATTTATATAAGGAGTTTTATATGGACAAAAGAACTAAAAATATTGTGATAGTAAGTGCTTTTAGCTTTCTAACATTACTTTTGATTATTGGGATGTTAATTCCTTTATTTTTTATTGGAGACAGTGCTTATTTCTTTTTTGATGTTGTTTCTAATAGTAGTAGTTTTTTATGGGCAGTACTTTTAGTTTTTATTTATCTAGCTTCGATTATCTTTTTATTTTATAAAAGTAAATTTATTAGTTCTTTAAGTTTTGCTGCTAATTTTGCTTGTTTCATAATGGTTGTCAATATGTTTGCAAATGCTATTGATTTAAAAAAAGGAAGTTCTTTAATAACTGTTGGTGGAATTAGTTATTTATTCGCTGTTTCTTTAGTTTTAGTTGCTGCTGAAGGAACTTATTTAGTTATGAAATATTATTTAGATGATATTAAAAAAATATTTAAAAAAAAGGAAAGAAATAGATATGAAGAAGATAGTTTCTAGTATATTATTGTTAGGATCATTAACATTAGTTGGTTGTAATAACAACAATGAAACACCTGAAATTAGAAAACAACGGAATAATGAAGAAATTACTTATATTGATACTAATTTAAATTTTACTAATGGAAGTAGTTATGTTCCTTGTTATGTAATTGATGAAGAAGTTGAATTTAAAACACTTTCTGGTCCAATTGGATTTAGTTTTACTACTTTAAATGCAACTAATGAAGATCTAGAAGAATATAAAAGTTTATTAGTTGGACATAGTTATCAATATGATACTGAACTTAGTTTATATACTTTAAATGTTAGCGCAAATAATTATTTTGCAATTAATCCAACTTTAACTGAAAGTACTTTACAAGTTTTTGTATATAACAATGTTAAAACAACTCCGACTGAGGAAGTTAGAAGAACTTGGACTACTAGCGAAGTTGAAATGCTTGATACTTATTTCTTTAATGGTGCTAGTGAGTTAGTTCCTTGTTTTGTTCCTAGTGATGGTGAATTAACTGATTCTTATTTTAGTGAATATGAATGTTTATCAGTAGAAGCAATTACTGAAGATGAAACTTTAGTTGATACTTATCTTGATATAATCTTAGATTTTGGCTATGTCGAAGAATACGATTCAGATTATGAAATGTACACCTATTATTATGATATTGACGAAAATAGTTATATGAATATAGATTGTTATTATTACGTTGGTCTATTTACTATTGATATATATTATTATTCTTTTTAATTACCATTTATTTTTAACTTTTTCACTAAAACCTAATAAATCTTTAAAATTATAAGTTTTATTTTCTAATTTTAAATAACCATTAAATTTACCAAATACTTGATGAGCATCTTGTGATAAAAAGATGGCGTTAATAAAATCGTGTCGATCTAATATTGGCTCAAATTCTAAATATAAAGAATCATCATTTTTAGATTTAATTATCCATTTATCTAAAAATGATTCTTTTTTATTTTTTAAAGGAATATTAAAAGTTACTTCCTCTAATTTAAATACTTTATCATTAATAAAAAACATATTTTCTGAACTTTTTGAAGTATCTCCAAAACCACATCCTAAATTAAAACCAATTAAATCATTTCCCATATAAGAATTAATACTTAACCAATACCAAGTATTTTTATATGTCCAAACTCCTCTTCCCCAATCTAATACACCAAGGCCTTTTTCGTTAAATTTATAAGTTAAATTACCAAACTTAAAACTTCCCGTTAACTTTAATAAATTAATTTTTTGATTGTAATAAAAATGTTTAGGTTTATTAAAAGGAGTAGCAATTACCATTGAATGAGGAGTAGTTTCTTTTAAATAAACTTCTATATCAAGACTTCTTTTATTAATATCATTAAAATGTGCTTTTAAATGACGAATGTTATTTTCATTTATAAAAGAAATATTATAATTATCGTTTCCTATATAAACATTACCCTTTTTAGAAGTAGTAGGTAAATTTAATTTTCCTAAGGTGAACCATTTAATATTGCCTTTATTTATATATCTTTTATTTTTAAAATCTAAAATGGAAACACTTCCCATTCCCATATAACCATTATCAGCAATTGTTAAAGCAATACCATAATTATCATCACCAAAGTAATAATAATCCCATTCTTTAATTCTTAATTTAGAAACTTTAATATTTTCTTTATTATAAATTTTAACTAAATTAAAAGCATATCCAGCTTCATTTAAATTTCCATTATTATCTAATAAATTACCTTCTTGAAGTTGATATTCATTACTCATTATTAATTCTCCTTAATTTTATTTTAATCTATAAATAACTAAAAAAACAAATTTTCATAAAATTTAAAAAATATCGATATAAATGGATATTTATTTATATTAATAAAAAAATAAATAAAAATACGATAATAATCGTATAAATATTAATTTAATGTTTAAAATTAAGTGAAACTTAAATTTTTTATATTAAGTATAAAAATAAACATTGAAAAAGTATTAATCTTAAACAAAAGTGAGTAAAATAATAAAGAAAGCGCTTACATTACATTCTTTTGGAAGTATTTAATAGCTTTATTGTTATAAATATTTATTTATAAACACGTAATTATTTATATTTGATTTAATTTTCTATTATTTATGTATATAAAGGAGGAAAAATAATGAAATTAAACAAAACTAGAGTTGGAATTCTTTCACTTTGTGGAATTTTAGCTCTTGCTGGAGTCGGTGGTGCACTTGCTTATGTTTTTAATTCAGCAACTGATTCAAAAAAAGTCACTAACGAGTCTGCCGTTATTTTAAGTTGGGGTGCTAATACACTAGGTGATATTAGCAATTTAACACCTGCAGCCCCACAATTTCAAAGTGTAACTTATCAAGCATCTAAGAGTACATCTGTTGTTTCTGGCTTTGCCAAATTATCGTTTACATTAGCAAAAGGAGAAGCTACTGGTGATTTTGATGTTTATGTTGGAACAACAACTTTTGAAACACCTGATATGCCTGCAGAAAATACATATAAAAAATTAGGGACAGCTGAAGGAGGCGCTAAAACATGCGCATATTTGGTAAGCATAACAGAAGAACCAGTTACTTTATATTTAAAATACGTTGCTCTTGGTGAAACAGAATTAACATATGCAGGTACATTAACTGTTGCTCTTACTTATGAAACAAATGGATCAGCTGGATGGGCTGCATAATAGGAGGATTTATGATGAAAAAGAGTAAATTTATATTTGGTGTTGCAACTGTACTTTCTTTAGGAATTGTTGCAACAACTGTTGCAACTTATGTTTCACGCCCTGATGATAAAGTTATTAATATTGGTGGTACAACTAGTACCAATGGTTCTTTAACATTAACTCTTGTTAATAATAAAGATAGTTCTAGTAGTAATCCAACAATTTTCGAACAAGTAGGTAATAGTATACCTAGTACTGTAACCGCAGATAATTTAACTAAAACTATAAATCCTTATAATAAATTGCATGCTAGATATGCTTTAGGAGTAAGTGGATTAGTTGATTATAAAGAACCTGTAATTTACGGACAAATTACTCTCACAATTACAACTGATTTTGCATGGGAAGATATTAATATTAGTGCAATTGTTGATGGTTACTCCACCGACGTCGACAGTAAAACAGATGGTTCTCAACCATCATATATGCTTTTAGATGGAAGAAATGTATTAGTTGAAAACACTCCTGCAGAGTCTGAATCTACTACAAAAGTATTCCATATTGACGCTCCATTTAGTGTTGAACAAGAAACTTATGGAACGCAATATCTTGATTTACAAGTTTCATTGAAAGACAGTGCAATTCAAGATTATGTTAATAAAGGCGCTGAAAAATACTTAAATTATAATGTTTCTTTAGTATATCCACCATCTTCTGCTATTGAATTCCCATATTTAGTTGGTACACCAACTGGATGGCAAAATATGGAAGATTATCGTTTATATCCAAACATTCTTGCAAAAGCAGAAGAATTTATGATTAGAGATGTTGAAGTTGAAGCTGGCGACGAATTTAAGGTTAAAGAAGGAGACAATTGGTCTAAAGTAGAAACTGATGGTAATTTCACTATAACCGATTCTGATAAAAATGCGAAAGCTAATTCAGCTGGTAAAATGAATGTATTTTATACTCCTGCAGATGCAACAAGCACTCCTAAAAAATCATATTTTGCATTAACTCCAAATCAACAATAATTTGATATGACAAAAGGTAATAAAACTAGATTAATACTAACAGTAATAACTTTAGGGTTATTACCTTTTTCTTTTTTTGTAGCAAAAGCTTTATATCTTCAAGTTGGTGAAGATATAAATATTAATATTAGTGGTAGTGTAGGAAGTAATACTTATAGTGTTAATTTATATATGCCAGATGGAAATGGTAATTATACATTAAGTAATACTTATAAGATAGATACTAATTCTAAGATGTCGATTAACGATGTTATTGTTAACAATAACATCGAATTTAATCCAATTAATAATTATATATATAATGGATATATTTATAATAGCGAAAGTATAGAAACAACTTACGATTTAACTTCACTTATAAAAAGTAGTATCGATTTATATCCTGAGTATGTTGGGTATTTTGTTCAAGGATTCCAAGATTCTCGTTACGAACAAAGAAATGGCGATATGATTCAACTTGAGTATCATAGTAATCCTACAGATGGTTATAATTTTTCTAGTATTGTTGATTTAGGTACTATGGGCGATAACTATGCTGCTAAAACTTTTAGAGTACAGTATCATACTAATAAAGAAAATGAAGTTAGTGAGTATGATACATTGCATACTTCTAGTGGAAAATATCAAATTTCATTCAACTCAGAAAATAATAATTCTTCATATTTAAGATATATTGAATTATCTATTCCTTCTAATCCTGGTTGGTTGAATGATGGTGCACTTGTTTATGCATATTCTTATGAAGATGGTTCAAAGTGGATTGAGGGAAATAGTAAAAATTTTTTAAGTATAGGGACAAAGGTACAGGGTACATTAATAAATGGTTATAAATACTCTTTTTTAATAAAACCGCATGAGAAATTTGTTTACTTATTAAGAGTAAATCCTACTGCAGATACTATTTGGAATCTAAGTAACAGAATGGATTTAAATGAAGCTGGTTATTCTTATCAAAAATATTCTTTTGTGCCTAGCCCTGATTCAAGCAATACCTGGGATTGGTTTAATCTAGTATGAAAAAAGTAAAAATTAATTCACAACAAGATTGTAAGAAATTTACTTTAAAAAAGTTTTTTAAAGTATTTTTTTCATCATTAATTACAATCTTATTAGCTGGAATAATTGCTTTTGAAGTAGTAGTTATTGTTGATCAAGCTAGTCAATATAATGTAGATTTTGTTTCGTATCGAATTAGTGTTGTTACCAGTGATTCAATGTCTAGTATTGATCCATCAAATGAAGATAGACTAGAAAATTATAAAGAAAGAATAAACAAAGGTGATTTAATCGTAAGTGAAACTAATATTAGTTATGATCATATTAAAATAAACGATGTAATTATTTATTTTAATGGTAAAACATTAGTTTGCCATCGTGTTATTAATAAATTTATTGAAGATAATAATGAATTTTTAATTACTCAGGGTGATGCAAATAATGTTTCTGATGGGATAATTTCTTTTAAACAAGTTAAAGGAAGAGTTATCGACGTTATACCTTATATAGGATATGTTAATTTATATTTAACTTCTCCTTATGGGATATTAGCAATTTGTCTAGTTATTTTAATTATAATTATTGCTTTACTAATTAATGAATTTTTAAAAGCAAAAGAAAATGATAATAAAGATTCAAAAAAATTAGATGTAAGCAATGCTTATATAATAAATGATAGTAAAGGAGAAAAAACAAAATGAAAAAAAGAACTATATTTTTATTAAGTTCGATTCTTTTACTTGGCGGATTAAGTGTAGGTACTTTAACTAGTTGTGGTGATCAACTAATTGAAAAAGATAGCGTTTACACAATATCTGCTAGCGTTAATGATGATAGTTTAGGAAAAATTACTTTAGAAAAAACAACTGGTAAAGTAGGTGAAGTTGTTAAATTTAGTATTGATATTACTCCTGGAAGTGATGCTTATGTTAAAGAACTTAAGATTAATGGTAGTAATGTTGATGTTACAACTAGAGAATTTACTCCACGTAAAGGAACTAATAGTGTTGTTGCTACTTTAGCAGTTGAAGCTCCTGTAGTTGAAACCGGAACAGTTGTAATCGATACTAAAATTGTTAATGGTACAGTAAGTGCTGATAAAACTAGTGGTAATGTTGGAGATGTTATTAATTTAACAATTACTCCTAATAGTGGTTATGCAGTTGATACTGTTAAAGCTAACAACGTTGCTTTAACAGTTGAAAATAACAAAGCTAGTTTTACTTTAGTTGAAGGTGAAAACTTAGTTACCGCTACTTTTAAAACTATTGGGGAACAAGAAAAAACTGGTACTGTTGCTATTGATAAGGGAATTGTTAATGGTAAAGTAACAGCTGATAAAACAGGCGGAGTTGTTGGAGAAATAGTTAATTTAACAGTTACTCCTGATAGTGGCTTTAAACTTGAAACTCTTAAAGCTAATAATCTTGATTTAGTAGTAGAAAATAATAAAGCTAGTTTTGCTTTAATTGAAGGTGAAAACTTAGTAACTGCTACATTCGTTGTTGATCAAGTTGAACCTCCAGTTCAAAAAGTAGATACTTTCTATTTTAGCGATTTAAATGGATGGAATGGCTGGGGAAGTGAAGCTAGAGTATATTTATTTAATGAAGATGGACCAGTTGGTACAGCTTGGCCAGGAGTTGAGATGACTCAATTTAATTATGGAGCTGTAGGCGAAGGAATTAATCTTTATAAAGTTGAAGATTTAAACTACACAGGAGCAACTCATATTGTTTTCTCAACTGGATATATCGATAGCAATACTGAAACTTATACCGCTCAACATCAAACAATTGATATCGATTTAACTGCAAAAGGTGAAAATAATTATTATCAATTAAATGAAGAAATTACTACTGAATCAGGAAATCGTGGTCAAGGAACTTGGTTAGATTTTGCTACTTATGAAGAAACAATTACTGGAACAGTTGTTTTACCTACTGAAGTAGCTAATGGAACAGTTAGCGCTGATAAATTAAGTGGATATAGAAATGATCAAATTACTTTAACTTTAACTCCAGATGAAAATTACGAAGTTGATTATGTTAAAGTTAATAACGGTGAAAATTTAACAGTTGTAGATAATAAAGTTATATTTGCTTTAGCTAGTGGAGTTAACACTGTTAGTGTAGCTTTTAAAGAAGTATTACCACCAGTAGAAACTGGTACAGTCACAATTGATGAAACAATTACTAATGGTGTAGTTAGTGCCGATAAACTTACTGGTAATGTTGGCGATACAATTACTTTATCTGTTACTCCTGATGAAGGATATGAATTAGAAACTTTAAAAGCTAATAATGAAGTTTTAACTGTAAGTGATAACGAAGCTACATTCACTTTAATTAAAGGTGAAAACTTTGTTACAGCAACATTTAAAGAAACTGTTGTTGAACCTCCAGTTCAACAAATCGGTACATTCTATTTTAGTGATTTAAATGGCTGGAATAGTTGGGGTAGCGAAGCTCGTGTCTATTTATTTAATGAAGATGGTGCTGTTGGTACAGCTTGGCCAGGAACTAAATTAACTCAGTTTAATTATGGTGCTGTTAGCGAAGGCGTAAATCTTTATGTTGTTGAAGATTTAGATTACACTGGCGCTACAAACATTGTTTTCTCAACTGGTAGAGTTAATGAAACAACAAGTGAATTTGTTATAGAACATCAAACAATTGATATTGATTTAACTACAAAAGGTGAAAATAACTATTATCAATTAACTTCTGAAACAGAAGGACAAGGTGTTGGAACTTGGTTAGACTTTGCAACCTTTGAAGAAACTATTGCTGGAACTGTTGTTTTACCTACAGAAGTAGCTAATGGAACAGTTAGTGCTGATAAATTAAGTGGATATAAAAATGATCAAATTACTTTAACCTTAACTCCTGATGAAAATTATGAAGTTGATTATGTTAAAGTTAATGATGGTGAAAATTTAGCGGTTGTAGATAATAAAGCTACATTTGCTTTAGCTAGTGGAGTTAATACTGTTAGTGTTGCATTTAAAGAAGTTGAACAAGAACCACTTCCTCCAGTTCTAGAAGCAGAAACATTCTATTTTAGTGACTTAAATGGATGGAACTATGTTGGTAATTATGCCTGGGTATATTTATACAATGAAGAAGGTCCAGTTGGAGAAGCTTGGCCTGGTACTGAAATGACTCAAGTTAATTATGGTGCAGTCGGTGAAGGTATTAATCTTTATAAAGTAGAAGATTTAGATTATACCGGCGCAACGCATATGGTATTTTCAACAGGATATCAAAATGATACAGAAGGAAAAGTTGCTCAACATCAAACAGTTGATATTGATTTAACTACAAAAGGTGAAAATAACTATTATCAATTAATTTCTGAATCAGAAGGAAAAGGTGTTGGAACTTGGTTAGATTTTGCAACCTTTGAAGAAACTATTACTGGAACAGTTGTTTTACCTACTGAAGTAGCTAATGGAACAGTTAGTGCTGATAAATTAAGTGGATATAAAAATGATCAAATTACTTTAACCTTAACTCCTGATGAAAATTACGAAGTTGATTATGTTAAAGTTAATGATGGTGAAAATTTAACAGTTGTAAATAATAAAGTAACATTTACTTTAGCAAGTGGAGTTAATACTGTTAGTGTTGCATTTAAAAAAATATAATGAGCAGTTAATCCTGAACCAGAAGACAATTTAAAAAATATAATTAAAAATACCTCATTGGTGGAAAAAAATAGTGCCAGTACAAGTATTCAAACATTCTATGAAAATACCGGCTTAGGACCAATTAATGGTTCATTAGGCGAAGAAATGGAATTGGTTTCTTATAATTCTATAGGCGATTTTAATTATTATAAAGCCGCTATTGATTTAAACGAAGTTTACTGTTTATTAGAGTTGGATCTAATGAAGGTGTAATTGTTGATTTAGGCGACAATAATTTACTTACAATCGAAGATGTTGAGAAATGGTCTGGTGATGGTAATTATGCTAACTTAGAAGCTTGCGTTTATGATCCTGCAAGTGATCCACAAATTGTTGATTATGGAACTTACACAATTTATTTTGATCCAAATGGTGTTTGGTCTGAAGAAACTATTTATTGTTATGCATTTGGTTCAGGTAAAGAAAATGCTGTATTTCCTGGTTTATTAATGGAAAAAGTTGAAGGTACTAATTATAACAGTATTAAAATAGATTCCGTAGAAAATCAAAAACTAATTTTCTCAAATGGAACTGTTCAAACTGATGATATTGAAATTGATTTTACATTTGGAAATGATGCAAGTGTAGTCGCTACATTAAATGAAGATGCAAAAACAGTAACTTGGAGTCTTTATACAGCTTAAGTTAATATTAACAATTAAATAAGGGTAGAGTTATCTACCCTTTTTTTATGAAAACATTTTCATAAATTTTTTTTGAAATTAAAAAATATATGATATAATCGTATTTTTTTATTATATGAATTTCGATGTAAGCGTTTTAATTTTCAAAATTTGCTTCGTAGAATACTTGATTTTATTTAGTTTCTTTTTAAAATATAGGCGAGTTAGATAAGAAATCTAACTAAGAGGAGGTACTTGTATGATCTTTTATGAAAACGATAAGAATAGAACTATTAAAGAGTATTCCGTTAAATGTATTGGAAATTATAATTCCATGAGTGGTAATTTTAATCCAATCGCTAGTTGTGCAATTGTTAAATTTGATAATAACGAACAAAATAAGGAATACGAATACTAGTTTATATTCTTTGTTTGTTTAAAAAAAGAAAGGGTTATTGCCCTTTCTTTTTTATTTAAATTTTTAAAAAATAATTGAGTTTTAGATGGTTTTATTTAAAAAATGAAGAAAAATATAATTTTTTAACACCGATTTTAAATCCATCAAAATTAATGTCATTTATAAATTTATTTAATTCTTTAGCTTTATTATCATCATCTAAATTTGAAAATAATATTTTAGTAATTTCTTTATATTTATTTGAAGAAATTTCAAATAAATCAATAAAGGAATAATTTCCAATTTGTTCATTAGTTGTTGCATCAAAATAAATTTCATGTTTCAGATTTAAATAATCTTGATTTTGACATTTTTTCAAAGTTTGATAACTAAATTTATTTATTTCATGATTTTTAAAAAAGAGATTAAATAAAGTCTTTTTGATTTGATATTTTGAATAAACAACTTTAAAAGTAAATCTCATTCTTTTTAAAGCGATAAAAAAAGTATCTTCATAAAAATTATTTTCATTAAATTTATCTCTAAAATAAGAATAATACATTTTGCTAATAATTTTTAAATCATCATTTTTTATTTTTAAGGTTTTAGCAGGAGAAATCTTATATTGAAAATAATTTCTAATTAAGACATCAATATTAGATTCAAGTTGGACATGGTCTAAAAAATATTTTTTAACTTCTTTTTTATCATCAGTTAAACTAAAACCACTTTTATAAAAAATATATGGATGTGCAGTTGAATCTAATGAATAATGAGAAATAAATCCTTTAAGATAATTTAATAATATATTTTTATCATCTGAATTTTGTTTTAAAGCATAATTATAAAAACAAATTAAAGTAGAAGTAGGATTCATTTTATGTAAAACATTTCCATATTCACAAATTAATTTAGTATTAGGATATTTTTTTAATCCACAAAAATAGAAAAATAAAGGATCTGGACCTTGAGATCCAATATTTGCTTCTAAAGAGGTAGAGGAATTTAAACTTTGATTAAAAATATAATGAGTTAAAATACTCGGCATATTATTTATCTTTTTCTTTCATTATCGAAGCTGCAATATTTGTAACTAATTTACGTGGAACAAATCTTATAGCGAAAAGAAGTAATTTATTTTTAAAACCAATTACACTAATAGTCTTTTTCTTTTTAAATGCTTTATAAGATAAAACAGCTACTTGTTTAGAAGTCATGGTTTTAATTTTCTCAAATTCATAATGTGATTTAGCAACATTAACGAAATTGCTATCAAATGGTCCTGGACAAATAGTAGTTAAATGTACATTTGTACCTTTTAATTCACGAGAAATAGCCTCTCCAAGTAATAATAAATAAGCTTTTGTTGCATGATATGTAGACATAAAAGGAGCAGCCATAAATCCAGCAATAGAAGCAATATTCATTATTTGCCCTTCATTATTTTTAAGCATATCTTTTAAATAGAAATGGGTTAAATATAAAGGAGCATTACAATTTAATTCTGTCATTTTTATTTGACGATCAATATCCATATCTTTAAAGTCAGTACTATCTCCAAAACCACTGCAGTTAACTAAATTGTTAATAAACATTCCTTTTTCAGTAGTAAATTCACTAACAAGTTTAAAGTTTTCAGATTTTGATAAATCAACAGTTAAAATTTCTACTTTAATTTTAGGGAATTTTTCTTCTAATTCTTTTTTAGCTTCGTTTAAGTGGAGCGTATTACTGCTAACTAAAAACAAATTATTATTATCTTTTGCAAAAAGTTCAGCTAAATCCTTACCAAGTCCGCTTGCGCCACCAGTAATTAATGTAAATTTATTCATATTGTTCACCTCTATTAACAATATTTTACTTAATTAAGTAAATAAATTAAATTATAATTTTAAATTATGGATGAACTTTATTTATCTTTATTAAAAGAAGCTTCCTTAGATAAGGAGTTTGCAAAAAGAGTATTAAATACAAAATTAGAAGTAATAGGAGTAAAAACACCAATACTTAAAAAAATTGCTAAGGAAAATTTAAATTATAAATTTAATAATATTAAGAATAATCATTATTATGAAATGGTTTTCCTTTATTTTTATATTAATTTATTTAATTTAAAAAAAGACATAAATAAACAAATTGAATTTATTAAAAATAATATTAACTTAATAGATTCTTGGGCAATAGTTGATTCCACTGTTCAACTATTAAAAAATATTGATTTTAAAATAATTAAATATTTAGTTAATGAAGAAGAAGTGTTTTTAAGAAGATATGGTTATGTTTCAATGCTTAATTTAATTAAGAATAAAAATAACTTAGAAATTATTTTTTCATTAATAGACTCTGATGAAAGATATTATGTTTTAATGGCGGAAGGATGGCTATTATCTTATGGTCTAATTTTTCATTTTGAGGAGACTTTTGACTTTATTAAAAATAAACAATTTTCTTTAAAAATAAAACAAGTAGCTATTCAAAAAGCTATTGATTCTTATAGAGTTAGTAGCGAAAATAAATCTAGACTTAAAACTTTAAGAAAAGAGTTAAAAACTAAGTAATTTTAATAAAAACCTTGCTAATCCTTATTATTTTTTAAAAATTCATTATTTAAGTAGCAAGGATTAAAGCGGGAATATAATTCTTTTTTAATATCATTAACAAAAAGTAAAAAGCATTTTTGATTTTTAAATTTATGATTAACTATTTCAAATTTTCTTTCTTCTATCTTTTTAATAGCACAAGTTCCAACAAGTTTTTCGTAATCATAAACTAAAAATAAAGCATTTGTTAAATCATCCTCAGTTAATTTTTTCTTTGTAAATAATTGATAAGTTATCGTATCAGTTTTTGATAAAACAAGTTTATAAAAATATTTTGTTCCTTCAATTTTATGTTCTTCGTGAAGGAAAAATAAATCAAGATGTTCTTTATTAAGTAACATTTTTAAGAAATTATCTTCGCTTGAAGGATATTGTTTATAAATTGCCAATAATAAATTTTTAATATCTTCACGTTTAGTTTGCTTATCATTAGGACAAGTTGACTTAAAAACGGGAATTTGCTCTTCTTTAATTGTTTTTAAAATGTCTTTTTCTCTAACAAAAATGAATGGTCTAATAAAAGTTAATTGATCATTAGTTAAAAACATTTTT
Source organism: uncultured Mollicutes bacterium (assembly GCA_900540365.1). Lineage (GTDB taxonomy): Bacteria > Bacillota_I > Bacilli_A > RFN20 > CAG-826 > Onthovivens. The sequence continues at coordinate 17,778 of UQFN01000003.1, forward strand.
GGAGCAAAAGTTGCAAATCGTCCGCCATAAATTTCATTAAGAAAAAGAGTTTCAATAGCATCATCTTTATGATGAGCAAAAGTAACTTTATTAGCATTAATTTTTTCAGCATATTTATTAATAATTGCTTTTTTCATGCGACTGCAAATTGAACAAGGTAAATTAGGCAAATTTTGTTTTTCTTGTTGAATTTTTAAAATAGTAAAAACTTGCTTTTCATCTAAGATTTTAAGTTCATATCCAAGTTTATTTATATAATCTTTAATTTCTTTTGAATTAAAGTTTGGAAAACCTAAATCAATCATGCAAGGATAAAGTTCAAAATTTGCTTTTGAAAATTTTTTATATAAATTTAAAGCATAAAGAAGGGCCATTGAATCTTTACCTCCACTAATTCCAATGACAATTTTGTCATTGTCATTAATTAAGTTAAATTCAATGTCTGCTTTTCTAATTGAAGCTAATAAGATTCTAATCCCTTTCATAATAAACTTTATTTTTAGAAACATTCTTATTATAATATAAAACGGCTTTAAGGGAAGAATTATCGATGGAAGTTGTATTTTTAGAAGAATTAAATAATTTAGAAAATGTATCTAAAAACATTAATCTTGTTTTAGGATTATTTGATGGTCTACATGTTGGTCATGTCCAACTAATTCGTACTGCTCGATATTTCTCTAATGGTAAACTTGCTGTAATAACTTTTGATAAAACTTTAAAGAGCACTGATCATAGCGTTTTATTAAATTTAGAAGATAAAATTAAAGGTTTTGAAGACTTAGAAGTTGATGAAGTTTACATTATAAAATGTGATGAAAATTTTAAAAAAATGTCTTATTTGGACTTTATTAATAAGATTTTGAAAAAATTTTGTCCTAAAAAAATCTTTTGTGGACTTGATTTTAAATTTGGTTATAAAGCTCAAGGAGACGTTAATACTTTAAAAGAATTTTTTAGTGATGTTGTTGTCTTAAATTATGTAAATACTCATGATGGAAGTAAAATTTCTTCTAGTGTCATTAAAAAAATGATTAAAGAAGGAAAAATTGAAGACGCTAATCGCTATTTAGGTAGAGAATATTTTCTTAATGGAAAAGTAGTTAAAGGAAAACAAAACGGACATCAACTTGGTTATCCAACCTTAAATCTTGAATTACTCGATAATTATGTCATTCCTCAAAATGGAGTTTATATTACTAAAACTAAAGTTGGAAATGGAATATATTATTCAATGACAAATGTTGGAACTCATCCAACAATTGATGAAGTTAATAAACCTCTTGTTGAGTCTTATTTAATTGATTTTAATGAAAACATTTATAACAACAATGTTCGAGTTTATTTTATTAAAAAAATTCGTGACGAAATTAAATTTTCTTCTATAGAAGAATTAAAAAATACCTTAAAAAATAACGAAGAAGAAGTTAAGCGTTATTTTAATATAAATTTTTAACAAGAAAAACTAACAAAATATTTTAAAATATAGTCATTTAATCATTATTTTTTAAATTTATTACATATTCTAAAAAAAATAGTGTTATAATCGAATAAATATTAAATTCATGTAAATTTTTTGAATACTTTTTAAAAAAATGGCATAAAACCTGAAAAAGTTCGACCCTGTCAATACGTTCTAAGTTTTAACTACTTGACAAATTTTATTTTCTACATTAGAATGAAAGCGCTTACAAGGTTTTAATATGATTAAAAGAACTAGTGGTGTCTTAATGCACATAACAAGTCTTCCTTCCAAATATGGCGTTGGAACTTTTGGAAAAGAAGCATATGAATTCGTTGATTTTTTAAACGAAGCTAAGTTTGGAATTTGGCAAATTTTACCTTTAAATTTAACTTCTTATGGTGATTCACCTTATCAATCACCATCAAATTATGGTTATTCTTACTACTTAATTGACTTAGATACTTTAGTTGAAAAAGGTTTATTAACAAAAGAAGATCTTGAGGGAGTTTATTTTGGTGAAAATCCTCGCCGTGTTAATTTTGAAGCTTTATTTAATAATAAAATTCCTCTTCTTAAAAAAGCTTTTGCAAATTATAAAAAAGAAGAAGCTTTTACGCGCTTTTTAAATAATAATCCTAATGTTAGTGATTTTGCTATTTTTATGACTTTAAAGGAATTAAATAATTTTAAGTCTTGGAAAGAATGGCCTAAAAAATATGCTGAATATACAAAAAAATTAGAAGAAGAAGTTAAAACTAAATATCAAGATGTCTACGAGTTTTATATGTGGACACAATATGAATTTTTAAATGAATATTTTGCTTTAAAAAAATATGCAAATTCAAAAAATATCTTAATTATGGGAGACATTCCAATTTATTTAGCTTACGATAGTGTTGAATGTTATAAATATCCTGAGTTATTCCAATTTGATGAAAATCATAATCCAACTCGTGTTGCAGGATGCCCACCAGATTGCTTTAGTGCTGATGGTCAACTTTGGGGAAATCCTTTATATAATTGGAGTTATCACAAAGCAACAAATTATCATTGGTGGAATGAAAGAATTAATAGCGCTTTAAAACTTTATGATTTAGTTAGAATCGATCATTTTAGAGGTTTTAGTGGATATTATAGTATTCCTGCTCAAGATAAAACTGCTCGAAATGGAGAGTGGGTAAAAGGACCTGGTTTTGATTTATTTAAAGATAAACTCGGCTATCCAATTATTGCTGAAGACTTAGGATATATGGATGATGATTTTAAAAATTTAATGGAAAAAGTTAAATATCCAGGCATGAAAATTTTAACACAAGGAATGTTATCTTTAGATGATAATGATGATTGGCGTGTTAGAAATTATAACGAAAAATATTTTAGTTACACTTCAACTCATGATAGTGAGACAGTAAGACAATATTTAGATAATTTATCTAGCAATGATTTAGAAATTGGTTTAGATAATTTAGTTAAAGATGCTCATTTTATGGGTATAAATGAATTTAATCTTGAAACACGTGAAGGCCAAATTGATTTAATAAATGAATTAAATCTTGCTTCTAATTCTTTATCAGCAATGTTTGAGATTCAAGATTTATTCTATATTGGTAAAGAAGGAAGAATGAATTTGCCTTCCACTTTATCTACTGATAACTGGAGTTTTAGACTCTTAAGAGAAGAATTTGATAATAATAAAGACAAAATTATTAAAAAAATGTCAAAATTAATTATCAAGTATCAAAGGGATAATTAAAGTCGTTTGACTTAATTATAAATATGTTTATAAAAATTCTTTAAAGGAGGAGATTAAATGAAAAAGAATTTTAAATTATTTGCTGTAAGTGCTGCAGTATTATTAACTGCTGGTGCTTTAGCTAGCTGTGGTGAAGGTGGCAGTGGCCCATCATATACTGACGAATATTCTGGCACATTAACTTATTCAGGACCAGAATCACAAGAAAAATGGGTTAGACAAGTTGCTGCTGACTACAATGCTGAAAGAAAAGCACAAGGAATTCCAGAAATCAAATTTGAATTTGTCCAACATGGTGAAGACAAAGTTGATAGTGAAGTTACTGACTGGAGTACAGGACCAGATGTTTATGCATTTGCTTCTGATAAAGTTATGCCTTTATTCCAAGCTGGTGCTTTAGCAACTATTAGTGGAATTTATAAAGATAGTATTAATAATACTATGACTGATGCTGCAATTGAAGCTTCTCAATTTGCTGGAAGAACAGTTTCTTATCCTTATGCAGGAGATAATGGCTATTTCTTATTCTACAATAAGAGTTTAGTTACTGCTGAAGATTGTGCTACAATCGAAGGCTTAATGAACAAAGCTGCTAGTTTAGAAATGGGTGTTGCTTATCCATTAAATACTGCTTTCTATAGCGCTGGTGCTTTATTTACATATGGTGCTGGATATGACATTAATGTTGATGATTCTGGTAAAGTTCAAAGTATTGAAGCTACATTTAATACTGCTGAAGGATTAAAAGCTGGTAAAGCTATTTATCAAATTATGAAACATAGTGCTTACGTTGAAACTCAAGCTGCTCCAATAGCTGCTAACAAATTAGTTGCTTGTATTGATGGTTCTTGGAACGTTAGTGCTTATCAAACTGCTATGGGTGCTGATTTTGCTTGTATGAAATTACCTACAGTTACAGTTGATGGAGAAACAAAAAATTTATCATCATACTTAGGTTATAAAATGTTAGGTGTCAACCCATTAGTTAGTGCTGGTGATACACAAAGATTACTTGCAGCTCACAACTTTGCTAGATATTTATCTTCAAAAGAAGTTCAAGAAAAAAGATTTGACACATTTGGTATTGCTCCAACTAATAAAGAAGTTTCTGCTTTAGAAAAAGTTACTTCAAGTGCAGCAATTAAAGCTATTGGTGATCAAGCTAAATATGCAGTTCCTCAAACAGCAGTTCCAGGAAATATTTGGTCAGCTCCACAAACCTTCACACAAGGTATTATCGATGGAACTATTACCTTAGATAATATGGCAGCTGCATTAGAAACTTTAAATGCATCTATCGAAGCAAGTAAATAATTAATTTATATAGGCCTACTTTTTGTAGGCCTTTTTTTAAAATAGGGGAAGAAAAATGACAACAATTGAATATTTATCATTATCAACACCTAAAAGAGCTTTATATAAAGTTGGACACTTTTTTAAAGAAATTCCTATCGCGATATATAATTTTTTAAAAAAGATTCCATTATTTTGTGTAAAATTATTCAACAAAATTAAAAAACCTTTCGTATTTTTATACGAAACTTTTGTTTATGGCGATTATAAAACAAGATTAAGTTATTTTATTTTTGGTTTTGGAAATTTAGCGCACAAAGAATATATTAAAGGAATATTATATTTACTTTTTGAAATTTGTTTCATAATTTATATGATTTTAATGGGTGGACCAATGCTTTCTAGCTTAGGAAATCTTGGTGATTTCGCAAGTGCAGAAACTCCTGATCCAAATATTGGTATTAATACATATAAATATTTTGATAATTCTTTTGAAATTTTATTATACTCAATTGTTACAATCATTATTATTTTAGTAGCAATCGTTTTATGGGTGTCATCTATTTCATCAGCTAAAGAACTTCAAGACGATTCTTTAATCGGTAAAGATGGCAACAATATGGCTATTATTAAGAGTTTAGGTGGAAAACAATTCCATAAAACCCTTTTAGCTATCCCAATGTTTGGGGTTGTCTGTTTTACAGTAATTCCAATTATTTTTATGATATTAATCGCATTTACTAACTATGATTCATATCACTTAACTCCATATAAACTTTTTGACTGGGTTGGTTTTGCTAATTTTAACTCAGTTTTTGCAAGTGGCGGAGCTAGTAACAATATATTCTTTAAAACATTCTTACAAGTTCTTTTATGGACATTAATTTGGGCATTCTTTGCAACATTTACTAACTATTTCTTAGGAATGATTGTTGCAATTTTAATTAATACAAAAGGAATTAAATTAAAGAAAATTTGGCGTACAATTTTAATTACAACTATTGCCGTTCCTCAATTTGTTTCCTTACTTTTGATGAGTAGAATGTTTAACCAAGATTTAGGTATTGTTAACCAATTATTAATTAAGATGGGTTGGATAACAAAAGGAATTGGTTGGTTAAATGATTCTGCTAATAACGCACTTTTACCAAAAGTAATGATTATTTTAATTAATACTTGGATTGGTATTCCTTACACAATGTTAATTTGTACAGGTTTATTAATGAATATTCCTGATGACTTATATGAATCAGCTAAGATTGATGGTGCAAGTCCAGTTAAAATGTATATGAAAATTACTTTACCATATATGTTATTTGTAACGACGCCATATCTAATCTCACAATTTGTTGGTAATATTAATAACTTTAACGTTATTTACTTATTATCAGGTGGTAACCCACTTTATACTTTCGATCCAAATTCAGTTGATATAAATACATTAAATAACTTAACTGGTTTAGGAAGAACTGACCTTTTAATTACATGGATTTATAAGATGGCAATGACTAACACCTTCAAAGATTATGGTGTAGCTAGTGTCTTATCTATTTTAATTTTCGTTGTAGTAGCTGTAGTCTCATTAATTACTTATAGTAGAACAAACAGCATTAAGAATGAGGAGGATTTCCAATAATGAATAATGCAATAACATATTATCGTAGCAAAAAAGCTGCTTCGATAGTAAAAAAGACAGCAATTTATATTATTCTTGTCATTATTAGCTTTATTTGGTTAATTCCATTTGTTTATTTAATTGCTCAATCTTTTGCTACAACTTATGTATATGGTGACTTTTTTCCAAAAACTTCAACGTTTAATAACTACATAGTTTTATTTACAAGTGAAACTTATCCATTTTGGAAATGGTGGTTAAATACATTTATTATTGCAATTGCAACCGCAATTATAAAAACGATTTTAGTATTAATGACTTCTTATGCTTTATCTAGATTAAGATTTAAATCAAGAAAAACAATCATGAAATTAATTTTAGTCTTCGGAATGTTCCCAGGATTTTTAGGAATGATTGTTATTTATTTCTTATTAAAATTAATTGGATTAGAAGCATCTATTTTTGGTCTTGTCGTAGTTTATGTAGCAAGTAGTGCTATGGATTATTACATTGCTAAGGGATTCTTTGATACAATTTCAAAATCACTTGATGAAGCTGCTATGCTTGATGGTGCTAGTAAAAATACAATTTTTTGGCGCATTATCATGCCTTTATCAAAACCAATCGTTGTTTATACAATTTTAATGGCATTTAATGGACCTTGGGGTGACTATATGCTTGCAAGCTATATTGCTCAAGGTAATCCAAATATGTTTAACGTTGCAGTTGGTCTTCAACAAATGCTATCAAAAGCAAATATTAATATATACTTCCCAGTTTTCTGTGCAGGTGGTGTTTTAGTTTCTATACCAATTATGATTTTATTCTTCTGGTTACAAAGATACTATGTTGAAGGTATTACCGGCGGAGCAGTTAAAGGTTAAAAATATGGAAAATAAAAAGTTATTAATTTTAGGCATTACATTATTTAGTCTTGTTAGTTGCGGAGGAAATTCGAATCCAACTACTGAGATTAACTATGGAGAAAAGATTAATGAAAATCTTCAAGAAGTTACTCCAGTTGATGATAAGTATCGTAACTATTATGAAATTTTTGTTGGTTCTTTTAATGACTCTAATGGTGATAAAATGGGAGACTTAAAAGGAGTAACTTTAAAATTAGATTATATTAAAGATTTAGGATATAACGGAATTTGGTTAATGCCAATATTCCAATCTTCAAGTTATCATAAATACAATGCTGATAATTATTATCAAATTGATTCTAATTATGGAACTAAAGATGATTTAATTGAATTAATTAATGAAGCTCACAAAAGAGATATTAATATTATTTTGGATTTAGCTATTAATCATGCTTCATTTAATAATCCTTTATATATAGATTCTCGTGAAGCTTATAACAAATATCTTCAATATGGAGAAAATAGTTTAACTGAAGAAGAGAAAAATTATAAAGATTTATTTTCTTTTAAAACTTACTCGGCTTCAATAAAAGGACGTACTTTTACAAGTGCAGGAAAATATAATTTCTATGTTGAAGAAAATTTTACTGGTGGAGGTATGCCAGAATTTAATTTTGAGTCAACTTTCACTATCGAAGTTGTTAAAGAAATCATGAAATACTATTTAGAATTAGGAGTAGATGGATTTAGATTAGATGCTGTAAAATATTATTTTTTAAACGAAACTAGTAAAAATATTTCTTTATTAAATGAACTTTATAGTTATTGTAAACAAATTAATGAGGATGTTTATTTCGTTGGTGAATGTTGGGATAGTGAACAAATTATTGGACAATATTATGAATCAAATATTGATAGTTATTTTGCTTTCCAAACTTCAACTAGTGGAAATGGATTTATCTCAAGATCTATTAACCTAGATGGTTCAATGAATTCACTTTATCTTGAAGGAGCTATGAATTTGTTAAATATGTCAAAAAATAACATTCCAGCACCATTTTTAGATAATCATGATGTTTCAAGAATTGCAAAAGCTAATAACATGCCAGTTACTAAATTCTTTTATGGTTTACTTAGCATGCTAAATGGAACAACTTTTACTTATTATGGTGATGAAATCGGTTTAACCGGTAGTGTTCCTAGCGATTTAAACGTTCGTGGATATATGAATTGGTCGGATGATTCATCAAAAAATTGTAATAGTCCACAAGGAACTTATCCAAGTTATCCTTATGATCCTGTAGATAAACAACTTGAAGATGATAATAGTATTCTAAATTACTATAAAAAAGCTAATTATTTTAGAAATAAATTTAAAGCAATTAGTAGAGGAGAAATTCTTGATACATCTAAAACTTTTGATGAAAATTCATTATTAGTTTTAGATAAAACTTATCAAGATGAAGCAATTAGTATTGTAATGAATTTCTCTGCTAGTGAATATTATCAATATGACTTTTCAAATACTTCTTATAATGAAGTTGAGGGTCAATTAGTATCAGATATTAATACATATATTGGCAAAATTGATGATAAAGTAATCGTTTTACCTCCATATAGTATTGCAATTATAAAATAGAAGGAGAAAAATATGGCAGATCTTAAATTAGAACATATTTACAAAGTTTATCCAAACGGAGTTAAGGCTGTTAATGATTTTACAATGAATATTAAAGATTGTGAATTCATTGTATTTGTTGGTCCATCTGGTTGTGGTAAGTCAACAACATTAAGAATGATTGCCGGTCTTGAAGATATTACTGCCGGTGAATTATATATTGGGGATCAAATCGTCAATGATATGGAACCAAAAGATCGTGATATCGCGATGGTTTTCCAAAACTATGCTCTTTATCCTCATATGACTGTTTATGAGAATATGGCATTTGGTCTTAAATTAAGACATTTACCAAATGATGTTATACATGAAAAAGTTATGTGGGCTGCTGAAGTTTTAGGTTTAAAAGAATACTTAGACCGTAAACCAAAAGCAATGTCTGGAGGACAACGTCAAAGAGTTGCTTTAGGAAGAGCAATTTTAAGAAATCCAAAAGTTATGCTTCTTGATGAACCATTAAGTAACCTTGATGCTAAATTAAGAAGTCAAATGAGAAGTGAAATTTCTAAACTTCATCAAAAATTAAAAACAACATTTATTTATGTTACTCACGACCAAGTTGAAGCTATGACTTTAGGTACTAGAGTTGTTGTTATGAAACTTGGTAGAATTCAACAAATTGATACACCAAAGAATTTATATGATTACCCAGAAAATAAATTCGTCGCTGGATTTATTGGTACTCCACAAATGAATTTCTTTGAAGCAACTTTAAATAAAAAAGATGATAAAGTTGTCGTTAAATTTGAATATACTGAAAATGAATTAGTTTTACCGTTTAGAGATTTAATCAAAGTTAAATCAAGTTATTTAGATGGCAAAACAAAAGTTACTGTTGGCTTAAGATGTGAAGATATTTCAGTTGAACCTGAAGTAATTGCTGCTCATAAAGATTTAGTTGATGTCCGTGTTTCTCACTTTGAGGAATTAGGTAACGAAACTTTAATTTATGGTGACTTAAATATGCAAGGAGAAGGATTTGATGAAACCGCAACTCGTGTAATTATCAAAGCTACTTCAAGACATAATTTAAAAACTGGTGATATCGTTAAAGCTTACATGAACATGAAAAAAGCTCATTTATTCGATATTGATACTGAAATGACAATTAAACCAAGAATTCCAACTGATAACTTAGTTAATGTTTCAGTTAAAGATAATGTTTTAACTTTATGCAAAGAAAAATTAGTTTTACCAAAAGCAATTTCTATTAAAGAATTTAGTGGCGATATTTTAATTCCTGCTGAAGCAATTAAAATTACAAAAGAAGGAGTTAATGCTAAAGTTAGTGATATCGAAGTTATTGATAAAACACAATTAGTTTACTTGGAAGTTAATGGACAAACTTTATTTACAACAAGCGACTTAAATTTAAAAGTTGGTCAAGAAATTGGTGTTGAACTTGATTTCTCTTTAATTAATTTAGGTGACAACAAACGTGTCGATGATTTTGATGAATTTAAAGCTAATTTCTATAATTATGAAACTGCTTATGCTGAAACTTCAGATCAAGACTTTGCTAATTTAAAAGCAAGTAGAGAAAATGAAGTTGCAGCTAAATTTGACAAGTTAATTGAAGAAGAAAATGTTAGATTTAATAATGAATTAGCTGAGGCAAACAAAATCAATTATGTTGATGTTAAAGCTAAAAATGATGCAACTTTACAAGCTTTAAAGGCTAGTAGTAATGAAAAAATTAAAGAACTTAAAGCAAAATATAAAGCAGACTTAAGTGTAATTAAGCGCGAACATAGTGCAAATATCAAAGAAATTAAATTAAAAATTAATGATATTTATGCTAAACGTGTTGCTGATGAAAATGAAGATTATAAAAACGTCTTAGCAACTAATAAAGACCGCGATGTTATTATTTTAAGAAAAGCTGATCATACATTATTTAAAGAAAATTTACCAAAAGAAAAGGCAAATGATCTTGAAAATAAATTAAATGCAGAAGGATTTGATTTTGATGCTAAGAAGAGCGCTATAACCGGTGCTTATAAACGTGAATTAAATAATATTCGTAATAATTTAAAAGAAGAAACTAAGAAATTCGAACGTGAAAATAATTTACTTAACGTTTTAACTAAAGAACATGAAGCTAAATTAAAAGAACTTAATGCTAAAAAGGTTAGCAAAGTTAATAAAGCTGGATTACTTTTCTTCTTTAAGCTTCAAGGAAACGAAAAAACTTATTTTGTTTCACCTGATGTTATTACAAATAAATTAATTCAAGGTGTTGGAAGTAAAGTTTTCTCTAAAGTTTATATTATTAATGTACCTCATAATGCATATAAGCTTGATGAAAAAGGCTTTGAAGTCGTTCCACTTAAAGTACTTGATTATAAATTAAGAAAATTTGTTGAATGTGAAGTTAAAGAAACAAAAAAACATATCTTTATTGAAACTAAAGAGAACTTAATCGATAAAGATACTGTAAAAGTTTCCTTAGATTTAGAAAAAACACAAATTATCGAAAGCGGTTTGAATATTCGTCTATATTAGGAGGGGCTCTAAATGAAAAAGAAAATAGTTTTACTTTTAAGTTTAATTAGCTCTTTAGGAATTGTTAGTTGTGGAACCTCACCACGTTATGATGAAGCAATATTAATTCAATATGCTGCTTCCATAACTCCTGCAACATATACAAAGTTTACTGCAACTGGTGAAGGACATGCTTTAGAAGTTGAAGAAGTTGATAAAACTCTTCGCAATATTGCAATTTCTGGATCAACTTCAATGTTTTTAAGTTTACCTCTTAAGATTGATGCTGGTGAATTTTATTATGTTGATTCCAAAGATGAAATGAATACAAGTTGCCAATTTTATCAAATATTTACAGTTTTAGTAGATACATCTTGCTACAATGCAACAAACAACTATATTGATGCAAACGGATCATTAGTTTTAGAAGCATTTAGTAGTAATAATCAATTGTCAATTAAAAATGTTTTTGATGAAGTTTCACGTTTAAATGCTAGATGGAATTTAAGATTTGTATATAACAATGAAGGATATTTAATCGAAGAAAGCATTGCTTCAATTAATGATGGAAAAGATCCTAGTACTCAAACAGTTAAATTAATTTCAACTTATGAATACGAATAAAATTGTTTTCTTTCTAGCACTATTCTCGATTAGTTTAGTTTCTTGTAATAACATCGAATTAAGAGAAGAAATAGAAAATTACTTTGAAAAAGTAAATTTTGATAGTGCTAAAAAAAATACGAAGACAATTAAATTAACATCGTCTTTTGAAGTTAAAGAAAATAACAAAATTACATCTTATCGTTACACTACTTTAGAAGCAAGTTTAGAAGAAGAAAATTATTATTACAATATTCACGAACAATATTTAGGCATATATGCTGAAGGCGGAACAAATGATGCTATCAAGAAAATATATTTTGATAGTGATGATAAAAAGTATCATATGTATGAAAATTATGATAATAAAGTTAACGAAAATATTGTTGAAGTAAGTTATGTTGAGGAAACTCTTACTCGAATATTTTATTCTTCTGATAATAGTGGCTTAAAAACAGGTGGTTTATTTTATGGAGACGATATAAAGCAATTATATCGTTTCCAAGATTTTATGAGTGTCAATGAAGATACTAATGAACTTACATTGACTATTGAAGATTTTGTTACAGATGATGTTACAAATTCATACTCATATACTTTAAATCAATATGGGATGTTACTTTCATATGATTTAATAAGCTATAATTCATTAAAAACGCTAACTGGAACTATTCTAGTTAGTTATAATGAAATTTTATAAAGGAGAAATAAATGAATCTAAAAAGAGGCTTAGTTATTTTATCTTCTTTAGGATTACTTAGTGGGTGTGGACTCATTCCTTCTCAAAATGAAAGTGATGAAGTCAAAACAGAGCTCCTAGAAGAAGATACTAAAAATAGCGATTTAGTTAAAACAAACTTCGGAACTAAATCAAGTGATGATGAGCTAGAAGATAGTTACACTTTTCCTGATTTGGTAACAATACATTATCATCGTGATGATAATGCTTATGATGATAAACGTTTTTGGATTTGGTCTGATAATGCTGCACCTGAAATAGAATTTGAAATGGTTGATGAAGGTAATAATTTTACATATGCTTTTACTTTCTCGCCAATGGAAGTCTTTAAAATCGAAGATCCTTCATTTTCTTTTATGGTCAAAGTCGCCGGCACTTGGAGTGGAAAATCAGCTGAAATTCCAATTTTATACAAAGATTATCCACCAACTTTACAAGAAGATGGAACTTATTTATTAGAAATATGGGCTTTAGCAAGAAATACTGGTTTTGATATTTATAAAACCGAAGAAGATGCACGTAGCGATCAAATTTCCAAAGCTTTTATTTCAAGTGATTTTAAGAAAATTAATGTTTATACAAGTGATGGAACTGGTAATGGTGAAAGTATTTTAAGTGAATTAAAAATTTATAAATTCACTCAAAGTTATGCTTCCTTTAATAGTTCCTTACAACAAGGTAAAAAAGAAGACTATCTTTTGTTTAGTGCTTCAAATATTAATAAATCAAGTATTGCAGTTAAATTCTCTAAGACTTTAACTTTAAATTGCAAATACGTTTTAGAAGCTAAATTTAAAGATAAACCAGAAAAGACTGCTGTTTATACATTAACTTATGAAAACTTATATGAAACCCCTGAATTTAGTGCTCTTTCTTATAATGGAGATGATTTAGGAGCTCATGTAGTTAGAGATGGTAATGAAGTAAAAACAGTCTTTAAAGTTTGGGCACCAACTGCTTCGTTGATGCAATTGAAACTTTATGATTATGGCTATGATAAATCTTATCTTGATGAAACTAAATATAATAATATAGTTGAACAAGGTATTGTCGATGCTTATGAACTTTACGATATGGAGTTAAACTTACAAACATTTGTTTGGGAAGTCGAAATTCCAGGAGATTTAAGTGGCAAATATTATACATATCGTGTTATTAATACTGCTGGAACTAATGATGTAGTTGATCCATATGCTCAAAGTACTGGTATTGACGGCAGTCGTGGAATGATTGTTGATTTTGATGGCGAAGAAGCAAAACCTTCTAATTGGGATGATTTACCTCTTAAATGGGATGGTATTGAAGAACTTGATATTACAACTCCACAAGAACTTGTTGTTAGTGAAGTTCATATTCGTGATTTAACAATGAGCGATACTTGGAATGGTCCTAAAGAAAAACAAGGTTTATTTACAGGTTTTATTGAAGAAGGTATAACTTATAATGGTGTAAAAACTGGTTATGACCATTTAGTTGAATATGGTGTTAATGCGCTTCAACTATTACCTATTTTCGATCAAGATAACGCTGAAAGAGCACGTAAAGAAGTAGTTTATAACGAAGGTAGTGAAAACGAAAAAGTTGCTCAAGTAGTTGATTATGACACTCTTGGTGATTTTAACTGGGGTTATAATCCTTTAAACTATAATGCTCTTGAAGGTGCTTATAGTAGTGATCCACGCAATGGATATACTCGCATAAAAGAATTTAGAGAGTTAGTTCAAAAATTTGCAACTAATGAAAATCATACTCGTATTATTATGGACGTCGTCTATAATCACGTTAGCAGTGCTCCAACCTCTAATTTTGAACGTTTGATGCCAAAATATTATTATCGTTTAGATGATTTAGGTGGCTATAGTGATGCTAGTGGATGCGGAAACGAAGTTAAAACTGAAGCTCCAATGATGAGAAAATTCATTATTGATAGTGTTTGTCAATGGGCAACAAATTATAAAATTAAAGGATTTAGATTTGATTTAATGGGTGCTATTGACTTAAAGACAATGAGCGATTTAACTGATGCTTTATATGATATTGATCCTGATATTGTTGTTTATGGTGAAGGATGGTATGCAACTGCTCCTAGATTAAATAGTAATTATTTAGCGGTTAATCAAAACTTAGCTCAATATTTATATCCAAATAGAACCGAAGAAAGTAATACCCCATATGTTGGTGATGGGTATGTAGGTGGTTTCAATAATGGTGGACGTGACGCTTTAAAAGGCGATAATGATATTAATAATACTGTTGCTTATAGTGGCTTAATTTCAAATACTAATCCAAGTGAAGATGTTATTAGAAGAAGTAAATTAATGCTTCTTGGAGCAAATGGTTATGGCGGTTGTGGATTTAATCCATTACAAAATGTTAACTATGTATCTTGCCATGATAACTATACTTTATTCGATCAATTAAACTGGAATTTAGGTAATTCAACTCATACAATCGAACCTGATATTGAAACCGTAGCTAGAGCTAGCGTAGCTGTTAACGGTATGGTTTTAATGTCAAATGGTATTTCCTTTATTAATGGTGGTGAAGAAATCTTTAGAACAAAGATTGAAACTAGTGAAGAAATTCAAAAAGATGAAGTTAATATGTATGGGAAACGTATTACTCACAATTCATATAAATCTCCAGATGCTACTAACGCATACGATTATGGTCGTAAAGCTGAATTAAAAGAATACTTCGATATGTATTGCCAATTAGTTCAACTTAAGAAAGATTTAAAATTTAGCAGTGAAATCGTTGATGAAACTACATATTCATCTGGAACCGTCGCTAATATTGAAAGCTTAAATTCAAGCGGCAATAAACTTGGATTATACCGTGAAGGTATTAGTGGAAATTATCATATTTACTTTAATGGACCACTAACTTCTCAAGATTATACAACTGTTGGAACAGTAGTATTTTCTAACATTGGTACATTAACTGTTGAAAACGGTAATATTAGTTTACCAACAAGTTATGGAATTGTTATTGTTAAGGAATAGGAGGAAATAATATGAAGAAGAATATTTTACTTTTTAGTTTATTGTTATTTGCTCCTTTGTTTAGCTTAACTGGATGTAATCAAAATGGTACTCAAACTACATCGCAAAGCGCCACAATTGTAATTACTCCAAATGAACATGCCAAAATTGAATGTTCAATCTCCTCCCTAAGTGGTAATTCTGGTGATCGTGGTAGTTTAACAATTACTCCAGATAAAGATTATTATGTTAATTCTGTTACTCAAAATGATATGTTCCCATTATTAAAAGTAGAAGACAATGTCTATTCGTTTACTTTACTTTCAGGGGAAAATGTTTTTACGGTAAAATTAGACTATGTTGAAACAGAGGAATCTAATAGTGAATTAATTGGCCAAGGTAATGAAGTTGTTATTACTGATGGTGAATTAACTGATGAAGTTGATCCAATTCCATCTTTAGGAAGTGGAACAACTTTACTTCCTGATTATGATAATCCAATTACGGTCTACTTTAAAGACAGTGATTGGTGGAATACATCAGCAGCTTCAACAAATATCTTAGTATATGATGAAAATGACAAAGTAATTAGTTATAATCCAACTCTTGGAGAAATGATGACTCATATTACTTATAATGCTCAAAGTGGATTTAACTATTGGCAAGCAATTTTAGATGGTGATAAAGCTAGTAAGATTCAATTTATAAGAACTGGAGATAATGGCTTTACTGATTGGGGAGCAAGAACCGAAGTATTACCTTTACCAACTGCACCAAATGATATGTATATTCTTGATTCAACACCTGCTTGGTATGGTGATGGAAATTATGCTAGTGTCACTGAAGGAATATATGATCCTGATAATGATCCTGAACCAGTTGATTTAGGCATTTATACAATTTATTTCGAAACAAATAGTTGGTGGAACGCACTTTCAACTGATGCTCCAAATTGTTATATGTGGGGAGCAAATGGTGATAAATCTGCTTGGCCAGGTTCAGCCATGACTAAAGTTAGCGATAATTTATATTCAATAGATTTTGATACTGCAGTTTATACTCAATGTATTTTCAATACAAATGCTGGAGCTTATCAAACTGCTGACTTAAGAGTACCACTAACCTTTGGAAAAGATGCTTCAATTATTGCAAAACTTCCTGCTACAGATCCAGGAAGCAAGAATTGCACGGTTGAATGGTCATTATATACTGCTTAACTTAATATTAAAAAGATGGAATTCAATTCCATCTTTTTTTATGCAATTTTTGTAAAAAACCTTGCAAATCTTAGTTATTTTTTAAGATTTTACTTTAAAATGCTCTACTAAATCTAAAAGTCCATTAACTAGATTTTCGTTATTTTCTATTTGTTCAAGCAAATTATTTTTGGCTTGTTGGGAATCAATTTCGCCTTTTATTAATGTATCAACTGAAACATTATATAAATATGACATATTAACTAAAGTATCTAGATTTGGTTCTGAACGATTTATCTCATAATTACATAATTGATAATAATTAATGCCGAGTCTACTAGCAGCT
Source organism: uncultured Mollicutes bacterium (assembly GCA_900540365.1). GTDB lineage: Bacteria > Bacillota_I > Bacilli_A > RFN20 > CAG-826 > Onthovivens. The sequence goes on from UQFN01000003.1 coordinate 34,800, forward strand.
TCTTTTTGAGAAAGACCAGCTTTGACTCTAAAATATTTCATGTTTTTTCCGTAATTCATACATTAATTGTATATCAGTTTTTTAAAAAGTCTAGACTAAAGAAAAAAATACCCCCCATAAAAAGTTTTTTAAAGCGTCTTGTATATGAGGAGGTATTATATGTCTTTAACATTAAAAATTATTTTAGGTGTCGTTATTGTAACAATAATCGGCTTGCTGGCATTTAAACTTATTGATGGGAGTAGTTTACAAGCAAATGATGTCACTAATCCAGCTGATGTTGTTAGAAATTCAATTGGAATTAGTGGTTATGTCGTTAGTCCTGGTAATTACTTATTAGATGAAAACTCGACCATGCAAGATTTAATTGATAAAGCAGGAGGAGTAACTGATAAAGCAGATACAAGAGCTTTTTTGCCTGGAGCAATTGTAGAAAAAAGTGTTCAATATTATATTCCACCAAGATATAATCCAACTGATATTTGTGCAACGGAAGAACTTCAAAAAGTAAACATTAATTCCTACATTGATCCTGAAGAATTAAGTTTTATTGAAGGAATTGGCAACACAATTTCACAATCAATAATTGATTATCGTAATGAAAATGGATTATATCAAACATTAGAAGATATCATGAAAGTTAATGGAATTGGCAATGCAACTTATACAAAATTAAGAAATTATATTATTTTAGTTGATTAATATGGCAATATTTCTTTGCTTATTATCACTAATTCTTGGAATTTTACTTTTAAATGTAGAATTTATTTTTCTTAATATAATTATCTTTTCTTTAATTGTTTATATTAATTTAAAGTATTTTAAGAAAAACCTAAAAATTATATTATTTCAAATCTTCTTTTTAATAATAGGTTTAGTATTTATAAATATTAACATTGTTGATATAAATACAAGTAACATATGGGGTATTGTTGTTAAAAAAAGTGACAATTACTTAATTATAAGAACATTTTTTACTAAATATTATGTTACAAATAATGAAGAATTAAATTTATTTGATATTGTTAATGTTTCTGGCAGTAGAAGTGAATTAAATTTTATTCATTATGAATCATCTTTTGATTTTAATAAATTTCTAAAGCTAAGTGGAACCTCTTATTATTTAAAGATTAACAAAATTAATACCTTATTGAAATTTCCATTAGATTTTGAAGGCTATAAAGAAGATATATTAGTAAGAATAAATGATGTTCAACTAAAAAATTATGTGAATTTAATATTATTTAATGAAGAAATAGATGATAAAGCTACGAATTTATTAATAAATATATTATCAATAAGTGGAGTTTACTTGAATTTTGCATTATATGGCCTAAGTAAGTCATTTGCTTATATATGTAATAAAAAAGAAAGTAGGCTCTTATCTTTGATTTTATTATCACCTTATATATTATTTAATATTTATAGATTTAGTGTGTTTAAAACAGCAGTTTTGTTTATTTTTAATTTAATCTTTTTAAATAAGCATTACGATAATTTAAAGAAGATTTCACTTTTATATTTGTGCTTTTTGCTTCTTGATATAAGACTAATTTATTCTGCATCCTTTTATATTTCTTTAATATTTTCTTTTATTTTTATGTTTTCAAAATTATATATTTCTAGTGCACATAAATTTGTTAAACTATTAAAAACAAAAATTATTTTCTTTATCTTTTTTATACCATTTTATCTAGAATTTAATGGATATATTAATTTTATAAATTTAATATTTAACTTGAGTTTTGCAGGTTTTTTTAAAATTTTCTTTACTTTTTCATTATTAAGTTTTTATGGAATTCATCTAAAATTTTTAGAAAAACCAATGGTAGATATTTTAAATTTTTTTAATTTAATTGAAATAAAAGAATTAAATATAAATATTCCTAAATTTGATATTAACATATATATTATTTATTTTTTGTTGATGATTTTATTAATGTATTTTTTAGAAATAAACTATAAAAGGAATACCAAAATAATCTTGATATTGACAACTGTATTTTCTTTATTTTATATAATTCCAATTAAAGAATATTTTACTTTTGAAGTATCGTTTTTAAATGTTGGTCAAGGTGACTCAACCTATATTCATTATAAAGATAAAAACTTTTTAATAGATACTGGAGGTTTATTAAATTATGATTTAGCTGAGAATTCCCTAATACCATTTTTAAGAAGAAAACGTGTATACAAATTGGACGCTGTATTTATAACTCATTATGATTATGATCATTATGGAAGTTTAGAAAGCTTAAATAAAAAGTTTAACATTCTAACTATATATGATTACAACAGTTCGTTTCCAGTTTATAGTAGTAATTTAAAATTTATAAATTTGAATACTTTAAAAAATGCAACTGATGAGAATGACAAAAGTTTAGTAATTTATCTAGATGTTAATAATATCTCTTTTTTGTTTATGGGAGATGCAACTACTAAGGTTGAAAGAAATATTTTAAATAACTATCAAAATCTTAAATGTGATTATATAAAACTTGGTCATCATGGTAGTGACACTTCCTCATCATATGAATTTTTAAAAGAAGTTTCTCCAAAAGAAGCTATTGTATCATGTGGAATAAATAATAAATTTAATCATCCTAGCAAAAAAACATTGCAAAATTTAACGAAATTAAATATTAAATGTCGTCGTACAGATCTTGAAGGGACAATTACTTATAAATTTAGAGCATTTTAGTATATAATAATTGCATGACTTATTTATTTTTTAGTAATGATTCTGAAAGATTAAATATTTATTTAGATTCTTTTATTAATAAATTTTTTAAAGATGAAGAGAAAAATGTTGTCTCATTTAACGCTAATGAAACAAGTGTTAATGAAATAATTAACGAATGTTATCAATTATCTTTAGCTTATAACAAAAAAATAGTTGTTTTAAAAGATACAATTTTTTTAAAAAAAGAAACTAAATATGCAAAAATTAAGAAAAATAAAATATTAAAAAATAATAATTATGAACTTTTAAAAAAATATATTATTCAAGATAATTCAGAAGATGTAATTTTAATTTTAACTTATGATGGCGATGATATTGATAAAGAAAATATCATCTATCAAGCTATTGATTCTAAAAATAAGAAATTTTTGACTAATTTAACTGAAGCAGATTGGCCACTTTATGTTAAAAAATATTTTGAGAAAAGAGAATTTAGCATTGATGAAGAAGCAATAAATGAAATTGTTTTAAGATCAAACGGAAGTTTAAGACATTTTATAAATGAAGCTGAAAAATTAGAACTTTATTGTAATAAAAAAATCACATTATGTGATGTAAAAGAAATTTTTATCAAGCCTAATGAAGATGACATTTTTGCCTTAACTAAAGCGTTATTAAAAAATGATAAAGATAAAGCTTTGCAAATTTATCGAGATTTAAGGACTACACAAAATATTGAACCAATTACTCTTATTAGTATTATGAGCAATTCTTTAATATTAATTAATCAAATTAAATTTCTAATGAAACAAGGGAATAATGTTGATGAAATTGCAAATTTACTTAAAGTTAAAAAAGGAAAAATTTATTATACCTTACAAGATAGTAAAAAAATAAATGAAGATAGTATAAAAAAAGCTTTAAATGATTTAGCATTACTTGATAAGAAGATTAAGCATAATGAAGTAGATAGATTTTATGCTTTTGAAATATTTTTACTTAATTTCAATGCATAAAAAAACTGCTTCAAAAGCAGTTTTATTTTTCATTATTTTTTAACTTATTAAGCTAATTTATTGACTAAATTTTGTAAATTAGATTTTTGACGAGCAGCAGTGGATTTATGTTCAATACCTTTTACGACAGCTCTATCGATAATACTATTAGCAACTCTTAAAAGTTTAAGTGCTTTTTCTTTATCATTTGCTTCGCAAGCTAATCTAACTTGTTTAATAGCTGTTCTTAATTTTGATTTGTATGAGACATTTCTAATTCTAGCTTTTTCGTTTGTTTTGTTTCTCTTAATTTGTGATTTAATATTTGCCATAGTCTACACCTCTTTCGATACTCATTGATTATATATAAAAAGTTCTTTCATTGCAAATAAATTAGAAAAAAATATCATTTTTATTTAAATAAATTAATTTATTTGTAATAAAACACAAAAAAGTCGAATAATTTCCTAATAAATAATATAATATTTAGGATGAAAAAAATAGAAAAACACAATTTGAAAATTTTATATTTAGGAACTCCGGAAATAAGTAGTATTGTCTTAAGTAAACTTATTGAAAACAATTTTAATATTGTAGGAGTTATTGCCCAACCTGATAAAGAAAAGGATCGTAAAGGTAATATTATTCCAGTTGCAACTAAACAAATTGCTTTGGTCCATAATATACCCGTATATCAATTTGATAAAATTAGAAATCATTATGAAGAAGTCAAACAACTTAAGTTTGATATTATTTTAACGATGGCTTATGGGCAAATTATTTCTGAAGACATTTTAAGATTACCTCGATTAGGTGCATATAATTTACATGGATCATTATTACCTAAATATCGTGGAGCGGCTCCAATTCAATTTGCTTTACTTAATGGTGATAAAGAAACAGGTGTAACTTTAATGGAAATGGTTAAAGAAATGGATGCTGGTAAAATGTTTTACAAGGTAAAAGTTCCTATTTTAGATGAAGATAACTTCACAACTCTTTCTAAAAAAATTGCATATGCCTGTTTTGAAGCTTTTGATCAAGGAATTGAAGATGTCATTAACGGCCTTAATAAGGGTATTGAGCAAAATATTGAAGAAGTTTCCTTTACAGCTAAAATTTCAAATGATGTTGAAATGATAGATTTTAATCAATCTTCAGAGAAAATTTGTAATATAATTCGTGCGATTTCGATGAATATCGGTGGTTATTTTATTTATAATGATGAAAAATTTAAAGTTTTCTCGGCATTGCCTGTTATTTTGGATGGTAAAACAACACCTGGAAAGATTTCTAAATATGATAAAAATGGATTTTTTGTTGAAACAAAAAATGGTTATATTGATATAAAAATTTTGCAAAAACCCGGAAAGAAAATTTCTAATTTTAAAGATTTTTACAATGGTAATCAAAAATTGTTCACAGTTGGACAAATTATTAAATGAAAAAAATAATAGATTTAAGTGTACATCAATTAGTTGACTTATCTTTAAGAAGCGGAAGTATTGATGAAAGAGTATTTAATCAAGGAACTTTATCTGAAGGAACTTTAATTCATCAGTATTATCAAAAACAACAAAAATCAAATTATTATCCAGAAGTTAGTTTATCTAGAATTTTTGAATATAGAAATTTAACTATTAATTTACATGGAAGATGTGATGGCTTAATTAAAAACGCAGATGGAAGTTTTTCTATCGATGAAATTAAAACAACTAATGCTGATTTAGAATTATTTTATGAGCAAAATAAAAATTGGCATTTAGGACAAGCAATTTGTTATGCATATATTTATTGCTTAAATAATAACCTTAATAATATCAGCATCTTTTTAACTTATATTTCACAAAAAAATAAAAAAACAAGTGTTAAGAAATTCTCGTTTACAATAAGTGAATTACAACAAGAAGTTGAACATTACCTTGATATTTACATTGATTTTTTATCAATTATTGAAAATCTAAACAAAGAAAAAATTATTTCTTTACGCAATTTTGAATTTCCATATAGCTTGATGCATAAAGGACAATTCGAATTAATTAGTTTTTGTAAAGATATAATCACTAATCGTCAAATAGGTTTTGTTGAAGCAGCTACAGGTCTTGGGAAAACAGTATCAACAATATTTTCAACTTTTGATTCTTTAATAAATAAACAAAACGATAAAATTTTTTATTTAACTGCCAAAAATAGTGGATTTTTTCAAGCTAATGAGACTTTTAGACTCTTTGTAAATAAGGGAGCAAAAATTAAAGTAGTTAACATTTTAGGCAAAGAAAAAATGTGTTTATGTGAAAAAAGAAAATGTAATCCCGATAACTGTATTTTTGCAAAAGATTATTATGATAAATTACTTAATGTTTTAAAAAAATGTTTGCATGAAGAAAATGTTTTTGATGAAGAATATTTAAAAAAAGTTGCTTGGGAAAATACAATTTGTCCATTTGAGTTATCACTAGATTTAAGCTTATTCTCAGACTTTATTGTTTGTGATTATAATTATTGTTTTCATCCGATTTCGTATTTAAAAAGATTTTTTGAAGCTCCTGATAAGCAATATAATATGTTCTTTTTAGTTGATGAAGCTCATAACTTAGTTAGTCGAAGCAAAGATATGTATAGTTCAACATTAACCTTATCAAGTCTTTTATCATTTAAAAAAGGATTCAAAAAGGAAAAGTCAGTATCAGTAAAAAAAGCAATCAAAGTAATTGAAGAATATTTTGAGGAGTTTATAAATTTTGATTTTACACAAGAAGATGGAAGTTTAGCTCAGGATATTTTAGTTAATAATCTTGATGAAGGATTTGTTAATGCCTTAAAAAATTTTGATGAGAAATTTAAAAAATTTTCTAATGATAACACTAACTTTTATAGTGAAGATTGCGAAGAATTTTCACGTGAAGTATTTAAATTTTTAAAAATTAATGATTTAAGAAATAAGAGTTTCTATATATATGTACATAAATCAACTGAAACAGACTTGTACATCAAATTATTATGTATTGATGCTTCATTTTTTATAAAAAATATTTTAAATAGAACAAATGGAGCAATCTTTTTTAGTGGTACTTTAACTCCATTAGAATATTATGAAAAAGTTATTATTGGTTCTAATGAATCTAAAAAAATATTATTAAGAAGTCCCTTTGATCCGAATAATTTTAATTTATTAATTAATACAAATACATCCATTTTGTATTCAAAAAGAAAAGAAACTATTAACGTAGTAATTGATTACATTAATAATTTTATAGATGCAAAAATTGGTAATTATCTAGTATTTGCGCCTTCATTTGAATATTTAAGGATGTTAAAAGAATCTATGCCAAAAAATAAAGATAAAAAGCTAATTTTTCAAAATCGCTTAATGAGTCAAAAAGAAAAAGATAGTTTTATTAAAAATTTTAAAAATAATCCTAAGAAAACTGCTGTTGGATTTGCTGTAATGGGTGGTAGCTTTAGTGAAGGTATAGATTTAGCAAATGATAAATTAATTGGTGTAATTATTATTGGAATAGGCTTACCTAGTTTTAATTTTGAAAATAATTTAATGAAAGAATATTACGACAATCTTTCTCAAAATGGTAATGAATTTGCTTACATTAATCCTGGAATGAATCATGTAATGCAAGCAGTAGGAAGACTAATTAGAAGTGAAAGTGATAAAGGAAGTGCTTTATTAATTGATACTAGATATTTAAACGCTAATTATCGAAATCTATTTAAGGATGAACGGAATAATTACAAAAGAATTTATTCTTTTGAAGAATTGCGAAATATTTTGAACAATTTTTACAAAAATTGATATAATCAATAACTATGAAATACAATAAATCACGTATTAGGAATTTTAGTATTATTGCTCATATCGATCATGGTAAATCTACTTTGGCTGATCGTATTTTAGAACTTACCAATACTATTACTAAACGTGAGATGAAAGACCAAATTCTTGATTCGATGGACTTAGAAAGAGAAAGAGGTATTACAATTAAATTAAACGCAGTAACTATCGAATATTTGGCTGATGATGGACAAGAATATATTTTTAATCTAATTGATACTCCAGGGCATGTAGATTTTACTTATGAAGTTTCGCGTTCTTTAGCTGCATGTGAAGGAGCTTTACTTATTGTCGATGCTACTCAAGGAGTTGAGGCACAAACCTTGGCTAATATGTATTTAGCAATAGATAATGATTTAGAAATTATCCCTGTTATTAATAAAATTGATTTGCAAAGTGCAATGATTGATGTTTGCAAAAAAGAAATTAAGGATCGATTAGGTCTTGATGGTGATAATGCTATATTAGCTAGTGCTAAAACCGGAGAAAATGTTAAAGAAATTTTGGAAAGAATTGTAAAAGATATCCCTGCCCCATCAGGAAACAATGAAAATCCTTTAAAAGCTCTTATTTTTGATAGCTATTATGATTCGTATCGTGGAGTAGTTGTTTTAATTCGAATTAAAGATGGTTCTGTAAAAGTTGGAGACCAAATTAAACTAATGCGTTCAAATAAAATTTATACAGTTACTGAATTAGGAATTCGTACTCCAAGCGAAATAAAAAGTGATGCTTTATATTGTGGAGAAGTTGGTTACTTATGTGCACAAATTAAGGATATTAAAGATGTCCGTGTTGGTGAAACTATAACTTTAGTTAATAATGAAGCTAGTGAAGCTTTACCAGGATATCGCAATATTAATCCAATGGTATTTTGTGGAATATATCCAACTGATAGCCGTAAATATCAAGATTTAAAAGATGCTTTAGAAAAATTAAGTCTTAATGATAGTAGTTTAAAATTTGAACCTGAAACCTCTCAAGCATTAGGATTTGGCTTTAGATGCGGATTTTTAGGTCTTTTACATATGGATGTTATTCAAGAACGATTAGAAAGAGAATATAATTTAGATCTCATTTTAACTGCACCAAGCGTTATATATAAAATTGTAATGACAAATGGAGAAGTAATTAATTTAGATAATCCTAGCAAAATGCCTGATTTAACTTTAATTAAATCAATTGAAGAACCTTATGTAAAAGCAAGTATTATGACGCCAAAAGATTATGTCGGTCCAATTATGCAACTTTGCCAAGATAAACGTGGTATTTATATTGATTTAGAATATTTTGATGATACAAGAATGATTTTGCATTATGAAATACCATTAAGCGAAATTATTTATAACTTCTTTGATAAATTAAAAAGCTATAGCAAAGGATATGCTTCACTTGATTATGAATTAAGTGATTATAAAGCGAGCAATCTAGCAAAAATGGATGTTTTATTAAATGGGGAAGTAGTTGATGCATTAAGCTCAATTGTTTATAAACCATTTGCTTATCATCGCGGAATTAGGCTTGTTAGTAAGTTAAAAGAAGTCATTCCTCGCCAACAATTTGAGGTTCCAATTCAAGCAGCAATTAATGGAAAAATAATTGCTAGAGCAGATGTTAAAGCAGTTAGAAAAGATGTTTTAGCTAAATGCTATGGTGGAGATATTACAAGAAAACGTAAATTACTCGAGAAGCAAAAAGAGGGAAAGAAACGTATGAAATCAATCGGAAGTGTTGATGTTCCGCAAGAAGCTTTTATGAGTATTTTATCTTTAGATGATGAGGAAAATTAAGTAGTAATTTTTTAGTAATTTTTTAGTAGATTGATGTTGTCACAAAATCATTTTATTAATATAATTAATAAGAGAGGTTATATATGGGTGCTAATGATTTAGGAGTTCGCTTTAGTAATAACATCTATGCAACTCAGCAAGATGTAAAAAAAGCGATGAAAATACAATTAATAGATAATATTTGGAATCAAATTCTTGAATATAGAAGTAATTTCCAAATTATTTTAAGCTTAAAACACATTACAGGGGTTAATTATAGTATTTGTTTAACGCCTACTATCAGTGAACGTATAAATAAAGTTGAACGCAAATTAGTTCGTGCAATGCTTAATTATTCAAAATTAGGGAAAAATGGAAAAAGAGCTTTTAAAGAAAACTCTTTACACATTATATTAAAGTCTATTGCAAGAAAATATAAATTAGAAATCAATGAATCTGATTTATCAAATATTATTAATGGCAATGAAAATTTACTTTCACCTGATTTATATATTTTAAGTAGATACTATGATGCTTTAATGAAAGTCGTTGATAATTATCAATACGATATTAATGATGACTTTTTAGGATTAATTTATAGCGCATTACTTGGAACTAATGATTTAACCGAATTTTATCGAACAACAGAAGTTAATTCTGGATTAAGTAAAGTAGTTATCAATCGTTTATATTTAGGAGTTCCTGTTGACAATATTGAAACATCAATGAATTCTTTGATTACTTTCTTAAAAACTAGCAATGCTTCTTTATTTGTTAAAGCTGTTAGCGCTCTTTATTATGTATACTATATAAAACCATTTGAGACTTTTAGCGAAGAAATAAGTGTTTTATTATTTAAAAATATCTTAGCTCATAATGATTTAGAAGAAGTTAGTGTCTTTTTAAATGTTGAAGAGTTATTACTTAATAAAGAAGAACTTGAAGCAATTATCTTAGAAAGTCAAAGAACTTTAGATTTAACTTATGTCATTGATTATGTTTTAAGAAAATTTGAATCTGGTATGGATGAATATTTAGATCGAATTGTAAAATCAATGCGTGATGAGATAAAAGAAGAAACATATAGTGTTGACAATAAAGAAAATAAAATAGAAAATGAAACGATTGAAAAGCCTGTAGTTGAAGAAATTAGTAAACAAGCTGTTGAAGAACCAAAGCAAACAACTAGCGTTCTAAATTACAATAAAACTATTGCCTTTTCAAATATTCCAGAAGGATTAAGTGAAGAAGAAGCATCTAAACTGGAGACACGTCTTCTTGAAATTTATCCTGATTTATCGCGTTCGCAAGCTTATTTTTATGCAAGACATTGTACTCTTGGATCAAAATATACTATTGCCCAATTTAAAAAGGAAGTTGGTTGTGCTTATGAAACAGCTAGAACAAGCATGGATTTCCTTGTTTACCTTGGATTTTATCGAAAAGAACCATTAAAAAATAAATTTGTTTATATACCAGTTAAGAAAAATTAAAGATAGGAGAAATTATGAATTTATTAGATAACAATTTATGGAATAATCCTGGAATTATTTTAATACTAATTATAGTAGTCTTTGCCATAATTGCTTTATTGGTTTTCTTTATTAGAAAATTAATATTCAAAAATAAAAAAGAAGATAAACCAGATGAAGATACAATTGTAAAAGAAGATTTGAATCGTTATTTAGTTGATGTAGATGACGAAGAAACTAAAAAAGAATTCGAAAAATTTGAAAAAGAAAACGAAAATGAAACAAAAGATAAATAGTCTTTATGTTCATATTCCATTTTGTAGAAATATTTGCTCCTATTGTGATTTTTTTAAAATATTAAAAAACAAAACTTTTGAAGACAAATATATAAATGAACTTGTTAAGGATTTAAAAGAAGTCCAAAACAAGTTTTTATTATTTAAAACAATTTATATTGGTGGAGGAACACCATCTTGTTTAGAATTTAATAATTTAGAGAAAATACTAAAAGTATTATCTAAAATGCATCTAAATAAATATGAATTTACTATTGAATGTAATCCAGAAGATATTAATGATGAATTTATAAAATTAATTACTAAATATGGAGTTAATCGAGTATCTATCGGAATTCAAACATTTAATCAAAGTTCATTAGCTAGACTTAATCGTCAAAGTAATATTGACTTTAAAGAAGCAATAAATAGAACAAAAAAATATATTTCAAATATTAATGTTGATTTTATATATGGTTTACCTAATGAAAATTTAAATGATATTAAAAATAATTTAGATACTTTCCTTGAACTAGATGTTAACCATGTTTCTTTATATAGTTTAACAATAAGTAAAAATACTTTATTTTATAATCAAAAAATAAAAGAAATAAGCGAGGATGATTCACGTATATATTATGACTATATAAGTAGTAGATTAAATAAAAATGGATTTAAATGTTATGAAGTAAGTAATTTTGCTAAAAAAGGTTTTGAATCAAAACATAATTTAAATTATTGGCTTGATAATTTTTATCTTGGAATAGGAGCAGGAGCACACGGATATATTAACAATGTGCGTTATAAAGTCTCTTCTAATCTTTTATTATATTTAAATGGCGAAAGAAAAATTGAAGAAGAAGTAATAGATGAAAAACTACATAAAGAAGAGTTTATTATGGTTGGGTTAAGACTTAAAAAGGGACTAAGTCTAATTAAATATGAAAGTATTTTTAAAGTTAATTTTTTAGAAGAATTTTCTAAAATAATAGATATATTAGTTAAAGAAAGACTTATAAAAATTGATAAAAATTATTTAAAATGTACAAAAAAGGGCTTTATTATTCAGGATCAAATAATAGTTAAATTTTTTGAGTATATATAAAAATATACTTAAAGTATACTAGAAAACTACTAAATTATATTTTATCTGTTTTTTTCAAGTTTGTACAAAAATGGGTAAAAATATTTAATAAAAATTTAGCACTTTTTTATTGACAGTGCTAATTTGTTAGTTTATATTATTGTTAGCACTTAGAAAAAATGAGTGCTAAAGAGAACAAATATGAAACTTACAAGAAAACAAGAAATATTAAAACTTATTGTTGAAGATTTTGTCCAAACTGCAACCCCAGTCGCAAGTAAATATTTGATTGAAAAATATAGCTTGCCATATAGTAGTGCAACCGTTAGAAACGAGATGGGAATTCTTGAAGCTGAAGGTTATATTGAAAAACCTCATATTAGTAGCGGTAGAGTACCAAGTGCTAAAGGGTATAAATACTATATAAAGAACTTACGTGTTACAAAAGTAGACAATACTTTTAAAAATTCTTTGAGTAAAATATTTGAATCTTCAAAATCAATTGAAGAAGTTCTAAGAGAATCATGTGCTATTTTATGTCATATGACTAATTTAACTAGCATGGTTTTAGGACCTGAAGGTGACAATGAAAGATTAATAAATATTCAATTAGTTCCTTTAAATGAAACAACATGTACAGTTATTTTTGTTACTGATAGAGGATATGTAGAAAATAAAACCTTTATTATAAGTAAGAAAAATAAGATGAGCGAAGTCAATAAGTGTTTAAAACTATTAGATGATCGCTTAAAAGGTACTAAAATAAAAGACTTATTAAAAAAATTAGAGTCACTTAAACCAATTTTGGAACAATATTTAATTGATTATAGTAATATTTATAACGCTTTATTGAAAGTATTTACCGAAATGGCAAATAATCGTGTCGATCGAAGTGAAATTATTGGAAAAGAAAATTTATTAGTACAACCTGAATTTATGGGTGATGCTTATGAATTAAGAAAATTATTTGGTTTATTCGATGATCCAGTTCGTCTTGAAGAAGTTATTAAAGATAACGATGAGGAATTATTAATTAACGAAGATCAAGATAGCTTATCTGGAAAAGTATCAATCGTATCTAAAGAAATAGTTTTCCCAGGAGATGAAGAAAATTCACGTAAAATCGCTGTTATTGGTCCAAAAAGAATGGATTACAATAAAGTAATTAGTTATCTAGATTATATAGTTAACGAAATTATTAAACATATGAATAAATAGGAGAGGAAAATGGCTGAAGAAAAAGAAGAAATCAAAGTGTCAGTTAAAAAGAAGTTAGCGAAAAAGGATGAAGAAATCGAAAAAGCCCACGCTGACATGGAACATTGGAAAAATGAATATTACCGTGTTTATGCAGATATGGCTAACTTAAGAAAAGATATCGAAAAAGATCATCGTGAAGTAGTTAAATATCGAATTGAAGGATTCGTTGATAAATTAATTGGTATACTTGATGCATTCGACATGGCATTCAAGATTGAGCCAAAAACTGACGAAATGAAAAATTATTTGCAAGGTTTCAAATATGTCTATTCATCATTAATTAATGTATTAGAAGAGGAAGGAATTCAAGTCATCAATCCTCAATTAGATGCTGATTTTGATGAAAATACAATGCATGCAGTTGAAACAATTGAATGCGATTGTGAACCTAACAAAGTAAAGGAAGTTACTTTAAAAGGATATAAACTTCATGATCACTTAGTTAGACCAGCAATGGTTATTGTTTCTAAAAAGAAAGAAGAACCAGTCGAAACAAATGATCAAGAAGAAAAAAACATTGCTTAATTTAAGGAGGAAATAAATTTATGGCAAAAGAAGTTATTTTAGGTATTGATTTAGGTACAACAAACAGTGTTGTTAGTTATTTACAAAGTGATGGAAATGTAAAAGTTATTCCAAATCCAGAAGGAACAATGACTACTCCATCAGTTGTCGGATTTAAAGCAAATGGTGAAATTATTGTTGGTAATGCTGCAAAACGTCAAGCATTAACTAACCCTGATACAGTTAGCAGTATTAAACGTAAGATGGGTACTAATGAAAAAGTTCACATTAATTGTATTAATAAGGATTTTACTCCTCAAGAAATTAGTGCAAAAATCCTATCTTATATGAAAAGTTATGCTGAAGCAAACATTGGTCATCCAGTAGAGAAAGCAGTTATTACTGTCCCAGCTTACTTCAATGATGCTCAAAGACAAGCTACTAAAGATGCAGGAACTATTGCTGGACTTGAAGTTGTTCGTATTATTAACGAACCAACCGCTGCAAGTTTAGCTTATGGTCTTGGAAAAGATAAGAGCGAAAAAATTTGTGTCTTCGACTTAGGTGGAGGTACACTTGATGTTTCTATTCTTGATATTGGTGATGGTACTTTCGAAGTTGTTTCTACTAGTGGTGATAACAAACTTGGTGGCGATGACTGGGATGAAGTATTAGCTCAATGGATTAGAGCACAAATTAAGATTGAATTTAATCAAGATATTTGCGATAAAATGGCTCTTCAAAGATATAAAGATGCTGCAGAAAAAGCTAAAATTGAATTAAGTAGTAGCTTTGAAACAACAATTTCACTTCCATTTATTGGTATGGGAAGCAACGGACCTATTTCTTTCGAAAAGAAATTATCAAGAGCTCAATTTGAAGAAATGACTCGTCACTTGTTAGATAGATGTAAAATACCTCTACAAAAAGCTATTAGTGATGCTAAGTTAACATATAATGACATTAATGAAATTTTATTAGTTGGTGGATCTATCCGTATGCCAGCTGTTCAAAAATTAGTTAGTGATATTACTGGTAAAAAACCAAACTTAAGTATTAATCCAGATGAAGCAGTTTCAATTGGTGCTGCTTATCAAGGTGGAATTTTAAGTGGTGATGTTAAAGATGTCGTTTTACTTGATGTTACTCCATTAACTTTAGGTATTGAAACAATGGGAGAAGTAATGACTCCACTCATTCCACGTAATACAACAATTCCAACTACAAAATCACAAATCTTTAGTACCGCAGTTGATAATCAACCTGCAGTCGATATTATGGTTTATCAAGGTGAAAGACCAATGGCAAAAGATAACAAATTATTAGGTCACTTCCAACTTTCAGGAATTAAACCTGCTAGACGTGGAGAACCTCGTATTGAAGTTACCTTTAATATCGATGTCAATGGTATTGTTAAAGTTAGCGCTAAAGATTTAGATACTCAAAAAGAACAAGAAATTACAATTAGCGGATCAAATGGTTTATCTAAAGAAGAAATTGATCGTATGATGCGTGAAGCTGAAGCTAATAAAGAAAGTGATAACAAACGTAAGGAAGAAGTTGAACTTAAAAATAAAGCCGAATCTTACATTAGCTCAATTGATCAAGGTTTAAGAGAAAAAGGCGATCAAATGGATGCTAAACAAAAAGAAGAAACAACTAAATTAAGAGATGAATTAAAAGCTGCCGTTGATAATAACGATATTGAAACTTTAAGAAGAAGAATTAATGAATTAGAACAAGCAGCCGCAATGATGCAAAATCAACAATTTAATTCACAATCAACTGCTAATCAAGAAAATTATTCACAAGAACAATCAACAAAGTCTGAGAAAAAAGATGATGATGTGATTGATGCCGATTTTACTGATAAAAAGTAATAAAGTTAAGTAAATATAAGGGAAGCTCAAGTGCTTCCCTTAAAATCGTTAAGGAGATAAGTTATGGCAACAAAAAGAGATTACTATGAAGTTCTTGGAGTTAGCAAAAGTGCAACTCAAGACGAAATAAAAAGTGCTTATCGTAAATTAGCAAAAAAATATCACCCAGATAATAAAGAAACTGGAGATGCTGAAAAATTTAAAGAAGCAACTGAAGCCTTTAGTGTTTTAGGTGATGAATCAAAAAGAAAAACTTATGATCAATTTGGCCAAGCTGCTTTCGATCAAACTACTGGTGGAGCTAATCCATTTAGTGGAAGTGGTTTTGAAGGATTTAACTTCAATGGTGGAAATTTTGATGATTTAAACGATATTTTATCTAACTTATTTGGTGGTTTTGGTTTTGGAAGATCTTCATCAAGAAGAAGTTATTCAGGTCCAGTTGAGGGTGATGATTCCTTAATGCGTATCAAAATTAAATTTATGGATGCTGTTAATGGAACTCGAATCACAATTCCTCTAAGTTATGAGGAATCTTGTCCTGAATGTAAAGGAACTGGAGCTAAAAATGGCACTGCCTTTGATACATGTCCTGATTGTCATGGTTCTGGAAGAATTGTTACTCAACAACGTACTATTTTTGGTGTAATGCAATCTGAATCAGCATGTCCTAGATGTCGTGGTACTGGAAAAATTATTCATGAATCTTGTCCTAATTGTGGTGGAAAAGGTTATATTAAAGTTAAAAAAGACATCGAAGTTAGTATTCCAAAAGGCATCAATAATGGTCAAAGAATTCGTGTTCCTGGAAAAGGCCAAAGAGGACTTAATGGTGGACCAAATGGCGATTTATATATAGAAGTAGTTGTTGCACCTCATGATCAATTTAAACGAGAAAACAATGATATTCATTTAACTGTTCCGATTGATTTTGTTGATGCTTGTCTTGGAACAACAATCGTTGTGCCAACAATTTATGGTGATGAAACTTTAGAAATTCCAAGTGGAACTCAACCAAATGCTATTTTAAAAATGCGTAATAAGGGTGTTAAGGATGTTAGAAGTGATCGTTTTGGTGATCAATTTGTTCATATTGATATTAAAATTCCAACTAAACTTTCAAAAGAACAAAAAACATATTTAATGCAATATCGTAATTGTGAAAAACCTAACGAAACAATTTATGATAAGTTTAAAAAAGCATTTAAAAAATAAATTATAAAATATAGAATATTAAAAAAGAGATTTATTATGCCAAAATGTAAATATTGTCATGGAAATATAACTAAATTTGATAAAGAACAATGTCCACTTTGTGGAGCATTACGACCTCTTGATGAAAATTCTGAAGAAACAAGTGATATTACTCGTGTAATAGATACTTTAACAGATGAAGAAAAAGAGCATGTATATAAACCACGTTCACATAAAGCTAATAGTTTATTATTAATGTTTTTAGGAATGTTTGGAGCTGATGCCTTTTACTTAGGCTTCTTTAAATATGGAATTATTCGATTAGTGGTAAATTTAGTTTTATATGGTGTTTTATTTGTGGTTTTATATTTTTTTGTGTTTACTGCAAATATTTTATTAAGCGCTTTAATTCCTTTTGGTGTTTTATTTGTTATTTACTTTATTTTTGGAATTATTAGCTTTTTTAAAACACCAATTAAAGATAGTAACGGAGTATTTTTAAAATAATGCAAAGATACTTTACTAGTTTTAAAGATGAAAAAAATATCACCATTTCAAATGATGATATTTTTCATATAGTAAAAGTAATGCGCATGAAAATAAATGATCAATTTGAAATTAATAATGATGGAGATATATATTTAGCTCAAATTAATTCTTTAGCTCCATTTTCTTTTAAAATTCTTAAAAAAATAGATGAAAATCACGAATTAAAAACGAAAATTACCCTATTATATTGTTTACCTAAAGGCGACAAAATTGACTTAGTTCTTCAAAAAGCAACTGAATTAGGTGTTAATCAAATTGTTTTAGTAAATTCTTCACGATGTATTGCAAAAATTAATGATGAAAATAAAGAGAAGAAATTAGCTCGATTTAATAAAATTATTAAAGAAGCAACTGAACAATGTAAAAGAAACAATTTACCGGCTTTAAAAGATGTAATTAAATTTAATGAAATAAGTAATTATCAAAGTGATTTAAATTTAATAGCTTACGAAAATTCAAAGATGAGTAATCAAGAATTAAAAGATATTTTAAGAAATTTTAAAGGTAATATAGTTACTATTTTAATCGGAGCAGAAGGTGGATTTTCAAAAGAAGAAGTCGAATACGCCTTAAAAAATAATTTTATTTCTATTTCATTAGGTAATAGAATATTAAGAAGCGAAACAAGCGTATTTAATTTATTGAGTATTTTAGGATATGAATTAGAGTAATTATGAAATCAGCGTTAGAAGTTTTAAGAAAATATCGTAATAAAAATAGTAATTTAATAGATGATTATTATAAAAAGAAGAAACTCGGAATTAAAATTGAAAACTATTCCTCTTTATTTTATGTAATGGAAGATGAGACCTCAAAAGCTTATTTAAATCCACATCTCCATTTAGTTGTAATTATTAATAATGATGGATATATTGATAATTTAATTTATTTATATGATCGAAAAATCAAATTTTATGATAGCGTAGAAATAAATGATAAACTAAAAATTGTACTTAATAATTACTATTTTTCTACTAAATACAACTTTATTGAGAGTTTGTATGAAAATGGGTTCATAAGTTATTTTTTATTTACTAAGTTAAAAAAAGAGTGTTTGTAAGATGAAATTTTTTATAGATTTTTTAGGTTGCAAGGTTAATAGTTATGAGATTGAAGCTGTTGCTTTTGATTTAAAATCGCATGGCTATCAAGAAGTTACTTTAGATGATAATCCAGATGTTATTATTTTTAATACATGCGCAGTAACTGAAACTAGTAGTGCTAAATCTAGAAAATTAATTAAAAGATATAAAAAGAACTATCCTGAAGCAATTTTAGTTGTTATGGGGTGTTATTCCCAATATGACTATGATTATATTTTTAAAGAACTAAAGGTAGAAATAGTACTTGGAACATCAAATCGCGATAAAATATATGAATTAATCGAAAAATATTTGAAAAATAAAAAAAGTATTTGTTTGCATGATGACTTTAAAGCTATAAGAAAATATGAACCTTTAAACTTAAATAAATATTTTGAAAAAACAAGAGCTTATGTAAAAATACAAGACGGATGCGATAATTTTTGTACTTATTGTTTAATTCCTTATGTTAGAGGTAGATCTAGAAGTAGAAATAAACAAGATATTTTAAATGAAATTTCAACTTTAATTAAAAACGGTTATAAAGAAATTGTTATTACTGGAATAGATTTAGGAAGCTATGGTAAAGATTTAAAAACTGGAGATACATTTTCAACTTTATTAAAAGAAATTCTTGAAAATAATCCAGATTTATATCGTATAAGAATATCTTCCATTGAAGAAAGTCAAATTGATGATTTGTTTTTAAAATTATTACAAAAACATAAAAATATTGCTAATCATCTTCATATTCCTTTACAAAGTGGATCTTCAACGATTTTAAAAAAGATGAATCGAAAGTATAATTTGAATGATTTTGTTTCAAAAATTAAAAAAATACGTGAAATTAGACCTGATATTTCTTTAACAACTGATGTTATCATTGGCTTTCCTGGAGAAGGTGAAGATGAATTTTTAGAAACTTATAATTTCATTAAAAAGATTAAGTTTTCAAAGGTACATGTTTTTCCTTATAGTGACCGCATAGGAACAATTGCATCTAAACTTGATGGAAAAGTCGATATAATCGATAAAAAAATTCGTGTTTTAAAATTAATTAATTTGTCAAATCAATTAAAAAAAGCTTATGAAAAGAAATTTTATAATCAAGAAATAGAATTTTTATTTGAATCTTATAATCCAAAATTAGATGGATATGTTGGTCATTCTTCGAATTATTTAGAATGCGTATATCATAGCGATGAAAATTTAAAAGATCAAATTAGAGTTGTTGAATACACAAAAGAAAATTCTCTTTAATATTTTGACATTGTCAAAAAAAATATCTTGAAACTTCAAATTATATTTATATAATTATTGATGTTTAAGGAGATTATAAGTTATGGCAGTACCTTTTAGAAGAACAAGCAAAACTACTAAAAGAATGAGAAGATCACATTATAAATTAGAAGTAAGTGGAGTTACTACTTGCCCTAATTGTGGAGCATTAATTAAACAACATACTGTTTGTCCAAAATGTGGTTTCTATGATGGAAAACAAGTAGTTAAAGGAACAAATAAGACAACTAAATAAAAGGGCATTTTGGCCTTTTTATTTTTTTAGGAGAAAAATATGGAGTATAACAAATTAATTGATAATACTAATTTAAAACCAGATGCATTAGATAGTGATATTATCGCTTTATGTGAAGAATCAAAAAAATATCATTTTATGTCTGTTTGTATTAATCCAGCATTTATTAAACTTGCTAAAAAATGTTTAGCTGGAAGTGATGTTTTAGTTTGTACTGTTATTGGTTTTCCTTTAGGAAGTATGACAACTGAAGCAAAAGTTTTTGAAGCTACTGATGCTTTAAATAAAGGCGCAGATGAAGTTGACATGGTCATTAATATTTCAAGATTAAAAGCTCATGACGATGAATATGTTTTAAATGAAATTCGTGAGATTAAAAAAGCTTGTGGAGATCACACTTTAAAAGTAATTATCGAAACATGTTTATTAACTGATGAAGAAAAAGTACGTGCATGTCAATTAGCAAGCAAAGCTGGAGCTAATTTTGTTAAAACTAGCACTGGATTTTCTAAATGGGGTGCTAAAGTTGAAGATGTTAAATTGATGCGTGAAACTGTTGGAGATAAACTTGGAGTTAAAGCTAGCGGTGGAGTTAGGACTCACGAAGAAATGCTTGCAATGGTTGAAGCTGGTGCTAATAGAATCGGTACTAGTAGTGGCGCAAAATTAATGTAAATTTATAGTTGAATTTTATTTATTAATTTTGATAAAATATGAGCGTTGTCGACGATTGGAGGTGAGAAAAGATGCCAAAAATAGTAATTAGAGAAGGTGAATCACTTGATGAAGGCGTAAGAAGATTTAAACGTCAAGTTAATAAAGCCGGAATTATCCAAGAATGTCGTAAAAGAGAATTCTATTTAAAGAAAAATTTAAAAAGAAAATTAAAATCAGAAAACGCTAGAAAAAAATATAGATAATTCAAAAAATTAAATAACGATGAAAAATCGTTATTTTTTTTGCTTAAACTTCCTATTTGCACGCGACTTGTATATAGGAGGTATTTTATGAGCTATTTTATAAAACAACTAGGTGATAAAGATTGTGGTTTTACTTGTGTAAAAATGCTTTTAAGTATTTATTACCATAATAAGGACTATTTATATTATCCGCTTCCAAATATTGAATCACGAAGTTCTTTAAGGGAATTAATGCATTTTGCTAAAAAAGAGGAAATGATTTTAGCCGCTTCAAGAGTAGTTGAAAAAGAAGAGATTTTAAAATTTAAATCTAAAAAATCATTTTTAGCACCGATTAATAAAGAAAATAATTTACATATGGTATTAATTCGTAAAGTTTTTAAAAGAAAATTATTAATTTATGACCCATCGATTGGAATTTATTTTTTAAGTAAAAAAGAATTTTTGAAAATATGGAATGGCGAAATTCTTGAAGTAAGTAAAATTGGGATTAGTAATTTTAAAACAAAAAAGATTAAAATTATTCCTAAATACAAATTAATTACAACCTTAATATTTCAAATTTTTAGCTTTATGTGCTTAGTTTTAGCAATGTTATTTGTTGATAAAAACTTTAATTTTTTAATTCCTTTGTTTTTATTTTTAGGATATATTCTTTTTGAAATTTTATATCAAAAAACAATTATTAATTCTTTAAAGTTTTTCGATAATGAGATTTTAGCTAATGATTATGTTTATAAACGAATTAATTTTCAAAAATATTTTGAACCGATGAATCGTTTTAAATATTCGATAATATCTTATCCAATTCAAATAATTTCTTGTTTATTAATATTAAGTTTCGGAATATTTGTGTTAGCTATTAATAATTTAGGAAATTTAATAATATTAGGAATTACATTTGTTTTACAAATTGCCTTTTTTTTATTTGAAAAATTTAAGTTTAGAAGAAAACTTAATTATTTAGAAGTTCTAGAAAAACGTTTAACTAATTATTCAAATGAAAATGCCGATGATTTTAAGATAAATATGACTAAACTAAATGAAGAAACATATAAATGTGTTAGTTATTATAACTTTAAGAAGTATCTATTAATTTTTGTTACTATTATTTTATGTTTAATTTATCAAGGGTTCGTTGGTGAAATAAGCTTAAATTTTATGTTATTTCACTTTTTTATATATATTTATTTACAAGAAAATTTCGACAAAATTCTTAATGTGAATAAAATTATTAACGATATAAAGTATTATAAATGTCTTTATTTATATTATTTTCATTAAGATGTAAAAAATGCTAAAATATTTGCATGAATTTAGAAATTAATGATGAATATGGTTTAGCTGATTTAGATAAATTTAATGATATTTATTTAGATTTATTTAAAAAAACTTTAGAGATTACAAAATTTAATGACAATGTTCAAATGTCTGTAACTTTTGTTAATAAAGAATTTATTCATCAATTAAATAAAAATTATCGCAATATTGATAGACCAACAGATGTTATTTCTTTTGCTTATTTAGATGATAAAAACGAGCATAATATAAAAAGTCCTTATCCAATTGATTTAGGTGAAATTTATATTTGTATTGATGTAGCAAAAGAAAATGCTTTACAATATAAAAATTCATTAAACCGTGAACTTTCTTTTTTGTTTGTTCATGGTTTATTACATTTGTTAGGTTATGATCATATGAAACAAGAAGATGAAGAAGTAATGTTTCATTTACAAGATATAATTTTAGGAGATAAAAATGAATAAAGAAGAACTTATTGCATTAGCAAAAGAAGAAACTAAAAGAAGTTACTCACCATACTCTCATTTTGCAGTAGGTGCTGCCCTTTTAACAAAAGATAATAAAGTATTTTTAGGAACAAATATTGAAAATGCCGCTTTTGGTCTTTCAATGTGTGCCGAACGTAATGCTATTTTTAATGCTTATGTAAATGGTGTAAAAAAAGATGAAATAGTAGCATTAGCTATAATTGCTGATACTGAAGATCCTGTTTCACCTTGTGGAAGTTGTAGACAAGTTTTAAGTGAATTATTCCCAAAAAATGGGAAAATTTATTTAGCAAATTTTAAAGGTGATATTAAAGAAACTAATATCGTTGAACTTTTACCATATAGTTTTTCTAAGGATGATTTAAATTAATGAAAAGTGGCTTTGTTTCTTTAATTGGTAGACCAAATGTTGGAAAATCTACCTTATTAAATGCGTTAATTGGAACAAAAATCTCAATTGTTACACCAAAAAGTCAAACAACTAGAGATGAAATCCAAGGTATTTATAATGACGAAAATTCTCAAATTGTATTTATAGATACTCCTGGCATTCATAAACCACAAAATGAATTAGGAAATGTCCTAGATAAAAGAGCTTATCGTACAATTCGAGATTGTGAAGTAGCCCTTTTTATAGTTGATGCTAGTAAACAATTTGGTGAAGGAGATCAATATTTATTTGATCATTTAAAGTTTGATTGTAAATTAATTGTAGTTTTTAATAAAATTGATTTAACTAACATCACATTAATAAGTTCATTAAAAGAAAAATATCAAAAACAATTTAATGATGCACAATTTATTGAAATAAGTGCAATAAATGGCTTTAATATTGATAGTCTTATTCAATTAATAAAAAGTAATTTAGATGAAGGACCACAATATTATGATGTAACACAAATTACTAATAAAGATTTAAGATTTAGAGTTCAAGAAATTATACGTGAAAAAGCTTTAATGTTTTTAAAAGAAGAAGTTCCTCATGGAATTGCTGTTTTATGTGATGAAATTGATACATCAAAGAAAGAATTAGATATTTTTGCTAAGATTATCGTTGAGCGTGAATCTCAAAAAAGCATTGTTATTGGCAAAAAAGGTAATATGATAAAACGTATTGGAACAAGTGCTCGACAAGAAATTGAAAAAATAATATTAAAACATATTAGATTAACACTAACAGTGCAAGTAGTTGAAAATTGGCGTAATTCTAGTAGTTTTCTAGTAAAAATTGGTTATAAATAAATGGAAAAAATTGAAGGCGTTTCTTTATTAATAAGTAAATACAAAGATAACGACGCGATAATTAACATCTTAACTAATAATGGATTAGTTAGTGTTTTAGGAAGAGGAATTTTAAGTTATAAATCGAAAAATTTTATTTTTTCATCACCTTTTACCTATGCTGAATACGAAATATATCGTGGAAATGTTGGTGGAAATAAACTTAAAACTGGAAAAATATATAAGATATTTAATGACTCGTCAAATGATTATTCAAAATTATTAGCTCTAAATTTCTTTAGTGAAATTATATTAAAAACAATTGATGGTATCGATGAATTTTCAACTTTATATAAGAATACTTTAAATTTCTTAGAATCAATCAATCAAAATGATATTTTTAAAGAATTAGCAATTTTTACGATAAAATTAACCCATTTGCTAGGTATAGACATATTAATAATTGGTTCAAAGTATTTGGATTACACAACTGGTAAATTAACGAACATGAAAACTGAAAACTCCTTTAGTTTAAATGAAAATGACGTTAACTTTCTAAAAGAAGTTTACAATAAAAATATTCCTTCATTTGAAGCGAATTATCTAAAAATTATTACGATTATTGCTCTATTTTTACAAAATCAATTCGATATTAAACTAAATAGTATAGATCTTTTAAATAATTATTAAAAATACACTCATAGTAGGTTGACAGCAAAATATATTTATAATATATTTTTGAACAATGAGGTTTAAATATGAATAATATTGAATTTGATAAAATTGTTACACATTTACAAACAACTGGTTTTGTTTTCCAAGGCTCACAAATTTATGGTGGACTATCTAATTCTTGGGATTATGGACCTTTAGGTAGTGAATTAAAACAAAATCTTAAGAATTTATGGCGGAAAAAATTTGTTCATGAATCTCCTACAAATGTCGGAATTGATGCGGCTATTTTAATGAATTCAAAAGTTTGGCAAGCTACTGGACATGTTTCAACTTTTAATGATCCATTAATTGATTGTAAAAATTGTCATAATCGTTATAGAGCTGATGATTTAATTAGCGAACAATATAAAGATGTTGATGTTAATGGGATGACTATTGATGATTTAAATAAATTTATGAAGGAACATGAATTAAAATGTCCTTATTGTGGAAAATCAAATTTTACTGATATAAGACAATTTAATATGATGTTTAAAACTCATATTGGAGTTACTGAAGATAATAAAAGTGAAGTATATTTACGCCCAGAAACAGCACAAGGAGTCTTTGTTAATTTTAAAAATGTTCAAAGAGCTACTCGTAGAAAATTACCTCTTGGTATCGCTAATATGGGCAAATCTTTTAGAAACGAGATTACTCCAGGGAACTTTATTTTCCGTGTTAGAGAATTTGAACAAATGGAATTGGAGTTTTTCTGCAAACCAGGTACTGATCTTGAATGGTTTAAATATTGGAAAGATTTTTCAATTAATTTTGTTAAATCATTAGGAATTAATGAAGAAAATTTACGTTTTCGTGATCATGAACCAGAAGAACTAGCATTTTATAGTAAAGCAACTACAGATATTGAATATAAATTTCCATTTGGTTGGGGTGAAGTATGGGGTATTGCCGATAGAACTGATTATGATTTAAAACGTCATATGGAATTTAGTGGTGAAAGTCTTGAATATCTTGACCCAGATACTCATGAAAAATATATCCCATATTGTATTGAACCTTCATTAGGTCTTGAAAGATTATTTTTAATGGTTGTTTGTAATTCTTATGATGAAGAAACATTAGAAAACGGTGAAATAAGAAAAATTATGCATTTACCTGCATTTTTAGCACCTTATAAAGCTGCAATTTTACCTTTATCTAAACAACTTAATGAAGATGCAAAGAAAATATTTAATGACTTAATTCCTTACATAAATGTTAGTTATGACGAAACTGGTTCAATAGGAAAAAGATATCGCCGTAACGATGAAATTGGCACGCCATATTGTGTCACCTTTGATTTTGATTCTTTAAACGATCAATGCGTTACAGTTAGAGAAAGAGACTCTATGCAACAAGTCAGAATGAAAATTTCTGATTTAAAAGATTATTTAATGGAGCATACTTTTTATAAATAATGGATAATAGTTTACACGATTTATCTTTATCAGTTTTAAAAAATTCAGATATTGTCGAAGTAATTTCTTCAAGAATTAAAGTTATTAAAGCCGGAAGAAATTATAAAGCTGTCTGTCCTTTTCATGATGACAAAAATCCTTCTTTAATGATAAGTAAGGAAAAACAAATTTTTAAATGTTTCGTTTGTGGGGCTAGTGGCAATGCAATTAGTTTTATTCAAAAATATGATAAAATTTCATTTTTCGAAGCTGTAAAAGAAGTTGCTAAAATTTCAGGATATAACGATGAACGTTTAACTAATTTAAATCAACCTAAAGTAAGTGTAAATAATGAATATAGTGATATATATAATTGTTTAAATGAAATTGCTAATTTTTATGAGATTAGTTTATACCAAAGTGAAGTTGGTAAAAAAGGCTTAGAATATTTAAAAAATCGTGGTTTAAATGATGATGTAATTCATTATTTTAGAATTGGTTATTCATTAGATGATGGTGAAAACATCATTAACTATTTAAAAGCAAAGAATTTTTCAATTAAAACTATTGAAAGAACTGGTATTGGACGTATCAATAATCAAACTTTAACTATTCGTGATAATAATGCAGGAAGAATTATTTTCCCATTAATTTCAAAAAATGATCAAGTTTTAGGATTTAGTGCAAGAAGAATTGTTAATGACGATACTGCGAAATATATAAATACTGAATCGACTTTAGTATTTAATAAGGGTAATTTGTTATATAACTTGAATAAAGCTAAAAACGAAGCTAAACAAGTTAATTATGTTTATTTAGTTGAAGGCTTTATGGATGTAATTGCTTTATATCGAATTAATGTTAAATCAACAGTTGCTTTAATGGGTACAGCTTTAACTAAAGATCAAATAAAAGAATTACGTTTGCTTAATGTTGAAGTAAGAATTTGCCTAGACTTAGATAACGCCGGACAAATGAATACCTTAAGCGTTATTAATAAATTAGAAGAAGCAGGAATTGACTTTAAAGTTGTAAATAACAAAGTTGATTTTAATGAAAAAGATAGTGATGAAATTTTAACTAAATATGGTGAAGAAAAATTAAAAAGTTTCTTATTTAATTTAATCGATAGTGGAGAGTGGATTTTAAATTACTATACTAAGACTTTAAATTTAGCAAATACGAACGATAAAAAGATTTTAGTACAAAAAGTTATGCCATATATTGCTAAATTAAAATCGAAATTTGATGTAGAAGCCTATATAAATAAACTTTCATTCCAAACAGGATTTAGTAAATCCTTACTTATGGAATATTTAACGAAATTTAAAGAAAAGAATTTAAATTCTGATGATGAACTGTTTATTAAAGAAGTAACTAGTCCATCTAAGAAAATTTCAAAAATTGATTTAGCGCAATTTAAAATTCTTAAATATATGTTAGAAGATAAAGTTGCAATCGATATCGTAAATAGTTCAAATTTATATTTTCCAACCGAAAAATATCGTGAACTTGCGGGTCTATTAATTGATTATGTTACAAGTTTATCTTTAGAACAAAATACAATTAACGCTGATGAAATTATTAATTACATTCAAAGTAATGAAAATTTAGAAAATAAAGACAAATTGTCTAATAGTGTTAGCGAAATAGTTTTAAATGAAGAAATAAAAATTCCCCCATTCACCAAGAGTGAACTTAAAGAATCTATTAATAATTTAAATACTATTCGTCAAACTAAACGTTATAAACAGACGATTCGCGAAATTGAGCATTCAAGTAATGATCCAATTAAAAATGCGAAAAGTATACAGTCATTGCTAGAAAAAATGAAACAAAAATAAATTAAGGAGATAAAACTATGGGAAGAGCAAAAAAAGTATTAAATGAAGATGAAATTATCGATGAAATTGATGAAAATGAAGAAGATATAAAAACTCTTGACGATATAATTAAAGAATTTGAAAAGAAAGGTAAAAAGACTAAAGTTTTTGATCAAGATGAATTTATTGATGCAACATCTTATCTTGATTTATCTGATGATGATTTAGAAAAAGTATATGAACATTTTAAAAATTTAGGTTATGAAATAAGTGGCGAAGGTAATGATGAACAAGATTTAGATGATTTAGATATTTCTGAAGAAGAATTAGAAAATTCTAATCTTGATGATTTAGAACCTACTGAAATTGATGATGATGAAATTAGCGAAGATGAAAAAGAATCAGCATCAATTGATGTTGATAATTTAGAATCATTAGAAACTAGTGATGTTAAAGTTAATGACAGTGTCAAATTATATTTAAAAGAAATTGGTCGTGTTCCTTTACTTAAAGCAAGTGAAGAACAAGAATTAGCTAAAAGAATTCTTCAAGGAGATTTAGAAGCTAAAAATCAATTAATTACAGCTAATTTACGTTTAGTTGTTTCCATTGCTAAACATTACATTGGTAGAGGAATGTTATTTTTAGATTTAATTGAAGAAGGAAATTTAGGTTTAATTAAAGCAGTTGAAAAATTTGACTATACTAAAAACTTTAAATTTTCAACATATGCAACATGGTGGATTCGTCAAGCGATTACACGTGCAATTGCTGACCAAGCTCGTACAATTCGTATCCCAGTTCATATGGTCGAAACAATTAATAAAATTACTAGAGTTCAACGTCAATTAGTTCAAAAGTTAGGTAGAGAACCTACAGCTGAAGAAATTAGCGAAGAATTAAATGGATCTATGACTCCAGATAGAATTAGAGAAATTCAACGAATTGCACTTGAACCAGTTTCACTTGAAAGTCCAATTGGTGAAGAAGATGATTCTCATTTAGGAGATTTTGTCGAAGATAAAGAAAGTGTTTCACCAACTGAATATACAACTCAATCAATGATTAGAAGTGCTTTATATGATGTAATGAGTGATTTAACTGATCGTGAAGAAAAAGTTTTACGTTTACGTTATGGTATCGGAGATGGAAAACCTCGTACATTAGAAGAAGTTGGTAAGGAATTTGGCGTTACTAGAGAAAGAATTAGACAAATTGAAGCTAAAGCTATTAGAAAATTACGTCATCCAACACGTCAAAAGAAATTAGATGATTATCGTTATTAAAGATGATTTTAAGTAAAAGATTAGAAACTATTATTTATTTAGTTGATCAAGGAGAAAATGTCGCTGATATTGGTAGCGACCATGGATTTATTGTTATTGAATTAATTAATCGAAATATAGCCGCTTCTTGCTTAGCTGTTGAAAATAAAATTGGTCCTTATACTAACCTAGTAAAAAATACTTCCTTAATTAAGAATATTAAAACAAGTTTAAGTGATGGTTTAAAAGAAGTAGATAAGCAATTTTCTACAGTTATCATTGCTGGAATGGGTTTTAATACAATTAAAGAAATTATTAATGATTCAATTGAAAAACTTGATTTTATCGATACATTTATCATTGATTCACATACTTTAACTTATGAATTGCGTAAATTTATGAGTGAAATCGGTTATTTTATTAAAGATGAACAATGTTTAATAGAAAATAAAATTTTTTATGAAATTATAAAATTTCAAAAAGGACATAAAGTATATAGTGAAGTTGAATTAAAATATGGACCAATCTTATTAAATAATAGAAGTGAAGATTTTATGACTCATTATTCTAATCAAATTGAAAAACTTAAATCTTTGGTGCGTCTTCATCAAATTAGTTCTATAAGAAAAAAAGAAATTGCATTAGAAATTTCTTCATTGGAGGCAATTATTTATGAAAACTAATGATTTATTAAAAAAAATTGCTAAATTTTATCCTAAAACCATTGCAAAAAAATATCACGATCCTGTAGGATTACAAACAGGAAAGTTAAAAGAAGAAACAAAAACAATCTTTTTATGCCTTGATTTTGATGAAATTGTTTACGATTATTTAGAAAAAAACAATCTTTTTAACAAGATTGACTTAATTATTACTCATCATCCATTTATATTTGGAACAAAATATAAAGTTTTTAAATATGATGAAAATAAAAGGAAATTGTGTGCATTAATCGATGAAAAAGATATTCCAATATATTCTTATCATACGAATTTCGATGAAGGCAAAGATGGAATGAATGATGCTCTTGCTAGAAGACTTGAATTAATAGATATAAAACCTTTAGAAGGTGATCCGATGGCAAGAGGAGGCAAATTACCTTTTGAAATGAATATTGAAGATTTTGCAAAATATGCAATTAATAAATTTGATGTTAATTATTCGTTGTTATTAAATTATGGAAAATCTACTATTAAATCAGTTGCTGTTGTAGGTGGTGGTGGATGGAGAAGTTTTTCCATTGCTATGAAAGAAAACTACGATATTTTTATAAGTGGTGACATTCCACATCATGGAAGAAGAGAAGTTATCTCAAATAAATATAATTATTTAGATATGCCTCATGAGATAGAAAAAATATTTATGGAAGCTTTTAAAAATAAGCTTCATGAGATTGCTCCTGATATTGAAGTTATTTCAATTGATCATGAAAAATTACCAAAAATTATTTTAAAGTAGAAAAATAGTAGTTATTTAGTTTTAAATAAGTAGGAGGTGCAAAAATGAAATTTACAGCATTTAATTTAAAAAAAGAAATTGTTGAGTTTTTAAACGATAATAATTATCTCGAAGCGACTCCTGTTCAAGAGGTTGTTATACCTAAGGCTTTGCGAAACGAAAATATTATCGTTCAAAGTGCAACTGGTAGTGGCAAAACGCATTCTTTTTTGATTCCTATTATGAATAATTTAGAAATTAACAATAAGATTCAAGCCATCATTATTACACCTACTCGTGAATTAGCTAGACAAACTTATGAATTTGCTTTGCAATTTAAACAAATATATCCAGAATTAAAAGTTAAAATTTTTACGAGCGGAATCGATGTTTCTAGAAATGAAAAACTACTTAATAATAGTTGTGAAGTTATCGTAGCTACTCCTGGAAGATTAAAAAGTCTCTTTGATAATGTAGATGTTGATTTATCCTCTCTTAAAACTATTATTCTTGATGAAGCCGACATGCTAATGGATGAAGGTTTTATAGAAGATATCGAACAAATTATTAAACATTCAAATAATCCACAAATTGGTGTTTATAGTGCTACAATATCGCAAAAAGTAGAAGTTTTTCTAAGAAAATTTATTTCTCCTGACTATGTTTTAACGATGTCAAATAAAGAAATTACCTCTAATACAGTTAAACACCACTTTATTAATACAAAACATAATGATATTAATGAATTAATCTTACATTTTATTAATGTTAAAAATCCTTATTTATTAATGATTTTTGCTAGTAGTAAAGAAAAAGTACAAGATATTTATAATTTTTTATCTTCAAAAAAATATAAATGTGGAATTTTATCAGGAAATTTAACTCCACGTGAACGTAAATCAATGTTAAAACGCATTAATAATAATGAATTTCCAATAATTGTTTGTTCAGATATAGCTTCAAGAGGTCTTGATATTATCGATGTTAGCGATGTTTTAAGTGTCGATTTACCAAATAATATTGAATATTATTATCATCGTGCTGGAAGAACTGGTAGAAATTTTAAAGATGGTAATTCTTATATTTTCTACGATAGTGATCATATTAAAATGTGCTTAAAATTATTAGAAAATGGTTTAATAGCTGATTATTTTAAATTTTCTAAAGATTATAATGAACTTGTTAGTGATACGCCAATAAATAAAAGAAGTCAACGTAGAACTAAACGTGTAAACGAAGATTTAGAAAAAGAAATTAAAAAAGCAGTTTTTGAAGCTAAAGGTAAAAAAGTTAAGCCAGGTTATAAAAAGAAAGTAAAAAATGCTGTTGAACGTGTTAAAAAAAGATACAAAAGAGAAATTATCAAACAAGATATTCGTCGTCAAAGGGTAGAAAGGTATAAAAACAATGGAAAATAAAGTTTATATTGGTAGTCATATTGGAATGTCTGCTCCAAATTATTTTTTAGGTACCGCTAAAGAAGCCCTATCTTATAATGAAACTTGCTTCATGTTTTATACTGGAGCACCACAAAACTTTAATCGTGTTCCTTTAGAAAAATGCAAAATTAATGAAGGAATCGACTTTTTAAAAGAAAATAATATTAATCTTGAAAAAATAGTAGTTCACGCACCATATATTATCAATTTAGGTAATACAATTGATTTAAATAAATTTAATTTCTCTATTAGTGCGGTTTTAGAAGAACTTCATAGAACTAATAATTTTCATGCTAAATATCTAGTTTTACATCCAGGAAGTCATTTAAATGCTGGCGTAGAAGCTGGACTTAATCAAATTGTAAATGGTTTAAATCAAATATTTATAAAAGATAAAAGTGATGTAATAATTTGTCTTGAAACAATGGCCGGAAAAGGAAGTGAACTAGGTAAAAACTTCGAAGAAATCGCTTATATTATTAAAAATTGTAATTTTCCTTCTAGGCTTGGAGTTTGTTTAGATACATGCCATGTTAATGATGCAAATTATGATGTTAATGATATTGATGGTCTTTTAGATGAATTTGATAAAGTTATTGGTTTAGAAAAATTAAAAGTAATTCATTTAAATAATAGTAAAAATCCTCGTGGATCCCATAAAGATCGTCACGCTAATGTTAAAGATGGTACAATTCCATTTGAAACATTAAGAAAATATGTATTTCATGAAAAATTAAAAGATGTTCCTAAAATTTTAGAAACACCTTATGTTAATGGTTTACCACCATATAAAGAAGAAATCGCAGAACTTTTAAAATAATTATTTCATCTTATCAAGTTCTTTAAAAAGCTCATTAAGAGCATCTTTTTCTTTTACAGTTTTTAAAATTTTTCCGTCTTTAAAAATAATATATTCGTTTTTACCACCTGCAAGACCAATATCGCTATTTTTACCTTCGCCGATTCCATTTACAATACAACCCATAATAGCAACTTTTTTATTAATATGATTTTTTTCTAAATAATCATAAGTTTTAATGGCTAAAGTTTTTACATCAACTTGAGTTCTTCCACAAGTAGGACAGCTTATAATAGTTGGATAATTTGGATATAAACCTAAATCATGTAACAAACGTTTACAAGTTTTAATTTCTTTTAAAGGATCATCAGTTAAAGAAATACGAATTGTATTACCAATTCCTTTTAAAATTAAAGGTGAAAGAGCAGCGACACTTTTTATAATGCCGATTTCATCAAATCCAGATTCAGTTAATCCAATATGTAATGGGTAATTCGATAAATTACTAAATTCTTCATAAGCTTTAATTGTATCGATTATATTGCTAGTTTTTAGACTTATTACTAAGTCAAAAAAGTTATGATTTTCAAAAAAATTAATGTACTTTAATGCACTTTGACATAATAAAAAATAAAGAGGTTTGTTAGGAAATTCTTCATATAATTTTTCATCAAGAGAACCGCCATTAACTCCAATTCGAATAGCTACATGATGTTTTTTTGCTGCTTCAATAATTTGAATTAATTCATCTTCGTTTTTTAAATTTCCAGGATTAATACGAATTTTACTAGCACCATTTTCTATAGCCAGAAGTGCAAATTTGTAATTAAAATGAATATCAGCAATTAAAGGAATATTTATTTTACTAACAATTTCTTTAATGGCATAAGCATCATCATAATCTAAAATGCTAACACGCATTAACTCAGCTCCTTCAATAGCACAATCATTAATTTGTTTTACGACTTCATCGACTTTTGAAGTTTTAATATTACACATTGATTGAATTAAAATATGATTATTTCCACCAAGAAAAGTGTTACCGATTTTAACTTGTTTTGTTTTAGTTCTTTCCATACATAAGATTATATCTTATGAAGTAAATATTTTATAGAAAAAAAGTAATATTTGTGGTAATCTATTAGACGTCTATATAGAAGGAGTGAAATATATGAGAGATTCATTTACATTAAAATGTACAGTTTGTGGAGAAGAAAATTACATTACAAGTAAAAATAAGAAAAATAATCCTGACAGATTAGAAATCAAAAAATATTGCCCTAGATGTAAAAAAGTTACTGTTCATAAAGAAAAGAAATAAAATAAGTTATGATAAAATGTTTTAATTTCGATAATGATTTTAATGAATTTAGTGCAAATACATATGTTGTTGGTGAAAAATCTAAATCATGTGTCATTATAGATTTAGGATCAACATCCAAAAAAATTATTAATTTTATTAAAGAAAACTTTATTGAAGTTAAAGCAATTTTATTAACACATGCTCATTTTGATCATATAAGAGGAATAAATAAATTTTTAGAAGAATTTAAAGATGTTCCTGTTTATATCGATATAAATGATTATGAACTATTAAAAGATAGTCGACTTAATTGTTCTTTACTTGCTAATGAACCTTTATTAGTTAAAACTAATAACATCATTACTTTTAAAAATAAGGACATCTTAAATTTCGATGATTTGAATGTATATCAAGTTTATGAAACCCCATTTCATACTGAAGGAAGTGTTTGTTTCTTAAATGCTAAGCTAAATGCTTTATTTAGTGGAGATAGTTTATTTAAAGGAAGTATTGGTCGATATGACCTTCCAACTTCTAATAAAAATGACATCAAAAGCAGTTTAGAAATTATCAAAGAATTTGATGAAAATTTAATTGTTTACCCAGGTCATGGCGAAATTACTACAATTAAAGAAGAACTTAAAAACAATTATTATTTACAATAAAAGGAGGAAAATACGATGAGTATTAATGTTACTGAATTAAGACCAGGAAATTATTTTTTAGAAGATGGCAATATTTATTTAGTTTTAGATATTTTATTAAATAAAACTGCTATGAGAAAAATGGTTGCTAAAGTCAAAATTAAAAATGTTAGAACCGGATCAATTACTGATATGAGTGCTAATAGTGGTTATCAAGTTGAAACAATTCGTTTAGAGAAAAAGAAAATGAATTATTTATACGATGGTGGCGACTTTTTAGTCTTTATGGATAATGCAACTTATGAACAAGTTGAAATCCCTCAAGAAAGATTAACTTGGGAAAAACAATTTTTAACAGAAAATCTTGAAGTTGAAATTGTTGCTTATGAAGATGAAATTCTTGGAATTAATTTACCTGCAAAAGTTACTTTAAAAATCGTTGAATGTGAACCAGCTGTTCGTGGCGATACCGTTAATAAAGCCATGAAAGATGCTATCTTAGAAACTGGCTTAAAAGTTAGAGTTCCATTATTTGTTAATAATGGTGATAGTGTCCTTGTTAGAACTGATACTGGTGACTATGATGGTCGTGCTTAATATATTAAGGAGAATAGTAGTATGTTGACATGGTGGGCTTGTTTACTTTGGTGTTTATTAACATTAGTAATAGGACTAGTTGCTGGATTCTTTGGTGCTAGAGCTTACTTTAAAAAACAAATTAGAGATAATCCTCCTATTAATGAAAAAATGATTAGAGCAATGTTTAATCAAATGGGAAGAAAACCTAGTGAAGCACAAATAAGAGCTGTTATGAACAGCATGAAAAATCAACAATAGTTAATTAAATTAAATTAATAAAATAAAAATAGTAGCCTAATGGTTACTATTTTTTTATTACAATAAATATACTAATAAATTACTAAAAAATTACTATTTATTTCATCCAAGTAATTTTTGATTCTGTATTGTTTTGTAAACGTTTAATATTTGAACGATGACGGACAACTAAAATTATAAAGCCAATTGTCATAACAATGGGGAAATAAATACATATTTCAGGACCTTGACCAAACCATAATAAATTATCAATTACTGAAGTATCTAAAGTCACAGCATATGTAATATATAATGTCCAACTAAACAAAGTAAAAGCAGCTGTAGAAATAATTGAAGATAAACTAACATGTTTCTTTAATTTTAAAAATCCAAAAAATAAAGCACCACATAAAATAAATGTATTATAACTTATGCAACAAGCAGTAGCTAAATAAGAAGAAACTGCCTTTCCGCCTTTAAAATTAAGAAAAATACTATAACAATGACCTAAAATTGCTCCTAATGCAGTTAAATACACTCCAAATTGACATAATGTATTACCTCTACCAAATACATTTAAAGTCGTATCGTTATAGTAACCCATGATATTTTTTAAGCCATCACAATAATAAAAACAAAAAAATGCTATATAAATTGGAATAACTGTTTTAAGTCCATCTAATAAAATAACAATTACTCCAATAGTTTTTCCCAAAACTCTACCAGCATTAGTTCCACCAGGATTTTTACTTCCTTCTTGCATGATGTCTTTATGGAAAAAATATTTTGCTATTAAAACACTATTAGGAATGCTTCCAAAAATATATCCTAGTAATAAAAAAGCGATAAATATTAAAATTTGCAAGAATATTTCCATAAAATCATTCTATTATTTGATTAAGAAAAAATCTAGAAATATATTTTATTTTTATATAAAATATAAAAATGGTGAATATAATGAAATTACAAGATAAAGAATATAATGCAAGTAGTATTGAATATTTAACAGGCCTGCAAGGCGTTAGAAAAAGACCTGCAATGTATATAGGAAGTACCAATATATATGGTTTACATCATTTAGTTTGGGAAATCGTTGATAATGCTGTTGATGAAGCTTTAAATGGCTTTGGTAATAAAATTACGGTTATTATGCGTAAAGATGGTAGCATTAGTGTCATTGATGAAGGTCGTGGTGTTCCTGTTGATATTCATAAACAAACAAAAATGCCTGCTGTTCAATTAATTTTTACAACTTTACATAGCGGTGGTAAATTTTCTGAACAAGCTTATAAAACTAGTGGTGGACTTCATGGAGTTGGTAGTAGTGTTACTAATGCTTTAAGTCTATTTTGTGATGTTGTTGTTTATAAAAATAATAAAATTTATCATATTAGATTTGAAAACGGTGGTAAAGTTGCAGTTCCTTTAGAAGAACTAGGTCCAACAACAAAACATGGAACAATGGTCACATTTAAACCTGATCCAAAAATATTTGAAACTGTAGATTTTAAATGGGATATGATTTATAACCATCTGCAAGAATCCGCATTTTTACTTAAGAAAGTTCATTTTATATTAAAAGATGAAAGAACTAATAGTGAAGCTGATTTTTATTATGAAAAAGGTTTAAAAGAATATATAGATACATTAAATAGTACTAAGCAACCTTTAGGTCCAGTTATTGATTTTGAAGAAACTATCGATGATATTAGTATCGAAATTGCTCTTCAATATTCACAAAATGAATATAATGAAATCATTTATAGTTATGTAAATAATGTTCGTACTCGTGATGGTGGTACGCATGAATCAGGCTTTAGAAGTGGTATTACAAAAGCTGTTAATGATTTTGCCGAAACTAATAGTTTATTAAAAAATAAAACTAAACTTGATGGAAGTGATGTTCGTGAAGGATTAACTGCAGTTATTTCTTTAAGAATGCCAGAAAATACTGCTCAATTTGAAGGTCAAACTAAAGGAAAATTAAATACTCCTCAAGCTCAAAGTGCTGTAAGCAATTTAACTTATACTAAATTTACCTATTATTTAAATGAAAATAAGGAATTTGCAGTTAATTTAATTAAAAAATGCCTTGATAGTCAAAGAGCTAGAATTGCTGCTAGAAAAGCTAAAGATGAAGCTCGTTCTAATAAAAAAACTAAAGAAACTTTGCTTTTAAGTGACAAATTAACTCCAGCTCAAGGCAAAGATTATAAATTAAACGAATTATTTATTGTTGAAGGAGATAGTGCTGGAGGAACTGCTAAAAAAGGAAGAGATGCTAAATTTCAAGCAATTTTACCTTTAAGAGGTAAACCTTTAAATACTGATTCAATTACAATTGATAAGCTTTTAAAAAATGAGGAAATTTCAACATTAATTAATACAATTGGTGCTGGTTATGGTCAAAATTTTGATTTAGATGATGCTCATTATGGAAAAATAATTATTATGACCGATGCTGATACTGATGGGGCGCATATTCAAACTTTATTATTAACTTTCTTCTATAATTATATGAAACCATTAATTACTAGTGGAAAAGTTTATGTTGCTGTTCCACCTTTATATCGAATTTATAAAGAAACAAATAGTGGTATTAATTATCGCTATGCTTGGAATGATAATGATCTTGAAGAAGCCAAAAAAGAAATTGGTAAAGGCTATAAAATTAATCGATATAAGGGTCTAGGTGAAATGAATGCTAATCAATTAAAAGAAACAACTATGGATCCTCGACATCGTTTATTAATTCAAGTAGGAATTGAAGATCCATTAAATGTTGAAAAGAAAATTTCAATTTTAATGGGCAAAAATCCAGATTTAAGAAAAAAATGGGTTGAAGAAAACATTGATTTTAATGAAAACGATGAATTTGTTAAGGAGGTAATTAAATAATGGCTAAAAAGAAAGTTATTGAAACTCCTGATTATAAAGAAAATATTCAAAATCAATCACTTGATTTTGTTATGGGCGATCGTTATGCCGTATATGCAAAATATGTCATTCAAGACCGTGCTATTCCAGATGCTCGAGATGGCTTAAAGCCAGTTCAAAGACGTATTATTTATTCGATGTATCAAAATGGAAATACATATGATAAACCAAATAAAAAATGTGCTACCATCGTTGGAGCAGTAATGGGTAAATTACATCCTCATGGTGATACCTCAATTTATGATGCTTTAGTTAGAATGTCTCAACCTTGGAAAATGAATATGCCTTTAATTAGTTTCCAAGGAAATAATGGAAGTATCGATAATGATGGACCAGCTGCATATAGATATACAGAAGCTAAACTTAATGAATTTGCAATGAATTTAGTTCGTGATATCGATAAAAACACTGTTGATATGACTTTGAATTTTGATGATACTGAACTTGAGCCAATTGTTTTACCATCAAGATTTCCAAATTTATTTGTAAATGGTAGTGAAGGTATTGCAGTAGCAATTGCAACTGAAATTCCTCCACATAATTTAAATGAAATTATTGATGCTGCAATTTATCGTATAAATAATCCTTTATGTCGAATTGAAGAATTACTCGAATTTGTTAAAGGTCCAGATTTTCCTACTGGAGGAATAATTTATGATTCCGAAGGTTTAAAAGATATTTATTATTATGGAAAAGGTAAAATTGAAATTGCTTCTAAAGTTGAAATTAAAGAAGAAAAAGATGCTAATTATTTAATTATTACTGAAATTCCTTATAAAGTAGTTAAACAAGACCTTGTTTTTAATATTGATAAAATAAGAAAAAGTCGTGATATAGATGGAATCGTTGAAGTTTTAGATGAATCTGCTAATGATGATATTAAGATTGTTGTTGAACTTAAAAAAGAAGTTGATCCTAATATTGTTCTTACCTATTTATATAATAAGACTCAACTAAAAGTTAATTATTCAGCAAATATCGTAGCAATTTCCAATGATCGTCCAAAAACTTTAAATTTAGTTAGTTATTTAGATACTTATATTAATCATCAAGTTGATGTAGTTACTCGTAAATCTAAATACGAATTAAAAGTATGTGAAGATCGTTTACATATCGTTGAAGGTTTAATAAAAGCTGTAAGTATAATTGAACAAGTAGTTGATACAATTAGAAAAAGTAAAGATAAAGCTGATTCTAAAAAGAATTTAATAGAAAAATTTGGTTTTAGTGAAGTTCAAGCTGAAGCTATTGTAATGATGCATCTTTATCGTTTAAGTAATACTGATATTACAACTTATTATAAAGAAAGAGATTCCTTAACTGCTAATATAAACGAATTAAAGTCAATTTTATCTAATGATAAGAAGTTAAGAAAAATTATTATTAAAGATTTAACTGCAATTAAAGAAAAATATGGCGTGAATCGTAAAACTTTAATAACTTCAGAAATTAAAGAAGTAAGTATTGATAAACGAGACTTAATTATTAAAGAAGATGTATATGTTGTTATAACTAAAGCAGGTTATGCAAAAAGAACTAGTTTAAAGTCTTATAAAGCTAGTAATAATGCAATGACTGGAGTAAAAGAAGGAGATTCAATTGTTTTACAAACTATTGCTAATACTGCTGATTATATCCTTGCTTTTACTGATAAAGGTAATTATTTATTTATTCCAGTTAATGAATTAAATGACATTAAATGGAAAGATGAAGGTAAACATATTAATAGCTTTATTACTTTACCAGTTGATGAAAATATTATTCGCTGTATTGTTGTAAAAGATTTTAATAAAAATGTTTCAATTGCCTTAGTAAGCAAAAACGGACAAATTAAGAAAACTTTATTAAAAGAATTTTTTGCAACTAGATATACTAAACCAATTAGTTGTATGCGTTTATTAAAAGATGATAATGTCGTTGATGTTAGTGTTTGTAATGGTAATAGTAATTTATTTATTATTACAAAATCTGGCAATGCCACATATTTTAATGAAAATGAAATATCTAATCTTGGCTTAAAAACTAGTGGAGTTAAGGCAATATCTACTTTAAAAAATAGTACGATTAAATGCTTATTTTCATATCGTCAAAACGAAAAAGGAAAGATCTTATTGTTAACACAAGAAGGAATGTATCGTATATTTGATATTTCAAATCTTGAATTAACATCTAGATTAGGTAAAACTCAAACAGTATTTAAATCATTTAAGAGTGATCCACATAATTTAATATATGCAACTAAAATTCAAAATAAGAATGAACCAGTCGAAATTACTGCTTTAATGAGTGATAATTCGATTAAAACATTTAAAATTGATGATTTATATTTAACTCCAATTGTAAAAATGTGTCGTAAAAACTTAGATTTCCCTGACAATTTAACAATCAAAAATGTTTACTTTAATAATGTTCAAGTAATTGATGATAAAACAGTTGAAGAAGCTGCACCAGTATTAAAGGAAACTAAAGAGCAAACTAACAAGGATTCATCAGAAAACACTGTAGACTATGAGCAAATCTCAATATTTGATGATTTGGATTAATAAGTAATTATTTAGTATTAAATTAGTAATATTATAGTATTAAATATTTTTATTATTTTTGAATAAATACTGTTATATTTTAAGACTGTTTATTATATAATAATAAAGATGAAAAAAATATTGCCCTTTGCACATGCAAAATGTGTTTACGATATTAATCCAGATTTTTTTAAAAAGATGAACGTCAAATATATTTTCTTAGATTTAGACAATACTTTAGCAACTCATAAAACATTAGTACCTTCAAAAGAAACATTATCATATATTAAAAAATTAAAAGAAAACGACTTAATTCCAATAATAATTTCTAATAATAAAGAAAGTCGCGTTAAAACTTTTGCTGATAAGTGCGATGTTAACTATATTTATAAGACATGTAAGCCTTATACTTTTAAATTAAATAAATTTTTAAAGGTTAATAATATATCGAAAGAATATGTTATAATGATAGGTGATCAGTTATTAACTGATATCAAATGTGCAAATAGGTTAGGGGTAAAATCAGTATTAACAGAAAAATTGTGGTCAGGAGATCAACTTATTACTAAATTCACTCGTTGGTTGGACACAATTAAACGTAATAAATTAAGGAAAGATAATCAACTAATTGATTGGGAGGTAATTTATGGCCGAATTAAATAAAGTTTCAAGATGTTATCGTTGTGGTGC
Organism: uncultured Mollicutes bacterium; assembly: GCA_900540365.1. Lineage (GTDB taxonomy): Bacteria > Bacillota_I > Bacilli_A > RFN20 > CAG-826 > Onthovivens. The sequence goes on from UQFN01000003.1 coordinate 76,648, forward strand.
AATATTACAAACCGATGATCCAACAGCAGATGGATATATTTCTCCAGAAATAGTTGATAAATATCCAGAAGGATTACTTTTATGTAATCATTGTTATGAAAATGAACGTTTTAATGATCATCCACAAGAAGCTCGATTTGAAGATGATTTTCAAACTATTTTAAATAACATTAAGAAAACTAATGGACTTATTGTTTACGTTGTTGATTTATTTAGCTTTGAAGGAAGCTTTATTTCTAAATTAAATGATGCAATAGCAGGACTTGATGTATTAGTTGTTGCAAATAAACGTGATTTAATGCCTAAAAATGCTAATGATGAACATTTACTTAAATATGTAGCACATCGTTTAAGAGTAGCTAAATTAAATGTTAAAGAAGTAGTTTTAGCTTCTTCAAGTACTAATTATAATATTGATGTAATGTATGAAAAAATAATCGAATTAGCTAATAATCGAGATGTTTTCTTTATTGGTGCAAGCGTTTCTGGTAAAAGTAGCCTTATTACCGGACTTTTAAAAAGATTTAAAAATCAAACTCGTATTCCAATTACTGTTTATACATTTAAAGATACACAAATTAGAGGATACCGTATCCCAATTACTAACAAGAATTCAATTTATGAATTACCAGGTACTGATATTAATAATAGTATGCTTAGTAAAGTTGAAAGATCTGTTCAAAATGCAATTATGCCTAAAAAAGCGGTTGTTGCTAAAAAAATTAACTTGCTAAAGAGATATTCAGTTGCTCTTGGTGGTTTAGCAATTATCGAATTAATTAATGGAAAAAATACACCAGCTCATTTTTATGTAAGTAGTTCAGTAAATGTTAGAACTAGAAGATGGAATTCTGAAAAACATTTAAAATATATTTTATCGAAACATAATAATAAGCCATGTAGCAATAATTTTATAAATACAAATGAATTTGATGCATATGATTTCCATATTACTGAAGAAGGAAATCGTGATATTGGTATTGCTGGTTTAGGGTGGTTTTCTTTTAAAGGAAACGATCAAACATTTAGAATATTTGTTCCAAAAGGAGTCTACGTTTATACTTCACGTAGTAAAGTAATCAATGATAAATAATAAGCAAAAAGCAGAATTAAAAAGAATTGCTCATAGCACCCAATTAGTTAAATTTAATATTGGAAAAGATGGAATTGATGCTAATGTTTTAAAAATGCTTAGAAATGCTTTTGATAAATATGAATTAGTGAAAGTGGCTTTTTTAAAAAGTTCTCTTGATAATTTTAATTTTGAAGAAATGATTATTGATTTGAGTAGTAGTTTAAATGCAACAATTATTCAAAAAATAGGTAAAACAATTATCTTATATAAAGAAAATAAAAAAATAAAAAATCATATTGTTCTTTAATTTTTATGGAAAATAAGCAGAAAATCATTATTTTTGGTGGATCTTTTGACCCAATACATAATTCACATATTACATTATGTAAATATTCAAAAGATTTAATTAATGCTGATAAGCTTATTTTAGTTCCTAGTAAAAATCCTAGATGGAAATCTCCAACAGAAACAATTTCTGATCGTTTAAATATGATTAAATTAATATTAAATGATTATCATTTAGATTATGAAATAGAAGAATGTGAGGTTAATTCTTGGAAAGATGTTGATTATACAATCGAAACAATCGAATATTTACAACAAAAGCATAAAAACGCTGAATTTTACTTATTAATTGGTGCTGATCAAGTAAATAAATTTAATAAGTGGCGTAAAGCTAAAGAAATAGCAGAAGCCGTGCAAATTATTTACTATCCTCGTCCTGGATATGTAATTAATCAAAATAACGTAAATAAATACAAAATGCGCTTAATTGATGGTGTTTTAGTTGATACATCTTCGACTAAAATACGTGATTTAAATAGTTTAGATACTTCAATTTCAGTTATTAATTATATAATCGATAATAATTTATATTTCATGAATAAAATAAATAAATATTTAAGTGGAAGTAGACTAAAACACTCGATTAGTGTAGCAAATTTAGCATATCAAGTAGCAGTAAGTAACAATTTAGAAATGCCTGGAACCTATTTTTTAACTGGTTTAATACATGACATAGGTAAAAATGTTGATACAGTAACTAAAAAAGAGATAATGGAGAAGTACTTTAGAAAATATTCTGATATACCTGAATTTGCTTATCATCAATTTGTTGGAGTAGCAATTGCTATTAAAGAATTTGGCATTACAAATGATTTGATTTTAAACGCAATTATGTTTCATTGCACTGGAAATTCAAATTTATCTCCCTTAGCTAAAGTAATTTATGCTTGTGATAAAATTGATCCGTTAAGAGGCTATGATAGTAAATTTATGATTGATAAGCTTATGGAAAATTATGAAGATGGTTTTAAATTAGTTGTAAAAGAAAATTACAATTATTTAAAAGAAAAATGTAAAGACTCAATTGATTTATCCTTAAGCAAAAAATGTTTTGATTATTATCTTTAGAAAAATTTTAAACGCGAAGTAGCAAAGCAAAATTACTATTTTAAATAAGGTTAGTAATAAGTTAACCTTATTTTTTAATTAATATACTACTTCGTATAATATCTATTATGTTAAATAAAGTCAAATAATATAGATATAATCGATACTTTTTTATTTTACTATTTAATTACTAACTAAATGTTGTAGATTATAATAATGACTTTTCCACACTATTTATACATAAAAATATACTAAATAATTACTAATTATTAACTATTAACAAATACAAACTTTTTCGAATTTAGCATTTTTACTCATTAATTGAGATAAAAATTCTTTATAATAAGCTACTATTTTCCTTGTATAAAGTTCATCTACGTAAATTCTTCCTTCATTTATTAATTCATCGTTTATAATTAGATTTTTACTTAAACGATGTATTTTATGAATTAAAGCAACATATTTTTCATTATTATTAAACAAATTAATTTTCCCTACATTAATTCCAATTGTATCAATATTTCTAGATTCTGAAACTATTGGACAAATTATTGTAGTATTATCTTTTTGAGATGAATCTTCTAAAACAATACCTAAAAAATGATTATTATTATAATCTTTAAATCTAATTATTTGATTCTTAAATAGTAATAAAATATTTTTATTTTTCCCTATTAAAGAAAAATTTGCCCATTCTAATTGACTTATCAAACGATTGTTATCAAAAAATACTTTATAAATTACTTCCTTTTTCATTTTTCACCTCATTTCGGCTGTAATTAAACGTATAAGGGACCATTTAGTTACAGCCATCTATGGAAAGCAAGAGGTTAAAACACCCCTTATGTATACAAGTCGCTTCCAAAATGAATTGTTGGGGGGTAATTTTGATTATTTTTTTAAAAAATTTCTTTTTATTAAATAAATTAAAGAGTCTAAAATGATAAAAATAATTAAAATAATAATGATTAGAGCGTATATATTTACAAATTCGTTATTTGTATATGATAAATATAAAATTCTTCCTAAACCTTCTAATGTTAAAGAGTTCATAAGTACTTCTGCAGTAATTTCGACTTTTAAAGCTAATCCAAATGAAGTTAAAAAAGAAACAATAATATAAGGAAAAGCTAATGGAATCATAACTTTAAAAATCGAATTAAAATTATATAATCCTTCAATTCTTAGTGATCTAATAATATTTTCGTCTAAATTATTTATTCCAGATTTAATTCCTTCATACATAATTGGAAAAATAACCATAAATACAATAATTATCGCTCCAACTAACTTATTAAGAGGTAAATATACAAAGATAATAAAAACAAAGCATGGAACTGGAATGCATTTAAATGTAGCAATAATTGGTCTTAATATTAAATCAACTTTTTTAAATAATCCTCCTAAAATGCCAAAAATAAAAGCAAAAACAAAAGATATTAATAAAGATAATAAAGTTCTTAATAAAGTATATCCAATTCCTGTATAAGTACTTTTTTGACTTAAAAATCTTCCAAAAGCTTGAAATATTTCATTTAACGAAGGAAAAATAATTGTATTTCCACTAAATAAATGGAGAAATTCTAATATTAAAAGCATTAAAAAAACTCCAATTCCCATAAAGACAATTTCGATTAAGTTATTTCTAAGGGTGGAGTTTAATTTCTTCATTTAATTATTTTAATATATTTAAGAAAGAATTTATATCATCGATTGTAAAATTTACTGCAGGATCAACAATTCCAAATTGATTTGCACCATTATTTTGTAAATTAAACATAATATTTTCATTAAACCCATATCTAGCAGCTTGTGTTTTAAGATCTTCGCTATAAGAATGCATAGTTTCTTTAACTTTTGTTGGATTATTTAAGGCATCTGCAAGCATTTGATTAACTTTATTTTTAAAAGCCGCAACTTCATCTTGATGATTTTCTTTATATGTTTTATTTACAAATAAACCTGCTTGTGGGATGTAATCAACATTATATAATTCTTTAAATTTATCCTTAATGTTAATGTCTACTCCATTTTTAACTAAATTATCAAAATCAGAATTACTACTTCTTAAAGAAAATAAAGCTGGTTGAGCAATAAAAATCCAATCAATTTGTTGATTATTTACTTTTCCTTCAGCGTCAATACTTTTTAAATAACTACTTAAATCAGTTACAGAAGCAAATAAATTATCCATTGGAGCATCTTGATATAATTTAGTATAAACTTTATTAGGAATTAAATTTTTGTTACCAAAACCTACGATATAATCATCATTTGTTGGTACATCATCAAGAGTTTTATTTATTCCAATTAAATGGAAATTACCTCCCGTAAGTAAACTAACAAACTCATAATTAGATTTATTTTGATTTTGGAAAGTTATACCATTAATGCTATCAAAAATTAAATATTTATAATTATTTGCAACAAAATTATCTTTAACTTCGTTTGTGTTAGTTGTAACGATTACTTCATTATTAAGAGCTACTTCTTCATATAAAGCTAAAGTTGGAGCTCCACTTGGCATTAATAAAAAATTTTCAGGTTCTGAAGTTGATGAACAACCTACAAGTAAAAAACTGCATGCAAAAATTGCTAAAAAACGATTTTTCATATTATTTAAATAACTCCTTAATATTTTCGCCGATCATTGATTGATCTTTATTTAAATTAAAATTAAATAAAATCGAGGCACCAATGTCAGCAAATGAATTTCTTTCAGGTAAATTTTTACCATCATTAATTGATTTAGAATATATTAATAAAGGGACATTTTCACGGGTATGATCAGTTCCTTTCCAAGTTGGATCATTACCATGATCAGCTGTAATCATTAATAAATCATCATCTTTCATATTATTAATTAAAACTTTTAATTCTTTATCAAAAGTTTCAATTGCATTACCATAACCAACTGGATTTCTTCGATGTCCAAATTCACTATCAAATTCAACTAAATTTACAAAGCAAAAACCTTCTTTAAAGTTTTTATCATTAATAATTTCAATAGTTTTTTCCATTCCATCAGAATTTGAGGTAGTATGAACGGTTGAAGTTACTCCACAACCATTAAAAATATCATTGATTTTACCAACACATTTTACATCATAATTAGCTTCTTTTAATATATCCATTGCAGTAATTCCACTAGGTGAAATCGTATAATCATGACGATTTGATGTACGTTTAAAATTATCTTTATTAGTTCCTATAAATGGACGAGCAATAACTCTACCTACAAACCATTCAGGTTTTAAAGTTAATTTTCTTGCAATTTCACAACATCTATATAATTCATTTAAACCCATTGTTTCTTCATGTCCACAAAGTTGAAGGACACTATCACTACTTGTATAAATAATTAAAGCATTTTCTTTCATGCATTGTTCACCAAGTTGTTTTAAGATCTCAGTGCCACTTGCTGCATAATTTCCAATTAATTTATGACCAGTTTCTTTTTCTAATTCATCAATTAATTCTTTAGGAAAACCAGTATCGGTAAAAGTTTGGAATGGTTTAGTTGTTAAAATACCCATCATTTCCCAGTGTCCAGTCATTGTATCTTTACCATTACTTGCTTCTTTTAAAACTAAAGAATAACTATTTTTATGATTAACTTTAGTTGTTCCCTTAATTTCATCTAAATCTGCAATCCCTAATGAGTTAAGAGTTGGAATATTTAAACCATTTGGAAAATGTTTACTAATATGTTTAAAAGTATTGCTACCTTCATCACCAAACTTATTAGCATCAAGGGCTTTTCCAATTCCTAAGCTATCCATAACTATTAATATAATTCTTTTAAATTTCATAATTTTATCTCCAATACAACATTATAATTTACTTTCTTTTTGAATACAAATCTAAAGCATCTAATATTTTTTTTGTCGATAAATGCGTATAAATTTGTGTTGTTTCGATTTTTGAATGACCTAATAATTCTTGTACAACTCTTAAGTCTGCTCCGTTTTCAAGTAAATGTGTAGCGAAGCTATGTCTTAATGTATGAGGAGAAATTTTTTTATCAATTCCTGCTCTTTTTGCATATTTATTAAGTTCAACAAAAAAATATTGTCTTGTTAAAGGTTTTCCATCTTTTTTATTTATAAATAGATACTTACTTTTTGAAAAAACTTTATTATTTTTATTTTGACTTAAATAATTATTTAAATATTCAAGAGCTATATAATTAAGTGGAACAAAACGTTCTTTATTTCCTTTTCCTTTTAAAGTAATTAATTTCTCTTCAAAATTAATTGATCTTTTTTCTAAATTTATTAATTCACTAACACGTAAACCAGCACTATACATTACTAAAACCATAGTTTTATCACGATATTCAGTTGGTTTTGTTTCATCAAAAACACTTAATAAGTTTTTTATTTCATCTATACTTAAAAAGGTTGGAATATGCTTTTCTTTTTTTGGTAATATAACTTCTTTAACTAAATTTGTAGCAATCTTTTCATTTTCTAAAAAAAGAAAGAAATTCTTAATTGTAGAAATTCTTCTTGAAATAGTCGAACTTTTTAAATCATTTAAAGATTGTTCATAAATAAAATTATCAATTAATTCATCATTTAAATCATCAACAGTTTTAATATTAGGAAAATATTTTAAAAACACTTTAAAATCATCCTTATAATCTGGAATAGTTGATTTAATATTAAGGCCTTCTTCAACCGCTTTATATTCTAAAAAAAGTTCGATAGCATCATTTATATCCATATTATTTCTTTAAATCACTTAGCTTTTTAAAAGCTTCTTTATTCATTTCACGATTTAACTCATTTATTATAACAAAAGTTTTGTTTTCTTTTTCTTGAATTTGATAATTGAATAAGTTTAATTGGGTATTAACTTCATTTTTATTTTTAAAATTTTTTAATGAAAAACCAATTAAACGTATAATTTCGAAATTAAAATGTTCTTTAAATAGGTGTAAAGTTTCTTTTAAGATATATTCGTAATTATCTGTATAACTAGAAAAAGTTTTACTAAATGAAGTTTGTTTAAAATGAGTTTCTGAAGCAGCATCTTTATAATTTATTGTGATAGTTTTAGCAAGTTTTTCTTCTCTTTTTAAAGATTCACAAACCGATTTAACTTCTTTAGTTAAAATATCAATAATAATATTTTCTTCATTTGTATCATAATCTAAAGTACGACTCATTCCAATCGATTTAGGATCGTTATCACTTAAATCTATTTGATCATCACTATTTCCTTCTAATAAATCGCAAATTGATTCACTAAACTTTCCTAGTGTATTTATGAGCTCTGGGTCGTTATTTTTAGCTTTATAATATAAATCACCAATTGTGTAAATACCAATTTGATTTAATCGTGGAACTGTTTTTCTTCCAACTCCAAAGAAATTTTTAACTGGTAAAGGAAATAAGATTTTTTCAATATCTTTATTTCTTATAATCGTAATTCCTAAGGGTTTATGAATATCGCTTGCCATTTTAGCAATAAATTTAGTTGTTCCTACTCCAATTGAGCATTTTAAATTTAAATCTTTAAAAACTCCTTGTTGAATTTCAATCAAAATTGACTTTATATCTTTCTTATTTTTATAAAAATAATCCGTTAAATCCACAAAACATTCATCAATCGACATCGGTTCTATTTTTGATGAATATTTTTTTAAATAATGAAAAAATTCACGCGATAATAGCTGATAAAAAGGGAAATCTGAATTAATTATCTTAATATTTGGGCAAAGCATTTTTGCTTGAAAGGTTGGCATTCCACTATGAATGCCGTATTCTCTAGCTTTATATGAACAAGTTGAAACAATACCTCTACGTCCATCACCACCGACAATAAAAGCTTCATTTTCTAATGAAGGATTTTTGATTTCCTCTGCTCGGCAGAAGAATGCATCCAAGTCGCAGTGAAGAATAATACGTTTCATAATACTTATATATTACTATAAATATACTAAATAACTACTATTTTAATTTTTCTAGCTTTTCTTTTGCTTCTTCAATATTTTTTTCAATATCGCTAATTAATGTGTTTGCTTCTTTTAGTAATTTTAGACTTTCATCCAATGTAACACTAGAATCAGAGACTTTTTGAGCAATCTCTTCTACTCTTTTAATTTTTTCTTCAATCGATAAATTTTTACTTGCCATATTTAATATCCTCAACTTTCGCTTTTATTTGCCCACGTTTCATTTCAATATATATTTTTTCATTAATATTAACTTTATCAATATCACTTACATATTCATTATTTTCATTTAAAATTAAGGCATATCCTTTTTCTAAAAGCTTTTTTGGATTGGTTTTAGATAAAATCTCTTTGCTTAAATTTACTTTATTTTGAAAATTAATAATTTTATTATTTATTTCATTTACAATATTAATTTTTATTTTTTCTAAGACATTAATCTTATTTTTAAATACAATATTAATATCTTTAAAAGCTTCATTTGCCTTTAATTTAGATAAAATCATTTCAAAATTAGCTAGTTTTTTAGATACTTGATCAAAAATATATTGATAATTCATATCTAAGTTATTTAAAAGTTCATGATAATCTATAACTGCTAATTCTGCTGCTCCAGTTGGAGTTGAAGCATATTTATCAGCTGCAAAATCACTAAATGTTCGATTAATTTCATGACCAATTGCCGCAATCAATGGGGTTTTTAATTCATAAATTGTTTTAACAACATTTTCGTCATCAAAAGCATTTAAATCATCACTAGCTCCACCACCTCTTCCTAAAATAATTAAATCAAGGTGGTTTTCATCAGCTAATTTTAAATTTTTAACAATATCTTCAGGGGCTTTTTCGCCTTGAACTAAGCATTCATAAAAAACTAAGTTCAAAATGGGCATTCTTCTTAACAAATTTATTTTAAAATCTTGACTAGCTGCACTATTTTTTCCAGTTATAATACCTATATTAATAGGAAATCTAGGTAATTCTTTTTTATGCGAATCATCAAAATAACCTAATTTATTTAATTTTTCTTTTAATTTTTCTTTTTGTAATAATAAATTGCCCTTACCAAAAGAATATAATTTTTTAACAATTATTTGATATGTACCACTTGCTGTATATGTTGATAAATTGCCTTCAACAATAACATCATCACCATTTTTAAAATCAAAATCAATTAAACTATAATCAAATTTAAAAATTACTCCTGAAATAATTGATTTTTCATCTTTTAAAGAAAAATAATGATGGCCAGATCTATTTGGTCCTTTATAATTTGTAATTTCTCCACGAATAGAAATATTTTGAAAATATTCAAAATTTAAAAATAAATCATGAATAAACTGATTAATTTCGCTAACACTAAAATATTTAATCTCTTCCATTTAATGCTTTATCTAAAACAGCGTTTACAAATCGATAATCACGTTCATCACCATATTTTTTAGCAAGTTTCACGGCGATATTAATTATTACGGCTTTATCACTATCTTTGATATAAAAAAATTCACAATATGACAAGATTAAAATTGCTTGCATACAATAGTTAAGACGATTAAATGCCCATTTATCGAGATATTTTTCAATATTAGTTATTGCAACATTTTGATTTTTTAAAGAAATTAAAAGTAATTCACGAATATAAATATCAACATCTTTATATTCTTGATTGAAAACAAGCTCAATTAGTGATTCAAAACTAATTAATTGATTACATTTTTCTAGCATTAAAAAAGCATACATTGTTTGTACAGCTAAATCATGAGCTTTATTACGACTAACTATATTTACATTTTCCATCTTATTTATTAATTTTTCTAATTTTTGTTTCAATATCAATTGGAACGATATCACACATTATTAATAAATCAGTTGTAACAATATCTTCAATACTATTTTTAACGTATTCTTCGTTTACATTAGCATTTATATCAACGTTAAAACGATAATAAACACGATTATCTTTTATTGTTACATTAACTTCATCATTAAGATTAATACCTTTTTTATTTGTTCTTTTAATAACTTCTTTAATACTATCTAAAGCATGAAGCCCTAAAGAAACAAATACTTTTTTAGATAAACATAAATCACCAATATTATTAAATTTATTTAAATAAATATAACTTTGCATAAATTCCCTCGCTTATCTAATATGATCTAAAATAATTTTAGCGATACTTTCTTTAGTGAAACCAAAGTTTTTAATAACATCATTAGCTTTCCCACTTGCTCCAAATTTATCAACACCGATGCTAAATTTAGCAAATTTATGCCATCCTAAAGTTGAACCCATTTCAATAGAAATTCGGTGAGCATAATCTTTTCCTAAAACACTAGTTTGATAAGCATTATCTTGGGCTTCAAAAAGTTCAACACAAGGCATACTAACAACACGAATATCTAATCCTAAAGAATATAAGTATTTTTTAACATCTAAAGCTAAACTTACTTCACTTCCACTAGCGATAATAGTAAATTCAGGATAATTTCCTCTTTCTTTAGAAATAATATAACCACCTTTTTTAACTAAATCATAGTTCGAACTATTTTTTAACAAAGGAAGATTTTGTCTAGTTAAAATGATTGCACTTGGAGTCTTATTACTTTCTAAGGCTAAACGATAACTGGCATAAGTTTCTTTAGCATCACATGGTCTAAAAACATTTAAATTAGGAATTGCCCTTAAAGCAGCAAGTTGTTCAACTGGTTGATGAGTTGGACCATCTTCACCGACTGCTAATGAATCATGTGAAAATAAATAAATTGATGGTAATTGTTGTAAGGCAGCCATTCTAATTGCTGCTTTACTATAATCACTAAAGACAAGGAATGAACCAACATATGTTCTTAATCCACCATGTAATAAAATACCATTTGCAGCACTACACATAAAGAATTCACGAATTCCCCAGTTAATGTTAGTACCTTTTCTATTTTTATATGAATAAGTTGTTCCATTTGCTAATTTAGTCATAACACTACTAGCAACATCAGCAGATCCACCTACAAAATTAGATAATAATTCATGATAATAATTTAAAACTCTTAAAGAGGTATTTCTTGTTGATTCACTATCTAATTCGTCCATTGCTAAATGTTTTTCATTTAAGTAATCTCTTACATTATTAGTAGATAATTCCATAATTTTTGTATATAAATATGGATCATTTTCTTGAAGTTTACTAATAACATTTTGATATTTTTGATATGCAAGTTCCCCTCTTTTTAAGAAAGTATCTTTTAAATGATCATAAACTTCTTGAGGAATTTCAAACGGAGGATATGTATAACCATAACTTAATTTAGCATTTAAGCCATCTTCTTCTCCAAGTGGTGAACCATGAACTTTATTAGTTCCTTGATTTTTACTTCCATAACCAATAATAGTTTTAACCATAACTAAGGTTGGTTTATCAATTGAAAGTTGAGCATTACTAATAGCTCTTTTAATCTTTTTAAGATTATTACCATCTTTAACATAAATTACGTTCCAATGTGCGGATAAAAATCTTGTAATAACATCATCATCGCTTGAATTTTTTAAAGCTCCATCAAGAGTAACATCATTACTATCATAGATTAAAATAAGTTTATTAAGGCGTTGTAAACCAGCAAAACTAATTGCTTCTTGAGAAATACCTTCCTCTAAACAACCATCACCACAAATACAATAAGTATAATGGTTATATAATTTTGAACCATATTGAGCACTTAACATTGTCTCAGCCATAGCCATTCCAACAGCTTGAGCAATACCTTGTCCAAGTGGACCACTTCCAGCATCAACTCCAGGAGTAACATTTACTTCAGGATGTCCAGGAGTTTTACTACCAAATTGTCTAAATTCTTGTAAATCATCAATTGATATATCATAACTACATAAATGTAAAATTGTATATAAAAGAGCACTTGCATGACCTGCACTTAAAACAACACGGTCACGATTAATCCAATTTGGTTGAAATGGATTTGCAACAACAAAATCTTTATATAATTCATAAATAATCGGGGCAATTCCAAGACAAGCTCCAGGATGTCCACTTTTTGATTTGTTAATAATGTCAATACATGTTGCGCGAATACTTGCTACACATAATTCATCGACATTACGAATTTTCTTTAGTTTTTTTGCCATATTTTACTCCTTTTCAACTACTTTAATTCCTAAATCTTCTAATTGTTTGTCATCTACTGGACGAGGTGCATTTGACATTGGACAAACTGCACTCAAATTTTTAGGGAAAGCAATAACATCTCTAATATTATCAGTTCCACTTAAAATCATTGTTAATCGATCAAGACCGAATGCAAGTCCACCATGAGGAGGTGTTCCATACTTTAGAGCTTCAACGAAGAATCCAAATTTTCTTGAAATATCTTCATTTGTAAACCCTAAAACTTTAAAAATACGTTTTTGAACATCTTGATCGTAAATTCTTAAACTTCCACCACCAGCTTCATAGCCATTCATTACAATATCATAACTATAACTATAAACTTTATATGGTTCAGTTTCTAATTTATCTAAATCTTCATCTTTAGGTCTTGTAAATGGGTGATGACATGGAGTAATTTCCCCTGTTTCTTCACTCTTTTCAAATAATGGGAAATTTACAACCCATAAAATATCATAAGTATTAGGAGCAATTAGATTAAGTTTTTTAGCAAGTAAACTTCTTAAAGCTCCTAAACCAAAATCTAAGTTCTTCTTAATATTACTTAATCCAATTACAACTAAATCATTATTTTTTAAATCTAATAAATTAATAATTTTTTCTTGTTCTTCTTCGCTTAAGAATTTAATAATTGAACCTTCTAATTTATTTGAAATCATTTTTAAGTAAATAAAAGATTTCATATTAAATTTATTAGCAGTTAAATTATATTCATCTTGAACTTTTCTTGAAGTTACATCAGCGACATTTTCGACTTTAATAGCTTTAATATATTTATTTGAAGTAAAAAAATCAGCGCTATTATATGCTAATATTTCTTTAATAGATATTAAATGCATATCAAAACGAGTATCTGGTTTATCACTACCATATTTATCGACAGCTTCATCATAATTTATACGACGTAATGGCAATTTAACATCATAATTTATAACATCTTTATATATTTTTTGAATTAATCCTTCAGTTAAAGTTAAGATTTGATCTTCTGAAAGAAAACTTGTTTCAATATCAATTTGTGTAAAATCTGGTTGACGATCTGCTCTTAAATCCTCATCTCTAAAACATTTAGCAATTTGATAATATCTTTCAAAACCACTAACCATTAATAATTGCTTAAATAATTGTGGTGATTGAGGTAAGGCATAAAAAGAACCTTTATGAACTCTACTTGGAACTAAATAATCACGAGCACCTTCTGGAGTTGATAAAGTTAAAATTGGTGTTTCAACCTCAATAAAATCATGTGCATCTAAATATTCATGAACTGCTTTAACAATTTTTGCGCGAATCAAAAATCTTTTTTGCATACAAAGACGACGTAAATCTAAATAACGATATTTTAAACGTATATCTTCGAGTGCATCGGTTTCTTCTTGAATTAAAATTGGAGGATTTTCGCTTTTATTAATAACATTAATTTTTGAAGCAATAACCTCTATTTCTCCAGTTGCTAAATTAGGATTGGCAACTTCTTTTAAACTTACTTTTCCTTCAATTTGTAAAATGTATTCATTTCTAATTTCAGGAACTTCAATTTCATCAGTTTTAACTAAAACTTGAACAATACCATAACGGTCTCTTAAATCGATAAATAAAATACTTCCTAAATTTCTTCTTTTACTTACCCAGCCAATAATGCTAACTTCTTCGCCAAGATTAGTTTTTCTTAGTTCACCACAGTGGTGAGTTCTCTTAAATTCTTCCATAATTTACCCTTTAATCGTGATGATGTTCTTCAACATCAAATTTTTCATCTAAATATTCTAATAAATCGTCATTAGCGACAGTTTCTTGTTTTTCTAAAGCTAAGTCTTTAACGACAATATTTTTACTTTCTAATTCATTATCACCAATAATTAAAGCATATTTGGCATTCCTTCTTTGAGCTTTTTTAAACATTTGTCCAAAATTTTTACTTTCTAAGCAAATATCACAACTATAGCCATTTAATCTTAAAAAATTGGCAATTTTATTACTTTCATTAATAGCTTTTTCACCAAGAGGCATAATATAAATATCTAATCCTTCTTCTAAAGAATCAAATAAATTATCATCATTCATTACATTAACTAATCTTTCGATTCCTAATGCTAAACCAACTCCTTCTAAATCTGGTCCACCAATTTCTTTAATTAAGTTTGCATAATGTCCGCCACCACCGATGGCACCATAGTTTTTACCTAATTTAGAAGTATAATGGTATTCAAAAACTACTCCAGTATAATAATCTAAACCTCTAACTAAAGAATGGTCAATTTCATATTCAATTCCAATTTCATCAAGTGCTTTTAAAACATTATCGAAATGTTCTTTGGCATTTTTTGAATAAAATTTATCAAGGGTAGGTGCATCTTTGATAATTTCTTGGTCACTCTCAACTTTACAATCAAGAATTCTTAAAATGTTTTTTGTATATCTTTCCTTGCAATCTTCACACATTTGTTCGATTTTTTCACCGAAATAACTTGTTAATGCTTTTTTATAGTCATTTCTAGTTTCTTGATCGCCTAAAGAATTAATTTTTAATTTTAAATTAGTAAATCCAAGCATTTTTAAGGCATTATATCCTAAAGCAATGACTTCGACATCACGATAAAAATTATTTACTCCACAACATTCAATACCAAATTGATTAAATTGACGGTATCTACCTTGTTGAGGTCTTTCATAACGAAAATTAGGTCCTAAATAGTAAGCTTTTATAGGATAATCATTATTAGCAAAAAGCTTAGCATTAACCATACTTCTTATTGTTGAAGCAGTCATTTCAGGTCTTAAAGTTATTAATCTATTACCTTTATCTAAAAAAGTATACATTTCTTTACGAACTATATCGCTACTTTCACCAACTGAACGATTAAATAATTCGTTACTTTCAATAATTGGGGTTCTAAACTCTTTATAATTATATAAAGTGGCAATTTTTGTTAATACTTCTTCAACGTAAGAGTATTTTGTTGCCTCTTCTAATATTACATCATGAGTTCCTTTTACAACATTAAACATATCAATATCCTCAATTATATAATTATATATAATTGTAACGATAAAATAAAGAGTATTAGAAAAGAGTTTTTAATGAATTATGCGCTTAACATCGTAAATATCTTTAACATTTTTTAATATTTGAAAGGTATGATTTAATTCATTTAAATCACTAACATATATTTGACAATAAATAGATGAAGTTAAAGTTTCTGGATGTAATTTTGCTGATACTTCTGTTATTTTAATACGATTAGCACTTAAAGCATTCATAATATCGACTAATAAGTTATTACGGTCATTACATTCACATACTATGTCGACTGGATAATTTGATTTTTCAGTCAAAGTTTTCCAAAAAACATCGATTGTACGGCTGGTATTTTTGACATTAGGACATTCTATTCTATGTACTGTAATTCCTTTTCCTTTTGTGACATATCCGATAATGTGATCACCAGGAATTGGTGTACAACAATTGCCTAAAGTAATTTTAAGCCCAGCTGTTGCACCATTAACATAAACTGGACAGTTGTCGTTGTCAGTATCATGCTTCTTAGAAAGGTTAATTGAAGTGTTTTCCTTACGCTTGATTTTTAAAAAATCAGAGATAAGAGCTGGGTTAGGATTATGATTGCTTACACCGATAAACAATTCATCAATATTAGCAAAATGGTAGTTTTTCAGTACATTATCAGTTGATAATAAGTTAATCATTTGTTTTTCATCAATATCTCTTTCAGCAAAGAAATCAATACAAATTTGTTTTCCTTTAGCAATTTTTTCTTCTTTTAACAACTCATTATTTTTCTTAACTAAAAACTTTTTAATATTTGACTTTGCAGTATTAGTTTTAACTATATTTAGCCAACCTTCATTAGGTCCTGGAGAAGTTTTTGAAACTTTAATATCAACAACATCGCCAGTTTTTAATACAGTATTTAAAGGTACTAAAACATTATTAACCACTGCTCCTACAGCTTGATCTCCAACTTTTGTATGAACTCTATAAGCAAAATCTAAAGGTGTAGCTCCTCTTGGCAAATCAATTACTTTGCCTTTAGGTGTAAAAACATAAACATTTGCTTCAAAAATATCTTTTGATAAAGTTTCCATATATTCTTGAGCAGATTCATTAGTACTTTCATCGCTCATTGAAACAAAATCTCTAAACCAATGCAATTTTTCTTCGATTTCTTCTTGTTCTTTTTTTGCATTATATTTTGATCCTTCTTTATAACGCCAATGTGCTGCAACACCAGTTTCTGCGATTTCGTCCATTTCTTTAGTTCTTATTTGCACTTCAAAGATATTACCATCACCTGCAACAATTGAAGTATGGAGTGATTGATACATATTTGGCTTTGGAACAGCGATATAATCCTTAAATCTACCAGGAATTGGTTTAAATTGTGCGTGAATTAAACCAAGAATCTCATAACAATTAATTTCGGTTTCAGTAATTATTCTTAAAGCTAAAACATCATAAATATCATCAAAAGAATGTCCTTTTAAATACATTTTTTTATAAATTGAATATATTGATTTAACTCTACTTTCAATTTCAAATTGAATATTAGCTTTTAAAATAATATCAGCAATTTTTTTCTTTAAACTATCTAAAGCTTTACTACGATTTTTGATTTTGTTATTAAGGAGTTGAAAAATTTCGTTATATTTATCAGGTTCTAAAATTTTTAATGAAAGATCTTCAAGTTCACTTTCAATACGATAAATTCCTAAACGATGAGCAATTGGAGCGAATACATCGAGCGTTTCTTTTGCTAAAGCTTGTTGTCTTTCAGGTTTTAATGCTTGAATTGTACGCATATTATGCAAGCGATCAGCAAGTTTTATAATAATTACTCGAATGTCTTTAGCCATTCCAAGAAAAATTTTACGACGATCTTCAGCTTCAAATTCAACTTGTGTTCGATGTGATAATTTTAAACGTTGAATTTTAGTTAGTGCATCGACTATTTTTGCACATTCTGGTCCAAATAATTTATTAATATCATCAATTGTAGTGTCGGTATCTTCTACAACATCATGTAATAAACCACTAGCAATTGTTACTGGACCACCTTGTAAAGTAGCAATAATATAAGCTACTTCAATTAAATGATGAACATAAGGCTCACCACTTTTTCTATATATACCAGCATGTTTTTTGCAAACAAAAGCATAGGCGTCTTCGATTAATTTTTTACTTTTTTCATCAGAAATATAAGAAAGATATACTTCCTTTACTTCTTCAAAAGTGTGCATTTTATAACCACCATTTTGTAAAATTACTTCATTACCCTCTGTTTTTGTTAAGTTTTCCATAAAATTATTTTACTACATTAATTATTTTTGTCATAATCAATTACCTTAAATTGAACACTTATTAAATTTTTAAATTTATTTAGTTCAAAAGTGCCATAAAAATTAACAAAATCATAATTAAATAGGTCATTATCAAAATTAAAATATATTAGTGAAGAATTCATCGATAATTTCGTTATAATATGTTTTTTATCTTTGCTAAGAACTAAAGATGATGTTTTAAAATTGGATATTTTAAAAATAGGTTTTGCAAAATCATGTCCAAATGGCCTAAAAGTATTAATTATTTGATAATTTTCAAAATTTATTTCAGAAAGATTAAT
The DNA here is from genome assembly GCA_900540365.1 of uncultured Mollicutes bacterium. Taxonomy (GTDB): domain Bacteria; phylum Bacillota_I; class Bacilli_A; order RFN20; family CAG-826; genus Onthovivens. The sequence continues at coordinate 94,891 of UQFN01000003.1, forward strand.
TTCGACGAATTGTTTATTTTCGTTATTTGAAGATGGACAATTACTAGCATATTCATTAACTTTATTTTTAAATTTTTCAAAATCTTCAACTTTTAAAGAAAAACCGCCAGCACAACTATGTCCACCACTAGTTAAAAGTAAATCACCAAGATACGAAAAACAATTAACGACATTAAAATTTTCTTTTGAACGTACACTTCCTTTATATACATCATGATTTTTAACTAAAATGAAAGTTGGCTTATTATACTTACTTAAATATTTATTCGCAATTAAACTAGCGAGTCCTTCTTTCATATCAATAATTTCTACAATTGCATTATTTTCTAAATCAATATTTGAATTATTTAATAAAGCATCATTTAAAATTTCTTTTCTTTTTTCATTTACTAAATTAATCCATTTACCATATTTAGAAATTTTAATCTCATCAAGCGAAGTAAATAATCTTACCACATTAAAAATTGAATCATCATCCATTACTCTGCAAACTGCATTAATTTTTGGAGCAATATTAATTGCGATATCATTTTCAGTTATTTCATCTTCAGTTTCGCCAATTAAAGACATTATACTTGGGAATTTATATTCATTTATTAAGTTTAAGCCTAATCTAACAATCGTTCGATTATAATCTTTTAATGACATTAAATCACTTATAATTGAAATTGAACCAAGCGTTAAAAGATATGGATCAATTTTATTTAAAAATGCTGTTGAGAAAATAAAAGATACGGCTCCAGCACTTGTATTAATTGGTAAAGAACTTAATTGTGGATGAATAATATATTTTGTATTTGGCAATTCGTCTTGAAGTAAATGATGATCTAAAATCACGCATTCCATATTTTTTTCATGTAAATAATTAACTTCATCTACTAAAGTTATCCCATTATCTACACAAATTATTACTTCATAACCTAAATTTTTAAAAAAATCAATTTTAGAGATATTTAATCCATAACCATCTTTTTCTCTTGAAGGAATATAAAAACCAACTTTGTAATTAATAGATTGAAACATATTATAGATAATTGATGTAGACATAATTCCATCACAATCATAATCACCATAAATTAATATTTTTCTATTTGCTTTAACACAATCATACAAATAGGAAACTGTTTCATTTATGTTTTTAAACACTTCAAAAGAAGGAATATCTTCAAAAGTTACATCTTTTATTAATTTTTGATACTCCTCAAAATTTAAATTGTAATAATTAAGTAATCTTTCTAAAAATGTTTTCATAAATCTAAAAAAGGCTTGTGCAGCCTTTTTAATTAATCATTAATTCCAATAAATGTTGCTTCTTGTGGGCCATCACCTTTATTTGAGTTATCCTTTGGATTTTTCTTCTTTTTCTTATTAAATTTCTCAAAGTTAAATGCCTTTTTAGTCTTATTCCAAATTAATGCATTGACATCTTCAAAATCAAGAATAAATGTTTTAATTAATAAAACTGTAATGCAGAATCCAATTAAAGCAGAAATTAAGACTACATTTGAGAATGTTGAAGATAAAACAAATGTAATAACAATTAAAGAAGATAATCCTAAACAAATAATTAATGTTTGGAAAGTTAAAGCATGATTCATTGAAAGCAATTCTTGTCTTTTTGCTAGATAATTTTCATCAAAGCGAATATTACGGTTTTCTTTTAAAATATCTCTTTGAGTTGCATAGTAATATAGTAACATTGCATATGATAGTAAAATAATTAGTACCAAACTTAATGTATTTGTACTTGCAACACCAACAAGTAAAGCAGAATAAATTCCAATGGTAATTGTTGAAGAAACTCCAACAAATAATAATGAAATAACACTCTTTCCTAATCCAAATCTTAAAGCAACATAAACAGTTGAAATAGCTACTGAAATTAAGACAAAGTATAATAATTCAAGATTTAAATTATCTTCAGTAAAGTCAGTTGTTGATAATAAATAAACATTTATATCATTTACACCATTTAAATTAAATTCTGAAGAAATATCTTCGAAAATAGTATTTTGAATAACTTCATTTAAAGAACCTGCTGTATTCACATCACCATTAAACATATATTGATCTTCGTTATTAATAATTCCGTTTAACTTAATGATATATGTAAATGATAATTCAGTATTTCCTTCTTCATCAATAATTGCTGAATTATACATAGCATTGACTACAGAGTATTTTAATAAACTACCTTGTGGATTTTCAGCTTCGCTATTAAAGGTATAAATATGATCAAGTACTTTTTCTTTAATTTCGGTTGTTGTTCCGATACCTTTTAAGCTTTCATCATTAGATAAAACTTTATAGGTAATATAAACTTGAGAATTTTGCACAGTTTCATTTGGTGCACCATAAATATTTCCAGTTACTGAATTAGTCACAGGAATTGCAACAATGCTACCAACTAATAATACACAAAATACAATTAAAGAAATGACTTTACTTCTTTTGGTGACAGTTTCATTTTTAAATGAATCAAAATATGTAGGTTTTTCATCTTTAGATAAATCAGGAATTAATTCTTTTTTAATCATTAATAATTTTAAATGTGAATTAATAAATGATGAATTAGCTAATAACCAATATAAAACTCTTAAAATAACTGTACTAAATAGGAAGTTAAAAATACCACCTAAAATTAATACAGCACCCATTGACATAATAATTACATTTGAATTTAAATAAGCAACAATACCTAAAATTAATGTAATTACTGAAATGTCAAGGTGGTACATTAAAGTCTTTTTACCAGCTTCTGAACAAGCTTTTTTCAAAGCTTTGCCACTATAACAAAGTTCTCTAACCTTTTTAAAATAAATTGCAGCTGAGCATGTTGAAATAATTCCAACAGCAATTAAAGCAACAATTGTACCGATATTAAATTCAACTCCAAATAAAGATAATAGAGCCGCACTTAATAATACAACGCTGCTAATTGAAGCAATTCCTCCAACACTAGCTATTCCATAGTGTAATGATAAGAATAAAGCTAATAAAATAAATGCTGAAATAGTTGCAATCACAAGTGTTGAGAATAAAAGTTTGCCTTGTGATTTTAATTGTTCAATAAAAGCAGGAATATTATTACCAGCACCATCAGTATCACCTAAAACAGGATAACTTTCATTTAATAATGTAATTTCAAATTTATACGATGAAGCGTTAAGTTTATTTACTTCAATTTGAGCTAAAGTATAAATAATTCTTTGTAAAACAGCTTGATCAGTTACATTAGATAAATCTGGACAATATTGTGTGTAATCAAGTTTTAATACTTCATTAACTTTTGTTGAGTCTGAAGCATCATAATCTAAAAACATTGATGATAAATCAGTTGTATTAAGTCTAAATAAAACATTTTCAGTTGCAGCTGTGTAATAATTTGTGTCCTCAACTGCTTTTGTGATGTCATATTTATCGGTCCAGTTATTGACAATATAAATATAGTTACTAGTTGTAAGAGCATCTTCTTCACCAGATTCATCAGTCGAATCTGCATATACATGGCTAATACCACCTGAAATTGCTGTTGTACCATCAGTATTATTTGCATCTAAGACTGTTTGTAAAATATCGTCATTAAATTTTTGAGGATCAGCAAGAGGAACACCAATTACAGGTAAAGCATCGCTAGTATCAACGTAAACTTCTCCTCTTTTAAATAATGCTTGGCTATTTTCATTTAAACTATCATCATATTGAGAAAAATTGAATGGATCTTCAGTAATGGCAACACTCAAATTCCAGTCAAATGTTAAGTAGTCGTTAATAGCAGTATAAAGTTGTTCATACTGAGCTTTATAAGCTACACGAATACTATAATATTTTTCTGATTGTGAATTATCATTTTGATTATCAATTTTTTCAACTATTGCATCAGAAACATTTGCTTTTTCTAATCTTGATTTAAATTCTTCAACAATGTCATCAATATCATCTTCTAAAGCTGATTCATCTGCAAATGATGAAGTACCATTAATATAATTTAATGTTTCATCTTTTAAGGAAACTTGATAAATAAATTCTTTTCCTTGTGCATAATCTGCACCAGCATTTACATTTGAGAATGTTGGTACAAACCCAACAAACACTGATATTAATATGCTGACGCTTAGGAGTAAATAGCCAATAAATCTTTTCATAATTTCAATCCTTTATAAATGTAATTTATAAACTGTTATAAACAATCTTAATTATATTACTACAAAATAGATATAAAAACAATTATTTATATTGATTGAAACTGCTATTTAAAAACAAATTTTCATATAGATTTAAACCCTTAGTTGTTAATCTTCTTCCTTGCTTAGTTCTTTCAATAATATTTAAGTGAATTAAGTATGGTTCATATAAATATTCAATATTTGCAACACTCTCATTTAAAAATATTGCAATCGATTTTAAGGAAACAGGTTTATTATGATAATTTTCATACATTATTTTAATTATTTTATAATCTTCTTTTGTTAAACCATTTTCATCGATTTCTAATAAATTGAAAACACGTTTTATATAGTTCTTATCGACTATTTTTATGTTATCAAAGATTGCAAAATCATTAATTCTTTTTAAATAATTTAGACTAATTCTTGGAATCATTTTGCTTCTTTTTGCAATTTCAACAGATGCTTCAAAATTCAATGCTAAATTTAATTTTTTGGCATTAATTTCAATAATTTTAGCGATTTCAATTTCAGTATAAGAATTCATTTTATATTTAATACCAAATCTATCAAATAACGGTTTACTTATTTGACTTACATTTGTGGTTGCTCCTATTAAAGTAAATGGCTCAACTTCTACTTCAATAATTTTACTATTCTCATTATCTTGATAATTAATTGATATTTTAAAATCTTCCATTACTGAATATAAAGTTTCAACGATATTTTTTTCTAAGCAATGAATTTCATCAATAAATAAAATATCAAATTTATTTAACGATGATAAAACATTTATTAGGTCTGAAATTTTTTCTAAATTATTGCCATTAATTGAAATAATTTTCGAATTCATTTCATTAGCAACTACACGAGCTAAACTTGTTTTCCCAATGCCTGGAGGACCATATAATAAAAGATGATCTAAAGATTTCTTTTGTTTTTTTGCACTAAATATAAAAACTTTTAATTGAGAAATTATTTTTTCATTACCAATAAACTCTTCAAAATTAAAAGGACGAAAAATATTAATATTACTCATAATTAATTATTTTTAATGCTTGTTTTAAAGCTTCTTCTTGTGAAAGATTTTGATTAATTTTATCTAAAGATTTAATAATTTGTTCTTTTTTATAACCTAGATTTTTTAAAGCTAAATAAACACTTTCATATTTATTATCTTCAAGAGTCGAGTAAAAATTCTTTTTTAAATTCAAAATAATTGCATTAGCTTTTGAGCCAATAATTTCTTGAAGCACTTTAAAATTTTCGTTTTTTACATAAAAAATTAAATCACTAGCTTTTATCAAATTTAAAATATTTATGGCACTTTTGCAGCCTATTCCTTGAATTTTAATGAGTTTTTTAAAAACTTTATAATCGTTTTCATCTAAAAAACCATATAATAAAAACTCATTATCACTGCTTAAATAATCATGTATAAAAACTTTATATTCTTTTGAAATTTCAAAATTATCGCGATTTAAAATATTAATTTCAAAACCAATATTATTTGAAAATAAAGTAATTTGATTTTTAGATTTTTCAGTAATTAAACCTTTAACAAATTTAAGCATTAATTGAATATGAACTATTCATAATATTCAAATTCAAAATCAGATAATTTAACAATATCGCCGTTTTTTGCACCAAGTTCTTTTAGTCTCTCATCAACACCAATTTTATTAAGATAAGTTAGTAATTTCATCATTCCTTCATCAGTAGAGATGTTAATTAAAGAATAAGTCTTTAAAACTCTTTCGCCAGTAATTTCAAAAACATTTTCTTTAACTTTATTAATTTCAAAAATTTCTTGTGAAGTTTTTGTTGCATCAATAACTATTTCTTCATCTTCTTCGCTATAAACTGGGTAAATAATAGCATCCTTTAATAAATCTTTACATTTATATAAAACTAGATCAATATTTTCATTTGTTAAACAACTAATTGGAATAACTTCCTTTTTAACTTGTTTTTTAAATTTTTCTAATCTTTCTAAAGCACCAGGCTCATCCATTTTACTAGCTACTATTACTTCTGGTCGATCAATTAAATGCATACCATATTCTTTTAATTCGTTACGGATATCTTGATAAGCTGTATATGGATCTCTAACCCCGCTCATATCAACCATATGTATCAAAACTTTTGTTCTTTCAATATGTCTTAAAAACATTAACCCAAGCCCTTTTCCTAAATGAGCCCCTTTAATTAATCCAGGCATATCTGCTAAAACAAAACTTGATTTATCAGGTAAATAAGTTACTCCTAAATTAGGTGTTATAGTTGTAAAATCATAGTCCCCAATTTCAGCTTTTACATTACTTACCTCGTTAATAAATGTAGATTTTCCAACACTAGGAAAACCAATAATACCAACATCAGCAAGTAATTTTAATTCGAGTATAAGACGCTTTTTTTCTCCAGGTAAACCATTTTCTGCAATTTTAGGACATTTATTACGGTTAGATTTAAAAGCCGCATTTCCACGACCTCCTCTTCCACCCTTACAAATCATAAAAGTTTCACCAGGAGTATTTAAATCACAAACAAATTGATGGTTTTCTTCTAAAAATATTACTGTTCCAACTGGTAAATCAATATAAATATCTTCGGCACTACGACCATACATATTTTTTATATCACCATTTTCACCATTATCAGCTTTAAAGACTTTACTATGTCTAAAATTAACTAAGGTACTAACTTTTGAAGAACATCTTAAAAATACTGAACCTCCTCGTCCACCATTGCCGCCACTAGGACCGCCATTTGGACGATATTTTTCATGTCTAAAAGCAATACGACCATCGCCGCCCTTGCCACTTCTAACTTCAATAATTGCACGATCAATAAACATATAATACCTTTAAAAGAAAACCACCATACAGGTGGTTCTTATTTACTTTGTAATTTCGTATACGGATACTCTTTTTCTATTTTTGCCGACTCTTTCAAATCTTACGATTCCTTCTTTTGTAGCAAAGATAGTATCATCTCCACCCCTCATTGTATTAACCCCAGGGTAGATTTTTGTTCCGCGTTGACGATAAATAATTGCACCTGCTTTACAAAATTGTCCATCACTTCTTTTAGCACCTAATCTACGACCAGCACTATCACGGCCGTTTTTAGTACTACCAACACCTTTGTGGGATGCGAAGAGTTGTATATCAAGTTTAAATCTTAAATTCATATTATTACTCCCTTCTTATTACTTTTAAATTTTCTTTAAATTCGCTTTCAACTGTTCGTAATTGGATTATCATTGTTTCAAATACAATTTGATCATGTCTTGTAATATTAATTGCGTTAATTGAAACATCACCGCTTTTAATTTTAATATCGTAATTTTCAGTATTATCTAATGCATTTAAGGCCCCAATAATAATTGAACTTACAGCACTACAAACTATATCTTTTCCCTTGACGTTATAATATGCATGACCAGTTGAACGAAAGTTAAAATTGTTATTGTCAAATAAATAATCAATTTTAATCATTATGCATTAATGCTTTCAATAGTTAAGCATGTATATGGTTGACGATGACCATATGTTCTACGATAATTGGATTTTGCTTTGTATTTAAAAACAACGATTTTTCTTTGTTTTCCTTGTTTTTCTACTTTTGCAGTAACTGTTGCACCTTCAACAAAAGGATTTCCAGCTTTAATCTTCTTATCAGCAACTAATAAAACATCTTTAAAAGTATAAGTTGAGCCAACTTCTGCATCTAATTTCTCGACAAAAATCTTTTGTCCAACTTCAACTTTAAGTTGTTTACCGCCAGATAAAATTATTGCGTACATATTTATCCTCCTCTATTTAATTAATTACTCGCTATTAAGGTAATCTTTCGATTTTAGGGACCTTTTTTAGGCGGTTGTAGCTAAATCGAGTTACAACGCTCGTATATTATCATAAATATACTGACTTTGTCAAATATTTATATAATAAATATCAGAAGTTAGAATAATAAATATTTAAAGGTATTAATAAGCTTAGTTATTTCCGTTGAAATGACCATCCACCTGGCATTGAAGTTTTTCCTTCTTTGCTAGTGAATAATTTATAAACAACTACCGCTATAATTGAAATTGCTAAAACCGCAATGACAGCTGTTAAAGTAATTGCTTCTCCAACTTTAATATTGTCTAATTCACTATCTAATAGTTGAATTTTGTTCATATTTAACCTCCTTTCATAAACAAGTCGCATCAAAACAAACTTGTTGGGGGGTTAAATTTTATAAATTTTTCATTTTTTTAATTATTTCTTCGTATTGACTCTTGTAATTAGCATATTTTTCTTTTTCAAGATCAATTTTTTCTTTCTTTGCTTTATTAATAAAGTTAGGATTATTTAATAAATTTTCGCTACGTTTAATTTCGTTTTCTAAATGTTCTTTTTGTTCATTAAGCTTAGCTAAAATTTCATCTTTATTAACATTAGATTGAATAAATAATGTCGTTTTATTTAATTCAAAACTAAAGCAATTGTTAACTTCATTAGAATTAAATCTTATTTCATCAGCAAAGCAAAATCTTGCGATGTAATCTTTTAAAGTAGTTAAATCATAAGTTGAATTAATTATTAAGTTTACCTTTAAATTAGGAGCAAAATTATTTGTTGCTTTATAGTTTCTAACTGTTTCAATAATTTGTTTTAATACTTCTACTTTTTCATTAACATTTTTACTAATTAATTTATTTTCGAAAACAGGATAACTTTCAAGCATGATGCTATCTTTATGTCCAGGTAAATGTAAGTAAATTTCTTCACTAATAAATGGACTAAATGGATAAATCATCATAATGACTGCTTTTAATGTGAATAATAAAACATTTAAAGTTTTTTCCTTATTATTATCATTACTTGATAAAGAAACTTTACTCATTTCAAGATAAAATGAACAAAAATCATTATAAACAAAGTTATATAAAGTTGAACTTGCAATGCCATAATCAAATTTATCCATTGCTTTTGTTACTTTTTTAATTGTTTCTTCAAGTTTATTGATAATGTATTTATCGATTTCATTTAAATCTTTTTTAACAATAGGGAAAGAAGTAAAATCATCAGGAAGATTTAATAAAATATATCTTGCACTATTCCATATTTTATTAAGATAGTTGCTAGCATTTTGAATTTTTTCTTCGCTATAACGAACGTCAAATCCAGGTGAAGCTGCTGTAGCTAAGAAATAACGTAAACTATCTACACCATATTTATTAATAATATCAATTGGATCAACACCATTTCCTAAAGATTTACTCATTTTTCTTCCTTGAGAATCTCTTACTAATCCATGAATAACAACATTTTTAAATGGGGCTTTATTTGTAAAATTAAGTCCTTGGAAATACATTCTTGCAACCCAAAAGAAAATAATATCATAGCCTGTTCCTAAAGCATCAAGTGGATAATAACGCTTAAAATCAGCAGTTTCTTTTGGCCAACCAAGCGTAGCAAATGGCCATAAGGCACTTGAAAACCATGTATCAAAAACATCTTCATCTTGAAAATAATTTTCAAAATCTTTTGGCTTTTGGTTAGAAACTAGTATTTTTCCAGTTGTTTTATGGTAATATACAGGAATTCTATGACCCCACCAAAGTTGTCTTGATATACACCAATCATCACAATTTTCCATCCAACGATTTAAAATCTTTTCAAAACGTTTTGGAATAAAGTTAACTTTATCAGGTCCTTTTTGATGCTCTAATAAATTTTCAGCAATTGGTTTCATTTTAATGAACCATTGTTTTGATAATAATGGTTCAACAACTGCATTACTTCTCTCACTATGACCAACTTGGTGAACTATATCTTCAATCTTAATTAAATTGTCATCTTTTTTAATATTTTCGACTAATAATTCACGGCATTTAAATCTATCAAGTCCTTTATAAATTCCAGTATTATCAGCCATTGTACCATCATTTTTCATAATAATTGGATGTGGTAAATTATATTTTTGGCCAATTATGAAGTCATTTGGATCATGTGCAGGGGTACATTTCATTGCACCAGTTCCAAATTCCATATCAACATATTCATCAGCAATTACTGGAATTTCTTCATTATTTGCCGGATTTATAACAATTTTACCAACAACATCTTTATAACGTTCATCATTTGGATTAACAACTATACAAGTATCACCAAACATTGTTTCTGGACGAGTTGTGGCAATTGTTAAATATTTATTTGGATCGTCTTTAAAACGATATTTAAAATAGAAGAATTGTCCCTTATCTTCTTTATAAATAACTTCGATATTACTTAAAGCTGTTTTCATTACAGGATCATAATTAACAATCTTTTCTCCACGATAAATTAATCCTTTATCATAAAGAGTCTTAAATACCTCAAAAACAGCTTCATTAAATCCTTCATCAAGAGTAAATCTTTCACGTGAATAATCAAGCATTAAACCCATTTTTGCCCATTGTTCATGAATAATTGAACTAAAATTATCTTTCCATTCATAAGCAACTTCTAAAAATTTCTCACGACCTAAAATATAACGATTAGTTCCCTCTGATTTTAATTTTTCATCGATTTTAGCTTGTGTAGCAATTCCAGCATGATCGCATCCTGGCAAATACAAAACATCAAAACCTTTAGCTTTTTTATATCTACAAGTTATATCTTGAATTGTTGTATCAATTGAATGTCCGATATGAAGTTTACCAGTAATATTTGGTGGAGGAATAACCATTGAAAATTTAGTTTTTGTAAGATCTCCAGCCTTAAAATAGCCTTTATCTTTCCAAGTTTGATATTTTCCTTCTTCTACTTTTTTAAAATCATATCGTTTATCGATTATCATAATTTTTGCTCCTTCACGTGAGTTTGAATTAAATTCTTTAAAATTTCTAAGCCAAATTTTGTTTCACTACTTGTTAAAATAATATCTAAATCGCTAATATCACCTAATTTACTAGTTAAATTCGAGGTAATCTTACTACGCATTGATTGATTTAACTTATCACATTTAGTCATAATTAAGACGAAATTATAATTAAATTCTTTTAAAAAATTAAAAAAATCTACATCATCTTTTGTAGGTTCATGTCTACTATCAAGTAAAAAAACAATTAATTTTAAATTCTTGTTATCTTGAAAATAACTTTCAATTAAATCACCATAAAATTTATAATCAACGTCTTTTTTTGCGCTAAAACCATATCCAGGACAGTCTACAAAATAAAAATAATCATCAATTAGATAATAATTTAATAGTTTTGTATGACCCGGTTTTGATGATGTAAAGGCTAATTTAGAATTGTTGGTAAGTCCATTAATTAAACTTGACTTACCAACATTACTTTTACCTACAAATACGGCTTCATCATAATTAGTAGTAGGTTTATCTTTAATATTAGCAATACTTTTAATAAACTTAGATTTTTTAAAAAATTCCATAATTACTTTAAACAAATTTCGATAGCTTTATCGACACTATCCATATAAATAATTTCTAAGTTATCTTTTACTTCTTTTGGAAGTTCACTTACATGTTTTTTATTTTCACTTGGAATAATAATTTTTTTAATACCACTTCTTAAAGCAGCTAAAGACTTTTCACGTAAACCACCGATTGCAAGGGCTTTTCCTCTTAAAGTAACTTCACCAGTCATAGCAATATCACCACTAACAGGATGATTAGTTAAACATGAAATAATTGCCACCGTAATTGCACAACCTGCACTTGGTCCATCTTTAGGAACTGCTCCTTCAGGGAAATGAATATGAAGATCATTTTTAGCAAAAACTTCATCATCAATTCCATATTTTTTTGCATTAGCTTTTATATAGTCATAAGCAATACTACAACTTTCTTTCATAACATCGCCAAGTTTACCAGTTAAAACTAGATTTCCTTTACCAGGGAAGTTATTAACTTCAATTGGAAGAATATCTCCTCCAAATTCTGTATAAGCTAAGCCAGTAACAACTCCAACTTGAGCACCTTTTTCTTTTGCAGTTGAATCAAAAATTTCGGTTCCTAAATATTCTTTAACTTTTTTAATAGTAATAATTTCTTTAGTTTTTCTTTTTTTAGAAACTAGATTAACAACTACTCTTCGACAAATAGAACTTATTTTACGTTCTAATTCTCTAACACCAGCTTCACGAGTATAACGTTCAATTATATAAGTTAAAGCATCATCTTCAAATTGAATATCGCTTTCTTTTAAGCCATTAGCATCCATTTCTTTTTTAATTAAATGTTCTTTTGCAATATGCATTTTATCAATTAAGGTATAAGAATTAACTTCGATTAATTCAAGACGATCTCTTAATGGTTCTGGAATATTTCCTAAATAGTTTGCAGTACATATGAATAAAACGTTACTTAAATCATAAGGTTCTTCAATGTAGTTATCGTTGAAAGCAAAATTTTGTTCAGGATCTAAAACTTCAAGTAAGGCACTTGAAGGATCCCCTTTATAAGAACTACCAATTTTATCAATTTCATCAAGTAAAAATACTGGGTTAGTAGTTTTAGCTTTACGCATGCCTTGAATAATTCTTCCAGGCATACTTCCAACATATGTACGACGATGGCCTCTAATTTCAGCCTCATCACTAACTCCACCTAAACTTGATTTAACAAATTTACGTCCTAAAGCTCGAGCAATTGAACGTCCTAAACTAGTTTTACCTACTCCAGGAGGTCCATAAAAACATAAAATTGGTGCTTTTAAATTACCAGTTTTTTGTTTAACAGCTAAATATTCTATAATTCTTTTTTTAACTTTATCTAAACCATAATGATCTTCATCTAAAATATGTTGAACATTATTTAAATCATCATTATCAACTGTTTTTTCATCCCAAGGAATCGAAAACATGATATCGATGTAATTTTTAATTAAACTTGCTTCTAAAGATGCTTGAGGCATCATATTAAAACGTTTAATTTCTTCTTTTATTTTTTGTTTAATGTTAGGAGGATAGTTTCCTTCTTCTAACTTCTTATTAATATTTTCTTGATCAGTTAATTCAGGATCATCATTTAATTCTTCTTTAATAATACGCATTTTCTCGCGTAATATATATTCTCTTTGATTTTTGGAAGCAGATTTTTGAAGTTCATTTTGAATTTCTTGTTCAATTAATAAATCTTGGGAAATATAATCTAAATTATTTAAAATTAATTGGAGACGATCATTAACATCTTTTGCTTCTAATAACTCAAGTTTAATTTTAGTTGGAAAAGCTAAAAGTTGACTTAAAGCATAAGATAATTTCAAAGCATTAACTCCACTAGAAAGTTGTGAAATTAATTTATAACCATCAGAATTATTAAAATAAAGTCCAGATTGTTTTTCAATCTTATCTAAAATTGTTTGAACAAGTTTCTCTTCTTTTCTTTCATCACCTAAAATATCAGAAAATAGTGAAACATTAGCATAATAAGCTTTATCAATATCGTTATATTCTAATGATTCAATTTTAATTCTTTCAAGACCAATTAATCTTAATTTTAAAGTAGTATTTCCACTTGAAGATGAGATTCGACAAAGTGTTCCAGTTGAAGAAATATCTTCATATGAAAAATCACTGACTTTTGATTCACTTTTTTGAGTTACAACAACAACATATCCTTCAAATTTATCTAAAGATATTTTTGTTGCAGTCTTTGAAAAGCTTCTTTCAGCATATATTGTACTAGTAGCTTCAGGAAAAATAACAAATCCTTTGCAAACTAGTACTGGTAATCTAACAATTTCTCCTGGATTGATTGTGATCATCCTTATTTATTTTCCTCTTTTACTGCGATATTTGAATCAATTAAGAAACGAACAATCTTATCTTGAATCAAATTTTGTCTAATTCTATCAACATTTTTTGAGAAAACTTCTTTAACTTTTTCTGCTTCCATACCATATTGAGCAGCAACATTTGCGTAGTAATCTTCAAGATCTTTATCAGTTAAAGTAATTTTTTCAGTGTTAGCAACTGCTAATAAAACTAAATATTCTTCTAATCTACGTCTAGCTTGGACATTGAAATTTTCATTAATCTTTTCATCATCTAAACCAGTAATTTCTTTATATTGTTCAAAAGTAATTCCATTTTGACTAATTTGAGCAATCATATCATCTTTCATTTGTTTAACTTCAGCTTCAAGAACTTTTGGTGAAATTTCAAATGTAGAATTTTTAACAACTTCATCAAGGATATTTGCAAATAATTTGCTATGAGCTTCTTGGGTTTTTTGAGCTTTTAAAGTTTCTTCTTGATGTTTTTCTAAATCAGCAATGTTATTAACATCTTTGAAATTAAGTGATTTGACAAATTCATCGTTTAATTCAGGTAATTTTTTAGTTTTAACTTCATGAACAGTACAAGCAAATTTAGCTTGTTTACCAGCTAATTCTTTAACATATTGTTCAGGGAAAGTAACATTAACATCAACTTTTGTTTCAGGTAAACTACCAACTAATTGATCTTCAAAACCTGGGATGAATTGATTACTACCTAAAACTAATTCATAGTTATTAGCACTTCCACCATCAAATTCTTTACCATCAACATAGCCTTTAAAATCGATAACAACGGTATCACCTAATTCAGCTTTTCCTTCTTTTAAAACTAATTCACTATTTTGATCAAGTAATTGTTTAATAGAAGCATCAATTTCTTCTTTAGTAACTTTAACTTCATCTTCTTTAATGTTTAAGCCTTTATAAGCACCAAGTTTACATGTTGGCATTAAAGTAATAATAAATTTAACTTCTAATTCATCATCACTAACTTTTTCAACACGAACTTCTGGTTGAGCATAAGGTTGTAATTTATTTTCACTTAAAGCTAATTGATATAATTCATTTAATGATAAATTAATAGCTTCATTTAATGTATCACCTTTTGAAACATGATCTTTTGCAAGTTCAAAAGGAACTTTACCTTTTCTAAATCCTTTTAAAGTGACATTTTCACATAATTTTTTAAGTGCTTTATCTTGATTTTCATGCCATTTAGCACTATCTAAACTGACATTAACTTCAACAACACTATTTCCTTTTTCTACTAATTTTGTAGCCATAAATATATTTCTCCTTTAATGTATACAAAAAAGATTATATACAAGTATATAATCATTTTCAAATAAATTACAAATTTAAAATTATGCAACTACTTTTGAATGAACATAATATTCATTAAAAGCTTTACTTAAGACTATTTTATATTCATTTAAAGTCTCTTCATCATAATTAAAGTTTTTAAAATTCTTTAATTCTTCCTGATAATCAATTTGATAAATTTTAGTTACTAACATTAAAATGACTAAAAAATATTCATTAAAAGAAAAGTTTTTAAAATATTTTGGAAATAAAGCATAAATTAAGGCATTAGAGCATTCTTTTAAAGAATTTATTAATTGAATATTTTTAATGTTTGCTAAATATTTTGGTAAAGTTAAAACTAAATCATCATTTATTTTTTTATAAGCTGGAAGATAATCTAAGGTATTAAAACTAAAATCTTCATTATTAATTTTTGTATGTAATAAATAATTTTTATTCGAGATAAAAAAATAAAGCATCATACTAAAATAATTTATATTGTATTCTTCAATTTTGTTAATAGCTTGAAAAACATATTTATCAAGGGTAATTCCTTCTTCTTTAAAAAGATAAATTGCTGAAAATACTCCTTGAACAGCTTCAAATTCATCATCACTACTTATTTTTTTAATAATTTTATCAACAATATTACTATCTTCTTGTTCTTCTTTAACAATTTTAGTTAAATTATCAGCTAATAATGGTAAATCTTTTAAAAATTCTTCAATTTCTTGAGAAACATACGGAGTATTTTGTAAACGTTCAATAAAAGCGTATTTTTCATCATTTTTATTTAATTTAATTAAACAATATAAATTTGTTAAAGCAAATTCACTAATATTTTCCTTAACTAAATCATCAAAAAATAAATTACTTAAATAAACTACTTCTTGATAGTTTTTTGAACTTACTAAATCAGAAATATCTTCATAAATTTCTTCGTTATTTTGTAATTTAGCTCTTAATTTTTCTACCAGGCTTTTTAATTCAATTTCGCTCATATTTCTCCTTAATTTTTAAATAAAGTGTTTTAGCAACATCTTTTGGTAAGACTTGTTCAAGTTCATCTAAAGTAACACTCATTAACATTTCAGTAGTTGGATAAAGTTTAGTTAATAATTCTTTCTTTTTAATTCCTAAACCTTTAATATCATCAAAAATACTATTAAACATTGATTTATTACGCTTTTTAATATGTGTAGAAATCGCATAACGATGGACTTCATCCTGCATTCTAGTTAATAAAAAGAAAAGCGCTTTATTATCATCGAAATAATATTCTTTACCATTTTTATCAACTAAACCGCTTGTTCGATGCGAATCATTTTTAACTAAACCAACTAAATTAATATTTAAATCTAATTCTTTTAATACTTGACTACCAACATGAACTTGATTAAGTCCTCCATCTAAGATAATTAAATCAGGTAAAGTAAGATTTTCTTCTTTTAAACGTTTATAACGTCTAAATAATACTTCTTTCATCATCATTAAATCATCTTTGGAATTATATGATTCAATATTAAATTTTCGATAATTTTTCTTACAAGGTTCTCCGTTAACAAAAGAAACCATTGCTCCAATAGCGTTTGTTCCTTGAAGATGAGAATTATCGAATAATTCAATATTATATGGAGTTTTTATATTTAATAAATTACCTAAATTTTCTAATAATTCTAAGTTATTATCATTTAATCTAGCGCTAACGAAATGTTCATCTAAATCTTCTTTACTATTAACTTTTGCAAGAGTTAAAAGTTCAAATAATTTTCCTTTAGTTGGAACAATAGTTTTAACTTCTAAAATTGAAGAAATTTTTTCACTTACTTCTTTATTACCAATAACGATTTCATCAGGTAATTTATTGTACAAGTAATATTGACATATTAAATTTGAAACAAATTCAATAGTCTCGCCAACTAGTTCATAAGTAAAATTTCTTTTACCGATTAAAATTCCTTCTCGATAAATAAAAATAGATAATGATAAATAGTTTTTATCTAAAGTATAAGCGAAAATATCACGGTCAATTTTATCAAATAGTTCAACATTTTGACGATCGTTAATATGATTTATAGCCTCTAAATATTTTTTATATTCATTAGCATTTTCAAAATCTAAATTATTACTATAATAAAGTATTTTTTCTTTAATTTTTAAAAGAACTTCTTTATTATCACCTTTTAAAAATTTACGAATAGAATCAAATATTTTATCGTATTCATCAGGATTAATTTTATTAATACAAGGCGCTAAGCATTGATTTAAATGATAGTATAAACATGGGACTTTAGGCACATTTTTACATTTTCTTAAAGGAAATAATTTATTTAATAAATCTACCATTTGATATGCATTACTACTTAAAGGATATGGGCCAAAATATTCACATTTTTTATCTTTTAAGTTTCTTGCAATTGATATGTATGGATCTTTTGTTTTATGTAAAGCAATATAAGGATAATGCTTATCATCTTTTAATAAAATATTATAACGAGGTAAATACTTTTGAATTAAATTCATTTCTAAAATGAAAGCTTCTTTTTCGCTTCTAGTAATAATAATTTCAAAATGGTCAACATGACTAACCATTGCCTGTGTTTTACCATTTTGAGGTCTTAAAAAATATTGAGAAACACGATTTTTAAGATTTTTTGCTTTCCCAATATAAATAATTTCCCCGAGTTCATTTTTCATTTGATAAACTCCAGGTTTATTAGGTAAAAGTAAAATATCCTCCTCTATTCGCTTATTCATTTTAAATATACGATGGTTGAGCCTGTTCCACCATCATAATCTCCACCTAATTCAAATGATTTAACATTAACATTATGTCTTAAAGATTCATGAATTGCTCGTTTTAATTGTCCTGTACCATATCCATGAATTATTCGAACTTCTTTATACTTTTTAATAACGCAATCATCGATATATTTTTCTAAAATAGGAACTGCTTCATCAATATGAAGACCAATTAAATTTAAACTTGTAGAAACTATTTTATCATGAGCTATTTCTTGATCAATATTTCGACTTTGATGTAATTTTTCTTTTGGAGTAGGAATTTTAACTACATGATCTTTAGTTGTATTTAAACTAAAACCTCCATCACTAGTAAATGAAATTTTATTTCCATTAATTCGCGTGATCTGACCGCTTGCTCCTAAAGCTTTAACTTCAACAAAATCTCCAATATTTAAAACTTCATCAGTTTTTTCTGTAAGACTTAATGCATTTAATTTTGCTTCAATTTCTTTAATTCCTTTTTCTTTATTTTCTAAAAAATCATTGTAAATATCGTTAATTTCATCAATTTTGTTATCAATTATATTATCAAGTTCTTCAATCTTTTTATTTTTTAAATTTAATTCTTTTTCTTTTAAGGATGCTTCTTTTTCATCTAAAGATTTTGATAAATCTGATGCTTTTTTAAGCTTTAAATTAAGTTCATTTTCTTTACGAATTAATTCACGCTCTTTATTATCTAAATAATCAATTTTAACATCAACTTTTGACTGATAATTCTTTGTATAAATATTTTTTGCTTCTTTAATTACGTCAAAAGGTAAGCCGAATTTTTGTCCTATTAAAAAAGCATATGATTTTCCACTAACTCCAAGTAACATTTTAAAGGTTGGCTCTATTTTATCTTCGTTAAAGACAAATGAGGCGTTAACAATTTTGTTATTGCTTAACCCGTATTTCTTTAATAATGGATAGTGTGAGGAAATTAATGAAATACATTTTTTTGATAACAAATATTTGACTATAGCTACCGATAAGGCATCACCTTCTTTTGGATCAGTTCCATTTCCAAGTTCATCAATAACTACTAAATCTCTACTAGAAATATACTTTAAAATAACTGAAATAGTAGAAATGTGAGCACTGAATGTTGACAAGTTGCTTTCAATTGATTGGTTATCTCCAATATCAATATAGATCTTTTTAAAGAAACCAATTTTACTTCCTTCTTCTATTAATAGTGGTAATCCAAGCTTACTCATATAAATTAAAGTAGCTACTGTTTTTAAGGCAATTGTTTTACCTCCAGCATTTGGACCACTTATGAGCATCATTGGATGTTCTTCATCTAAAATAAAATCATTTGGAACAACATTATCTTGATTTAATAAAGGGTGTCTAGCTCCAAGAAGCTTAATTTCTTGTTTGTTTGATATTTCAGGAATATTACAATTAAATTCTAAAGAAAATTTAGCCTTAGTTTCAAGAAAATCAAGTTGACCAATAATACGATTATTATTTATTAAATCATCTTCATATTTTAAACATTCGTTAGTTAATTCTTTTAAAATTCTATTAACTTCATCTCTTTCTAATAACGAAGTTAAATGTTTTTCATTTTCTAAATTTACTATACTAGTTGGTTCAATAAAAGTTGTTTGACCACTATCACTTACATCATGAATTACCCCTTCAATCGAAGCTTTTAAACTTGTTGAAATTGGTAGAACAAATCTTCCATCTCTAATTACATAGTTTTCACTTTTCATAATATCTTTATATTTTGATGAAAGTGAATTAATTTGACTTCTTATTTCTTTATCAAGACGATTAATTTTATCTCGTAATTCTTTTAATTTTTTAGAAGCAGAATCTAAAACTTTATTTTCATTACTAATTGTTCGGTTAATTCTAACGTATACTGATTCGATGAATTTTAATTTGCTAATAATTTGTTTAAGATTAGGTATATCAATATCTACTTTATTAAAAAATTTAATAATTTCAAAAGTTAAATAAACTTCATTTTTAAGTTCATTTAATGAAATTTCATCTAAATATGAACCTTTTTTTGCTATTTCAAAAGTTTCTTTAACTAAAATATTACTAGATAAAGGCAAATCACGATAAATTCTAACTACATTTATCATTTCAGCTAATTTATTATATTCATAAACTAACTTCTCTTTATTAGGTAAAACTTGAATATTAGAAATTATTTTTTTACCAGATAAACTTTTTATTTTGTTTGTTAATAAAAGCAGAATTTTATCGATTTCAAGTGTAAAAAATACTTTATCCATATTTAAATATAATAGCATATTTGACAACTTTATGATATTATTTAACTAATGATTACAATAAAAGTCGATAAGGCAATCTTAGAACAAATTGAGAATGAATATAAAGACTATATCGTTAATAGAAACATCGGTTATATTATTTTTGTTGCAAAAACACCAACCAATATCATTACCGCTTATGAAAATAAAAAAGGTGTTAACTATAAAATAACTATTCAAGGTGAGAATCATATTGAACTTGCTAAAAGATATTGCGATGATCCTTTATTATTCCCAAAAAAGAAAAAAGAATCGAAAGATTCAATGTATTATATTGATGTAGATGCTCAAATTGGTAGTGATGAAGTCGGTACTGGTGATTTTTTTGGACCAATTGTTGTTTGTGCAGCTTTTGTTGATCACGATACTATGAAACTTATTGAAGAATTTAAAATTCAAGATAGTAAAAAAATAACTGATAAGAAAATTCAAGAAATTGTCCCACTTCTATTAAAAAAAGTTCATTACGAAGTAAAAATATTACCAAATGCTAAATATAATTCTGCTTATTTAAGTGGATTTAATACAAATAAAATTAAATGCATTTTACATAATTTTGTCTTAACTAATTTACATGAAAGATGTCCTTATGTAAAAAATATTTATGTAGATCAATTTGTTAGCCCAGAAAATTATTATGAATATTTACAAGGTTTAAGTCGAGTAACAAAAGGAATTATATTTAAAGAAAAAGGTGAATCGTATTTCCCTAGCGTAGCATTAGCTAGTTGTATTGCTCGTTATTATTTCTTAGAACAAATGGAATTTTTAAGTAAAAAAATTGGTGAAAAAATTCCTTTAGGTGCTTCTAAAGAAGTTGATGAGTTTGCTAAAAGATACCTTGAAAAATATGGTTTAGAAGAACTTAAAAAAATATGTAAAGTAAGTTTTAAAAATTTTAAACAACTTACTGAAGTAAAATTATTTTAATTTATCTATAATATCTTGAAAATATTTAGGAAGAGGTGCAGTAAATGTCATCTCTTTTTTTAATGTTGGATGGACAAAAGTTAATTTATATGCATGTAAAAGTTGTCCCTTTGAATATAAAGCACAATTATTTTTACCATATAAATTATCTCCAATAATAGGATGATTAAAATATTCCATATGAACTCTTATTTGATGAGTTCGTCCGGTTTCTAACTTACATTCAATTAAAGTATAATTTTCAAATCTTTTTAAGACTGTAAAATGTGTTATTGCTTCTTTTCCATTTATAACATCTACTGCCATTTTTAAACGATTTTCTTTATTTCTTCCAATTGGAGCAATTATTTTACCTTTTTGATTTAAAATAACTCCTTTTACTAAAGCAATATATTCACGGTGCATACTATGATCTTTAAGTTGCTCAGCAATAAAATTATGAGAGTAATCATTTTTACAAATTAATAATAATCCACTTGTATCCTTATCAATTCGATGCACAATACCTACTCGATTTAAACCATTTATTGTCGATAATTGCTTTTCATTATATATTAAAGCATTTACTAAAGTATCATCTTGATGTCCAGCACTAGGATGTACAACTAAACCTTGAGGTTTATTAATAATTAAAATATCATCATCTTCATAAATAATATCAAGTTGATATTCCATTGGTTTTACATTTTCATCTTTAGTCGAAGTTATAAAATTTACTTCTACTTCATCATTTTCGTTGACTTTATATGAAGGAGAAACTACTTTATTATTTACTAAAACTTGTTGATTTTTTATTAAATTAGAAAAATATACTCTACTATAATTTTTTTCAAGTAAAGTTAAAGCCTTATCAAGACGTAAACTAACAAGTTTTTTATCAATACGATATTTATTTTTCGTCATCTTTATTATTTTCTTTAATACGATTTGTTTTTCCTTCTTTAACTAATTCTTTAATCCAAAGAACGATAAAGTAAACACAAAGCATTAAAATTCCTACAACTAAGCAGCTATCCGCAAAATTAAAAACTCCAAATCCCGGAATAAAATCAGTAATATCTAAAAAATCAACAACACCACGATTAAAATAGAAAGTGCGATCAATTAAATTTCCAACATCACCTGCTAAAATTACCATTAAAATTGCTTTCATTAACTTATTTAAGGTTTTATATTTAACGATAAAATAAGCGCTAATTGCTATCATTGCTACCCAAGAAATTATTACTAAAATAATTCTTCCAACAAATTCATCACCTAAAAATCCCCATGCGGCTCCCTTATTAAATATTAAGGTAAATTTTAATAAATGAGGAATAACTTCAACACTACCATTACCTAAATATTGCATCGCTAAAACTTTAGTAATTACATCAATAATTACTAATAAAATTGCTAACCAAATAAAAGAAAAGAAACCTTCTTTTAAGTAATGAATACATTTTTCTTTTATTTTTTCATTGCTTTTTGGCAACGTGGACATAAATGAGCTCCTTCAACATCACTAATTTCATCATTGTTTTTATAATTCCAACAACGATCACATCTAATTCCATCATGTTTTTTAATTAAAACATTACTAACGTTTAAATCTAATCCTTCAACATCTTCTTGAACGATTACTTTTGAAACAATAAATAATCTTTCAAATTCATCTTCGTCAAAATCTTCAACAATTTCACTTAATCGATTGTCTTTAATACTAATAAAAACAGTTGCTTCTTGACTACTACCAATTAAATCTTTCTTACGAGCTTCTTCAAGAGCTTTTAAGACATCATCTCTTAATTCTTTTAATAAGTAATAATCATCAAGTAAAACTTTACTATAATTACTAGATTTAAGAGGATAAGGATATAGTTGAACATTATCTTTAGATTTTAAAGGATAATTTTCATTAACTTCATCCATAGTAAAAGGAATAATTGGATTAAGCAAGCACATTAAAGTAAAAGTAATTTCATTTAAGACTGTTTGAATTTGTAAACGACGTTTGCTATCTTTTTCGTTACAATATAAAACATCTTTAGCAATATCTAAATAAAAACTGCTTAAATCATCACTAATAAATTTCATTACTTCACTCATTGCATTAATGAAATTATATTCATCCATATAATTTATAAAATTATTTTTAACATCTTCAAGTTTAGCAAGAATATATTCATCAACAACTTCTAAGTCTTTTTGAATATCTTCTTTTCTAAATTGATCATCAAGGGAACCATTTGATAAATTTCCAAGCATGAATTTAAAAGTATTTCTAATTTTACGATAAACTTCGACTACTTGTTTAATAATACTTTCGCTTATACGAGCATCTTGTTGATAATCAATTAAACTAGCCCATAATCTTAAAATATCACTACCATATTGTGAAGAAATTTTTAAAGGATCAATGCCATTTCCTTTTGATTTAGACATTTTCTCCCAATGTTCATCCATAACAAAACCATGGCTAACAACTTCTTTATATGGAGCAACCCCATTTAAAGCTACACTAATAATTAAACTACTATTAAACCAACCACGATATTGGTCACTTCCTTCTAAATATAAATCAGCAGGATAGTTAATATCACGATTTTTAAGAACACCATTAAATGAACTTCCACTATCAAACCAAACATCCATAATATCTTTTTCTTTTTTAAAGATGTTATTTGGAGAATGAATATTTTTATAATTTGGAGGTAACAATTCAAGTTCACTTAATTCATACCAAGCATTACTTCCTTTTTCTCTAATAATATTTTCAATATGATCAAAAACTTCTTTTTCAATAATTGGAGTACCATCTTCACAATAAATAATAGGAATTGGTACACCCCATGCCCTTTGACGAGAAATACACCAATCATTACGATCTTTTATCATATTAACCATACGTGTTTCACCCCATTTTGGTGACCATTTTGTATGATGAATTTGTTTAATAATATCATCTCTAATTGGTGAAATTGAGCAGAACCATTGTGGTGTAGCTCTAAAAATAACTGGTTTATGCGTACGCCAATCATGAGGATAACTATGGATAATATCTTCTTCTTTAAGAAGATGATGATTTTCTTCTAAGATTTTAATAACTTCTAAATTTGCATCTTCATAAAATTTATTAGCAAGTCTTTCACCAGCTTCACTAGTTAAATATCCATGACTATCAACTGGGCAATATGGCTTAATATTATATTTTAAACAAACATTATAGTCATCTTCACCATGTCCTGGAGCGATATGAACTAAACCAGTTCCACTATCTTTAGTAACATATTCACCATTAATTAATAAAGATTCACGGTCATAGAAAGGGTGTTTTAATTTAATATATTCTAGTTCACTTCCTTTAAATTCTTTTATTAATTCACATTTAGTTAAATTTAAAGTCTCTACTAAATGATCTTTTAAATCAGTTAAGAAAACAAGTTTACCTAAATTAGTATCATATAAACCATAATAAAAATCAGGATGAGCACAAACCGCAAGGTTAGCAGGAAGTGTCCATGGTGTTGTTGTCCAAATTACACATTTAGCATCATTTGGTAAAACATCTTTCCCATTAGTAACATCTAAAGTAACAAAAATGGTATAAGCTTTAACATCATGATATTCAATTTCCGCTTCAGCTAATGCACTCTCACTAGATGGAGACCAATAAACAGGTTTTAAACCTTTATAAATTAATCCTTTTAAAGCCATTTCACTAAAACAATGAATTTCACTAGCTTCATATTCCTTTTGAAGAGTTAAATATGGATTATTAAAATCACCAATAACTCCTAATCTTTTAATTTGTTCTCTTTGATTATTAACTTGATTTAAGGCGTATTCTTCACATTTCTTTCTAAATTCAACAATTGGAGTTGTTTTACGATTAACTCCACTTTTTGTGACCATATTTTCAATTGGTAATCCATGTGTGTCCCAACCAAAAACAAATGGAGTTTGATATCCAGACATATTTTTATAACGAACAACAAAATCTTTTAAAATTCGATTTAACATATGTCCGCAATGCATATTTCCATTAGCATATGGAGGACCATCATGTAAAACAAACTCATTTACATGTTCGCGATTATTCATTCGATTATATAAATCTTGTTTTTGCCATTTTTCAATTAACTTAGGCTCTTTTTGATTTAAGTTACCTCTCATTTCAAAATTTGTCTTTGGCATTAATAAACTGTCTTTGATTTCCATAAATACTCCTTAAAAAATAAAAAATCCTTAGAACTCTAAGGACGCTAGTTACGTGGTACCACCTTAGTTATAGTAGAAATCTACTATCACTCATTTAAAAAATTAAATCATGAAGTGATACTTAATTAACTTTAACTAGCAACTTTCACCAAGCGTTACTTTCTCTATAAGTATATTTTTTAATTAAGCTTGTCTTCTCTAATATTTTATGTTAATTGATATAAAATATCAATTAGTTTAAAAAATATCTAAAACTACAAAAAATTTTAAAAAAATAGTTGAGTTTTAAAGGGTTTTTATCAAAAAATAAAGACTTTTAATCGATAACAATGATGTTAGATTTAATAACTGGATTACGATTACTTTGTTTTAGTAAGTACTTACTAATAATATCATTAATTTTATTTTGAACACTTTCAACAACAAAAGGTTTACTTTCTAATAAGTATTTATTTGTTGCTTCAACGAATAATTTTGTGACTTCTTTTAAAATTACATCAGCATCTTTATCTTTTAAAAACAAGAATCCACGCATTTGAACATCAGGTCCATAAGTTATTTTCTTTTCCTTTAAACTTACTCCACAACCTAAAATAATAACTCCATCATCGCTTAATCTAGTACGATCATTAATAATTTCATTAACAACGTCTCCTACTCCGATTCCATCAATCATTACATCACCAATTTTAATATGTCCGTCATTATTAAAATCTACTTTAGCTGTTCCATCTTCTATTTCTAAAGTTTGACCATTATCAAGTAAGAAAATATTATTATGAGATAAATTTAAATTCATATCAAAAGCAATCATTGCATTAGCAAGTAAATTAACATAATATCCTTCAATTGGAAAATAATATTTAGGTTTTAATAAGCTTAAAAGCATTCTAATATCTTCCTCATAAGCATGCATTGCGACAAGATTTTTAGTAGTTAAATATTCAACTCTTGAACCACTACGATATAAATCATCAATAGTCGAAGTAAAAATAACTTCATTATTATCATTTGGTGTACAAGCCATTATAAATGTATCATTTGGCGTTAATCTAATTAATTTAGATTCATGTTCATTATTAGCTAATAAACTTACTTTTTCATAGAGTTTCTCTTTAGTATCACAAATTAAAATTACTAAACTATTTTCTTTAATTCTTAAAATATCTTCAGTATTTATAATATTTGCTTTTGGAAATAATTTATTAGCTTCATATAAATTATTACTTAAATCATACGCATTTTTAGTTACATCATCATAAAAAGCAATCTTTTTATTAAAAGCATTACATACTTTTAAAATTTCATGTAAATGATAAAAATTATCATGTGAGAAAGCTATAAATATTCGACCAGGAGCGTGTTTAAAGTATTTTTCTAAATGTGGAGTTAAACGATTATTAGGTGAACAATAACCAGTTTTATTAGCATTTGTTGAATCACACATTAATAATAAAGTAGGTTTTTCAGAAATTTTACCAATCGTATTTAAATCAAAATAGAAATCTTTAGTGTTATTATATTCAACAATAAAATCACCAGAAAAAACAATATTGCCGTGTTCTGTAGAAATACTAAATCCAAAAGATGAAGGAACTGATGAACAAGTTGAGAAAAAATCAACATTATGGCCATGAATATTAATTCTAGTAGGTAATAATAAGGTATGAATATCAAAATTATTTTCTTGTTTATAATCACTAGCAAACTTTAAAAAGAAAATTTTAGTTAAATCTGTGCAATAAATTGGTGCTGGACAATCTTTATATATATAAGGTAAAGCTCCAAAATGTTTTCTTTTATTTTTTGGAATTATATAAGCAACAATTCGATCTTTATTTTCTTTTAAATAAGAAAAATCACTAATAATAAAATCTATTCCAGGAGTAAATCTTGTTGGATGTTTATAACCACAATTAATTACAAAAATATCATCATTAATTTCAATACAATATAAATCTTTACCTTCTTCATCAAGGCCACCAAGGGCTAAAACTTTAATTTTTTCCATAATTCACCTTATTGTTATTTAATTTCTTTCGTGGTTATTATATCAATTAAGTAAACAATTTTAAATAATTTTAAAAATAAAAAACGACTTTTTAGTCGTTTTTCATAATTTGTTTATTAATTTGATTTTTTTCTAAATAAACTTTTTTTCTTTGTTTCTTCTTTAACTTCTTTAGAAGTTTCTTTTTTCTCAGCTTTTGGAGTAAATTCTTTATGAGATAATTTGATTTTTCCAGCATTATCTACATCAATAACTTTAACTTTTAATTTTTCTCCAACTCGAGCAAAATCTTTAGCACTATTTAAATATTCGTTAGATAATTTAGAAACATGGCATAATCCTTCTTTATCACCGAATAAAGAAACAAACACTCCATATTCTTCTACTCTAGTAATAACTCCATCAAAAATTTCACCAACTTCAACTTCTCTAGTAATTCCTTCGATAATGTCTTTAGCTTTTAAAATTGAATCTTTATCGGTGTGATAAATAGTAACTTTTCCATCATCTTCAATATCAATTTTAACTTGATTACATTTTTCAATAATCTCGTTAATAACTTTACCACCACTACCAATAACATCTTTAATTTTATCTTTATCAATATAGAAACTTTCAAATTTAGGAGCATATTTAGATAATTCTTTACGAGGTTCGCTAATAGCGCCTTTCATAACTTCACGAATTTGAGCACGTGCTTTATTAGCTTGAGCTAAAGCTTCTTTTAAGATTTCTCTAGTTACTCCTTTAATCTTGATATCCATTTGTAAAGCAGTAATACCATTCTCAGTACCAGCAACTTTAAAGTCCATATCACCAAAATGATCTTCTAAGCCTTGGATATCAGTAAGAATTGTATATGGATGTTTTCCATCTAATGGTCCACTAGTAATTAATCCCATAGCAATTCCACTTACCATTGCTTTAATTGGGACTCCAGCAGCCATTAAAGCCATACACGAAGCACAAATTGAAGCTTGAGAACTGCTGCCATTACTTTCAACAACTTCAGCAACACATCTAATGGTATATGGGAATTCTTCTTCACTAGGAATAACATAAGATAAAGCTCTTTCACCTAAAGCACCATGACCAATTTCTCTTCTTCCTGGAGTACCAGTACGACCGATTTCACCAACAGAGAATGGTGGGAAATTATAATGATGCATAAATCTCTTATTATCTTCAGCAGTTAAATTTTCAATAATTTGTTCATCATTTTTAGTTCCAAGTGTACAAGTAGAAATTACTTGGGTTTGACCACGAGTAAACATAGCACTACCATGAGTTCTAGGTAATAAATCAACTTGAGCATTTAATGGTCTAATTTCATCAATTTTTCTACCATCAGGTCTGATTTTTTCTTCAGTAATAAGTCTTCTAACTTCGTTAGCGACCATTCCTTCTAAAATATCATTAACCATTAGCATCATTAACTTATGATCATTTTCTTTTTTATATTCACGACTATCATAGTCATCAATAATTTCTTTTTTTAATTGATCAATAGCATTTTGTCTTTCTAATTTATCAAAAATTGAAATAGCTTTGACCATTCTTTCACCAATTCGATCATAAATATCTTTTTTAACAGTTTCATCTTGTTCATAAAGTTTAACTGTTCTTTTTGGTTTACCAATTTCACGAGTAATTTCTTCTTGGAACTCACATAATTTCTTAATTGCTTCATGACCAAACATAATTGCATCAAGCATTTCTTCTTCGCTTAATTCGTTAGCACCAGCTTCAACCATGTTAATAGCTTCTTTAGTTCCAGCAACTGCTAAATTTAAATCACTCTTTTGAGTTTCTTCAACAGTTGGATTAATAATTAATTTTCCATCAACTCTACCAACATAAACTCCAGCGATAGGTCCATCAAATGGAATATCACTGATACATAATGATAAGGAACTACCAAACATAGCAGTCATTTCTGGAGTAGCATCTAAATCAACTGACATTACAGTATTAATAATTTGAACTTCGTTTCTAAAGCCTTCACTAAACATTGGTCTAACTGGACGATCAATTAATCTAGCTGTTAAAGTAGCATGTTCTCCAGGACGACCTTCTCTTCTTAAAAATCCTCCAGGAATTCTACCAACAGCATATTGCTTTTCTTCATAAGTAACAGTTAAAGGAAAAAAATCTCCTTCTTTTGGTTCATCACTACAACAACTAGTAGATAAAACTACAGTTTCATTAAATCTTGTAAAAACAGCTCCATCAGCTTGCTTTGCAATCTCTCCTGTTTCTACGATAAGTTTTTTTCCATAAAACTCTAATTCAAATGTTCTTTTCATTTCTTGTTTAAATCCTCTTTTTTAAAATTCGTACGAAAAAATATTATCACTTCTAATGATAAATTTCTATTAATATATTTTTTAAATATATTATGAATATTGCGAAGTAAATAATTTATGATAGAAACCACCTTTAGCAAGTAGTTCTTTATGAGTACCTTGTTCAATAATTATTCCATCATTAATAACTAAAATTAAATCACTTGTTTTAATTGTTGATAAACGATGAGCGATAACAATCGAAGTTTTATTTTTCATTAATTCATCTAAAGCTTTACCAATTTTTAATTCAGTACGTGTATCAACATTACTAGTTGCTTCATCTAAAATTAAAAATTTAGCATCTTTTAACATCATTCTAGCGATACAAATTAATTGTTTTTCTCCACTACTTAAGCCAGATTCATCGCTTATAACTGTATCAAATCCTTTTGGTAAACGTGTGATAAAATCGTAACAATTTGCTTTTTTACTAGCTTCAATAACTTCTTGTAAAGTAGCATTTGGATTATCAAAAGCAATATTTTCAAAAACTGTTCCTTTAAATATCCAGCTATCTTGTAAAACCATCCCAAAGTTATCTCGATAAATTTTCTTTTCAAAATCTTTATTATCGATATCATTAATATAAATTATCCCATTATCAGGATCATAGAATCTTAAAATTAAGTTAATTATCGTTGTTTTTCCACATCCTGTAGGACCAACTAAAGCAACTTTTTTATTTTTTAAGATTTCAAAATTTAAATCTTTATAAATAATTTTCTTGCTATCATAACTAAATCCAACATCTTTAAAAGTTAATTTATGAATTTCATTTAAGGAAGTTAAGCTTCCTTCATTTACATCATCAGGCAAATTAATTATTTCTTCGATTCTTTGAATTGCAACAAAACTAGCTTGAATTTCACTAATACAACTTGAAATTTCATTTAAAGGTTTAGCAAATTGGTTAGCATATTGTAAGAAGGTTGTAATTCCTCCAATTGTTAAAGTTGCTCCTAAATTTACCTTATCGCTAAAAACTACTAATAATGAACCAATTATTCCAACAATTGCATAAATTGAATTATTAATTAATCGAGTTGAAGGATTTGTAAATGAAGAGATAAATTGAGCTTTTTGACCAACTTTATTTAATTTTTCATTAATAGAATTAAAGTTTTTATATGCTTCTTCATCATAACTATAAGATTTAATGATATCGATATTATTAAATGTTTCTAAAACATTTGCACTTACTTCGCCAACATATTTAGCTTGTTTTTTAAAATGTTTATTGCTTTTTCTTGCAACTTGATAAGAAATTAAAAAGCTAATTGGAGTTAACACTAAAATAACTAAAGCTAAAATGTAGTTAGCATAAAACATTAAACAAATCGTAATAATAATAGTTATTACTCCTTGATAAAATTGTTTAAATCCACTAATTAAGCCATTTGAAATTGTTTCAACATCGTTAATACATCTTGAAAGTAAATCTCCATGAAGATGAGTATCAATAAATTTAATATTTGTATAATTTAATTTAGTAAAAACATCATCTCGAATTTGTTTAATAACTTTTTCAAACACAATATTTAAAATTGCTTCATAAATATATTGAAATACAATTGTTAAAATAATTAAGACTCCAATTAAAGCTAAATATAAAACTTCTTCTTTAATAAATTGGTCATAATTATTATTAATAGCATAGTCAAATGCATCAATTGCTTTTCCAGTAAAATAAGGTATTAATAATGTAGAAGGAATAAAAATTAAAGACGCAAAAAAAGAAAAAATAATTGAGATTGGCAGGGTTTTTAAATATTTTAGTAGAAATTTAATCTTATTCTTCATAACTTCCCTTTACCTGCGAATCATATATTTCTTTATAAATTAATGAAGTATTTAATAGTTCTTCATGAGTTCCAATAGCATCAATTTTTCCATTATCAACAACAATAATTTTGTCACAATGTTGAATGCTACTAGTTCTTTGAGAAATAAAAATAACTGTTAAATCTTTCATTTTGTTTATATTTTCACGCACATTTTTATCTGTTAAATAATCAAGGGCACTAGTTGAATCATCTAATATTA
Source organism: uncultured Mollicutes bacterium (assembly GCA_900540365.1). Classification (GTDB taxonomy): domain Bacteria; phylum Bacillota_I; class Bacilli_A; order RFN20; family CAG-826; genus Onthovivens. The sequence continues at coordinate 126,762 of UQFN01000003.1, forward strand.
ATAATTCACTATCTTTAATTAACGCTCTAGCTAATGAAAGGCGCTGTTTTTGTCCTCCACTAAAGTTTTTACCATTTTCATAAACTTCATGATCTATAAAATCAGAATATTCTTTAACAAACTTATATGCTTCGCTATTTTTTAAAGCGTTAATTATTTCTTCATCAGTAGCATCTTTTTTTCCAATTAAAATATTCGATTTAATTGTTCCATTAAATAAAACACTACGTTGATTAACTAAAGAAATTTCTTGGTGAAGTTTATCTAAATCATAATCTTTAATATTATGTCCCTTATATAAAAGTTCGCCACTAGTAACATCATAAAATCTTTCAATAAGTTTAATTAAAGTAGTTTTCCCACTTCCAGTTCCACCAATAATTCCTATTTTTTCACCTTTATTAATTTTAAAATTAATATTACTTATAACTTCATTACCATCATCTTCATATTTAAATGAAACATTTTCAAAATTAATGAATTCATCACCGTAATTTAAAGATATATCTTTATATTTACTACAATTTACAATTGAAGTTTCACTTTGTAATAATTGATCAATTCTTTTTTGACTACTAAATGCTTTTGTAAAAATAATAACTAAATTACTAACAACAATAAGAGCCATTAAAATTTGATTTAAATAAGAAATTAAAGCAACTAGATCTCCATTTGTTAACTCATTATTAATCGTTAAATTTCCACCAAAATAAATAACTAGCATAATACCAACGTTAACAACTAAAAAAGTTAATGGATTAATTAAAGCAGCAACTAAATTAGCTTTTTTTGTTTCGTTAAAATATTTTTCTGTTTTATTTTTATATTGATTAATAATAGTATTTTCTTTATTAAAAGCACGAATTACTCTACTGCCTTTTAAACTATCATTACTATAATTTGAAATATCATCTAATCTTTGTTGGACTCTTAAATAATTTTTACTATTTTTTGTTAAGATTATTGCTAAAATTAATGAAATAATTGGAATTAAAATTAAAAACATTAATCCAACTCGATAATCAATAATGAAAGAACAAACTAAAGAACCGATAACTAACACTGGGGCTCTAATTGCTAAACGAATTAGCATAGCAATTCCTGTTTGAACACGTGTTGTATCGTTAGTTATTAAATTAATAAGATTACCACGGCCAAAATTATCAATATCTTTTAAACTTAAAGAGTTAACTTTTAAAAATATTCGATTTCTTAAATCTGTACCAAAGCCTTGAGAAGCTACACTAGCAAAATATTGACACACTAAAGTTGATAAAAAACCAAATATACAAAAAGCAATAATAATTAAACCTGGATATAATATTTTTCCAACTCCTTCATTATTTTGAAAGCTAGGAATACCGGTATTTATCATATATTTCATTAAAAAAGGGATCATTAGTTCAAAAACAACCTCCACGATTTTAAATATTGGACCGAGGATAAATTCTTTTTTGTACTTTTTAATTGAATCCCAAGTTTTTTCCATAAAAAAAGGCTCTATAATTATAGAACCTTTTTAGTCTTTTTTCTATTATTTTCTTAAGCCTAATTCAGCAATTAATTTAGCATAAGCATCTCTATCAGTTCTTTCGAGATAAGCTAATAATGACTTTCTTTGGCCAACTAAGACAAATAATCCACGTCTAGCAGTATTGTCTTTGTCATTTGCTTTTAAGTGAGCAGTTAATGATTTAATTTTTTCAGTAATTAAGGCTACTTGAACTTCAACTGAACCAGTATCTTTTTCACTTTTAGCAAATTTTTTAACAATTTCTGCTTTTTTTGCTTTTGATAATGCCATATTTCCCTCCTATACATACGCTTATAACAAAGTTTAAGGTCGGGATGTCCTTAACAATGTTAAAAGTACTTTAATATTAAACTATTTTTATAAATAGTTGTCAATCTTTAAAACTATATAAAATTATTCCTGCACTTACTGCCACATTTAAAGAATCAATATTAGCCATTTCAATCATTAATTTTTCATCGCTTAAAGCTAAAATTTCTTGATCCACACCTTGTCCTTCATTTCCAAAAACTATGCAAATTTTATCAAAAACCTTGCAAATCTCACTTATTTTTTTAGAATTTGTATCTAAACAAGTAACAATAATTTTATAACCATCTTTTTTTAATTTTCTTAGATATTCAATATTTTTCTCAAGAATGTTTAATTTAAAAATACTTCCTTGTGAACTTTGAACTACTTTTGAATTATATTTTGAAGCTGTTCCTTCATCGACAATTATATCAAAATAATTAAATGCTAGAGCAGTTCTAAAAATAGTTCCAACATTTCCAGGATCTTGAACTTTATTTAAATAAATAAGTTTATTTGATTTAACTTCTTTTTCTTCTATTAAGTTAACAACGCCAATTACTTTAGATGTTGATTTATTATTTGATAGCTTAGCTAAAATTTCTTTAGTAACGATATATTGATCACAGTCTAAATTAGGAATTTCTTCTAAAGTTAAAACACAAACTAAATAATTTTTAGCTTCATTAATTAAATGCATTCCTTCGATTAAAAATTTATGCTCTTTTTTAATATTTTTATTTTCTTTTAAAGAAACTAAATATTTAATAAACTCATTGTTTCTGGAAGTAATTTCTTTAATCATTTGAAGACTCCTTTAACTAATTTTTTATCTAATTCGAAATAATTTGGACAATATTTTACAACTTCATCATAAAATTCTTTATTGTGTAACCTAAATTTATCATGCGCAAGTTCATGGATAGCAACACTTAATAAAATCTCTTCACTATAATGAATGGTAACTAAGTTAAAAGTAATAATATGTTTTTTGATATTATTAACAGCATAATATCCTTTAACATATCTTAATTTTAATTGATGAGGAGTTTTTGAAGAAACTATTTCTTCTCCTTTTTGCAATATTTTTAAATAATATGGATAAACAATTTTTTTAATTCTTTGATAAAAATCATCTAAAGTTGTAAATAAAACATAATGACCTAATACTTTGACAAATTTATCATCAAAAGGAACATATTCGCCAAATAAATAAATTCCATTATCATCGTAATATTTAATACTATTTTTACAGTTATCTTTATTTAAAAGTTCAGGCATTAAAGAATTTAGTTGAAATAAAATTCTTTTTTTACTAACTCGATAATTACAACTGACATTAATAATTTTATTATTTAGGCGAAAATAAATATTTTTCATTTTCTTTCTTCGAGAAATGTGAACTTGGTAACTTTCGCCTTGATATTTTACTGTAAAATCTTCTTTATTAAATATTTTCATTGATAAAATTATATACTAAATTTACGTATTCGTTAGGAAAATCCGCTAAAGAACGACAATGCTTGATGGCATTAAAAATTTTAAGCTCTTTTTTACCTTGAAGAACATCATAATTTTGATATGTAAATTGTTTTGGAACAAAATTATCAACATTTCCATGAATTAGTAAAGTTGGTAATTTAGAATTTTTTAATAGTTCAAGAGTTGAACTTTCTTTAATATCAATTTTATAAAATATTTTGGTATATAAATAAATCATGTAAGAAGTAAGGTTAGCTAAAATTTTATGATTTTTAAAAACTTGCGTTAATGCTAAATGCTTAACTTCATCATAAAAACTTGTAAATGCGCAATCACTAACAACTACTTTTACATTACTTACTAGGTCTTTAAGTCCTGAACACATTAAAACACTAGCTCCACCCATACTCCAACCAAATAAAGCAATCTTTGAATTATTATCAAGTTCAACAATTTTATTAACCCAATTAAAAACATCAAATTTATCAAGAGCTCCTACTCCAATATATTTCCCTTCACTTTCATCATGTCCTCTATTTGAAACTAATAATACGTTATAACCTTTTTTATATAAATAAGAAGCAATATAAGATTGTTCATAATAATGACCACGATAGCCATGAACAAAAATAACATAATTATGTGAAGAATTATTTTTATATAAATAACCTACTAAGTTTAAATTATCATAACTTTTAATAGTTAATTTTTCTTTATTTTTATTATTTAAATAAAATTCTTCATCAATTAAAGGATAAGGTTCGGAATCATATCTTTTAGAAAAATTTCTTTTAAAAGAATAGTTTGATAAATAGCAGGTAATAGAAAATATTATTATTAAAAATAAAATAATAAATCCAAGAAAAACTAAAAGCAAAATCCAATACCATTCCATAACTCAAATAATAACATTTAATGGTATTTTTCGCGATATTTATGTGGAAATATTTATATAATTTTTCTATAATTTACAAGGTTAAGAATATGGAAAAGATTTTAGTTAGTGCATGCTTACTTGGTGATAAATGTAAATATAATGGTAAAGATAATTACATTAAAGAAATAGAGGAATTAAAATTATACTATGAAATAATTCCAATTTGTCCAGAAATGATGGGCGGACTTAAATGTCCTCGTGATCCAAGTGAAATATATAAAAATAGAGTTATTAGTATCAAAAATAAAGATGTTACTCATCAATTTAATGAAGGTAAAAGACAAGTTTTAAATATTGTTAATTATTTACATATTCGTAAAGCTTTATTAAAAGAAAATAGTCCTAGTTGTGGAATAAATTTTGTTTATGATGGAACTTTTTCAAATAAATTAGTTGCCAAAAGTGGTATTACAGCACAAGCCTTAAAAGAATTAGGTTTAGAACTTTTTAATGAAACACAAATTCAAGAGTTAATTAATGTCAAAAAGAAAAATAATTAAAAATATTTCTTTAATAGCAATTTTTATTGCTCTTACTTTTATTGGAACTTATTTTTTAAAAGTTCCTTATGCGGGTGGAGCAGGTTTTTTTAATTTTAGTGATGCTTTTATTATATTTTCAACTATCTATTGTGGACCAGTTGTTGGTTTAATTAGTGGAACAATTGGAGCAATGTTAGGAGATTTAGCTTCCGGATATATTAATTTTATAGTTTTTACTTTCTTTGCTAAAGCTTTAGAAAGCATTGTTTCTTATTTATTATTTTATTTTTTAAGAAAAACAAAATATTTAAAATATATCTCCTTTATTTTTGGAGCTTTAATGATGGTCATTACATATTTAATAAGTTATTTAGTTTTATTTGATATAACTTACTGTTATATGAATGTAATTTTTGATTTAGTTCAAGGAATAGTAAATGTTATTATTGGAATAGCTTTATTATTAATTATGCAAAGCGTTCCACTTGATCATTATGATATAAATAAAGTGAATTTATTTAATAAAAAAGATAACAAAAACTAGTTATTTTAGATAAAAACCTTGCAGAACCTAAGTATTTTATAAAAAATAAGCAAGATTTACTTGCTTATTTTTTGATATTTAAATTCTTTAATTTTATTAAGTTTTTGATAATTTAAATCTTTTGAAATTAGAATAATTAATCTTTTTAAAGTATTTAAATCTTTTAAACTAGCCACGCTATAAAAAGAATGCATATATCTAATTGGTAAAGAAATTGTTAAATTTATAATTCCTGATTTTGTAATATTAATTACTTGACTATCCGTGCCACCAATTGTCATTGGATCAAAGTTGAAATTAAAATTATTTTTAATCATTAAAGATTTTAAATAATTAAACAACCCTTTATGAGCAATAGTTCCACCATCAATTAAACTTAAAGCTACTCCATTGCCAATTTTTACATCATCTTTAGTTGAAGTCGGTGTATCAAAACTGTCTGTTACATCAAGAGCAAAACTTACATCACTATTAACTTTATAACTAGCAACTTTAGCTCCGCGAGCTCCAACTTCTTCTTGAGTAGAAAAAATTGCAACTATATTAGTTTTTAAATGATGTTGCTTCATATATTTTAAAGCTGAAATTATACTAGCAACGCAAATTCGATCATCAAGCGCTTTTCCTACAACTTTATCATCATTTAATATTTCAGTTTTCGTATCAGGTGAAACAAAATCTCCAATACTAATATTATTTTTTAAAACTTCTTCTTTTGAACTCATTCCTAAATCAATATAAAAATCTTCAAAACTTAAAAGATTGTTCATTTGATCTTTAGATAAATAATGAGGTGGCTCACTTCCAATAACACCAATAAACTTTTGATTAAATTTATTTTTAATAACAACTTTACTTCCAGGAATAATATGTCGATACCAAGAACCTACTGGATTAAATTTTATAAATCCATCTTCTAAAATATCTCTAATAATAAATCCTACTTCATCAACATGACTAACAAAAGAAATTAATGGTTTACTTAAATCCGTTTGATATTTAACAATCAAGTTATTTAAGGGATCTTTAGTTATTTCAAAATCATTTTTTAATTCTTGATAAATTAAATCTTGAATGTTATTTTCATCACCACTAACACCACACTCATCACAAAGTTTTTTTAGCAGTAAAAAGTCATTATTTTTCATAAAAAGTCTCTAAAAGTCTAGTTTTTTGAAGGAATTTTCTTTAAATGCCAAATGTCACGATTATATTCTTCAATTGTACGATCACTACTAAAGTAACCTGACATAGCAATATTAATTAAACAACTTCTTCCCCAAGCTTTCTTATCTTGATAATATTCTTCAACTTTCTTACTAGCTTTTAAATATTCATCGAAGTCTTTAAGAATAAAGTATTCATCATTATGATTCATGATTTCATCAAAGATAGATCTAAATTTATTTTCTTCATTACACCAAGGACCATTAAATAAACTATCAAGTACTCTTCTAATATTAGAGTTATTATTATATTCATCCCAAGGATTATATTTTCCACTACGTTTTAAAGCTTCAATATCTTCAACTTTAAGACCAAAGATGAAACTATTTTCGTCGCCAACTCTTTCATTAATTTCAACATTAGCTCCATCAAGAGTGCCAAGTGTTAAAGCTCCATTCATCATAAATTTCATATTACTAGTTCCACTAGCTTCTTTTCCAGCGGTAGAAATTTGTTCACTAATATCGGTAGCTGGAATAATATGTTCAGCTAAAGTAACCCCATAATTTTCCATGAATACAACTTTAATGTATTTATTAACTTCTGGATCATTATTAACTACTCTTGCAACACTTAAAATTAATTCAATAATTTGTTTTGCAAAATAATATGATGGGGCAGCTTTTGCTCCAAAGATAAAAGTATGTGGATACATTTTAAAATCTTTATTAGTTTTTAATTCAAAGTAATAATGCATGATTCTAAAAATATTCATTAATTGACGTTTATAAGCATGTAAACGTTTAATTTGAGTATCAAAAATACTATTAGGATCAACATCAATATTATATTTTTCTTTAATGAATTTAGCTAAATTTACTTTATTATTATGTTTAATTTTACCAAGTTTATTTAAAACTTTAGGATCATCAGCAAACTCTTTTAATTTTTCTAATTCATATTCTGGATTTTTTTCATAAGCTTCACCAATTAAATCTTTAATTAAATTAGCAAGCTCTGGATTAGAATACATTAACCATCTACGATGAGTAACCCCATTAGTTTTATTATTAAATTTATTTGGGAAATATTTATAGAAAGCTTTAAATGTTTCACGTTTTAAAATTTCTGTATGAATTGCGGCAACGCCATTAACACTAAAACAAGTTGCAAGCGCTAAATTAGTCATTCTAACCATGCCATCTTTAATTATAACCATTTCTTGTTGATCAGCTTCACTAACTCCATTTTCATTCATCCAAATAATAAAGCGACGATTAATTTCTTCAATAATCATAAAGCAGCGTGGAATTAATTGTTGAACATAAATAATTGGCCACTTTTCTAAAGCTTCCGGCATAATTGTATGATTAGTGTAAGCAATACAATGAGTTACTTGATTCCAAGCTTCTTCCCAACCATAACCATATTCATCCATTAATAATCTCATTAATTCAGGAATTGCTAAAATTGGATGAGTATCATTTAATTGGAAAATGTATTTTTCATAAAAATCATCAAGAGAACCATATCTTCTAATATGACCTCTTAAAGCACTTTGAAGTCCAGCACTAACAAAGAAATATTGTTGTCTTAATCTTAAAATACGACCATGTTCAGTTGAATCATCAGGATATAGTCCATGTGATAATTCTTTTAAAGTTGTTAAATATTCTTCAAATGAGGTCGTTTTTGGAAGTTCACTTTCACTAGGTTGAGCACTCCATAAACGTAAAGAATTACTTAAATTATTTTTATATCCAGGAATATAAACATCATAAGGCATTGCTAAAACTTTAATAGCATTAACAGTTCTAATTCCATATCCACCATCAGGTTTAAGATAAGTTTCGGCATTACCATAAAAACTTACTTCAACAGCATGTTTTGGTTTTCTAATTTCCCAAACATAACCATTAGTTAACCATTGATCTGGTAATTCAATTTGTTTATCATTGACAATTTTTTGTTTAAAAAATCCATAATCATAACGAATACAGTTTCCATGTCCTGGATAATTTAAACTAGCAATACTATCTAAAAAACAAGCCGCAAGTCGCCCTAAACCACCATTACCAAGTCCAGCATCAACTTCAACATCTTCTAATTCACCAATATCGATACCAAGTTCTTTTAAACCATCTTTACATATATTATATATGCCAAGATTCATCATATTATTAGTTAATAAACGTCCAATTAAAAATTCCATTGAAAAATAAATTAATTGTTTTTCATTATTTTTAAGAACATATTCACGAGTATTACGCCAATCAGTACCAGCATAATCTCTAACTAATTCACCTAATATATCATATCTTTCTAAGATATGTGCTTCAGAAGGAGTCTTACCGTATTTTGCAACAAGTCTCTCCTTAAATTCTTCAATAAATTCTTTTTTATTTTTAAACATAATTTCTCCTACTATTCTTTAACGTATTTAAAAATCATTGCTGCATATGGAGCAAGTTTTACACTCATGCTATAAGGTTTATTTTCAGGACCATAATTTTTAGAAACTAAATCTAAACCATTATAAGCATTACTGCCTCCATAAACATCTTTATCACTATTAAATATCTCACGATATTTTCCTTCCCTAGTTAATCCAATATCAAAATATTCATAATAATTTGGAGTCATATTAAAGACGAAAACTAAATGAGAATGTTTAACTCTTCTTTCAAAAGCAAAGACGCTTTGATTACTATTATCAACCATTAACCAATTAAAATGGATTGGATTATATTCTTCAAAATGCATTCCTTCTTCATGTTTATAAATTAAATTTAGATCCCTAACTAAACGTGAAACACTATCATGTTTAGGGAAACGTTTTAAATCCCGTGGTAAAGATTTATTTTCATTCCATTCATCCCAACTAGCAAGTTCATTACCCATAAAGTTAAGTTTCTTACCAGGATGAGCGAATTGATATGTAAATAAGTTTCTAATTAAAGCAAACTTTGTATCATAATCCCCATACATCTTATTAATAATTGTTCCTTTTCCATGAACAACTTCATCATGACTTAAAGGTAATAAGAAGTTTTCACTAAAAAAGTATGCCATTGAAAATGTTAATTTATTATGTTCATACTTTTTATAAATTGGATCTTTTGAATAATATTTTAAAGTATCATTCATCCACCCTAAATCCCATTTATAATCAAAACCTAATCCACCATATTCAAGAGGTTTAGTAACTCCACTAAAATCTGTACTATCTTCAGCAATCATCATAACATCATTATGAGCAATGTGAATTTTTCCATTTAATCGTTTAATAAATTCTGTTGCTCCAGTATTTTCACCATTATTTTTATTGCCATCCCAATAAACAATGTTACTAACAGCATCAACTCTAATTCCATCAAAATGGAAATAAGTTAAAAAGTAATTCATCGCACTCATCAAGAAACTTCTAACAGGATCTTTTCCTAAATCAAATTGTAAGCTTCCCCAAGGCGAATAACGATGTTCATTACTATATTCATATAAACAACTTCCATCAAATAAACCTAAAGCATAATTATCAGTTGCAAAATGAACTGGAGCAAAATCTAAAATAACTCCGATTCCAGCTTGATGCATGCGATCAACAAAAGACATTAATTGCATTGGATTGCCATATCGTGAATCAACGCTATAAAACCCAGTTGCTTGATAGCCCCAACTTCCATCAAATGGATATTGAGTAATTGGCATAATTTCAACATGAGTAAATCCTAATTCTTTAACATAAGGAATTAAATAATCAGCAATTTCTTCATAAGATAAATTACGATTATCTATTTTTCCTTTCCAACTTCCAAGATGAATTTCATAAATTGACATTGGTCGATCAAAATTACGATCACGATGATTCAAAAATGGAGTGTCGTGCCAAATAAATCCTTCGATATTAAATAATCTTGAACAACTTCCAGGTCTATATTCACTAAAAAAAGCAAATGGATCAGCTTTATCAACATATTCCCCATTACAATTTTTAAAATGATATTTATAAAAACTATAATTATGTAAATTTGGAATAAATGTTTCAAAAACACCACTATCATCAATTTTATCCATCTTATTTGCAAATGGATCCCAGTTATTAAAGTCTCCAATAACGCTAACATCGCTAGCTAAAGGAGCATAAAGTCTAAAAACAACTCCTTCGACTTGTCTTTTAACTTTTGTCTTTTTTGTTCTATTTGGATCTTTTTTTAAAGGTACGTCTATTTCAACCTCAACTTCTTTTTTAATAAAATGAGCGCCAAAATATTTATAGCCTTCGATACATTGACCAGTTAAATAGTCATATAGTAAACCATAAGCCATTTAATAATCTCCTTTTTTCTATATTATAAAATGAAAGAAGCTTAAATTATTATTTTTTATAAAAACTTTTTTAGATTTATTAAATAATTTTCATAGTTATGAAAATATTTACATTTTCTTACTTACAAAAGAAAAAGACCTCTGACAATAAGGTCTTTTCTTAGGGAAGTATATATAAAGGAGGTTATGAGAAATTTATTTATTTAATTTAAGGGCATCACTTGTTGTAAAAGGAATTTCTGCCTTTAATTGAATGTTATTTTTAATATTTTCTTGGTTAGTTAAAGAAATACTTAAAGGAATAGCTAAAATAATTGCAAAGGCAAAAGCAAAAATGACTCCAATTCCAATTTTTTTAAAAACATGACGATGAGAATTTTTATTCAATTTGTATAATTTGTCTTTCATCTTACTTTATCCTCTCTAATATTCTTAACTTAGCGCTTTTACTACGATGATTTTCATTTAATTCTTTAGTTGATGGAGTAATTACTTTTTTATTAATTTCTTTAAAATCTGGGGTCTTGATATCTTTTGGCAAAATATAATCATTGATACGATTACCTTCGATAACACTATATTTTTTAAAGATATTTTTGACGATACGATCTTCTAAAGAGTGAAAAGTAATTACGACTAACCTACCGTTAATATTTAAACGATTAATAGCTTTTTCTAAAGCAATTTGAAGAACATTTAATTCATCATTAACTTCAATTCTTAAAGCTTGAAAGATTTGTTTAGCTGGATGACCAACTTTTTTTAATTCACTACTAGGTTTAGATTTTTTGATTATATCAACTAATTCTAAAGTAGAATTAATCTCTTTTTCTTGGCGATATTTACAAATATTTTTAGCAATAGCATAAGAATATTTGTCTTCGCCATATTCTTTAAAAATCTTAAAAAGTTTTTCAAACGAATAATTATTAACGATATATTTTGCTGTTAAAGAACTACTTTGATCCATCCTCATATCTAAAGGAGCATCAAATTTATAAGAAAATCCACGATAATCTTCATCGAATTGAGGTGAGCTAACACCTAAATCAAACAAGATTCCATCAACTTTTGTTATATTTAACGAATCTAATACTTTATCTAAATCTTTAAAGTTTGACTTAATAACAACAAAGTTATTAGAAATTTCTTTTAATACATTTTTTGAATAGAATAAGGCTTCATCATCTTGATCAATTCCAACCAAGCGACCTTCTTTTAGGTTTTTTAATATTACCTTACTATGTCCAGCTCTTCCTAATGTTGCATCCAGGTAAATTCCATCACTTTTAATATTTAATCCTTGGATAGCTTCATTTAGTAATACGGAATAGTGCTCATTACTCTTCATCTTTAAGTAAGTCCTCAGCATTTTTTTCAAATTCATCTTCATTTTCTAGAATATAGTTTGCATATTGTTCACGAGACCATATTTCTAAATGATCTAAGACTCCTAGAATTACAACTTCTTTTGTAATTCCATACTTCTTGATAGTCTTAAGAGGAATTTGGAGGCGTCCTTGCTTATCGATATTTAATTCGTCTACTGATCCTAAAAGAACTCTTTGATGTAAACGGGCCTTTTCCTTTTCAAATGGAAGGTTTTGTAAATTTGTAATGTACTTATTAAAATCCACTTCTGTGTAAATGGATATGCAGCCATCATATCCTTTTAAAAGATAGACAGTACTTCCTAATAAACCTCTAAATTTAGCAGGAATCACGAGTCTATTTTTTTCATCTAATTGATACTCATAGCTACCAAAGAACATTCCACTTCACTCCACTTTGTTCCACTTGTATTTTAATTATATGATTAAACTATTTTATTTACAATAAAGAAATTAATTTTTTTAAAATTTTTTTATATAAAAAAACTAGTCGCTTTTAACGACTAGTTTCTCTATTGATGTTTTATAAATTAACTAATTATTTACTAATTTTATACTAAAAATTATCTTTTCTTGGAATTTAAGCTTAAATCATTTAAAACAGTGTTTACGCTTAAGAAAAAATCTAAATCAATCTCTTCTCCACAAGCTAAATTCACTGAAAGAGGTTTTTCAAAGTTCTCTTCGATATATTTAATTAAACTTTTAACATTATTACTTGTTACTTCTTTAATTCCGTTTCGAGGATAAACATACTTAGCTACAAAATTTTTAGTTAATTCTTGTAGCTCCATATTATAATTCCTCTTTTGTCATATGTTTAACACGGTCACGTTCTTCTGCACGTTTTCCATCATTAAATCTATCAAGTGTACCAACTAAATAACCAGTAATTCTTCTTATTCTTTCAAAAGGAACAGTATTAAAGTGATATGTTAAATTAGCAAAATCACCATCAAGATCTACATCTAATTCAACTAATTCTCTTCCATCAGTATGTGCACTAGCATATTCCCAATATGCTTTCTTTTCGTTTTCAGATAAACTTCCATTAGAAACAACTACATTCATAAAACTTCTCCTTTCTTTAACTTCACTTTAATATAAATCAAGTCAAATACTTTTTTTTAAATATTTTAATAAATGAGTTGTTTACACCCCTATTAGTCGATATCTAGTATATCGAATTATAAATCTAAATCTTTTAATATATCAAATGGTGAAGATGTTACTTCATTTTCAGCTCTTAAATCTTCTTCTTTAATTACTCGATATCCTTCTCCTTTAATTTCTTTTTCATCATCAGCATGAATTTTTAAAGGAATTGAAGTTAAAGCTAAAGAAAAAATAATATTATATAAATCAATTTCATCATCGATCAAAATTGTTTCTTCACTAGCTAAATTTTTATCATTCGTAAAATATAAAGTATCTTCTACTTTAATATCTTTAGAAAATTCTTTTAAAGAATAAGAAGATATTAATGTTAAATTTGTAACAAATTTAATCTTAAAAATAAGGATATTATCGACTTTATTTAAATTAATAGTTCCTTTTAAACTATTAAAAGATTTAATCGTGTCACTTTGATATTCTTTATTTAATTTATTTAAATCAAGATCTAAATCTAAAGTTCTATTTTCAATTACTTCATTAAAATTAATTTTCATTAGCTTCTTAATTCTCCTTTAATTTTATTTACAATAACATCTTTTACTTTAGCATCAATTTGATTAATTTCTTCATTAGTAAAAGTATTATCTAATTTTTCTAAAGTAATACTTAAAGCAATTGAAACCTTGCCTTCTTTAATATTACTTCCTTTATATAAATCAAATAATTCAATGTTTTTAATATAATTACTTGCTTTTTTAAGTTCTTTAACAATATTTTGATAAGCAACATTTTCATCAACAAGAAGAGCATAATCCCTACTAACAAGAGGATATTTACTATATTCAACTGATTTATTATTACTTGTTTTAGTATTAAATAATTTAGTTAAATTAAGTTCTAATAAACATAAACTATCTTTATTAAAGTTAAAATGTTCCTTAATTTTTGGATGAACTTCTCCTAAAACTCCTATTAATTTATTGTCTAGATAAACTTTTAAGGAACGATATGGATGAAATTCTTTTGAATCACTTAAAGTTTCAAATTTAATACGTGAAGTTGAAACATTAAATAAATTAAAGATTGCAAGTAAAATACCTTTTAAATCTAAAACATCATATTTTTTGCTTTGATATAAATCTAAACCATATTTTTCTCCACTTAAACTAATCGCAAGATGAGTTTCATGATTATTTTTAGATTCACATTTACTAATTTCAAATAAACCAAAATTACGATTTAGGTGTGATAAATTATATTCAGTAACATTTAACATGCTACTTAATAAATTTCTTCTTACATACTTATGATCTTCAGTTAAAGGATTAAGTATTTTATAAGCTTCATCATTATTCAAATAATTAAATTTATTATTATCTATTTCATTTAAAAGGGTATAAGTTAATACTTCATTTAAGCCAATATTTAATAAATATTCTTTTAAAACATTAACTTTTTCTTGTTCAAGTGAACGTCCACCAATTGTTGTTTCCATTACTGGTAAAGATTCTTTAATGTAACTAAAACCTTTATAACGAATTATTTCTTCACTAATATCAGCTTTTGTTTCAACATCAATTCTAAAACTTGGAGGTGTAACTTTAAAATTGTTATTATCAATGTTTTCAACTTTAAAATATAACTTGTTTAATACTTCTTTTATTTCTTCAAAACTAAAATTAGTTGCTAAACGTTTATTAATATAATCAACACTACAATCTAACGTAAGAAGTTTTCGTTCATCTACATTATAGATAGCACTACTATAAAGTTCTTTGACTCCAATAATTTCCTTAAATAAATGATTTGCTAAATTAATTACATTTGTAACATTTAACGTATCGATACCTTTAACATATCTTAAACTTGAATCACTACTTAAACCAAGTCGAGCAGATGTTTTTCTAACATTAGCTCCATAAAATGAAGCTACTTCTAAAATAATATTTTTACTATTTTCATCGACTTCAACGTTTTTTAGTCCCATAATTCCACCAATACAAACAGGAGTATCTTTAGAAGTAACTACTAAATCATTTGCTAAAAGATGATAAGTTTTATCATCAAGAGCAACTACATCTATATCAAAATTATCTTTAACAATTAATTCATTAGCAGGTAATTTATCTAAGTCATACATGTGTACAGGTTGACCTGTTAATAACATAATATAGTTACCAACATCAACAACATTATTAATGCTTCTTATTCCTTCACTACGTAAAAATTCTTTTAGCCAGCGTGGCGATTCTTTAACAGTAATATTTTTAAATGATGTTCCAGTAAAAACTTTACATTTACTAGTTGTACTTCCAACTTTAAAATCGATTGGACAATCGATTTTATCGTTGTAGGTAGGAATATTTACTTTACGATTAAATAATGCTCCAATTTCTCTACTAATATTATAAATTGCTAAACAATCACTACGATTAGCAAGTAATTTTAAATTTAAAATAACATCATCAAGTCCTAAATAACTTAAAACGTTAGTATCACCAACTTTAGCATCACTAGGAAGTTCTTCAATACCGTTAATTTGTTCTAAAGTTAAATATTTATCTTCAACCCCTAATTCTTTTAAAGAACATAACATTCCTTTACTAGGTTCTCCTCTAATAATGCTTTCTTTGATTTCTCCACCTGGTAATTTACTTCCAACTTTAGCAACAATTACTTTTAAACCTTTTCTACAATTTGGAGCACCACAAACAATATCTAAAATTTCATCTTTAATATCTACTTTACATAAATGTAAATGATCACTACTTGGATGATTTATACAGCTTAAAACTTCTCCAATAACTAAATTAGTAGCATTTGATAAATATTTAATTTCTTCAACTTCAATTCCAGCATCAGTTAATTTATTAGCAATTTCTTCAGGAGTTAATCCATTTAAATCAACATATTTTCCAACTTCTTTTAAACTTACTAACATAAATTAATCCTCCACCTTCTTATTAAATTGACGTAAAAATCTTAAGTCATTTTGATAAAATTTACGAATATCGTTAATTCCATAACGGAGCATTGCTACTCTTTCAATTCCAATTCCAAAAGCAAAACCACTATAAACTTCAGGATCATATCCGCTCATCTTTAAAACATTAGGATGAACCATTCCAGCTCCTAAAATTTCAATCCAACCACTATTTTTACAAATTGGACAACCTTTCCCTTTACAATTAAAACAACTTACATCAACTTCAACTGAAGGTTCTGTAAATGGAAAATAACTACTTCTAAATCTTACTTTAGTATCTTTACTAAACATCTTTTTAGCAAATAATTCGAGAGTAGATTTTAAATTACCTAAGTTAATATTTTTATCAATAACTAAGCCTTCAACTTGAGCAAATTGATGTGAATGAGTCATATCATCATCATCTCGGCGATAAGTTTTTCCTGGACAAATAATTTTAATAGGTTGTCCATTAGCTTTTTCCATTACATGAGCTTGAATTGATGAAGTATGACTTCTTAATAAAGTTTCTTCATCAATATAAAGTGTATCTTGCATATCACGAGCTGGATGATCTTTTGGAATATTTAATAGTTCAAAAACATAATGGTCTTTATCAACTTCTGGTCCATCTTCGATGCTATAACCCATCCCAATAAATATATCTTCAATTTCTTTAATTACTTTATAGAATGGATTTTGATATCCACTTAAATAATTAGTTCCTGGTAAAGTTAAATCAATTTTATCTTTTAAAAGTTCTTCATTTAATTTCTTTTCTTGAGCTAATTCTAATTTATCAAAAAATAATTTTTCTAAAGTAGCTTTAGTTTCATTAATTTTCATTCCAAGTTCTTTTCTTTCTTCATTTGTTAAATTTCTCATTTCACTCATTAAAGAAGATAATTCACCTTTTTTTGATAAGTAATTATTTTTTAATTGAACAATTTCTTCAAGAGTTAAATCTTTAGCTAAATCTTCTTTAGCTTTTAAAATAATTTTATTAACATCAACCATAAATGTCCTCCAAAATAAAAAAGAATTAGTTTAGGAACGATTTTAATCGCGTTACCATCCTAATTCTTATTAATTTAATAAGCTCTTAATTAATTTTATTTAACGCATAAATACGACTTTCCAGTATGCTCCAAGACGAATTCATTAACTATTTATTAGGTGTTTCCACTTTTTCACCATTCCCTGTAAATAAATTAAGTTAATTACTACTTCTTTTCAACGCTTCTAAATAATATCATTTTTTTATAAAAAAATGAAGATTAGTTATTTTTTAAAGATATTTTCGAATAGCTTCAGCTTTAGCTTTACTATATTCTTCATCAGTTAATAAACCTTCTTGACGAAGTTTTTCAAGTTCTTTAAATTTTGCATCTAACAAAGAAGACTTATCTTCGCTAACATTATTAATATAATTTTCAGTTTCATTTGTTTTAGTTACTTGTTGAAGTTGTTCTTCTTTAATATCATTTTTGAAAAATAAAATATTATAAATTAGTAATAAAACACTAACAGCAATAAGTAATAAATAACAAATTATAATCATCCATCCATCAACGATAAGTGGAGTATAACTATACACTAATTGAGCAATAATATAAGCAATAAAAAATATTAATAAGCAAGTTATATGAATAAAATTCTTTTTTCTTGAACGAATAAAACTAGCTGCAACAATCCCAATAATAAATGCTCCAAAACATAAAATAGCATTAAATACATCAATGTGTTCTGAAAAATTAAAATTAATAGCAAAAGTAAGAAAATGCATAGCAAAATAAAATCCAACTAAAGTATTAATTACTTTTGCAACATTTTTATTAAAAAATAAAGTTATATTATCTTTTAAAACAAAAGATTTAATTAAATAAACAATACTAACAATTAAACAAACAGTCCATGTTAATAAATTGAAAAAATAATTTATTAAATTATAAAAATAAACTAATGCAACTTCAGGATCATCAACTGTAGAAATTGCTCTAATTAAAGCAATTACATTATTAATTTTTAACAAATAAAATAATTCCATAAATAAAAAAGCTACAAATATAGAAATAAAACTTGAGATACTTAATATTTTTTTAACTTGATTCATAATTAACTCCTTTAGACATTATAAATAAAAGTTATGTTTATTAAAACATTTTAATAAACTAGATAATATTATGTATAATAATATTATGATTACTTACTATGTTAGTGGTGCAAGTGGACATTTAGGACATAATGTTATTTATGAAATAAAATCTTATCATCAAAAACATTTAAATGAAGATTATCAAATTGTTGTTTTTTCTTTAATAAATGATAAATATTTAGATTTTGGTGAAGATTTAAATAAAAAAATAACTATTGTTTATGGAAATATTTTAAATAAAGATGATTGTTTAAAATTTTTATCTACCTCAAAAGGAGATAAAAATTTTCTAATTCATTTAGCAGGATTAATCTCAATTTATAAAAAGAAAGACGATAAAGTATATAACGTTAATATTAATGGTACTAAAAACTTATTAGATGCAAGTTTATTAAATAAAATTGATAAATTTATTTATATTAGTAGCGTAGATGCCATTAAAAAACCTCCTAAAAATGAACTAGTTAAAGAACCTACTACTTTTAATGAAAATGATGTTAAAGGAGTATATGGAAAATCTAAAGCGATTGCTACTAATTTAGTTTTAAGTTATAACAATTTAGGCTTAAAAACTTTAACTATTCATCCTAGTGCTTTATTTGGACCAAATGATTATTTTAAAGGACCAATTAATCGTGCCTTAAGTCAATTTTATAACAATAAATTAAAGATAATTGTTACTGGAGCTTACGATATTGTTGATGCTAGAGATGTTGCTAAAGGTATTATAAATAGTATTTATTTAGGAAAAGAAAATAATTCATATATTTTAAGTGGGTATCATATTGAAATTAAAGATTTAATTAATTTATCTAGCAAATTATTAAATAAACCAAGTTATTTATTATGTATTCCTTCTAGTGCTGTTAAATTAGTTGCTCCTATATTAGAACTTCATACTAAAATTCATCATATTAAGCCTTTATTTACAGCTTATTCAATGGATTGTTTACATCAAAATAGTAATTATTCATATAAAAAAGCTCACGATGAATTAAATTATTCTCCCCGTGAGCTAAATGAAAGTTTACTAGATACTTTTAATTGGATTAAAAATCAAAATTGGAAAAATTAAAGTATTTCATCTTTTAAAAATACATTTGGAATTTCTATATTATATTTTTTAAGTAGCTCATTTTGATTACGATAATATTTTTTAAATAATTTAAAGTATCCTTTTGTATTTTTATTAATATAATTACCTTTATTTTCTTTATCGTTAACTAACTTTGGATAATTAAAAGCCCCATTGACTCTCCATAAATTTAAAAATCCAAATCTAAAGGCATCTGTTGGACAATCATGAACACATTTTGTACATATACAACAAGATGATTTAATTTTAATCTTGTCATTTTTATCAATGTATAAACTTTTAGTTGGACATTCTTTAATACATTTATAACATTTAATACACTTCTTTTTATCAACATAAGTTAATTTTGAATTAATAGGTCCAGCAATCCATTCAATTCTAAATATAAAAGAAATAAATCGATAAAATGGGTTATAACTAACTTTTCTATATTCTTTATTATTTAATGTTAAAGCAGTAACTAAAGTTAATTTTTCTAAATACAAATACATTTCTTTTTTAATTGAATCATTATAATTAAACATGATGTTATAAGGCATTAAGAAATGTTTTTCATAAACTAAGTTAAAACCCTTCTTTTTTAATTTAGAATTTAAAGTTGCCGAAGATGCACTATTTAATGCAAATGGTTCTCCGCTAACTTTATAAATAAAATAATCAATTTTTTTATTTACTTTTAATGAAGTTAAAAATTTAAAAAATGGTTTTGGTAAATTAAAAGCATGTATTGGATATCCAATTCCAATTAAATCAAACTCATTAAGATTATAATTAAAATGTCTTCTAGCATTATATAAATAATGCTCAACTTGATGATTTAAACCTTCAAGATGTTTTTTTAAAAATTCACCGCAAATAAAAGTATTATTAGTTCCACTAAAAGTAATTAATAATATTTTCATAATTATTTAAAATCTTTAGGATTTGGATAACATCTTCTCATTGTTTCATGGATTGCTTCTTTTAATCCTCCACGGCTAATATGAAGTTCAGCATTAACTTTATCCATAACGCTTTCTTCAATAACTACATCTTTAGACATAATTTCTTTCATAACAAGTTTGAAATTTAAACCAGTTTCACGACCTTGTTTAGCTTCTTTTTTTGCAATCATTGAAGCACCCATTGCACATAAAGTCTTTCCTGGATGAATAATTTTACGTGGTTTACCTAAAATTGTTGATGTCATTTCATTTAACATAAAATCATAGGAATGATTTTCATCTCCAATTGGATATCTTTCCCCGTCTTTACCATATTCAATAGCACCAATTGCAGCTTCAGCAACATGATCAACTGTTGTCATAGTTGTACTTCCTTTAGGGAAGAAAATAACTTTGTAACCATTGACATATCTATCTAAGAATACATCTTTCCATAAAGGTAATCTTTCAGGCATTGTTCCAAAAATATAAGGTAATTCAAGAATAACTACTTCCATGTTCTTTCTTTGTTTTAATAAAAGCTCAGCTTGTTCAACTCTACATCTAATATAAGGATGCTTTTCAGCATAATGAACTTCTGGATCTCTTCTATCAAAATAAGCAAAATAAGAATTAAAGACGACACCTTTTTTAACACCAGCTTTTTCAGCTGCTCTAAAAGCCTTAGCACAATGATTAACTAATCTTTCATGAAAAAATTTATAACTTGGGGCAGGAGGTGTTATACGATCATCTGGACCAATTGCATAAACCATATAATCATATCCTTCCATAGCTTTAGTTAATTCTTCTTCACTAGCTTCAAATACATCCATAAAATTAACTTTAATTTCTTTTGGATACCATCCTTCTAAATTAATGTCATTAATGCTTAAAGAAGCTACTTCGTAGCCTTTTTTTAAGGCAAGTAAGGCTGTATGATAACCTAATAAACCTGTACCGCCTAAAATTATTAATTTCTTTCCCATATAAACTCCCTTATTTAAAAATTTTAAGACTTTATTATAATAAAATATTTTACATAATAAATAAAGACAAAATCAAATTTTAAAATAAAAATAGTTTTATATAACTATTAAATCTAGTATTTAAAACTATTATTTATTTCTTAAGAAAATATATAAGATTTAAAGGTTTTTTATTTAAAAATCAATGTTATCAGGATCTTTAGTAACTACAGTTGTAATTTTAAGAGCTTTAATTTTATCAAAATCTTCTTTAGTTAATTCAAAATCATAAATATTTAAATTATCAACTATACGCTCTACTTTTACTGATTTAACTAAAGGTATTAATCCACTTTCAACTACATATCTTAAACAAATTTGTGCTGGTGTTTTATGGTATTTATTTGCTAATTCAAGAATTAGTTCATTATTTAATACCGAACCTCTACCAAGTGGGGACCAAGCTTCTAAAATAATATTATGATCATTGCAATAACTAATAACACCGCTTTGATTAGCTCCAGGATGAAATTCAATTTGATTAACCATTGGCTTAATTTTACAAGTTTCCATTATTTGCTCGATATGATGTGCCATAAAATTTGATAAACCAATTGCTTTTACTTTACCTTCTAAATATAAATCTTCTAAAGCTCTCCAAGTTTCTTGATTAATTTTTTTAGCTTCGTCTTTAAACTGTAAATAATTAGCAGGCCAATGTATTAAAAATAAATCTAAATATTCTACTCCAAGTTCTTCTAATGTTTTATTAAAAGATTTTATAGTATTTGCATATCCACGCTCAGTATTCCAAACTTTTGAAGTGATAAATAATTCATTACGATTAATTCTTGAAGCTTTAATTGCTTTTCCAACTGCAACTTGATTTTGATAAAAAGAAGCACAATCAATTAATCTATATCCATTATTAATTGCATTAATGACACTATATAAAACTTCATCTTCGCTAGCTTTATAAGTTCCATAGCCAATCGTAGGAATATTAACTCCATTATTTAACGTTACGAATTTGTTGATTGATAATTTATTTTGCATAATTAAATCCTCATTTATTAATATACAATTTTAAATATTAAATATAAAGTTAGAAAGGTATTTACCAAGTTTGTTTTAAATCACTACTTTTATAAAAAATCTTTGTTTTTTAACAAATAACCTTTTAAAACTCTATTATTTTTTAAAAATTAATTTAATGAATGTAATTTTAATTAATGATAAAATATTAATATGAAAATAAATTTAAAAAGAAATGAAGTCTCTTTACTTTATGATTTAATTGATCAAAAAGAAAAAAATATTTTTGTTGCTGATTTATTATTAGATTTAATTAATAGTAAATCTGCTTCTAAAAATAAGGATATTAACACAGTTTATGATTTAGCTGCTTCTTATCTTGATGAAGAAGATAAAGTTGAATTAAAAGCTAATCTTAATAATAAAATAGATTTATTAGATATTAATAAATATTTAGATAATCCATATAATAAAAACATTCAAATTAAAGAAGTAAAATATAAAGATTATTTGCTTAGTTATGAAACTTTAAAAGCTAACGAAATATTTATTAGTGATGAAATTAACATTAACGAAAATAATAATTATTTAGAAACTACTTCTTTAGCTTATTTTACAAAAGATTATAAATATTTAACTTTAATTAAAGATAATGTTATTTGGATGTCAATTAATCCAAATGAAATTAATACTATGGATGAAGATATTAAATCGATGCATGGAAATATCTTAGTTTTAGGTTTAGGTTTAGGTTATATTTCTTATATGTTATCTCTAAAAGATGATGTTAACTCAATTACTATTATTGAAAAAGATAAAGAAATTATTAATTTATTTAATAAATATCTTTTAAATAATTTTAAGTTTAAAAATAAAATTAAAATAATTCATCAAGATGCTTTAAATTATTTAAAAAATAATCATTTAGATTCATATCAATTTGTATATGTTGATTTATATCATAATCCTAATGATGGACTTAAACTATTTTTAGATATTAAAAAAATCGAATCTAAATATAGTTCAACAAAATTTTTATATTGGTTAAATAAATCATTATTTTCTTTAGTTAGAAGAGTTTTATTAACTTTATTAATTGAAGTTTACGAAGGTTCTTCAATTAAAGATTATCAAAATGAAGTTTATGAAACAGATTTCTTATTAAATAAATTATTTAGATATTTCGAAAACACTTCTATTACTTCTATTAAGGAAATTTATCAATTAATAACAACTGCAAACATAGATAAAATTATTAAAGATTTATAAGGAGGAAACTATGTTATACGATTTTACTTTTGTAAATAAAACAAAAATTTATTTTGGAAAAGATTCATTAAATTATTTAAATGATGAATTAAAAAATTATGGAAAAAATATTTTATTAGTATATGGAAAAGGATCAATTAAAAAAATTGGATTATATGATGAAGTTATATCTATTTTAAAAAAGCATCATAAAAATATTTTTGAATTAAGTAATATAAGTCCAAATCCTCGTTATAAGGAAGTTTTAAAAGGAAAAAGATTAGTCTTAGAACATAATATTGATTTAATTTTAGCAGTCGGTGGAGGTAGTGTAATAGATTGTAGTAAAGCAATTAGCGTAGTTAGTTATGCTAAAGGTAATGCTTTTAGAAAATATTGGATTGAAAATAAAAAAGTAAATCATAAGTTAGTTCCAGTTGCTTCTATTTTAACTATGGTAGGTACTGGAAGTGAAGCAAATGCCGGAAGTGTAATTACTAATACTACTTTAAAGCTTAAAAAAGGTCGTGTTTTTGATGAAGATGTTAACCCTAGATTTAGTATTTTAAATCCTTTATATACCTATAGCGTAAGTAAATATCAAATGGCTTCAGGTATATTTGATTGTATGTCGCATTTATTAGAAGAATATTTTAGTGGTACTGATAATAACGTCAGTGATTATTTACTTGAAGGATTAATGTTAGCATTAATTGATAATGCTAAAGTTGCAATGGTTGATCCTACAAATTATGAAGCTAGAAGTAATATTATGTGGTGTGCAACAATGGCTTTAAATAAAATAACTGCAGTTAGTAAACTTCAAGACTGGCAAGTTCATAGTATTGAACATCAATTAGGGGCTTATACTGATTGTGCTCATGGAGCTGGACTTGCAGTTATTAGTATTCCTTATTATAAATTAATATATAAATATGGTTTAGATAAGTTTGTTCGCTTTGCTACTACTGTCTTTAAAGTTGATCCTACTAATTTAACTAAAGATGAAATCGCCTTAAAAGGTATTGATGAACTTAAAGAATTTATTAAAGTATTAGAGCTTCCTTTTACCTTAAAAGAACTTAACACTAAAAAAGAAGACTTACCTTTAATTGCTGATTCAACCGATTTAGGTGGAGGATATCATGATTTAACTAAAGAAGAGGTCTTATCAATTTTAGAAGCTTGCTATGAATAAATTAATTTTGATAATTAATATTTTCTTTATTTATTAATGGATAACGATAAACTTTATCGTTATCTAAATCATGATTAAATAATTTAATCGCACTTATTTGATGATTTAAATAAGTTTTATAATAATAAATTCCTTCATTTAAATTAATACATGAAGAATATAAAGTCATCTCATAAGATGATTTATCAGCTTTAGCAACTCCTTTAATTTGACTTACATTATCTAAAATTTTAAAAAATCCATTAATTGAACTTAATTCATCATTATCGCAAACTAAATTAAACTTATTAAAGACTGTACGAACAAATCTTGACATTGAAGAATTATCTCCAGGAAGTCCAATTCCTCCAAGTCCAACACAATAAGTTTCAAATCTTAATTTTTTATTAAATCTATTTGTTACTACTTTATTAGTAACATTAACATAATTATTTAAATTAAATACTTGAAATTTAAATGGAGGATTATTTGTTAATACTCCATATTTATTTTTATATATTTTAAGTCCATCTTTATCTAATTCAACTGTTATTGAATTATCATTAAGATCACTAATTAAATAATGAAGTGGAGCTGGAAGTAATCCTTCTTTAAAAGGAGTATCAACTACATTTATTTTTTTTAATTTAGTTACTACTTCTTTAACATCTTTACAAGTTGAAAGCAAATACGGAATAAACTCAAATTGACAAAGATTAATTTTTGATTTATTAACTACTTTATTAAAATAGGTATTATTTGGAAAATTAAGTCCAGCAATTGCTAAACCTTTTTCATTACTAGCTTCATAAAATAAAGGATAATTATCTAAATTAAAAGCCATTCCAATAATTGCATAATGTTTAGATATATTTTCAAGATATCTAAACTTAAAGTCAAAGTTTCTACTAGTTATAGTAACTTCTTCATCGTAGGAATAATTTAAATCTAAATTTCTTCCAAAATAACTATTATTTGTTTTTAAAAAAAGACCTGTACACATATATTTATTATAACATTGTTTGTTAATAAATAAAAAAGTGAAACTGATGGGTACCCAGTTTCCTAGACATTAAATGTTTGTTAACTGGATTATATCATA
>UQFN01000004.1 GCA_900540365.1 uncultured Mollicutes bacterium
TAAAAAAGTGAAAGCGCAAGCTTCGAAAAAAGTATAAATTTAGGGTTTCACAGGGCTTTTAAAGGCTTTTTTTGGAAAATATAAGGTTTTTAATTATCAAATATTATTAAAAAACAAATCAAAAAATAATAAATCTTATTTATTATCCTGTGTATATTTGAAGTTAAAAAATGTATAATAAAAAACGCTTAGGAGATTATTTATGAGAAGTAATGGAATTTTATGTGCTATCTCTTCTTTGCCATCAAAATATGGTGTCGGTGATTTAGGTTATCCTAGTTATCAATTTGCTAAAGAATTAAAAGAAGCAGGAATTAAATACTGGCAAATATTGCCTTTAAATCCTACTGATGTAGTTAATTCACCTTATGCTTCTGAGTGTGACTTAGGTATAGATTACGTTTACGTTTCATTAGAGTTATTAAAAGAAGAAGGATATTTAAAAAATATTAAAAAGTTTGCTTATAATGAAGAAAGAGTTAATTACCGTGAGGTAAGAGCTTTTAAAGATTATTACTTAAGAAAAGCATTTAAAAATCAAAATGATTTAGAAAATAGTGATTATTTAAATTTTGTAAGTGATAATCCATGGGTTAAAAAGTATGCTTTGTTTAAAATTCTATCAAAAAAATATCATGGTGCAGTTCCTTACGAATGGAAGAAAAAAGATCGTGATTTGTTTTATAAAGATAAGAAATTTAGTCAAAAAGATATAAAAGAAATGAATTTTGCTATGTGGGTTCAATTTATTCTAAATAAACAATTGAACTTGCTTAAAAAAGTTTTAAAAGAAAATGAAGTCATTTTAATTGGAGATATTCCATTTTATGTTGGATTAAATAGTAGTGATTTTATTGCTAATATCGATAATTTTGTTACTGATGAGAATGATTGTCCTTCACTTGTAGCAGGTGTACCTCCAGATTATTTTTCTCCGCTTGGACAATTATGGGGAAATCCTATTTATGATGTTAAATTCATGAAAGAAGATAATTATTCTTTTTTCTTAAATAGAATTAGATCTGCTCTTAAAAAATATGATGTTTTAAGACTTGATCATTTTAGAGCTTTTGATACTTATTATGAAGTTCCGTTCGGTTCAGAAAACGCTGTTAATGGTAAGTGGAAAAATGGCTTAGGAAGTGAATTTTTTGATATTTTAAAAGAAGAAAATTTACTTGATAGAATCATTGTAGAAGATTTAGGTGATGTTTTCCCTTCAGTTTATCAATTAAGAGATAAATATAATTTACCAGGAATGAATATTATTCAATTTACAATGTTTGATAAGAAATTTGATTATATTGAAAATCAAGTAATTTATACTGGAACTCATGATAATGATACAATTGTTGGTTTTTATAAAAAGATGAGTAATGAAGATAAAGAATTATTAAAAATTAAATTCCGTTATGAAAATATTGATGCAAAATTAAAAACTAACATGAAGTTTATTGAATTTGCTTTTAAACAAGATGCTTATTTAGTTATTGTTCCTGTACAAGATTACTTAGGGCTTTCAAATAAATATCGTATGAATGTTCCAGGAATTGGTAAAGAAGGGGCAAACTGGGGTTATAGGTTATCTTCTTTTAAAGATTTTGAAAAAGTTATTCCTGAAATTAAAAAATTAATTAAAAAATATAATCGATGATTAATGTTAGTTTAATAAATTTAGGTTGTGCTAAAAATCAAGTTGATAGTGAAGCAATTTTATCTTTATTTGATGATAAAGAGAATTTTTCTATTGTTACTGATTTAGATTGTGCTAATGTAATAATTTTAAATACTTGCGCCTTTATTCATGATGCTGAAACTGAATCTTTTAATTTTATTAATGATTTAAAAGAATATAAAAATAAAGATACAAAAATTGTAGTTGTAGGTTGTTTAGTTGAAAAATATCATGATTTATTAAAAAAGAAGTACCCATATGTTGATATTTTTGTAGGATTTAAAGATTTTTTAAATTTACCTTCTTTAATATCTAATTTAATTAAGCAAAAAATTAATAAACCATATTCTGTCTTTTCTCGAATTGATGAACCGTCAAGTTTTTCAACATATATTAAGATTAGTGAAGGATGTAATCATAATTGCGGATACTGTATAATTCCTTTACTTAGAGGAAAATATTATTCTTATCCATTTGAAGACATTGTAAATTATGTTAAAAATTCGATTAGTAAAGGAATTAAAGAATTTACAATTATAGCTCAAGATACTTCATATTATGGGAAAGATTTTAAGGACAATTCTAAAAATATTTCATATTTATTAAAAACTTTAGATGATTTAGAAGGAATCGAATTTATTCGTGTTTTATATTTATATCCAAATGAAGTTGATGATGAATTTATAGCTACAGTCAAAAATAGTAAGCACGTCGTTCCATATTTCGATTTGCCAATTCAACATGCTTCAACAAAGATGCTTAAATTAATGAATCGAAATGACACATATGAATCTTTAATTTCTTTAGTTAAAAAGATTAAAAATAATATTCCTGAAGCGATTTTGAGATCAACAATAATTGTTGGATATCCAAATGAGACAGAAGAAGATATCGATATTTTAAAAGAATTTTTATCAATTACTAAGTTTAATCATGTTGGTGTTTTCACTTTTTCAAATGAAAAAAATACTAAAGCTTATTCTTTAAATAATCATTTGGATGAAAAAACAAAAGAATTAAGAAAAATGGAAATTATTCAACATCAAAAGAAAATAAGTTATAACTTGAATTTAGCAATGGTTGGTAAAAGTTATAAAGCAATCGTAACTGATCAAGTAGATGAAAACACTTATTTAGTTAGAACTTCATTTAATGCTCCTGATGATATTGATGGAGACGTCTACTTAAAAACAACTGAAAAATTATTACTAGGTGATGTAGTAAAGGTAAAAGTAACTGATGCCTATGTTTATGATTTATATACTATTTTAGAAAAATAGTTGAGTTTTAGATACTTTTTTATAAAATAAAGACATTTTATATATGAAAATAAAGAAATATCTATTTATACATTTTTATATGTATAAATTGATATCTTAATTTTAAAAGTGCTATAATCTTATTGTTAATAAGGAGATTAATATGACAGAAATTATTGATATTTATGCTCGTGAAGTTCTTGACTCACGTGGAAATCCTACTGTTGAAGTCGAAGTTACCTTAGACAGCGGTGTTGTTGGAAGAGCTATTGTTCCAAGTGGCGCATCAACTGGAGAAAGGGAAGCTTTAGAGTTAAGAGATGGAGATAAAAAAAGATTTTTAGGGAAAGGCGTTTTAAAAGCTGTTGATAATGTTAATAACGTTATTGCTCCAGAATTAGTTGGCTTATATGCTGATGATCAAGTTGCAATTGATAATGCTTTATTAAAATTAGATGGCACACCTTTTAAGAAAAAATTAGGTGCTAATGCAATGTTAGGTGTTTCATTAGCATGTGCAAGAGCTGCTGCTGAAGCTTATGGATTACCACTTTATAGATATTTAGGTGGAGTAAATGCAAAAGTTTTACCAGTTCCAATGATGAATGTTATTAATGGTGGAGCTCATGCTGATTCTACTGTTGATTTCCAAGAATTCTTCATCATTCCTGCTGGATTTGATACATTCCATGAAGCATTAAGAGCTGGTGTTGAAACATTCCATCATTTAAAGAATGTATTAAAAGCTAGAGGTTATGTCACTAGTGTTGGTGATGAAGGTGGATTTGCTCCAAGTTGTAAAGGTGGAAATACTGAACCTCTTGAAATGATCGTTGAAGCTATTAAAGCTGCTGGATATGAACCAGGAAAACAAATTTTCTTGGGAATGGATGTTGCTGCTAGTGAATTCTACAATCCAGATACTAAAAAATATGATTTAAAGAAGAGCGGTCAAGGTACAAAAACAAGCGAAGAAATGATTGCTTGGTATGAAGAAATGTGTAGTAAATTCCCAATTATTACTATTGAAGACGGCTTAGGTGAAAGAGACTGGGAAGGTTGGAAAAAATTAACTGATGAATTAGGAAACAAAATTCAATTAGTTGGTGACGATTTATTTGTTACAAACCCATCAATCTTAGCTGAAGGTATTAAAAAAGGAATTGCTAATTCAATCTTAATTAAAGTCAATCAAATTGGTACTTTAACCGAAACTTTAGATGCTATTAGAATGGCTCAAATTAATGGCTACACTACAATGGTTTCTCATAGAAGTGGTGAAACTGAAGATACAACAATTGCTGATTTATCAGTAGCTGTAAATGCTAGCCAAATCAAAACCGGTAGTGCTTCAAGAACTGATAGAATGGCCAAATACAATCAATTATTAAGAATTGAAGATGAACTTGGCGATCAAGCAGTTTATGAAGGATTAAGAGCATTTAAAAAATATAGATTCTAAATAAAAGTTTTAATTAAAAAGGTGAGAACACTCGCCTTTTTTTATACATTTCTTTACTATTTATTCTAAAAGTATATAATATTTTTCATGAAGTTCAAAAGACATTTAGTTACAAGAAAAAATTTAGCAAATCTTGGCATTATTGTTTCAACAATTTTTCTTTTGTCACAAATTTTTGAAATGATTTTAAGTGCTTTTGTTTACGACTATTATTCAATAAATAATATAAGTGATTTAATTTTTGATTGTTTTACCCTAGTTTTTTATTTAATTGTTATTAATAATTTTATTAAGTGCAAGGATAATTTATTTTTTGGCTTTTATTCAATTCTTTTATTAATAATTTCTAATTATATTTTGCCTTTAATAACAAGTATCATTTCAGGGGCGCTACAATTATTAATTATTATTCCATCTATCACAAGTGCAATAGCGGTCGTTTATTTTATATTTTTATGTATTGAAAACAAAAAAAGAACTCCTAAATCAGTAAAATGGCTAAAAATAATTGGTATTATATTTGCTTTATTAAGTATTGCTTATGGAATATTTTTACTTGTAGATACAATTCAATCTTTTATGTTATTAGCTGATAGTGGCTATATAGATATAAAAAATGTTTTTAGTTTAATTGTTTATTTAATATTTTGTTTAAATATGATTATTGGGCAACCTTTAATTTTTGGCTTTTATCCTTTTGTTTTATATAAAGAAAGATATTTATAAAAAAAAGTCCTATCGGACTTTTATTTAATACTTGTAAAATCGCTATATCTTACAATATCTTCAACAAAATTTTCTAACCCTTTAAAATTACTAGAATGCGTTTTGTTTGAAGAAGTTGTATCATGGCGATTTCTAAATATTGACTTAATAATTCTTGCCATAATTTAACCTCCTTTTTTGTTAACTTTTAATGGGCTAATTAAAAGTTAGTTCTTAATAATATTCACTAAATAAATTAATGTCAAATATATTTTTAATGAAAACGCTTACAAAATTTTTTTTGAATTATTTGCAATTTTTTTAATCTATCTTATTATTAAAAAATAAATACTGAAATTTTAGTATTTATAATGCTTAAAATTACTTTTTAATTTATAATATAAGTAAAGATAGCATCATAGAAAGGAGATAATATGAAATATCAAATTATTGGCAAAAACATTGATGTAACGGACGCGATTTCTAATGCAATTATTAAGAAATTATCAAAAATGGACAAATACTTTGATAAAAATGACGAAGTATCTTGTCGAGCTGTCGTAAGAAGCTATAAAAATGGCGCAAAAGTAGAAATTACTATCTTCTCTAAAAACGTTACTTTTAGAGCAGAAGTAAAAGATAATGATCTTTATGCCGCAGTAGATTTATCAATTGATAAATTACTTGGTCAAATGCGCAAATTTAAAACACAAGTATTAAGAAAAAAAGCAAATAGAGAAAACTTAGGCGAAGCTTTATTATTAGATGAAATTGAAAGCGTCGCTAACGATGAAAAAGAAGAAATTGTACGTACAAAATCTTATTTATTAACTCCAATGAGCTTAGATGAAGCTATTGCTAGATTGGAAGCAGTTGGACACTCATTCTTTGTTTATCTAGATGAAGAAGATGAAAAAATAAGTGTTGTATATAAAAGAAATGAAGGCGGGTATGGGTTAATACAAGCTGAAAATAATATTGAAATGTAATTAATTAATTTATAAAATAACTTACACGATAGTGTAAGTTTTTTTATGAAAATTTTAGCTACAGATTTAGATGGAACATTATTTTATCCCAAAGATAAAAAAGAAATGATTTGTAAAGAAAATCTTACTTTTGTAAGGGATTTTATCGATCAAGGTAATAAATTAGTAATCGTCACAGGGCGTTCATTAGCTTATTGTAAGCAAGTAGCTAGACGTATAAATCGTAATGTCACATTAGTTTGTTATAATGGAGCAATTATTAACGAAGATGATGTTGACATTTATGATTTTTCTATTCCTAATAATTTGGCAAAAGAAATAATTAATCAGGGTTTTGAAAGTACAAAAATTAAAGGTGCTTTTATTATGACTGAAAATGGCGTATTTGTTAGGACAAGATCAAATAATATTCTTTTTAGAAGAATTTCTGAATTATTTTATGAATCGCAAAAAGTTTATGCTGAAAAATTTAATATTGATCCAAAATCTTATGAATATGAATTAAATTTTGGGAAAATTCATAAAATTATGTTTTTCTTTGGCATTATGCCAAAAAGCAAAAGTAATGCGCGAGAATATAATAAAATTCTTCGCGAAGAATATGAATTTATGGAATCTTCATGGTCAAATAATGCTATTGAAATAACAAATAGACAATGTTCGAAAGGAAATGCAATCTTAAAGTATATTTGTATTAAAGGCATTTCTAAAGAAGATGTTTATGTTGTTGGTGATAGCGGAAATGATATTTCAATGTTTAAAGAATTTAAAGAAAATAGCTTTTGTATGAGTCATGCACATCGTGTTGTTAAAAAATATTCTAATAATATTATTGATAAATTTGTTGACTTAAAAAAATGGCTTTTTTAAGAAAAAACCTTGCAAATTCAAGATATTTTTTGAGAATTAAGTATTAATTTTATATTTGAATAAGACCAAAAAACGCTCAATTACATAATATTTTAATATTATGTAGTAAAATTTAAAAAAAATAGTAAAATATAATAGAAAAAAAGAGAGGACTAAAAATGGAAATTATTGACAGAGTTATTGTTTCATTAATTTATTTTAACAGCTGCATTCGTGATACTTTAGAGTATGCTTTAAATAAAGAAACTTATGACAAAAAAGTTTATGAACACAAAAAGAATGTAATTACAAATGAATTAAAATCTGAAACTCCTTTAAAAGTATTCTTAGATAAACAAGGTGAAAATGGACAAAAAACAATTGAAAACATTAATACCTTTATTGAAGATTTTTATAGTGATGAATCAACTATAATTAAAAATGCTAATGATGGTTTAAGAGTTGATCATGCTCAAAATATTAAAATTTTAGAAGGTGTTATTCCACTACACGAAAATATTAATAGTATTGTTAGAATTCATGCTAATTATGCTAAACAAAACAATATTGTAAACGATACTGTTGATAACTTAGTTATTGAAGATGAAAGATTTTATCGTGCAGTTGCTTTACTTACTTTAAGTGGTGAATTATTTAAACAATTTGAAGAATATAACAAAGTTAGAAGAGAAGCTAAAGGTGAAAGAACCCCACAATCTAACTTTATCGAAAATGATTTAAATACTTTAGCAAAATTACTTATGACAGTTAAACAAAATGCTACATGTAAAGATAGTCTTTATACTGATGCATGCGATGCAGTAGTTTTTGCTGTTGAAATGATGAATGGTAGAAGAGATCTTCCTCAAGGCAAGAACTTTGGACAAGTCTTTAACGAAGCTAGTCAAAAAGTTGCCGCTTTTGTTACAGATTCTGAAGCTAAATGGAAAGCTCTTTATTCTCCAGCTGTTAACGAATTAATTGCTGATGCAAAAAAAGCAGC
Source organism: uncultured Mollicutes bacterium (assembly GCA_900540365.1). GTDB lineage: Bacteria > Bacillota_I > Bacilli_A > RFN20 > CAG-826 > Onthovivens. Next base: position 7,943 of record UQFN01000004.1, read on the forward strand.
TGAAGCAAAAGCTAATGCTTAAAAAAGGTAAATAAAATGGCTAAGAAGAACCAAAAAAATATTTTAATTTTTAATCAATACAGTATTAAACAATTCATTTCTTTAATATTTGGTCTTTTAGTGCTTTTAACTGGAGTTGGTTTATTGATTACTTACTATGTTGGTGAATATTTGCCAATTCGAAGTTATCAATTTAAACAATTTAGTGCAGCATTAAGCGCTTTTAATAGCTTTACACATACTTCCCTTGGTTTTATTGGTTGGGGAATTATTTGTTTACTTTTAGGAGCAATGATTGTCACATTGGTTTTATCTTTATCAAGTAAACTTGAAGATAAAGAAAAAGATCGTAAAGCAAGAAGAGAGCTTCGTTTACAAGCATTAAGACAAGAAGATAAAGAAGCAGATTTAGTTGAAGCAGTTATTTCAACTATTGATAAAGAAAATAAATAAAATAAAAAAGTCTCATTATTGAGGCTTTTCTTTTGATTTATTTTTGGCGGAGAAACGGGGATTTGAACCCCGGCGCCCTGTTACAGGCCTATGAGCTTTCCAAGCCCACCCCTTCAGCCACTTGGGTATTTCTCCAGTATGAAAAATTATAGCAATTTGTTAAAAGGATGTCATTAAAAAATGAAAGAAATCTTAATCAAAAAAGAATTTTCAAATCAACGTGCAGATAAGTTTGTACGAAAGTTTTTAAATGACGCTCCACTTAGTTTTATTTACAAATTATTTCGTAAAAAAGATGTTAAAGTTAATAAACATTGGATTAAACAAAATTATATTTTACAAGAAAATGATTTATTAGAAATTTATGTTAGTGACGCTCAATTATTAGAATTTAATAATCCTAAAAAAATTGAAAATATTCAAGTAAACTTAAATATTATTTATGAAGATAAAAATATTTTAGTTGTAAATAAACCAACTGGAATATTAATCCATGGAGATGAAAACGAAAAACGTATTACTTTATCTAATAAAGTTTTAAGTTATTTATATAATAAACATGAATTTAATCCTAATGAACAAGGATTTATTCCTGGACCAGTTCATCGTTTAGATCGAAACACTAGTGGAGTCGTGATTTTTGCTAAAAACATTATTGCATCACAACTTTTAATGGAAGCTTTTAAAAATCATGAAGGAATTATTAAGCATTATCTAGCTCTTGTAAAAGGAAAGATTAATAAAAGCGGTGAAATTAATGCTCCTTTAATTAAAGATGCAAATACAGGACTAGTTAAAGTTGATTCAATTTCACAAAATGCTAAAACTGCCATAACAACATATGAATTAATCGATTATAAAGATGATTTAAGTTTAGTTGATGTTTTACTTGTAACTGGAAGGACACATCAAATAAGAGTTCATTTTGCTTATATTAATCATCCATTAGTTGGTGATAATAAATATGGTGATTTTGCTTTTAATAAGGAATTTAAGAAAAAATATAATTTCGAAAATCAATTTTTACATGCTTATTCACTTTCTTTTATTAATTTAAAAGGTGAATTAAGTTACTTAAATAATAAGGTGTTTAGTGCTAAATTAGATGAAAAAAAGAATGAAATTTTAAGCAAAATTTATAGTAAATTCAAATAATTAATATATAATTAGTGCGAGGTTTTATATGGAACAAAAGACTTTAAATAATTATCAACGTTGGTTAAATAGTGATCACGTAAGTGAAGAAGATAAGAAGATTTTAAGAAGCTACTCTGATGAAGAAATTGATGATGCTTTTTATCAAGATATTCAATTTGGAACTGCTGGAATGAGAGGAATCTTAGGTCCTGGAACAAATAGAATGAATGAATTTACAGTTAAAAAAGCATGTATTGCTTATGGTAAATTCTTAGTTTCTAAATATATTGATGCTGGGACTCGTGGAGTTGCTATCTCTCATGATAATCGTCATAAATCAAGAGAATTTACATTATTATGTGCTGACATATTAAATAAGATGGGTTTAAATGTTTATATTTTTGACTCATTAAGACCTACTCCAGAATTATCTTATGCAATTAGATATAAAGGATGTTGTGGTGGAATTATGATTACTGCAAGTCATAATCCAAAAGAACATAATGGATTTAAAGTTTATGATAGTTATGGTTGTCAACTTACTCCTTATAAAATTGTTCCTTTATTAGATATTATTGCTACGATGCCTGATGAATTAAGTTGTGAACCAACTGAAGTAACAATTAAAGGTGTTACTAATATATTAGGAGAAGAAGTTGATAATAGTTATGTTGCATATTGTCAAACTGTTCAATTAAACCCTAGCTTAGATAAAAATAATTTTAAAATTGTATATACTCCAAATAATGGTGCAAGTTATGTTAATGCTATGAGAGTATTTAAAGAATGTCGATATGATGTTTATCCAGTTCTTGAATGCTGCGCACCTGATCCTGATTTTTCTAATTTAAAATCACCTAATCCTGAAGATCCAATAGCTTATGAATTACCAATTAAACTTGCAAAAGAAATTGATGCAGATTTAGTAACAATGACTGATCCAGATGGAGATAGAGTTGGACTAGCTTGTAAAAATCGTAAAGGTGATTACATTTTATTAACTGGAAATGAATCAGCAGCACTTTTAATGGATTACATTTTAAACGAGCGTAAGAAAAAAGGATTTTTAAGTGTAAATGGCGTTGTTTATAACACCATTGTTACTAGTAGTTTAGGTAGTAAAATTGCTGCTAATTATGGCGTAAAAACTGAATCTTTTCTAACTGGTTTTAAGTATATCGGCGATAGAATTCAATACTATGAAGAACATGGTGGTCCAGAATTTGAATTTGGTTACGAAGAAAGTTATGGTTGTTTAATTAAACCATTTGTTCGCGATAAAGATGGTATTCAAGCTATTTTACTTTATTGTGAGATGGCTTTATATTATAAACAACATGATATTACATTGGATGAAGCTTATCATGCACTTGGTGTTAAATATGGTTTCCACAAAACAAAGTTATTTAACATCGCCTTTAAAGGAAGCAATGGTGCTAAAAAATTAAAGATTTTAATGGATACTTTAATTAATAAACCATTTACTAAGTTCCTCGACAATGAAGTCGTTTATGTTGATGATTACTATAATCTTTTAAGAAAGAATGTTAAAACTGGCTTTGTTTCTACAATTAATGGTATCCCAATGAGTTCTTTAATTAAATTTACCTTTAAAGATGGAACTAACATTGCAGTTAGACCAAGTGGAACAGAACCAAAATGTAAATTTTATATAGAAGTAGTTAATTCAGATGAAGAACTAGCAAATAAAATGCCAGATAAATATTATGAAGAATTAATGAAATATTTAAATTTATAATTTATTTTTTATAAAATTTTTTATTTCAAAGATAACACCATCATGGTTGTTATCTTTTTTTGTTACATAGTTAACTTTACCCTTTAATTCATCAAGTCCGTTTTTCATTAGAAAGGAATTTTTAAACATTGAAAGCATTTCTAAATCGTTTTCAGCATCACCAAAAACTAGCACATTTTCTTTTAAAACCTTGCAAATTTCAACTATTTTTTCTAAAGTATGTCCTTTAGAAACTGTTTTAATAAACATTTCAGCATAATCACAATTTGACCAAAAACGGATTTCTAGATTATTAAATTTAGAAAAATATTGTTTTATTTTTTCTTGATTTTCATTTAATGGTGCTTTAATTTTTACAATACAGCTATAAACATTTTCTTTAAGAATTTGACTTATATCCCCCTTAACAATTTCCATATCCATTGGTTCGAAAAAAGTTATTAATTTACTATCTACTCTATCTAAAAAAATCTTATCTTTAGATTCACACATCATTAAATCGATTGTTTTGTTAGTATTATCTTGATAAAAAGAAATAACATCCTTAAAAGATATTTGATAATCTAATTTAAAATCAGTGTGTAATGAACGTCCGTATGCACCATTATAAGCAATAAAAGGACTATTTAAATCAAGTAATTTTTGATATTTTAAAATACTTCTAGGAGCACGACCACTAGCAATAACTACATAGTTACCTTGTTTTTCAAATTCTTTTAAAAATTTAATACTTTCAGTAGAAATAGTTTTATCATCTCTTAATAAAGTTCCATCTAAATCTATTGCTACTAAAAATTTATTATCTAACATATAAACCAATTGTTTTTTTAACTTTTACTAATGTTTTGTTAGCTACATAAGCAGCTTTTTTAGCTCCATCAGCTAATACTTCATCTATAAGAGAACTATTAATTATTTCTTGATATCTTTTTTGGAATGGTTCTAAAACTTCTATAACTGTGTCAGCGACAATTTTCTTAAATTCCCCGTATTTATGACAATCTTTAAATTGTTCTTCAGCTTCCTTAATAGTTAAATTTTTTAAAGAAGCATAAATAGTAAGTAAATTGCTAATTCCTGGTTTATTTTCGACATCATAAATAATGTTATTATCAGTATCAGTGACACTAGACATAATTTTTTTACGAATAACATTTAAGTCATCCTTTAAGAAAATATCACCTTTTGGGTCAGATTTGGACATTTTACGTGTTGGATCTGAAAGAGACATTATTCTGGCTCCGACTTTAGGAGTGATAGCTTGAGGCATCACAAAAACTTCTTTGTTATATCTAGTATTAAAACGATGGACTAAATCTCGCGTTAATTCAACATGTTGTTTTTGATCATCACCAACAGGAACAACATCTGCGTTATAAAGTAATATATCAGCCGCCATTAAAACAGGATAAGCAAACAAACCAAGACCAATTGCAGATTGATTCAATTTTTGAGATTTTTCTTTAAATTGAGTCATACGCGAAAGTTCACCCATGTATAGGTAATTTTGTAAAATAGTATTTAATTCTGAGTGAGCAGGAACATCGCTTTGTAAAAAAATTGTCGTTTTATTAGGGTCTAATCCAGCAGCTAAATAAAAAGCAACAATATCTTTAGTGTTTTGCTTTAATTCTTTTGGATCAATTGGTAATGTTAAAGAATGTAAATCAGCAATAAAAATGAAAGTTTCATATTCATCTTGATAGTCTTTGAAATTCTTTAAAGCTCCAATATAATTTCCTAATGTTAATTGTCCGGTTGGTTTAATTCCACTTAATGCTCGTTTCATGATTTTGATTATATAACAAATAGGGTCAAAAACAAACCTTAAATATATTTTTTAAAATATATTTCCATAAATACTAAAAAAGTAGAATTTTAATATCACTTTATTAGAATTGAAAATAAAAATTTAAAAAAATAATCAACTTTTAAAAGGTTTATTTTAAAAATTATTAGATTTAAGATAAATTTTCAATAATTCTTTACCTTTAAATCTAATTGAAAAGAAGTATTTAATTTAATAAAATTAAATACATGGAAATTAAGTTATATAACACTCTAACAAGAAAAGTCGAAGTTTTTACTCCAGTTAAAGAAAACGAAGTCTCAATGTATGTTTGTGGGCCTACTGTTTATAATGATCCACACATAGGAAATATGCGACCAGTAGTTTTCTTTGATACTTTAAGAAAGTTTTTTGAAACTATTGGATATAAAGTGACTTATGTTTCAAATTACACTGATGTAGACGATAAAATTATTAATAAAGCTATCGAAGAAGGAGTTAAAGAAGAAGTAATAAGTGAACGATATATAAAAGCATTTGAAAAGTGTATTTTTAATTTGCATGTTGAAAGACCTACTTTTACCCCAAGAGTTACAAAATATATTCCAGAAATTATTGCTTATATCGATAATTTAGTTAAAAATGGTTCAGCTTATGTTGCTGATGGCGAAGTATTTTTTGATGTTGGCAAAGTAAGTGATTATGGGTGTTTATCAAATATTGATTTAGACAATTTAAAAAACAACGCTCGTATTGAAGAAAATGATAAAAAACATAATCAATATGATTTTGTTTTATGGAAAAACACCACTCAAGGTATTAAATGGGAATCTCCGTTTTTACCTGGAAGGCCAGGATGGCACACTGAATGCTGTGTAATGATTGATTCAATATTTCATGGAATGATTGATATCCATGGAGGAGGTAGCGATTTAAAATTCCCTCATCACGAAAACGAAATTGCTCAAACAATGGCAACACATAGACATCATTTAGCTAAATATTGGATTCACACCGCTATGATGAATATTCGTAATGAAAAAATGTCAAAATCTTTAGGTAATGTTATTTTAGCTAAAGATGCTATAGAACAATATTCAGCTAATGTAATTAGATTATTACTTTTAAATACACATTATAGAAATATTATCAATTTTACTGACGAAGTTGTTAATGATACTAAATCTATAATTAATAAAATTGGAAATTGTTATAAGCAACTTAATTTAAAAATTCAATTAAATAATGGAGTTTTGCAAGGTTTTTCTTCAAAAACAACGAAATTTTTGGAATATTTTGCTGATGATTTTAATATTCCAAATTGTGTTACTTATACATTAGATTTAGTTAAAGAAGCAAATTTAGTTTTAAGAAATAAGAATTCAACTTTAGAAGAAGTCGAAGATTTATATTATGCATTAACAACAATTATTTATATTTTAGGTTTAGATTTTTCTTTGAAAGTTTTAACTGAAGATGATATAAAAGTTTATCAAGAATATAATGAAGCAAAACAAAATAAAAATTTTGAATTATCTGATAAATTAAGAAACATATTAATTGAAAGAAAAATATTTTAATGATTAAGATTTTTGGTATTAATACAGTTTACGAAGCATTGTTAAATAAGAGAGTAAAAAAAGTTTATTTACTTGAAAGTTTTTCTAATCAAAAGTTACTAGATTTAATTAATAAAAACGATATTGAAAAAATATTCTTAAATAGAAATCAACTAGATAATTTAGTTGACGGGAATCATCAAGGAATAGTTGCATTAGTTAAAGAAATAAGTCCAATATCATTAGAGACTTTAATTAACAAAAATAAAGAAAATAAAAGAAATATTTTAATTATGCTTGATGGTTTAAAAGATCCTCATAATTTAGGTTCAATTATTAGAAGTGCAGATATTTTTAATGCTAAAGGAATTATTTATAAGAAAAAATCATCCGTTTCTATAAATGATACTGTAGAAAAAGTTTCAACTGGAGCAATTAATTATGTTCCAATTGCTGAAGTTTCTAATTTAAACAACGCTATTAAAACTTTAAAAGAAAATGGTTATTGGATTGTTGGTTTTGAAGCAGAAGGAAGTAAGGAATTAAGCTATATACCAAAAGATTTAAATTTATGTATTGTTATTGGTAGTGAAGGCGAAGGAATTAGCCATTTAGTTAAACAAAATTGCGATATGTTATATAAAATTCCAATGCAAGGTCATGGTAATATTAACTCATTAAATGCAAGTATTGCCTGTGCAATAGCCCTTTATGAATTAAATCGTTAATTAAACATTTTTTAATTTTTGTAAATTGAAATTTATTTTCTAACAAGTTAACTTTAAAGAACTATGTTAGATTTTATTACATCCAATGACTTAACAGTTAAGGCAAGAGAAGGCGATGTTGATTCGCAAAAAAGATTATTTGAAGAATGTAAAAGAATATCTTTACCAATTTGTTTGCAACAAGTTAGAAATATCTCTAATTTAAATATTGATTATGAAGATTTAAGAGATTTAGTAACTCCTGCTTTTTTAAGAGCTTTGACAACCTATAAGATTAATAAACTAGATTTCTATAATTATTTTAAGTTTATTTATATGCAAGAAATTAAAACATTAATTAGAAAGACAGTTATTTATAATGCTAAAAATGATCAATTCGACGAAGAAATAGAAAAGATTAAAAATCAAAATTTTAATTGTTCTATCAATGATGATATATATTCAAAATATTCTTTGTATGATATTGAAAAAATTAAAGAAATAATTTATGAAAACGAAATGCAACTAACTAAAAAAGAAAAACAACTCATGACACTATTTTTAAATGGTTTAAATATACGCGAAATATCTTATTATTTAAAAAACAATTATACTGAGACAGCTAGAACAATTAAAAAGGCAATTTTAAAAATTAAAAAATATTGTAATACTTAAAAAGGCCAAAAAATGTAAAAAACCTTTCTAAACTCAATTATTTTTTAAAAATAATAAAAATTTAAAATATGATTTGATTTATTTTATACAAAAAAAGAGTGCGCTTAAATTAAGACTAGCTTTATTAATAAAATTAATAACTTGTGTTTTATTTCTTGACTTTATATCTTGATTAACCTACTATATTTAATGAAGTTTTGATATAAGGTGAGAATATGAGAAAGAAAATTATTTTAATATGCAGTGAGTGTTTGAACCGTAACTATACAACTTCAAAGAAAGTTGAATCTTCAACTACTAGACTTGAACTTAAAAAATATTGCCCACATTGCAATAAAGTAACAGTTCATAAAGAGAGCAAATAAGGAGTTTTTTATGAAAGGAAATCCAATAACATATTTTAGAGGCGTTGCTCGTGAAGCAAAAAGAGTTAGACGGCCTAAAAGAGAAGCATTTTTACCAGCAATTGGTGTTGTAATTGCAATTACAGTGTTTGCTGCAATCTTTTTAGTTCTTGAAGATTTAGCTGCAGGAACTTTAATTGAACAATTACAAAAAGCATTTGAATTAATGTAAGGAGAAGTTATGGCAGATTTAGCAGAAAAGCAATGGTATGTTGCCACTACTTATAGTGGTCATGAACAAAAAGTAGCCGACAATATTCGTAGAAGAGTTGAATCTATGAATCTTGAAGGATATGTTTTTAGAATTGTAGTTGCAGAAGAAGAAATTCCTGTTATAGGAAAAGATGGACAACCAGCTTATGTAGAAAAAGATGGTGTTAAAGTTCCTAAAGTTAAGATTAAAAATTTATACCCTGGATATGTTTTCGTTGAAATGATTATGACTGATGAAAGCTGGTTTATGGTTAGAAATACTCCAGGAGTTACTGGTATTACTGGATCAAGTGGTGGAGGTCAAAAACCAACTCCTGTTTCACCAAAAGAAATCGAAACAGTTCTTAAGAGAATGGGCATGGTTGATAATTCAATGTATGAAAATTATCATGTTGGTGATTTAGTTAAAATTATTCATGGTACATTTGCTAACGTTGAAGGAAAGATTGTTTCCATCGATAAAGAAAATGGTGCAGTTAAAGTTGATACTATTTTCTTTGGTAGACATACTCCTGTTGATGTTGACTTTAGTGAAATTGTTCACGTATCTTAATTTAAAAAATAACTATTATACGCAGTCGTAATGATTGCGTTTTTTTATAAAAACATTAGTTCTGCACGGTTTTTATAAAAATAAAGGACTTTTAAAGATTAAATTTTTGATTAAAAAAGATTTATAAATAACTTAAATTGAAATTATTTTTTATTTTAATAAAAAAAGGTTGATTTTTATATGCGCTTTTTGGTAAAATTACTAACGCGTATAAGCGCGAGGCAATAGGCCTGGTAGGAGAAGAGCGATACTTCATACTACAAACTTATTGAAAGGAGAAAAACAATGGGTAAAAAAATCGCAAAAGTTGTCAAGATGGAATTACCTGGTGGTGAAGCAAAACCAGGACCAAAACTTGCAAGTGCTGGCGTTGTTATGCCTAAATTCTGTACTGAATTTAACGCAAAAACCGCTGACAGAAAAGGTGAAGTTGTTCCAGTTATTATTACCGCTTATGAAGACAAATCATTTGATATGGCAATTAAAACATCACCTGTTACAGGATTATTATTAAAAGCTGCTGGAATTTCAAAGGGTAGTGCTAATAGTAAAACAACTACTGTTGGTTCTGTAACAAAAGAACAAATTAAAAAGATTGCTGAATACAAAATGCCTGATTTAAATGCAAATGACATTGAAGCAGCAATGAAGATTATCGAAGGTAGTGCTCGTAATATGGGCATAAAAGTCGTTGATTAATTGGAGGTTGAAATATGAAACACGGAAAGAAATATGTTGCAGCCACAAAATTAATCGAGAAAAACAAAGTTTACAGCGTTGAAGAAGCCTGTGAATTAGTTAAGAAAACAAGTTGCACAAAATTTGATTCAACTGTCGGTATTTCATTTAATTTAAATATCGATGGAAGAAAAGCAGATCAACAAGTTAGAGGAACAGTTGTTCTTCCTAATGGAACTGGTAAAAAAGTTGTTGTTTGTGCATTAACTAACAAAGTTGACGAAGCAAAAGCTGCCGGTGCTGATTATGTTGGTGGAAAAGAATTACTTGAAAAAATCGTTACACAAAAATGGTTTGATTTCGATGTAATTTGTGCCACACCTGAAATGATGGGTGAAATTGGTAAAGCTGGTAGAGTCTTAGGTCCAAAAGGCTTAATGCCAAACCCAAAGACTGGAACTGTTGGTCCTGATATTGCAAAAATGGTTAGCGAATTAAAAGCTGGTAAAGTTGAATATCGTGCTGATAGAGACGGGAACGTTAACTTAAGAGTTGGTAAAGTATCATTCGATACTAATAAATTAGTCGAAAATGTTAACACTGTAATTGGTCAAATATTAAAAGTTAGACCAAGTGCTGTTAAGGGAACTTATGTAAAATCATGTGCTCTTAACACAACCATGGGACCTTCTGTTAAAGTCTCATGTGGTAATTAAAAAAGTTTATTTGGCTTATATACCTAAGACCGTAACGGAGAAATCTTAATAATGTTACCGAGGTAATCCTCAATAGTATATTGGCCTCATATAGAAAAAAAGGAGGTAAAACATGAATCAAGACGTCTTAAAATCAAAAGAAGCCGTTGTAAATGAGATTGCTAATTTGGTTAAAGACAATGGTGCCATGGTAATTTGTGAATATCGTGGATTAACTGTTGCAAAAATTAGTAAACTTAGAAACGACTTAAGAGAAAAAGGCGCTTCAATGTGTGTTTATAAAAACTCTTTAGTTACTAGAGCTTTAAAAGATACACATGAAGGAATCGAAGAGTATTTAGCTGGACCAAATGTTTATGTCTTCGCAAAAGATGCAACTGATGGAAGCTTAAAAGTACTCACAAAATTCGCTAAAAAGAACGAAGAACTCGTTTTAAAAGGCGGAATCATCGATGGAAAAGTAAGTGATAAAGATTATGTTATGACAATTGCTTCATTACCATCAAAAGAAGGACTTGTATCTATGCTTCTTAGTGTATTACAAGCACCAATGCGTAACTTAGCCTATTCTTTAGGTCAAGTTGCTGAACACAAATAATTTGTTATTAGTAGGAGGATTTAAATTATGGCAAAGTTAACAAATGAAGAAATTATCGCTGCTGTTAAAGAAATGACAGTTGTTGAATTAAATGAATTAGTCAAAGCTATTGAAAATGAATTTGGAGTTACTGCTGCTGCTCCAGTTGCAGCTGCTGCACCAGCTGAAGAAGAAGAAAAGAAAGGACCAACCGAAGTTACTTTAACTTTAAAAGCTATCGGTACTCAAAAAGTCCAAGTTATTAAAGCCGTCCAAGCTATTACTGGCTTAGGCTTAATGGAAGCTAAAAAATTAGTTGATGCTGCTCCAAGTGCTATTAAAGAACACATTTCACCTGTTGAAGCTGAAGAACACAAGAAAGCTTTAGTTGCAGCTGGTGCTGAAGTTGAAATTAAATAGTTAATTTTAATTTAACCTGCCCGAATTTTTAATATTTTTAGGGCAGGTTTTTGCCTATTTAAGGGAGGTAAAAATGAGTCATTATTTCACTAATGATCCAAACTTAAAAAACATCGATTATGTCGTTAGTTACGATATATTAGATACTAAAATTAGCTTAAAAAGTAGTAATGGAATTTTTTCAAAAGAGAAAATTGATAAAGGTTCATATTATTTTTTAACGGAATTAATTAAACTCCCTTTAAAAGGTAACATCCTTGATTTTGGCGCTGGAATCGGAGTTATTGGAATTACTTTAAATTTATTTTTTAAAGAGTTAGGTGTAACTTATTGCGAAATTAATTCAAAAGCAATTGAATTAATAAAAGAAAATCTAAAAAAATATAATTTAAATGGTAATGTAGTAACTTCAATTATAGATGTATCAAGTTATTATGACTATGCCTTTTTAAACCCACCAATTAGTTGTGGGAAAGAGGCTATTTATAATATATATAAGGATATACACAAAGCGTTAAAGGAGGATGGAGAATTTTATATCGTTATTAGAAAAGATAAGGGAATGAACTCACATCGAGAATTTCTCTTAAATTTATTTAAAGAAGTAATAATCGTTGATAAACATAAAGGTTATTACATTCTAAAAATGACAAAATAAAGGAGCCAACTTATATGCAATCTTATAAAGATTATCCAAGACTTAATAATGATCGTATTAGTTTTAGTAAGATTAGTGGTAAATTAGAATTACCTTATTTAGTTGAAATTCAAACAGAATCATACAAAAACTTCTTAGAAAATGGTATTGATGAAGTTTTAAGTGATGTTTTTCCAATTGAAAATTTCGCTAAAAATCTTTCTATTGATTATAAAAAAGGTGGTTATCGTTTAGAAGCCCCTAAACATACTCCACTTGAATGTAAAGAAAAAGATTTAACTTTTAGTAGTTCATTAAAAGTTAAATTATATTTAAATGATAAAACTACTGGAGAAGTTAAAGAAAGCGAAGTATTTATGGGTGAAATTCCACTCATGACTGAAAGCGGTACATTTATTATTAATGGTGCTGAAAGAGTTATTGTTTCGCAAATTGTTAGATCTCCAGGTGCTTATCTTGCTAAGACTTTTGATAACAAAACAGGTAAATATATTTATAATGCCGATTTAATTCCAACTAGAGGTACTTGGCTCGAATTTGAAAGTGATGTTAAAAATTTCCTCTGGGTTAGAATTGATCGTCAAAGAAAAATGCTTGCTACTATCTTTTTAAAAGCTCTTGGATTTGAAAGCGACCAAGAAATCTTAGATTTGTTTGGTGATAGAGAATCTTTAAGAGAAACTTTAAAGAAAGATAGTTCAATTAATAAAAGCATTCTTGCTTTAAAAGAAATTTTTAGAAAATTAAAACCTGGTGAACCAATTACTGATGAAGGTGTTCATTCGTTTTTAGTTCAAAAGTTTTTTGATGATAAACGTTATGATTTAGGTCGTGCTGGAAGATTTAAATATAAACAAAAATTAGGTATTTATAATCGTCTTATTGACAAAGTATTAGCTGAAGATCTTTTCGATGTCAATGGCGAATTAAAATATAGAAAAAATACTTTATTAACAAAAGAAATCGTTGATCAATTACAAGATGAAGAATTTTTTGAAAATGGTGCTTGTGCTCATCAATTAAATGTCAATACAAAACTTGACACTAATTCAATTGTTAATATTGTAAAAGTTTATGCTAATGATAAAAAAGATCTCATTAGTAATGTTGTAGGAACTGATTTAAATTTAAGAGAAAGCCGTGTCACAATTAGTGATATTGTTGCTATTTTTAGCTATTTCTTAAATTTAATGGATGGTTTTGGCAAAACTGATGATATTGACCATTTATCCAATAGACGTATTAGATGTGTTGGTGAATTAATTCAAACTCAATTTAGAATTGGTTTAACTAAGATGGCTAAAAACGTCACTCAAAAGATGTCAATTACTTCCGAAGAAAGAAAAGATTTAACCCCACAAGGTTTAATTAATGTCCGTCCACTTGCTAGTTCAATTCGTGAATTTTTTGCAACTAACCAATTATCGCAATTTATGGATCAAACTAACCCACTTGCTGAACTTGCAAATAAAAGAAGAATTAGTGCTTTAGGACAAGGTGGTCTTACTCGTGATAGAGCAAGTATGGAAGTTAGAGATGTTCACTTTACTCATTATGGAAGAATTTGTCCTATTGAAACTCCAGAAGGTCAAAACATTGGTTTAATTAATAACTTAGCTACTTATGCAAAAGTTGATAAATATGGATTTATTGAAACTCCATATAGAAAATACGATAAAGAGAGTGGAAAAATTCTTGAAGAAGCAGTTTATTTAACTGCTGATCAAGAAAATGATCATGTCATCGCTCAAGCTACTCAAGATATTAAAAATAACGAATTTGTAAGTGAAAAAGTCGTTGCTAGATATAATGGTAAAAACTTATTAGCAGATAAACACGATGTTGATTATGTTGATGAATCACCAATGCAAATTGTTAGTGTTGCCGCTGCTTGTATTCCATTCCTTGAAAACGATGATAATACCCGTGCTTTGATGGGTGCTAACATGCAACGTCAAGCTTTACCATTATTAAGACCACATGCTCCTTATGTTGGAACTGGTCTTGAACATATTATTGCTAGGGACTGTGGACTTGCAGTTACTGCTGTTAATGATGGTATTGTTACTTATACTGATTCTTTACAAATTAAAGTTTTAGAAGAAGAAGGTGAAAGAACTTACACCTTATTAAAATTCCAACGTAGTAACCAAGGAACATGTATCAACCAAACTTCAATTGTTAAAGTTGGAGATAAAGTTAAAAAAGGCCAAATCATTGCTGATGGACCTTCAATGGAAAATGGTGATTTAGCTCTTGGACAAAACGTTACAATTGCCTTTATGACTTGGGAAGGATATAACTACGAAGACGCAGTTATTATGTCTGAAAGATTAGTAAAGGATGATGTATACACTACAATTCATATTGAAAGTTTTGAAATTGAATGTCGTGATACTAAAAATGGTGAAGAAGTTATTACTCCTGATGTTCCAAATATCTCAATGGAAGCTAAAGCTCATTTAGATGACCAAGGTATTGTTATTATTGGAACTGAAGTTAAAGAAGGAGATATTTTAGTTGGTAAAGTAACTCCAAAAGGTACTAGCGAACCTTCTCCAGAAACTAAATTATTAGATGCAATCTTTGGAGATAAATCAAAAGATTGTAAAGACAACTCCTTAAGAGTACCTCATGGAGGAGCTGGAACTGTTTTAGATGTAAAAATCTTTACAAGAGAAAATGGTGATGAACTTGCTCCAGGAGTTAAAAAGAAAGTTAGAGTTTACGTTGTTCAAAAACGTAAAATTAGTGAAGGTGATAAGATGTCAGGACGTCACGGTAACAAAGGTGTTATTTCCAAGATTTTACCAGTCGAAGATATGCCTTACTTACCAGATGGTACCCCAGTTGACATTATGTTAAACCCACAAGGTGTCCCTTCTCGTATGAACATCGGACAAGTTTTGGAAGTCCATTTAGGTATGGCTCTTAAGAAACTTGGTGGTGTTAAAATTGCTACTCCAGTTTTTGATGGAATTAGTAATGAAGAAATTATTAACATCATGAAAGAAGCAAAATGTTCCAAAGATGGAAAATATACTCTTTATGATGGTAGAACTGGTGAAAAGTTTGATGATCGTATTAACGTTGGTGTTATGTATATGATTAAACTTGTTCACATGGTCGATGATAAATTACATGCTCGTGCTACTGGACCATATTCAATGGTTACTCAACAACCTCTTGGAGGTAAAGCTCAAAACGGTGGTCAAAGATTCGGTGAAATGGAAGTTTGGGCACTTGAAGCTTATGGAGCTGCTCATACTTTACAAGAAATGATGACTATTAAGAGTGATGACCGTGTTGGTAGAAAGAGAACATACGAAGCAATTATTAAGAATAAACCAATTTCACGTCCATCAATTCCAGAAGCATTTAAAGTCTTAACTAAAGAATTAATGGCTCTTGGTATGGATGTCGAATTACGTGATAAAGAAGGTAAATTAATTGATATGGATGATCTTGCTCGTCAAACTCAAAAAGAAGAGCAACGTTCAATGAATTCAATTCGTTCAATTGGTGAAGATCGTTTAAGAAATGAAGAAGAACCAACTTCTTCAATCGATCAAGATGTTGCAGATGAAATGCTTAACTAGGAGGCGACTATATGTTTGATGTTAATGATTTAAGTAGTATTAAGGTTGGCCTTGCCTCTCCTGAAAAAATTAGACAATGGAGTCATGGTGAAGTTACTAAACCTGAAACAATTAATTATCGTAGTCAAAAACCTGAAATGGATGGTCTTTATTGTGAAAAGATCTTTGGTCCTAGTAAAGATTACGAATGTCATTGTGGCAAATATAAAAAGATTAGATATGCTGGTGTAGTTTGTGAAAAATGTGGTGTTGAAGTCATTTCTAAAGAAGTTAGACGTGAAAGAATGGGCCACATCGAACTTGCTAGTCCATGTTCACATATTTGGTACTTAAAAGGTATTCCTTCAAGAATGGGTTTAGTCCTTGCTATGTTACCAAAAGAATTAGAAGAAATTATTTATTTTAGTGCTCACGTTTGTTTAAATCCTGGAACTAGTAAAATTCTTGAATATAAACAATTTATTGATGATAGAAGAGGTAAAGAAATTTTTATTTCTGCAATTAGAGATATTTCTGATTCTCTTGAACCAGATACTTATGATAAAGAAAAAGCTGAATCTTTAATTAATAAGTTATCAAATCCAAATGAACCATTTGATTTCTTTGGATGTGCAAGTTTTATTAGTGCACATACTGGAGCAGAATTTGGTGAAGGTGCAGAAGCAATTAAGAGATTACTTCGTGAAGTTAATCTTGATGAAGAATTTGAAAATATTTCTAAACAAATTAAAGAATCTCAAGGACAAAAATTAACTAAATTAACTAAAAGACTTGAAGTCATCGATGCTTTTAGAAAATCTAATAATAAACCTGAATGGATGATATTAGACGCTTTACCAGTTATTCCACCAGATTTAAGACCAATGTTACAACTTGATGGTGGAAGATTTGCTACTAGTGATTTAAATGATTTATACCGTCGTGTTATTAGTCGTAATAATCGTTTAAAGAAATTAATTGATATGAACGCTCCTGGAGTTATCTTAATGAATGAAAAAAGAATGCTCCAAGAAGCTGTTGATGCTTTAATCGATAACGGTAGAAGAAATGGAAAACCTGTTACTGGTGCTGCTGGAAGACCATTAAAATCTTTAAGTGGTGCTTTAAAAGGTAAACAAGGTAGATTTAGACAAAACTTACTCGGTAAGAGAGTTGACTATAGTGGTAGAAGTGTTATTGCTGTTGGTCCATCATTAAAGATGTATCAATGTGGATTACCTCGTGAAATGGCAATTAATTTACTTAGACCATTTATTGCTAGCGTTTTAATTCGTGATGGAAAATGCTTATTACATAAACAAGCTGATCGTAAAATTGATGCTCGTGATGAAGATGTATTAAATGTTGTCGAAAAAATTATTTCTCAACATCCAGTCTTATTAAACCGTGCTCCAACTTTACATAGACTTGGTATTCAAGCTTTCCAACCAGTCTTAGTTGATGGACGTGCAATTAGATTACATCCACTTGTTTGTACTGGATTTAACGCTGACTTTGATGGTGACCAAATGGCAGTCCATGTTCCACTTGGAAAAGCTGCTCAAGAAGAAGCTTTAAATTTAATGCTTGCTTCAAATAACATCTTAGCTCCAAAAGATGGAAAACCAATTGTTACTCCATCTCAAGATATGTTAATTGGTAACTACTATTTAACATTAGAAGCTACTAAAGAAGATTTTTATAAGAAAGCTAATAAATTTGAAGAAGCTGGTGATTTAGAAGAAGCAGAAAAATATAGAGAATATGCTAAACTTGAAGGAAAAGTCTTTAAAGATATCGATGAATGTTATAAAGCATATTTAATTAAAGATATTCATTTACACACCCGTATTGCTCTTCCAGGAAAAGCTCTTAAGAAGAGTGGATTTAGTGCTGAAATGAATAATAAATATCTTATTACAACTGTTGGTAAAGTTATCTTTAACTTAATTTTCCCAAGCGATTTCCCTTATATTAATGAACCAAGTGCTGAAAACTTAAAAAGAGATTTAGATAAATTCTTTGTTCCAAAAGGTACAAATATTCCTGAATATATCGCTTCTTTACCAGTAATTAGTCCTATTAAAAAGAAAAATGTTACTGAAATTATTGATGAAGTTTTCCATCGTTATGGAACTAGTAAAACTAGTGCCATCCTTGATAAGATTAAAGACCAAGGATTTAGATTCTCAACTATTAGTGGATTAACAATTGCTATTAGTGATATTAATGTTTTAAATAATAAACATGATTATATCGTTGAAGGTGATAAAGAAATTGAACATATTGAAAAATTATATGAAAAAGGTTTTTTAACTGATAGTGAAAGACATAATCAAGTAGTTAGAGTTTGGACAAGAATTAATAATGATGTTAGTGACGGAGTTGCTGAAGCTCTTCAAAAAGATAATCGTAATCCATTATTCATCATGAGCGATAGTGGAGCTAGAGGTAGTAAATCTAACTTTACTCAACTTATGGGTATGAGAGGACTTATGGGTAGTACTAGTGGTGAAACTATTGAATTACCTGTTAAATCTTGCTTCCGTGAAGGTCTTAACGTTAGTGAATTCTTTACTGGAACCCATGGTGCTAGAAAAGGTGGTGCTGATACTGCTTTAAAAACTGCTGACTCAGGTTATTTAACTCGTCGTTTAGTTGATGTTTCTCAAGATGTTATCGTTAGAGAAGAAGATTGCCATAGCGATCATGGAAGTTATGTTAGCGATATTATTGATACTTCACAAAATGTTGTTATTGTTTCTTTATATGACCGTCTTGTTGGTAGATTTAGTTGCCACGATATTATTAATCCAAAAACTGGTGAAGTAATTATCGAAGGTGATAGATTAATCGATGAAAAGAAAGCTCGCGAAATTGTTGATAGTGGAATAACTAAAGTTGAAATTAGATCATTATTTGGTTGTGAAACTAAAGATGGTGTTTGCGTACATTGTTATGGAAGAAATCTTGCTACTGGCGAACTTGTTGAAGTTGGTGAAGCAATTGGAATTATGGCTGCTCAATCAATTGGTGAACCTGGTACTCAATTAACCATGCGTACTTTCCATAGTGGTGGTGTTGCTGGAGGAGATATTACTCAAGGTTTACCAAGAGTTCAAGAACTTTTCGAAGCAAGAAATCCAAAAGGTGAAGCTTTAATTAGTGAAATTAGTGGTGTTGTTACTGATATCGTTGATGAAGGTGGTATCTTTACTGTTAAAGTTACTAATGAACTTGAAGAAAAAGTTTATAAAACTAACTTCAATGCTCGTTTAAGAGTTAAAAAAGGTGACACAATTAAAAATGGTGGAAAGATTACCGAAGGTGCTATTTCTCCAAAACGTTTATTAGAAGTTGCCGATGTTGGTAGTGTCCAACGTTATATTATAAAAGAAGTTCAAAAAGTTTATCGTAGCCAAGGAATTGGTATTAGTGATAAACATATTGAAGTTATTGTCCGTCAAATGTTAAGAAAAGTTGTTATCATTGATGGTGGCGATACTGAGATGATTCCTGGAACAAGAGTTAGCTTAGTTGAATTTACTCGCTTAAATAAAGAAGCTTTATTAAGTGGAAAACGTCCAGCAGTTGCTCAACCTTTAGTCCTTGGAATTACTAAAGCTGCTCTTGAAACTGAAAGTTTCTTAAGTGCTGCTAGCTTCCAAGAAACAACTCGTGTCTTAACTGATGCTGCAATTAAAGGTAAGATTGATACCTTACATGGTTTAAAAGAAAATGTCATTACCGGTAAATTAATTCCAGCAGGTAGAGGATTATTAACTACTGAACAAGAAAAAGAACTTTTAAAAGATTTTGATGTTTTAGGAACAATGAAGAGTGTTAGACGTCAATATTTAGGAAGTCATGATAAAGATTACGACAATGTTGATGAAGTAGAAGATAATGTAACAATCGAAGAAGAATACGTTTCTAAAGTTGATAATTATTAATTAAGAAGATCCTAGCAAATAGGATCTTCTTTTATATTTAAAAGAATTTTGATTTGTTTAGTTTTAAAATTAATTTTATTTAAATTAATTAAACTAACTAAAGTTAAAAAAGTATTTAAACGAATTTCGACTAAAGTTTTATCAAAATTATTTAATTTAACTTTATTTTTAATATTTATAAGTAAAAGATTAATTAATTCTAATTTGCCTATAATATTAATTAAAGAACTATAAAAATTTATAAATTCTTTATTATAGAATAAAGCAATATTAAAGTTTTGATATTTATTAAAAAAATCTAGATGATAAACTAAACAACTGTAGTTAAATAAATCAACGATTAAATCTTGATAAGAATCAAAATGATAATATAAACCATTTCGACAAACATTAACAACTTTTGAAATATTAACTAGATGTAAATTAGTTATTTTTTTATTAATAATAGCGATAAAAATTTTATTTAAAATATTAGTTTTTGGTAATGAGTAGCTTATTTCCATAATGATGTTTTAAATATTTTTTATATTAAAATTAAGTATCTTAAAATTATTTTTAAAAAATAACCATATTTTTAAATTTTATGTTAAAATAGCTATCTTCTTTAAACATTTTTGTTTGACAAGCTCTATGCATATCAGTAAAATATATACGTTGACTGAAAAGTTATTATTTTTTAGTAAAGTGTATGACACACCAGGAATTGTGTGTTTAAATGGAAAAAGGAGAAAAAAATATGCCAACTATTAATCAATTAGTTAGACAAGGTAGAAAATCACCTACCTTCAAATCAAAGGCACCAGCTCTTTTAAAAAGATATAACTCATTATCTAAAAAAGAGACTAATCAAAATAGTGCTCAAAAAAGAGGAGTTTGCACCCGTGTTGGTACAATGACTCCTAAAAAACCTAACTCAGCTTTAAGAAAGTACGCTAGAGTTAAGCTCAGTAACGGTTATGAAGTTACTGCTTATATTGGTGGAGAAGGCCATAACCTTCAAGAACACTCAACTGTCATGATTAGAGGCGGAAGAGTTAAGGATTTACCAGGTGTTAGATACCACATTATTAGAGGAACTCTTGACTGCGCAGGAATTGAATCTCGTAGACAAGGTAGATCATTATATGGTACTAAAAAACCAAAAGGTAATGAATAGGAGGAAGTAATATGCCACGTAAGGGTAATGTAAGTAAAAGAGATGTTTTACCAGATCCAATTTATAATTCAAAATTAGTCACCAGATTAATTAACAAATTAATGTATGATGGTAAAAAAGGAACTGCACAAACAATTTTATATAGTGCATTCGAAATAATTGAAAAGAAAACAGAAAAACCAGCAATGGATGTATTTGCTACAGCAATTAACAATATTATGCCTAATGTTGAATTAAAGGCTAAAAGAATTGGTGCTGCAAACTATCAAGTTCCAACTGAAGTTTCTCCAGAAAGAAAAGTTACTTTAGGATTAAGATGGTTAGTTAATTATTCACGTTTAAGAAAAGAAAAATCAATGGAAGAAAAATTAGCCAACGAAATTATTGATGCTGCAAATGGAACAGGTGCTGCTGTTAAGAAAAGAGAAGATACACATAAAATGGCAGAAGCTAATAAAGCTTATGCTCATTATAAATGGTAATAGGAGAGCTTATGGCTACTAGAGAATACGATTTAGAGCATACACGTAATATCGGCATCATGGCTCACATCGATGCTGGTAAAACAACAACTACCGAACGTATCTTATATTACACCGGTAAAATTCATAAGATCGGTGAAACTCATGAAGGTGCAGCTACCATGGACTGGATGGCTCAAGAACAAGAAAGAGGTATTACAATTACTAGTGCCGCTACAACTTGTTTTTGGAAAGGTAATCGTATTAATATTATCGACACTCCTGGGCACGTCGACTTTACAGTAGAAGTTGAACGTTCTTTAAGAGTTCTTGATGGTGCAGTTACTGTTCTTGATGGAAAAAGTGGTGTCGAACCTCAAACAGAAACTGTTTGGAGACAAGGAAGCAAATATGGCGTTCCTCGTATAGTCTTTGTTAATAAACTTGATGCAATTGGTGCTGATTATGATATGTCAGTTGCTAGTTTAAAAGAAAAATTAGGAGCTTGTGCAAAAGCAGTTCAATATCCAATTGGTATTTCTTCAAGTTTAAGCGGTGTTATCGATATTATTAAAATGGAAGCTTGGGATTATACTGGTGTTAAAGAACATGAATTACCAAAACAAATTCCAATTCCAGCTGAATATGTTGAAAAATGTCAAAAATTAAGAGAAGACTTAATTGAAACTTTAGCTTCATTTGATGATGATTTAATGATGAAAGTTCTTGATGGAGCTGAAGTTAGCGTTGATGAAATTAAAGCTGTCATTAGAAAAGCAACTTTAACAGGCGAATTCCACCCAGTATTTTGTGGAAGTGCTTATAAAAATAAAGGTGTTCAATTATTACTTGACGGTATCGTAGATTATTTACCTTCACCAATCGAAATTCCTCATGCAAAAGGAACTGATGATAAAGGAAATGATTATTATTGCGAACCAAGTGATGATGCTCCACTAGTTGGATTAGCTTTCAAGATTGCTACTGATCCATTTATTGGAAGACTTGCTTACTTTAGAGTTTATTCAGGTACTTTAAAAGCTGGAAGTTATGTTTATAACACTAATAAAGGTGTTAAAGAAAGAATTGCTCGTTTAGTTTTAATGCATAGTAATCATAGACAAGAAGTTGATGAACTTCATGCTGGAGATATCGGTGCAATTATTGGTTTAAAAAATACTACAACTGGTGAAACTTTATGCGGTGAAGGAGTTAATGTTGTTCTTGAAAAGATGGAATTCCCAGAACCAGTTATTGAAGAAGCAGTTGAACCAAAAACTAAAGCTGATCAAGAAAAAATGACTCTTGCTTTAATTAAATTAGCTGAAGAAGATCCAACATTTAAAGTTCATACTAGTGATGAAACTGGTCAAACAATTATTGCTGGTGTTGGTGAACTTCACCTCGACATTATTGTTGATAGATTAAAAAGAGAATTCAATGTCCAAGTAAATGTTGGTAAACCACAAGTTGGATATCGTGAAACTATTAGATCTAGTGCTGATTGTGAAGGTAAATACATTAAACAATCCGGTGGTAGAGGACAATATGGTCACGTTTGGATTAAATTTGAACCAAACCCAGGAAAAGGATTTGAATTCGTTAACGCTATTGTTGGTGGTAGCGTTCCAAAAGAATATATTAAACCAACTCAAGATGGTTTAGTTGATGCCTTAGAAAGAGGCTTAGTTGCTGGCTATCCTGTAATTGATATTAAAGCTACATTATTTGATGGAAGTTATCATGATGTTGACTCTAGTGAAGCTGCATATAAGATTGCTGCAAGTATGGCTTTAAAAGAGGCTGCTAAGAAATGTAACCCTGTAATTCTTGAACCAATTATGAAAGTTGAAGTTACAGTTCCAGAACAATATTATGGTGATGTTATCGGAGATATTTCTCGTAGAAGAGGTCAAATGACTGGAGAAAGTCAAAGAGGCAACGCTAAGATTGTTGAAGCTGAAGTTCCACTAGCAGAAATGTTTGGTTATGTTACAGATTTAAGAGGATTCACTCAAGGAAGAGGAAACTATTCAATGGAATTTAGTCACTTCGGTGAAACACCTCGATTTATCCAAGACGAAATCATTAAAAAGTCTGGAATGTCTAATCGTTAATTAATATCTTAGATATTGATTATAAACTATAATTGCTATAAAATATTTACATTGCAAGACGCAATTTATTTAGGAGGAAATAATAATATGGCAAAACAAAAATTTGATAGAAGTAAAGTCCATATGAATATTGGTACCATCGGACACGTTGACCATGGTAAAACTACTTTAACCGCTGCTATCACTCACGTTTTAGGTAAAAAAGGTCTTTCTGAAGTTAAAGATTACGATCAAATCGATGCTGCTCCAGAAGAAAAAGCAAGAGGTATTACAATTAATACTGCTCACATTGAATATCAAACAGCAAAAAGACACTATGCACACGTTGACTGTCCAGGGCACGCAGACTATGTTAAAAATATGATTACTGGTGCTGCACAAATGGATGGAGCAATCTTAGTTGTTGCTGCTACTGATGGTGTTATGCCACAAACTCGTGAACACATCTTACTTGCTAGACAAGTTGGTGTTCCATACATTGTTGTTTATTTAAACAAAACTGACTTAGTTGATGACCCAGAATTAATCGACCTTGTCGAAATGGATGTCAGAGACTTATTAAATAAATATGGTTTCCCAGGTGATGAAACTCCAATCATTAGAGGTAGTGCTAGAAAAGCTTTAGATGGCGATCCAGCTGCTGAACAATCAATTATGGAATTAATGGATGCTGTTGATTCATACATCCCAGATCCAGTCAGAGATACTGATAAACCATTCTTATTACCAATCGAAGACGTTTTAACTATTACAGGTAGAGGAACTGTCGTTACTGGTAGAGTTGAAAGAGGTACTTTAAAACTTAACGATGAAGTTGAAATCGTTGGTGTTAAACCAACTCAAAAGAGTGTTGTTACTGGTATTGAAATGTTCCGTAAATTATTAGACTACGCTGAAGCAGGTGATAACGTTGGTGTCTTATTAAGAGGTATCAACAGAGACCAAGTCGTCAGAGGACAAGTCTTAGCAAAACCAGGAAGTGTTACTCCACATACAAAATTCACATGTAGTGTTTACATTCTTACAAAAGAAGAAGGTGGAAGACATACTGCATTCTTAAGTAACTACAGACCACAATTCTATTTCCATACAACTGATATTACTGGAACAATTACTCTTCCAGCTGGTACAGAAATGGTTATGCCAGGTGATAACGTTTCATTCACTGTTGAATTAATTCACCCAGTCGCAATTGAAAAAGGTACTAAATTCTCCATCCGTGAAGGTGGTAGAACTGTTGGTGCTGGTACTGTTAGCGAAATTATTAAATAGTTTAATTAATTATTTAAAAATAATAAAAGAAGTGGAAACACTTCTTTTTTTATATTTTTAAAACTAAATTTCGATATAATTAAAGTAGTTAAGAGGTGTTTTATGAAAGTTTGTATAATTGGTCAAGGAGCAAGTGGAGTTAGCTTAAGTTTAATGTTAAAAAAGGAAGATCCATCTTTGGATGTTACGATTTTAGATCATAATGATAAGACAAATAAAAAGTTATTAGCTACTGGAAATGGAAGATGTAATTTAGGAAATTTAGAACTTAAAAAATATTCTTATAACAATGATTTCGGGTTTAAAATTTATAATAAATTCGATGTAAATAAACAAAGAGAATTTTTTGAATCTATTGGTTTATTAACAAGAAATTTAAATGAATTAGTTTATCCTTATAGTTTAAGCAGTAATCAAGTTGTAGGGTATTTTAATAAGTTGTTAAAAGAATATAAAGTTAAATTAGTTAATAAAGTAAAAATTGATGATTATAAAGTTAATGAAGATAATGTTGAAGTAACTTTTAATAATAAAACATATAAATTTGATAAAGTAATTTTTGCTTGTGGAGGAATGTCTACCCCAAGTTTAGGAAGTGACGGATCTTTATATATACTATTTAAGAAACATAATTATAATATTATTGCTTTAAAACCAGGTTTAACTCCAGTCATTGTTAAAGAAAACGTTAAAGGAATTGAAAATGAGCGTCTTAAAGGAAATGTTAAATTATTTATTAATAATAAGTTAACTTATGAAGAAGAAGGAGAAGTTTTATTTAAGAAAAACGGATTAAGTGGAATTGCTATTTTTAATGCTTCTTCATTTATTTCAAGAAGTTCTTCATCATCAAAAATTAAAATTATAATTGATTTATTTCCTAAAATTTCTGAAAGTGAATTACTTAAAAATTTTGAAAAATATTCAAGTTTTGCAAGGTTTTCTTTCATAGAAGGCATTTTTTCATTAAGAGTAAGTGAATTTATTCGTAAAAATAGTAACGCCAAAAACCTTTATAAATTTGATTCACGTGACCTAAAAAATATTGCCCACTATTGTAAAAACATGGAATTTAATTATGAAAAAAATTATGACTTTAATTCTTCACAAGTTAGTGTTGGCGGAATTGATACAAATTTATTAAATGATGATTTATCTTCAAAACTTGAAAAGAATGTTTATTTTGCAGGTGAAGTCATTAATGTTGATGGTTTATGTGGTGGCTTTAATTTGATGTTTGCTTTTGCTTGTAGTTATGTAATTAAAGAAGCACTTATAAATAACAAAAAGTAACTTTTAAATCACTTTTATCTTTAAAAGTAATAACAACATAAGAATATTTATTATCATCACGAGGTTTAGAAATACTTCCTGGATTAATTAATAAAGTATTATTAATTTTAATATTAATTTTCTTATGTAAATGACCAAATAAAAATACATCAGTATTTAAAGAAGTAACGTATTCTTCTAAATTTTTATAATTTATTTTATTACCATGTTCTAAATGAAATTTAACTCCATTAATAACTAAATCCTTAACTAAAGGTGAATCAGCAAAAAAGTCACAATTTCCTTTAATTAACATAAAAGGAGACATTAAATATTCAGGAAGTTCATAATCACCTAAATGCCAATATAAGTCAGCATCTTGATTAGCTAAAACGATTTCATCTAATCTTGATTTATTACCATGGGAATCACTAACAACAACAATTTTCATATTTTTATTTATTTTAGCAAATTATTATTTAATTTTTCTTATAAATGTTTATACTAGTATAAAAATGAAAAAAATTAATTTGGATGAACAAAAAGTAACCCCTTATATTAATGCCTATAAAAAGTATCTTGATGAGCATAATGTAGCTTTTGATGTTCCTGGTCATCATCAAGGAAATATTAAGACCGATTTCGATAAAATTTTTCCTCATAGTGTTTATAAAAATGATATTAATTGTCCAAGAGGATTAGATAATTTATTACATCCAACTGGTTGTATAAAAGAAGCAGAAGAATTATTTGCTAAAGCTTGTGGAGCCAAAAGAGCACGTTTTTTAATTAATGGAAGTTCTTCAGGAATTTTAATAATGTTAATGGCGACTTTAAAAGCTCATCAAAAAATTCTTTTGCCAAGAAATGTTCATAAATCTGTAATTAATGGCTTAATTTTAAGTGGAGCTGTACCTGTTTTCTTAATGCCTGAAATTGATCATCAAACTGAAATAGTCAATCAAATTAGTTATAAAGAATGGAAGAAAGCAATTGATCAAAACTTAGATGCTCGTGCAATCTTTATTATTAATCCAACTTATTTTGGTGCTACATGTAATTTAAAAAAGATTACTGAATATGCTCATAGTAAAGGAATGGTTGTACTTTGTGATGAAGCACATGGAGCCCATTTATATTTTTCTAATAAATTACCAATAAGTGCTATGGAAGCAGGTTGTGATATTTCTACTTTATCAGTTCATAAAACTGGGGGTAGTTTAACGCAATCAAGTGTTCTTTTAATTAATACTGAACGTGTTACTGAATATGAAATAAATAAAGCCTATAACTTAATTAATACAACTAGCCCATCTTCTTTATTGCTTGCTAGTTTAGATGGTGCAAGAAAATATTTAGTTTTTCATGGCTCTAAGAAAGTATTTCGTTCAATTCAATTAGCTAGATATGCTATTGCAAAAATTAACGAAATTAAAGGCTTTAAAGCTCATGGAAAAGATTATTTTTTAAAAAATGGTGCTTTTGATTTTGATGAGACAAAAGTAGTTATTGAATTAGATAATCTTTCCATTAGTGGATTTGATTTATATAAAATTTTAAAAGATGAGTATCATATTCAAATTGAGCTTGCTGAGACTTATGTTTTGTTATTACTTTTTACTATTGGGACTAAAAAGACTGATACTGATGCTTTAATTTCAGCTTTAAAAGATATTAGTTTAAGATTTTATAAAGAAAATGTTTATTATCCAGATCATCATTTTACAAATGAAATGCCTGAATTAATTGTAAGACCTCGTGTAGCTTATCATTCAAAATTAAAAGTAATACCTTTAAAAGAAGCAGAAAACTATGTTTCAAAAGAAATGATTATGATATATCCTCCAGGTATTCCTTTAATTATTCCTGGAGAGAAATTTACTAAAAAAATTATTGAACAAATTTTATATTATCAATCTTCAGGTGTATCTATTATTAGTGATTATAATGATGCGATGAATGTAAGTGTCGTTAATGATGAAGATAACGATGAAGATGAATAATTTTATAAAAATAGTTGAGTTTTAAAGACTTTTTTACAAAAATTCATTGATTTTAAATACTAAATTTATATCTTTTAAGATTAACTTTATTATTTTTAACTTCAATTTTATCTGCTATTAGAAGTTGCTTTTGAGCGTTAATTCCTCCAAAAGCATAATTGGTGGATAATAAACCTTTTGCATTAACAATTTTATAACAAGGGTAGAGAAATTGATTTTTATTGTTATGTAATATATTTCCAACTACACGGCTATAATTTTTATTTTTTATATAAACTGCTATATCTTTATAAGTACTGACTTTATTTTTAGGAATTAGAGTAAGATAATTAAATATTAAATCTTTAAGTTCATAATTTTTAAAAGAATTATATAAATTAAAAATTCTAAGGAAAGCATCATTAATATCAATATTTTTTGGAATATTTAACATTATAGTTTTAAGATGATTTTTATTTAATAAAAAATAAAAGTTATTTTCTTCGATACACGTAGTATTTATACAAATATTATTTGCTTTAAAATCCTCTTCAAAATAAGAAGTAATTAAGCTTGATGATAAAATATTTTCATTTTTTACAAATTTATATGTTTCTATTTTGTTAGATAAAAAAGAAGTTATATAAATAACTATTTGATTATTTAAAATAATATCTTTTTTAAAAGGCAATACTTTAATATTTTCCTTTAATAATTTCTTTGATATCTCGTAATTGAAAAAAGCTTGATTATAAATGATGACAATATCTAAACACATTAAATAACTTCAAAATGCTTTAAAGCATTATAAATTCCATTATCATCGATATTTGTAGTGACAAAATAAGCTGTTTTTTTAGCTTCTTCATGACCATTACCCATACAAACGCTATATTTAACTTCTTTAAACATATTTATATCGTTATTTTCATCACCAATCGCCATTAATTCGTTTTCATGATAACCAAAGTATTTTTTAAACGCTTCAATACCTTCAGTTTTAGTGTAATTTGTTGGCAAAAGTTCAATTGAATATTGAGAAAAACGACCAAATTTAAAATTTGGGAAATTATTCTTTATATCGTTATCGAAAGCTTCTTCACAAAAAGCTTGAACACATACGACTTCTTGATTTTTATATTGCTCTATTGAATTTGGACGAGGTTCATAAAAAATTGAATAAAAATTATTAACGATATTTTCATCAAAAATTTTAATAAAAGAAGATTTTTTAGTTAATAAATGATATGAAATTTTATGTTCTTCAAAATAACTTAACAAGAAATGTAAATCTTTTTTATTAAATGACTTTACATAAAGATTTTTGTGATTTAAAAAAGCACATCCGCCGTTTTGAGTTACATATCCATCAAATTTTATTGTATTGAAAACATTTAAATTTTCTAATGAATAAAAACTACGTGCGCTATTAATAATTAATTTAACCCCATTATGATGTGCTAGATTAAGTGCTTCTAAAGTACTTTGAGGTATTTCTTTTTTATTATGATCAAACAATGTCCGATCAAAATCGATAAAGATTGCTTTAATTTTATCCATGTAAATATATTATCATTAATTCTTCTTAAATTTTAAATAAAATAAGCAAAACTTGAATTTTTGTATAAAAGCCAAAGTAAAACTTTAAAAATTATAGATAAGTGTCTATTTTTTAATTTTTTAGACTATAATAATAACGTTCGTTACAAACGAACTAGTTTAACTGTTTTTCGATATTTCTATTTACCCCTAAACTTATTCATATACAAATATCCCTTAATGGTTAAACTTTTTTTAATAAATAAGTAAGTTGAAGAAATATATATCTCGATATAAAATTAACATATGTTTAAACGATTTATTGCTTATTATAAACCATATAAGCGGATGTTTTTACTAGACATGTTAGCTAGCCTTTTAATATCTTTAATTGGTATGGGATATCCATTATTGACTAATAAAATTTTAAAAGATATTGTTCCTAGTGAAACAATGGATATAGATAGCAAAGTTAAATTTATCTTACTATTTGGTTTTGGATTATTAGCTTGTTATTTAATTAGAATGGCTTTACGTTTTTTTGTTCAGTATTATGGACACGTTATCGGTGTTAAAATGCAGGCTGATATGCGTAAAGATATGTTTAATAAACTTCAAAGACTCCCTTTTTCTTATTATGATGAACATGAAACAGGAAAAATTATGTCTAGAATGACGAATGATTTAATCGATGTTAGTGAATTAGCTCATCATGGTCCAGAAAATTTATTTATAAGCGGAATAACAATCATTCTTTCTTTTTCTTATTTAGCTACAATTGAATGGAGATTTGCTTTAATTCTTTTATCTTGCGTACCATTTTTATTATTGATTACGATATTTAATAGAAAAAAGATGAGTAAAGCTTTTAGAGAAACTAGACAAAGCGTGGCAGTAATTAATGCATCATTAGAATCTTCGATTTCAGGAATTAGAGTTACAAAAGCTTTTACTAATGATCAAAAAGAGTTAGAAAAATTTGAAGTTGGAAATAAAACATATGTTAAAAAAAGAAGTGTTGCTTATAAAGCAATGGGGCAGTTTCAATCTTCAACAACCTTTATTACTGACTTGTTTAATGTTGTTTTGTTAATTGGGGGAGGGTTACTTGCAATTTTACAACCTGAAGTTTTTGAATTAGCTGACTATACAACATTTGTAGTTTCAGTTAGTTTATTTATTACTCCATTAACAACTTTAATAAATTTTGTTGAACAATATCAAAATGGTGTTACTGGTTTTAGAAGATTTTTAGAAATTTTAGATACTGAAGAAGAAATTGAAGATCCTCATGCGATTAATGTTAAAAAACTTGATGGAAATATTAAATTTGATCATGTTTCTTTCCATTACGAAACTAGTAAGGGAATTTTAAAAGATGTTAGTTTTGAAATTAAACAAGGACAAACCATTGCTTTAGTTGGAAATAGTGGTGGAGGTAAAACAACTATTTGTCATTTAATTCCTAATTTTTATAAAGTAAGCGAAGGGCATATTTATATTGACAATATTGATATTAATAAATTAACGTTTAAAAGTTTAAGAGGAAATATTGGTATTGTACAACAAGATGTTTTTTTGTTTAATGGCTCGATTAGAGAAAATATTTTATATGGTAAATTAGATGCCACTGAAGAAGAGTTAATTGCTGCAGCAAAGCGTGCAAATATTCACGATTATGTTATGAGTTTAGAAAATGGATATGATACTGAAATCGGAGAAAGAGGAATTAAACTAAGTGGTGGACAAAAACAAAGGTTATCGATTGCGAGAGTATTTTTAAAAAATCCTTCAATTTTGATTTTAGATGAAGCTACTAGCGCTTTAGATAATACTACTGAAGCTCAAATCCAAGAATCTCTTGATGAATTAACTAAAAATCGTACGACAGTTGTAGTAGCTCATCGTTTATCAACAATTAAAAATGCAGATGAAATTTATGTATTAGATGAAGGAAAAATTGTTGAACATGGCACCCATGAAGATCTTTTAAAGAAAAATGGAGAATATGCTAAACTTTATTATCAACAATTTAAATTGAATAAGTAAAATGAAATCAGTAAGAGACGTTTATATTATTGGAAATGGTCCAAGTTCTTCTCATACGATGGGTCCAAGTTTTGCTGTTGATTATATATTAAATAAATATCCAAATTTAGATAAAATTGAAGTTATTTTATGTGGATCATTAGCATTTACTGGCAAAGGTCATTTAACTGATAAAATTATTAGTGAAAAATTATCACACATAAAACATAACATCGTTTTTGATTTTAAAAGAAAAGTAGAGCATCCTAATACCTTGTTTTTTAAAATTTTTCAAAATAATGAAGAATTTAATGAACAAGTTATTTCGATTGGTGGAGGCAGTATTTTAACTAGTGATAACGTCGATGAATCGACTAGAGAAGTTTATCATGAACATTTTTTAAGTGAAATACTTAAATATTGTGATTTTCATAACTTGACTTTATTTCAATATATTACAAAACATGAAGATAAAGATTTACTTTTTTATTTAGGTAGAGTTTATGAAACTATGGAAAATGCCATAACAAATGGTATTAGTAAGAGTGGATATTTACCTGGGAGTTTAAAAGTAAAGCGAAAAGCTAAAGATATGTATGAAAGAAGAACTTCAAGTTTATTTGAAGAAATTGAAATAAAAGTTACTACAGCTGCATTTGCAGTTAGTGAAGAAAATGCATCAGGAGGAATAGTTGTAACAGCTCCTACTTGCGGTAGTTGTGGAGTTATTCCGGGTGTTATTACTTATTTAAAATATAAAGGTATTAGCAAAGAAAAAATAATTGAAGGTTTAGCTGTAGCTGGTTTAATTGGAGTTATTGTAAAAACTAATGCTTCTGTTAGTGGCGCAGTTAGTGGTTGTCAAGCTGAAATAGGAGTTGCTAGCGCAATGGCAAGCGCGTTAATTATGCATGCATTTGGTTATGATAATTATAAAATTGCTCAAGCGAGTGAAATTGCTTTAGAACATTCACTTGGATTAACTTGTGATCCTATTAAAGGATATGTTCAAATTCCTTGTATTGAAAGAAATGCTATCTTTGCTTTAAAAGCCATAAATAGTGCATCATTAGCATCATTTATATCTTCTAGTACTAATAAGATAACTTTTGACGATATTGTTAAAACAATGTATGAAACAGGCAATGATATTAAAAAAGGTTATAAAGAAACTTCTAAAAAAGGAATGTCAAAATTAAAAATTTAATAAAATAGTTTAGTTTTGCAAGGTTATTTATAAAAAATAAGCACTTTTTTATTAATAATAAAAAGATTTTTGTATTAAAAGAATTATTTTTTTGCTATTATCTATGTAAATAAAGAGGTTTTTTTATGGTCAAAATTAAAGAAGTAAAAACAAAAAAAGATATAAAAAACTTTATTATGTTTCCAATTCGTTTATATAAAAATTGTAAATATTATGTACCTCAGTTTTATAGTGATGAGAAAAAATTGTTTACAAAAAGAAATATTTATAAAGATGTTACAAAGCATAAATTCTTTTTAGCTTATAAAGATAACAAATTAGTAGGTCGAATTCAAGCTATTATTCAACTTCAATATAACTCAATGCATAATGAAAAACGCATTAGATTTGGAAGATTTGATTGTATTAATGATAAAAAAGTTTCAAGAGCTTTACTTGATGCAGTTGTTAAATATGGAAAAGAAGAAGGAATGGACACATTATGTGGACCATTAAATTATACGGATGCTGATCGCGAAGGTCTTTTAATTGAAGGTTTTGATGAATTATCAACATTATTTGAATCTTATAACTATCCTTATTATAAAGATTTAATGGATGATTATGGGTTAGTTAAAGAAGTTGATTGGTATGAATTCCATTTAACTCGTCCAGATTTAATTCCTGATAAATTGCAAAGAATAATTGATAGAGCTTTTGAATCAAATAATTTACATTTAGCTCCAACTAATATGTCTAAAAGAAAATATATTAATAAGTATGGTTATGAAGCAATGAATGTTTTAAATGAAGCTTATAAAGATTTATATGGCGTTGTTCCTCTTGATGAAAAAATGAAACGTCAAACTTTAGATCAAGCTCGTTTAATTTTAAAAAAAGAATTTTTACCTATTATTTTAGATAAAGATGAAAAAGTAGTCGGCTTTGGATTATGTATGCCTTCAATCGCTCAAGCTTTAGCAGGTAGCAGTGGAAAATTATCCAATCCTATTACTTTATTTAAAGTTTTAAAAACATTAAATAAACCTGAAGGAGCTGAATTATTATTAGTTGGTTTATTACCAAAATATAAAGGAACAGGTATCAATTCTGTTTTTATTCAAGATATGTTAAATGGCTTTACAAGACGCGGTTTAAAATTTTATGAAACTAACTTAAATTTAGAGTACAATACCGCAGTTATGAGCCAACGGAAATGGTTTAATTCAAGACAACATAAAAAAAGAAGATGTTATGTGAAAAGTATTTAATTTCAACAAAAACATCTTAAAACTCAATTATTTTTACAAATTTAACATTTATAAAACTTACAATAGAGAATTATTATAACAACATTTTAGTATTCTAAAACTTGTATAAATAATTGACTTATTTAAATAAAAAAACAGGATTTTGTTAATCCTGTAAATTTTTAAATGCCTCTGTACACGAGAGATATACACTTTGAGAGGTACCCCTTTCCTAATGTCTATGATTTGGGGTACCTCTCATGCTAATCAGAGCGTTTTTC
The DNA here is from genome assembly GCA_900540365.1 of uncultured Mollicutes bacterium. Classification (GTDB taxonomy): domain Bacteria; phylum Bacillota_I; class Bacilli_A; order RFN20; family CAG-826; genus Onthovivens. The sequence goes on from UQFN01000004.1 coordinate 42,316, forward strand.
AATTATTTAAGTTCTTATTAATCAATTGCAAGAATTTCAGTTTGGTCGCTTGCAATGATATTTCTAAGCGAAACACCATCTATCTTGCCATTATCAAGCAAGTCATTCACGTCGTCAAAAATGCCTAAATACATGTCCAAATCTTTTCCCTCGGCATTTGGATATTCGTTAACGGGTATTTCGAATAGTTGAATATGTGCTTTGTCTGATTTATTGAATTTAATACGGATTTCTTTTTCGTATCCAATAGTATCTCTTGTAACTCTAAAAATTCTATTCTTATACTGGAATTCCATTCCCCATATTACACCATCATAATTGTAATTTTCAGGAGTAGGACCATTTCTAGTGAATCCTTCAATAAATTCTTCAATGTTTTTGAATTCTTTATTTGCCATATTTAACTCCTTATTTTTTATGATTCTTTAACCAGCTGTTGACTTTGTCGATGACAATTTTGTCACTGCTTGTTGGTGACGTAACAGTCCCTTTATGATAAACACCATAATGAACATGAGGTTGTTTACCATCATGGGAATGTAGAAAATCAATTGACTTAACTAATTGATGCTTGTCATCGTAAAATGCAATGTGCTTTAATTCGCCTTTTTGCAAAACAGCATAGATGCGGTTTTCTGTATGACTCATTTCTGGTGCCTTAACAGATTTATTTGGACGTTCAAGCACTTTAATATTATCATCAATCATCCCAATTGAGAAGTATGTTTGTCCGCCATCTCTAAAAGCGAAATTGCCACTATTGACATCAACAAAGCTACCTCTTCCACCCATATCAGTCCTCCTCCTTTCTTAAAATTTGAATTCTATCCATTTGAAACAAAGATAGTTGCTCGTACTCTGAAGAAATTTCAAAAGTATCGCAAAAATCTATAAAAATAAATTTTCCATCCATACCTTCTATTGGTTTTCCTCTTACCAAAATTAGGGATGGTTCTATCCTTTTCACCATTTCATTAAAACCATCAATGAATTGCTTTTTATTTTTGCTAACGCCAACAGTAGAAATAGCGACAACGCTTCCTTTTTCAATGTAATTAAAACAAATATCATATGTTCTACTATCGGCCCAAGTAATGGTAGGGATTACTTTAATACCTAGGTATTGCAACCATGCGCCAACCCATAGTCCATGCCTAACGTTTTCTTCAATTTGGCAAGGCTCCATATTTGTATATGCGCTATAATCCGGTGTTGTTACAGCCAAGAAGTCATATGCTTTCCTAACAAAAGAAAATATATCGTTGTAAATACGATTGATGGTTTTATCAAATTGAAAGTTTAGCAAAACCTTAGTTTCTTTATTTTTGGTAGATTTTATATTTGAAAAAGATGCATATTTAACCTGATTCCAATCAATAGTTTCAAGCAAAGATTCCTTTTTTAAATATGTGTTCCTTTTTCATCTTTTGGCCATCCATCGGGCAATGGCTTAATTAAATTAAATTTTTCTTTTTCACTTAGACCCATATACGGTCCTCCTTTTCATAGATTTGAAAATAATATTTGGATACCGTATAATGGATTTACTCAAGATTCCTATACGGTTTCTGATGACGCTAGTGATGTTGGTAGCATCGTTAGCGTTTTTTCTTATCGAGGTAGATAAGACAACTAAATTATTATCTGCTTTTATTTCTTACCACCTCCATTATTGTTATATCTAAAAAGCATTGCTGCTTCTTTTCCATATTTATACCCAAGTCTATAGAAAGTTGGTTCAGTTATTAAACTAGTTTCTTTTAAACGTATTGATATCGCACTTCTTGATACTCCAGTTTCGTCGGCAATTTCACTAATTATTTTCTTAAGTATCCAAATCTTTTGTCCATTTAATGATGTATGGTATTCGGTAACATATTTTGTGTGTTTCTCGTCATAAAGCTTTTTAAGTCTTCTACGTGACAATAAAACGCAGGCTGCAAAATAATTAGCAAAAAACTCTGCCCAACTATATTGAGATTTATTATTTGTCTTGAAATTGCCATTAATAATTGTTTCATCATCAATGATTTTGTCGACTCTAAAATCTTTGTCTAAATCTAATAAATAATGTTTGAGCTCGTGAAAAATTGTGAACAATTCTCTGCTATCGCTTCCGCAAGCATCTGGATCAACAAAAATATCGCCTCTACGAACACCAACTAACTTTAAAGAGCCATCTTCATTATAAGTTTCAAGGATACCATCTTTTTGAATTGTCACGCCCAAAATGGATTTATTTAAAGATAATCTTTGGTATTGAATATCAACGCCTATATATTTGCTAACAAATTCATCATAAATGATTGTTTCCAATGTTCTTCCAAACTTTTTACAATAATCATTTAAAAGCCTATCGGAAAAAGAGGCGATTTCCTTTTTTGTTGGAAATTGTTCGCCAGTAAACTTATTAACTTTTGCACAGATAAGCTTGATGTTTGTCATTATTTGTTTTTAATCCTTTCTAAGAATTCATTCCATTCTTCTTCGCTCAAATCAGCTTCTATAGCTTTTCTTAAAACTTGTTGAACCACTTGATTAGATTTTAAGTAGTCCACCACATCAGCGGAAATGTTGTTAGATGATTTTCCAAGCAATGACTCATCAATCATTAATTTAAATTCTTCTGATTGCTTTTCATCTAGTTCATAAACTTCGATGTATTTTTGAACTAGATTTGTCTTTTCGCCTTTTTTATTTCCAGAAGGGAATGGTGCACCATTTTCCAAGTCGCAGATGAATGTACGAGAAACGCCTAAAAGATCTTGTGCTTCTCTTAGTGAATAGCCTCTTTGTTTTCTCAAGTTCTTTAAGTATTCTCCAAGTTTTGACATAGTTTGCTCCTCCTTAAAACCATCACTGTCACTAATGATTTCGATTATAGTTTTACATTTTGATTATCGTTTGTCAACTACTTCATTGACAAGACACTTTATTACATTTTATGCATAGCATAGATTTCAATACTGTTTTTTGTATAATATTGATTTTGACTAAATATTATTTGATAGATAGCATAATTAGAGGAAGTAGAAATGAATTATGGTTATGCTAGAGTAAGTACAATCAATCAACACTTAGATAGACAAATAGATGAGTTACATAAAGTCGGACTTTTTGACTCTCAAATATTTATCGATAAAGAATCAGGAAAAGACTTTAATAGAACGAATTACAAAAAGCTCCTGAAGAAACTTAAATCAGGAGATGTTTTATATGTGAAATCAATTGATGGACTAGGAAGAAACTACAATATGATCCTTGATGAATGGAGAATATTAACCAAAGAAAAAGATATCGATATCGTTGTTATAGATATGCCACTACTAGATACAAGGATTGAAGGAAAGAATTTAGTAGGTAAGTTTATCGCTGATGTAGTTTTGCAAGTCCTATCTTTTGTCGCAGAAAACGAAAGAGAAACAATGAAACAACGTCAAGCTGAAGGAATAAGAATGGCGAAATTAAGAGGAGTTAAATTTGGTAGACCTTCCACTCCTACACCAAAAAATTTTGATGAAATTGTTAATTTATTTTTGAATAAAGAGGTTACCTCTAAACAAGCAATTGAAATGTCTGGACTATCAAGAGGCACGTTTTATAGAAAACTGAATAAGCTTTTATAGGCTTTAGCCTAAACTATTTTGATTCTGGCAACGTGTCGTTTTTATCGCATTTTTCGATTCTGGCAAATCACACGCTTTTTTTATTAAAAATATTTAAAAATACAAATGATTTATATTCTTAGAATGCCACGATTTTGATTATTATCCTTTTATAAATAAAAAGGATATACTGTCAATGTATATCCTATCTAGCCTACAATGGTGCCTCAACGCAGAATCGAACTACGAATAGAACATTACCATTGTTCCGTTATACCACTTAACTATTGAGGCATATTGCTAAATTATAGTAGCATAAGTTTTTTAACCTAGCAATTAAAATTTGATAGTAATGATAGTAAAATAAAAGTATAATATTTAGGCTCGAGTGTCTACCCATGACTAACCACTCGTAAAATTTAACAGGGGGATTTAAAAATGATGAATCAAACAAAGGAAGATTCAAAAGTAATGCTTTGGTTTAAAGCCAACTTCACAGTTAAAAGCATTGCTATCAACGCTATTATTGCAGCATTATATGCTGTAATTACGATGTTATGTGGACCTTTATCTTATGAATTTTCACAATTTAGAATTAGTGAATTCATGAATTTATTGGTATTTTTCAATCCAGCATATACGATAGGACTAACACTTGGATGCTTAATTGCTAATTTAGCATCTTTATATGGTGTTTATGACATTGTATTTGGAACATTAGCAACCTTAATTAGTTGTTTATTAATAGTAGGATGTTCTAAAGTAGTTAAAAATTTATTTTTAGCAGGATTAATACCTTGTTTAGTAAACGCTATTATTGTTCCGTTTACAATTTATTTAGCAAACTTAGGTACTGCTAATCAAATAAATTTAGCTGCAATGTATTGGATAATGTTTGGATGGGTTTTCTTAGGAGAATTTGTCTGTATTATTGGGATTGGATATCCATTATTTTTTATTTTAAAAAGAAAAGGTGTTCGTTTATTAGAAATGTTAAATCTTAATAGAAATTTAGATTTTAAATGGTAATTTATGGCAAAAGGGTTTTATTTAGAAGTTTTACATGTTGATAAAAACTGTGGGGCAAGATATGGAATATTACATACTCCACATGGCGATGTTGAAGTTCCATGTTTTATGCCTGTTGGAACATTAGCTACTGTTAAAACTCTTTCACCTGAAGAAATTAAAGCAATCGGAAGTGGAATTATATTAGCTAACACTTATCATTTACACTTAAGACCAGGAGAAGATATTGTTAATAAAGCTGGTGGCGTTCATAAATTTATGAATTATGATGGACCAATGTTAACTGATAGTGGTGGTTTTCAAGTATTTTCTCTAGCTGAAAAAAGAAATATTAGTGAAGAAGGAGTTACCTTTAAATCTCATCTTAATGGCGATAAGATATTTTTTTCTCCTGAAAAAGTTATTGAAATAGAAGAAAAAATTGGTGCTGATATTATCATGTCTTTTGATGAGTGTATTCCTTACCCAGTAAGTTATGAATATTGCAAAAAATCAACTATGCGTACTTTAAGATGGGCTAAAAGAGGTAAGGACGCTCATAAAAAAGAAGATCAAGCATTATTTGGAATTGTTCAAGGTGGAGAGTTTCCAGATTTAAGAAAATATTGTGCTGAAGAATTAGTTAAGATGAATTTCGATGGTTATTCGATTGGAGGAACTTCAATTGGTGAACCAAAAGATGTTTGTTTTAATATGATTGATATGGCAATTAAATATTTACCTTTTGATAAACCTAGATATTTAATGGGTGTAGGTTCTTTAGATTATATTTTAGAAGGAATTGCAAAAGGTATTGATATGATGGATTGTGTTTTACCTACACGAATTGCTAGACATGGTACGTTAATGACTCACCAAGGAAGAGTAAATATTAAAAACGAAAAATATAAAGAAGATTTTACTCCTCTTGATAATGAATGTGATTGTTATACTTGTAAAAATTATACAAAAGCTTATTTAAGACATCTTTATGTATCTAATGAAAGTTTAGGACAACGTTTATTATCAATTCATAATTTACGTTTTTTAATTTCAATTGTTGAAGGTGCTAGAAAGGCTATTAAAGAAGATCGCTTTTTAGAATATAAAGATGAAATTTTAAAAAAATATGGGGATTCTAGAGGGTTTTAATTATGAATGTCGAACTTTTTGATTATTATTTACCAGAAGAATTAATTGCTCAATCACCTTCTTCAATTAGAGATGAATGCAAGCTTTTAAGTGTAGATCGTGAACATAAAACTTATAAAGATGAACATTTTTATGACATTATTAAATATTTTAAAAAAGGTGATGTTTTAGTTAGAAATAACACTAAAGTTATTCCTGCTAGATTATTTGCTGTTAAAGAAAAAACAAATGCTAAAGTTGAAGTCTTATTATTAAAAGATTTAGGAAATGATGTTTGGGAATGTTTATGTGGAAATGCAAAGGCTATTAAGGTTGGAAGTATTTTACATTTTAAAGATGACATTTTAATTGGAGAATGTATTAAAGTTCTTGATGAAGGAATTAGACATATTAAATTTAAATATCAAGGAATCTTTTTAGAAGAATTAGATAAAGTAGGTTTAATGCCACTTCCTCCTTATATTCATAAACAATGTAGTAATAACAATGATTATCAAACAGTTTATGCAAAAATTAGTGGGAGCAGTGCTGCTCCAACAGCTGGATTTCATTTTACTAATGAATTAATTAAAAAGCTTGAAGATATTGGAGTAATAATTGTTGATATTACTTTAAATATTGGATTAGGAACTTTTAGACCAATTAAAGTTAAAGATACTAAAGATCATATTATGCATGAAGAAACTTATGAAATTAATGAGGAAAGTGCCAAGATTTTAAATTTAGCTAAAAAAGAAAATCGTAATATTATTGCAGTAGGTACAACAAGTGTAAGAACTTTAGAAGCTAACTTCACTAAATATGGTGAATTTAAAGCAACTAAAGAAGCAACTGATATATTTATTTATCCTGGATATAAATTTAAAGCTATTGATGCTTTAATCACTAATTTTCATTTACCAAAATCAACATTAATTATGTTAATTAGTGCGTTTATGGGACGTGAATTTACTTTGAAATGTTATAAACATGCTGTTGAACAACGTTATAGATTTTTCTCTTTTGGAGATAGCATGTTTATTTATGGAAAATATGACTACGATAAAGAAGATTAATTATTTCGATGAATCTTTAAAAGAATATAAAAGTTTAAGAAGTAATAATAAAGAAATACCTAATTTATTGTTACATGTTTGTTGTGGAGCATGTAGTGCCTTTCCTTTAATATATTTAATTGATTTATTTAATATTACGATTTATTTTTCTAATTCTAACATTTACCCACTTGAAGAATTTAATAAGCGTAAAGAAACTTTAGAAAAATATGTTGATATTATTAATAAAAAATTTAATAAAAACATTAAAATCATTGCCGATAATTATAACTATGAAGAATTTAAAAAAGACTTAATACCTTTTAAAGATGAAAAAGAAGGATTAAATCGTTGTAAAATTTGTATATCTAAAAGATTAAATAGATTATTTGAATATGCAAAAGATAATAACTATTCTTTAGTGTCCACGGTGATGAGTATATCAAGAAATAAAGATGTTTATTATATTAATGAGGTTGGAAAATCTCTTGAAGACAAATATAATAATATAAAGTTTCTTGTTTTTGATTTTAAGAAATTTAATGGACAAGATATTGGTGTAGCAATTACAAAAAAATACGATATTTATCGTCAAAATTATTGTGGTTGTGAATTTTCAAAAGGAAGTTATGAGCGTAGCAATTAGTGTAGTTATTCCAATTCATAATGCTGAAGTTGAATTAGAAAGATGCCTTAAAAGTGTTTTAGAGCAATCTTTTGAACTTAACTATGAAGTTTTATGTATTTTAGATGGTAGTAATACAAAAACTTATCAAATTGTACAAGATTTTTATCAAGAATATCCTCGAAAAATTAAAATTTTTGAAACAAATTTTTTTGATCCAGGGCTAGTAAGAAATTTTGGAATTGAACAATCTCAAGGGGAATATATATTTTTTGTTGATGGTGACGACTTTCTTGAAGAAGAATGTTTAGAGGATTTATATAATAAAGCAAATAAATCAAAGGCTGAAGTTGTAATTGGAAATTATTATAATTTTTATCCAAAAATTAACAAAAGAAGGACTAGTAGCTTTTTAAGAAACTTTTTATCGCAAAAAAACTATACTTCTAAAGAAGTTGCTTACAAAGTTATTAAAGATTTTCGAGTACGTGGATATGTATGGAATACGTTATATAAACGCGAAATGATTATTAAAAATAAAATTAGATTTATTCCAACAAAACTTGCAATTGAAGATCGACCATTTTTAGTTGAATGTTGCTTGTGTGCTAATAAAATATTTATTTCTAAAACTAAAATTTATAATTATGTGCAACATAGTACCTCTTTTGTTAAGAGCACGAATAAATTGTATTTTTTACAAAAAGCACTAAATTGTGATTTTGCTTTAAAAATAATTTTGTTACACCATAATTGTTATGAAGAAACCGATTTTAAAAAACTATTAAGTTTTCATTTAAGAGGAATAACTTCTGAAGCTAGAAGAATTTGTTCAGCTTTAAATATTCCAAATAAAGTTTTACTTGATGAAATTAAAAAACAAAAATTAGTTATTAGCGGAGATGATTTATATGTATATGATTCTCCTTGGGAAGGAGCGATAAAAGCTCTTAGATTTAACGAGGAATTGTATCGAAAATTACCACCTTCATTTCAAATAAAAGATTTAACTAAAGTTTTATGAGAAAGATTTATTGGTTTTTACAACAATTAGAATTTTTAGGCGGTACTGAAACTGCAACAATTTCAATCGCAAATGAACTAGTAAATGATTATGAAATTACTTTTGTTGTAACTGCTAGAGAAATTAAAAATATTCCTTATAACATTAACAAAAAAATAAAAATAATATTTTTAAATAACGAGGACAATTCTAAAATTGATGAAAAAATACTTGAGTTTTGCAAGGAAAAAAGATTTTTTAAGGCTTTTTTGCTTATTTTAAAGAATATTAATTTTATTATATTTGCTAAATATAAATATCGTCGTATTGTTAAAAAAATGACAAGTAAAGATGATATTTTAATTGGATCTTCCCTTGATAATTATTTAATAATTCCAAGAAGTAGGTTGTTTATTTTTCATTATCATTTTAATGCTAAATTTTTTAATAGTTTTAATGAAAAGTTTATGTCCTTATTTTATCGAAAACCTGATTATTATGTATTTTTAAGTAAAACAATACTTGAAGCAATTTCTAAACATAAAAAAAGAATAATAAAAAAAGCTTTTTACATTCATAATCCGATAAAAATTAATGGATATTTTAATGATAAAATAAATGGTCATAATTTAATTTTTATTGGAAGATTTGCTGATCAAAAAAATCCTATTTTGTTAATAGAAGTTATGAACGAACTTATTAAGATTAACAAAGAATTTAGGCTTGAAATGTATGGAGATGGCAAATTGAAAGATGAAATTATTGCAAGAATTACAACATTACATTTAGAAAATAATATTAAAATTTATAAACCGAGCAACGATATTGAAGGTATTTTAAAAAATAAAGATTTACTTATTTTAACTAGTCTTTATGAAGGAATGCCTTTAGTTATTAATGAAGCTGCTAGTTGTTCAGTCCCTGTTTTATCTACAAACTTTGGTGAATCAGTTCAAGATTCAATTACAAATAAAAATGGAATAGTAGTCGATTCATTTAATCCATTAATTATCGCAAATACAATTAATGTACTGTTTTTAAATCAAGAAAAGCTAATAAATTTAAAACGTTCTGCTTACGAATTTTCTCAAAAATTTAACAAAAAAAGTATTAAAAATGAGTGGTTGAGCGTCTTAAATAAGATAAAAAAATAGAAAAAATAATCAAAAAATAGTTGCTTTATATTTATATATATAGTAAACTTTTGACACTGGCGTTTGCATTGAAGTGCGAGATTGCTGATACACCCACAGGCGTTGTCATGAAGGGAATCAGGTAACTCGTTCTGAGCAATATGAGCCTGTAGGAAAGGAGAAATTCATGGCAAAAGTTAAAAAAATTAGAGTTCGTTTACAAGCTTATGAACACAAAGTCTTAGACTATGCAGTTGAGAAAATTGTAAATGCAATTACTAAAACAGGTGCTAGTGTAGTAGGACCTATTCCACTTCCAACGGAAAAACAAGTCTACACAATATTAAGAGCTGTTCATAAATACAAAGATTCTCGTGAACAATTCGAAATTAGAACACATAAGAGAATTATTGATATTATCGGTCCAAACAATGATACTATCGAAGCATTAAGAAAACTTGATCTTCCTAGTGGTGTTGACATCGATATCAAATTATAGGAGGTAAGATAGATGAAAAGTATCATCGGTCGTAAAATGGGGATGACCCAAGTATACGCAGAAGATGGAACAATGTATGCAGTCACTGTTATTGAAGTCTTGCCTAACGTTGTAACATTAAAGAAAACTATTGAAAAAGATGGTTATGAAGCCATTCAAGTCGGTTACGAAGATAAAAAAGAAAATGCTTTAAATAAAGCTCAAAAGGGTATTTATAAAAAAGCAGGAGTTGCTACTAAAGCTCATTTATATGAATTAACTGGCGATGAAATGCTTAAGTTCGAAGTTGGTAATGAAATCAAAGCTGATTTATTCCAAGATGGAGAAGTAGTTGACGTAATCGGAACTAGCAAAGGTAGAGGAACTGCTGGTGTTATTAAAAGATGGAAACATCATATCGGACCTAAAGGACATGGTAGTGGCTATCATAGACAACAAGGTTCATTCGCTAATAATGGACGTTGCAATAACCGTGTTATTCCTGGTAAGAAAATGTCAGGACATTATGGTTCACAAAGTGCAACAGTCTTAAATCAAGTAATTGTTAAAGTAGATGCTACTAAAAACTACATTCTTGTAAAAGGCGGAGTTCCAGGACCAAAATTAAGCATTGTTAAAATTAGAAGTGCAATTAAAGATCAATTAGGTACAAAACCAACTGTTTCTAAATTAATTGATCGTAGCGAAAATACTGAAGCAACTAATACAGAAGCTAAATAGTAGAAAGGAGATTAAATATGGCTGATATGAAATTAAATGTTTACAATCAAAACGGCGAAAAAGTTTCTACTATTAATGTCGCAAAAGATGTATTTGGTTGTGAAGTTAATAATCAAGTTATGTTTGATGCAGTTACTGTTTATATGGCTAATTTACGTCAAGCAACTGCAAAAACAAAAAATAGAAGCGAAGTAAGTGGTGGTGGTAAAAAACCATTTAGACAAAAAGGAACTGGTAGAGCCAGAGCAGGAAGCACAAGAAGTCCTATCTGGGTTGGCGGTGGAAATGTCTTTGGACCAAAAGGAAACCAAAACTTCAAAATCAAACAAAACAAAAAAGAACATAACTTAGCATTAAGAAGTGCATTATCTCAATTAGGAAGTAAAAATATTTACGTTCTTGATGAGGTTAAAGTAAATGGAAAAACAAGCGAAGTTGTTGCTTTATTAAAAGGATTAAAACTTGATAATAAAAAAGTCTTAGTTGTTACAAGTGATGATTTAGTTTATAGAGCAAGTGCTAACTTAGCAAACTTAGTCTTAAGAACAAATGACAATGTTTCTGTTTACGATTTATTAAATGCTCAAGCCTTATTATTAAATAAGGAAGAAGTCAAAGTATTAGAGGAGGGACTTAAATAATGGCTAGAAAGAAAGTTGAAAAGACTGAAGCTGTAGTTAAAAGAGCCACAATTAATGATTTTGATATCATTATTGAACCTCTAATAACTGAAAAAAGTATGTCTTTATCTCAAGAAGCTAACAAAGCAACATTTATTGTTAAAGATAATGCTAATAAGATTGCTATTAAAAAAGCAGTTGAACACATCTATAACGTTCATGTAACTGGTGTTCAAACAGTTAACGTTCCAAGTAAAAAAACTACACGTGGTGGAAGATATAAAGGAACATTACCTGGCTTTAAAAAAGCTATTGTTACTATTAAAGATGGTGAAGCAATCGATTTATTCAAAGAATAGTAATTACTTAAATATAGGAGAAAAATATGTCAATTAAAAATTATAAACCATACACTCCTTCTCGTAGAGCAATGACCACAATTAGTTACGAGGAGATTACAAAATCAACTCCTGAAAAAAGTTTAGTTATCACTTTAAAGAAAAGCGGCGGAAGAAATAACCAAGGCGTTATTACAACTCGTCATATCGGTGGCGGAAATAAAAGAAAATACCGTATCATTGACTTTAAAAGAGATAAGGATGGAGTTGTAGGAAAAGTCGCTGCTATTGAATATGATCCAAATAGAAACGCTCACATCGCATTAATTAATTATGCTGATGGTGAAAAACGTTACATTATTCAACCAAAAGGATTAAAAGTTGGAGATAAAATCGTTAGCGGTGAAAATTGCGATATCCTTAATGGTAACGCAATGTTACTTGAAAATATTCCTGAAGGTACTTTCGTTCATAACGTTGAACTTACTCCTAAAAAAGGCGGTCAACTTTGTAGAAGTGCTGGATGTAGTGCTCAAGTCTTAGGAAAAGAAGGAAAATATGTTATTGTTAGACTTCAATCCGGAGAAATGAGAAAGATTCTAGGAAAATGTAAGGCTACAATCGGTGTAGTTGGTAACGAAGATTATAACTTAGTTAACATCGGAAAAGCTGGTAAAACTCGCTGGTTAGGTGTTAGACCAACTGTTAGAGGTAGCGCAATGAACCCACCTGATCACCCACATGGTGGTGGTGAAGGTAAATGTCCTATCGGTAGAGATGCACCTCGTACCCCTTGGGGTAAAAGAGCTCTTGGCGTTAAGACTCGTAAATCAAAGAAAGCTTCTACTAAATTAATTATTAGAAGAAAGAGTGATAAGAAGTAAAGGAAAGGAGTAAATTATGGCACGTAGTTTAAAAAAGGGACCATTTGTCGATGCTAGCTTAATGAAAAAAGTTGAAGCATTAAACAAAGCTAACAAAAAAGAAGTCATTAAGACTTGGTCAAGAAGAAGTACAATTTTTCCAGAATTTATCGAACATACCTTTGCTGTTTATAACGGACACGCCTTCATAACTGTATTTGTTACCGAAGATATGGTTGGACACAAATTAGGTGAATTTGCTCCAACAAGAACATATAAAGGTCACTTTGGAAATAATGCTGAAGATAAAGCCGCTGCTATGGCTGCAGCTGGTGTTAAAAAGAAATAGGAGGAAAGTTTAGATGCCTAGAACAAAGAAAGTTGTTGAAAATGAAAATACTCAACAAGCTGAAGTTAAAGAAGAAAAAGTAACTAAAGCTAAAAAGACTACTAAAGTTGCAAAAGCTAAAGCTCCTAAAAAAGAAACTAAAAAAGTTACTAAAAAAGAAGAAGTTAAAAAACCAGTTGTTACTGAAGCAAAAGCCAGCGCATTAAATGTCAAAGTAACTCCACGTAAAGCTAGATATGTCATCGATGTTGTTAGAGGAAAAGATGTTGCTGAAGCCTTAGCAATCTTATCTACATTACGTCATAAAGCTGCTCCAATGGTTGCTAAAGTCATTAAAAGTGCAGCAAGTAATGCTACTAATAACTTCAATATGAATGGCGATAAATTATATGTCGCTTCAATCATGGCTAGCGATTCTATTAAAATGAAACGTTATCTTCCTAGAGCAAAAGGTAGTGCTAGTGGATTAATTAAAAGATTTGCTAACATCTACGTTGTTGTTAAAGAAAGAATGTAAGGAAGGAGAAATGCATGGGACAAAAAGTTAATCCAGTAGGAATGAGAGTTGGAATTAATAAAAACTGGAATTCAAGATGGTTTGCTTCAAATAAGGACTATTCAAATTTCTTAATTGAAGATAATAAAATTAGAAAATTTATTGAAAAAAATCTTGATAAACAAGCATTCCTTTCTCACATTGAAATCGAAAGAAAGAAAACAAATAAAGGTTATGTTGTTACAGTTCAAATCTTTGTAGCAAGACCTGGAGTTGTTATTGGCCAAGATGGTGTTAACATTAACAACTTAAAGAAAAGTTTAGAAAAATTAATTAACAACACTAATTTAAAAGTTGATGTTGTTGAAGTTAAACAACCTTCACTCGATGCTAAAATTGTTTCTCTTCAAATTGCTAAACAATTAGAAGAAAGAGCAAGCTTTAGAATCGTTCAAAAGAAAGCATTAACTCAAGTAAGAAAAGCTGGAGCTAAAGGTATTAAGACTAGTGTTTCTGGTAGACTTGCTGGAGCTGATATTGCTCGTAGCGAAGGTTATAAAGACGGAACTATGGCTATCAATACCTTAAGAAGTGATATTGATTATGCTTGTAGTGAAGCTATGACTACTTATGGTAAATTAGGCGTTAAAGTCTGGATTTGCCGTGGTGAAGTCGAAGAAAACCGTCCAAGTAATGATAAAAAAGGAGAGTAAAGTATGTTACAACCAAAAAGAGTTAAATACAGACGCCCTCATATCATTAAATATGAAGGATTAAGTAAAGCTGGTAACGAAGTTAGTTTCGGAACATATGGTCTCCAAGCTGTTACTGGAAATTATGTTAGTGATCGTCAAATTGAAGCTTGCCGTATTGTCCTTTCAAGATATACAAAACGTCAAGGTAAAATTTGGATTAGAATCTTCCCACACTTAGCAAAAACTAAAAAACCTGCTGAAGTTCGTATGGGTAGTGGTAAAGGTAATCCAGAGTACTGGGTTGCAGTCGTTAAGAAAAATAGAGTAATGTTTGAAATCGGTGGAGTCCCTGATGAGATGGCAATTGAAGCCTTAAGAATGGCAGCCTACAAACTTCCACTTAAAACAAGAATAATTAAAAAGGAGGAAAAATAGTTTATGAAAATTAGTGAAGTAAGAGAATTATCTACTGAAGAATTAAACGCTAAAGTTTACTCCTTAAAAGAACAATTATTCAATTTAAGAAGAAAGAAAGCTGTTGGACAAATTGAAAATCCAAGCGAATTAAAAAGAGTTAGAAAAGACATTGCTCGTATCTATACAGTTCTTAAAGAAAGAGAACTTGGAATTAAATAGGGAGTGGATTTATGGAAAATAGAAGACAAATTCAAGGAACAGTTATTAGTAATAAATCAAGTAAAACTATTATTGTCCAAGTTGAATCTTATAAAAAACATCCTAAGTATAAGAAAAGAGTTCAATTTAGAAGTAAATATTATGCTCATGATGAATTAGAACAAGCTAAAGTTGGAGATGTTGTTACAATTGAAGAATGTCGTCCAATGAGTGCTACTAAAAGATTTAGATTAGTTAGCATTGATAAAAAAGCTCTCGAAGACATTAAAGTTCTTGAAGAAGAAGCTTTAGAAGAAGTCTTACACGAAGCAAAAGAAGAAAAGGAGGAAAAGTAATTTATGATACAAGTCGAAACAAACTTAAAAGTTGCTGATAACTCCGGAGCTCGTATTGCTCGTGTTATTAGAATCTATGGTGGTAGCCATAGAAAAACTTGTTCAGTTGGTGATATTGTTCTTTGCGCAGTTAAAGATGCTATCCCAAATGGTAAAGTTAAAAAGAGCGATAAAGTTAAAGCTGTTATCGTTAGAACTAGTTATCCAGTAGAAAGAAAAGATGGATCAACTATTAGATTTGATGATAATGCTTGCGTTATTATTAACGAAGATAAAACTCCTGTTGGTTCTCGTGTATTTGGACCTGTCGCAAGAGAATTAAGAGATAAAGGTGAAACATTTATGAAGATTGTTTCCCTTGCTCCAGAAGTTTTATAGGAGGTTATTGGATATGAAACTTAAAAAAGGTGATAAAGTCATTGTAATAAGTGGCAAAGATAAAGGTAAAGTTGGTGTCATCCAAAGAGCCTATCCTAAACTAAATAAAATTGTTGTTGAAGGAGTTAATGTTCGTAAAAAACATCAAAAACCAACACAACAAAATCCTGAAGGATCAATTGTTGAAATTTATGCTCCAATCGATGCTAGTAATGCAATGTATTACGATGCAAAGACTAAAAAAGGAACTCGTTTAGGTTATAAAGTAAATAAAGATGGTGTTAAAGTTAGAGTCGCTAAAAAAACTAACACCGAAATTAAGTAATTAGGAGGAAGAACTTATGGCAAACGAAAAAGAAACAAAGACAGTAAGTAAAACTGCTCCTAAAAAAACTACAACTAAAAAAGAAGGAACAGCTACTAAGAAAACAACTGCTACAAAAGCTAAAGCTACTAAAGAAGTTAAAGCAGAAAAAGTTGAAAAAGTAGAAAAAGTCGCTGCTACTAAAAAAGTTGAAAAAACTCCTCGTGGCGAACATAAAGTTAGTGCTAGAACAACTCGTTTATTAGAAAAATATAAAACTGAACTTGTTCCAGCTTTAACTGCTAAATTTAACTACACATCAGTTATGCAAGTTCCACATCTTGAAAAAATCGTTATCAATATTGGTGTTGGTGATGCTACTCAAGATTCAAAACGTTTAGATGAATGTGTTAGTGAATTAGCTTTAATTAGTGGTCAAAAACCTATTATTACCAAAGCTAAAAATAGTATTGCTACTTTTAAATTAAGAGAAGGTCAGGCAATTGGTTGTAAAGTTACTTTAAGAGGAATTAGAATGTATGAATTTTTCGATAAATTAGTTTCTATTTCTCTCCCACGTGTTAGAGATTTCCGTGGTGTAAGTAAGAACGCTTTCGATGGAAGAGGAAATTATACTTTAGGTATTAAAGAACAATTAATTTTCCCAGAAATCGATTATGATAAAGTAGGAAAAGTTAGAGGTATGGATATCGTTATAGTTACAACAGCTAATAGCGATGAAGAAGCTTATTCTTTATTAGAAGGCTTAGGCATGCCATTTAGCAAATAGGAGAATAAAGATGGCAAAGACAAGTTTAAAAATCAAGCAATCTAGACCACAAAAATTTAAAGTCAGAGAATATACCCGTTGTAAAAGATGTGGTAGACCTCACGCAGTCTATTCAAAATTCGGACTTTGTAGAATTTGTTTAAGAGAACTCGCTTATAAAGGTGAGATTCCAGGACTTAAAAAGTCTTCATGGTAATAAGGAGGAAACACGATGCATCAAGATCCAATCGCAGATATGTTAACACGTATTAGAAATGCTAATGCTTTAAATCATGAAAGTGTTTCTATGCCTTCAAGCAAAATGAAAGTCGCAATTGCTAAAATTCTTTTACAAGAAGGATTTATATCTGATTATAAAGAAGAAAAATTAGATGAAAATAAAAAGACCTTAACTATCACTTTAAAATATGGTGAAGATGGTCGAAAAGTTATTTCTGGACTTAGAAGAATTTCTAAACCAGGTTTAAGAGTCACTTGTGATTCAAAACACATTCCAAGCGTCTTAAGAGGACTTGGAATTGCAATTATTTCTACTAGCAAAGGTTTATTAACTGATAAAGGTTGTAAACAACAAAATGTTGGTGGTGAAGTAATTTGCTATGTTTGGTAATAGGAGATTGTAGTTATGTCACGTATAGGTAATAAACTTATTCCTTTAGTTGAAGGAGTTACACTTACAATTGAAAATAATTACGTCGATGTCAAAGGTAAAAATGGCGAAGACAAAATTTCTTATGATCCAAAATTATTAAAAATCGAAGTTGTTGATAATCATGTCAAAATTACTCGTGCTAATGATTTAAAAGCAACTAAACAAATTCATGGAACAACAAGAGCTTTATTAAATAACGCTATTATTGGTTGTTCAAAAGGATTTACTAAAGAATTAGAAATAATCGGTATCGGATATCGTGCTGAATTAAAAGGTAAAGATATTTGTTTATATATGGGTTATGCTAATCCAGTTACTATTTCACCTTTAGAAGGTGTTAGTATTAGTTTAAAAGATCCAACTCACGTTAGTGTTAGTGGTAGTGATAAATTTAGAGTTGGTCAAACCGCTGCATTAATTAGAAACGTTCGTAAGCCAGAACCTTACTTAGGTAAAGGTATTAAATATAAAGGCGAATTTATCTTACGTAAAGAAGGTAAGAGAGCTGGTAAGAAGTAAGGAGTTAAGAGTTTATGATTAAAAAGATTGATAAAAACGCCGTAAGAGTAAGAAAACATGCCCGTGTCCTTAAAAAGTTAAAAGGCGGAACTGCTGAAACTCCACGTTTATGTGTATATCGTTCTAATAAGAATATTGAAGTTCAAGTTATTGACGATGTTAAAGGAGTAACACTTGCTTCTTCTAGTAGTGAACAACTTCACCTTGAACATGGTAATAACATTGCTGCTGCAAAAATTGTTGGAGCAGATATTGCTAAAAAATGTTTAGCTTTAAAAATTACTAAAATTAAATTTGATAGAGCCGGATATTTATATCATGGTCGTGTAAAAGCTTTAGCTGATGCTGCTCGTGAAGCTGGTTTAGAATTCTAAGGAGAACAATATGGAAAATAACGAAAAGAAAGAAACTGTTGTAGCAGAAAATGCTGCTACAAAACAAGAAACTTCAGCTCCTGAAAATGCTAAAAAAGCTCCTCGTGAAAAAGGAAAACGTCCTTTTGTAAAAAGAGAAAGAAAAGTTGAAGTTAAAGAATACGAAGAAAGAGTAGTTGCTATTAATAGAGTTTGTAAAACTGTTAAGGGTGGTAGAAGAATGAAATTTAGCGCCCTTGTAGTTGTTGGCAATGGCAAAGGTAAATATGGCTTTGGAACTGGAAAAAGTAGTGAAGTCCCAGATGCTATTAAAAAAGCTGTTGATCAAGCAAAAAGAAATATCTCAACTATTCGTATGGTTGGTGAAGGAAGTATTCCTCACGAAGTTGTTGGACAATTTGGTGCTACTAAAGTTTTCTTAAAACCTGCTCCTGCTGGTACTGGAATTATTGCTGGTGGTGCTGTCCGTGCAATTCTTGAATTAAGTGGAGTTAAAAACGTTTATAGTAAAGTCTATGGAAGTAGAACTGCTATTAATGTTATTAGAGCTACAAATGATGCAATTATTAATTTAAAAAATTATAAGAGTGTCAAAGCATTAAGAAGTAAGGAGGATGCAACCGATGTTAAATAATTTAAAACCTACTGAAGGAAGTAGAAAAAATAAAATTAGACGTTGCAGAGGACTCGGTAGCGGACTTGGAAAAAATGGTGGATCTGGTAGTAAAGGACAAAATTCAAGATCTGGCGGCGGTGTTAGACTTGGATTTGAAGGTGGACAACTCCCTTTATATAGAAGATTACCAAAAAGAGGATTTAAAAACTTTGGTCGAGTCGAATATGCCACAATTAACTTATCTGATTTAAATGTCTTTAATGATGGTGATGAAGTTAATTTAACAGTTCTTGTCGAAAAAGGCCTCATTAAGAAAGAACTTGATGGATTAAAAGTATTAGGTAATGGTAAATTAACTAAGAAAGTTACAATTACAGCTAATAAATTTTCAAAAGCTGCTTTAGAAGGTATAAATAAAGCAGGTGCAAAAGCAAATATTTTGGAATAAAATATTCTTTATTAGAGAAAATTTATGAAGAAGTTGTTACAAGTATTTAAAAACAAAGAAGTCGTTAGTCGTATATTCTTTACGTTAATGATTTTATTTGTATTTAGAATCGGGGCTGCAATTACTGCTCCAGGTATTACGATTAATAATGATGTATTAGATGATACTAATAACGTCTTTGCATTAATGAATTTACTTGGAGGAGGCGCTTTACAAAACTTCTCAATTTTTGCTCTTGGAGTTTCACCATATATTACCTCGCAAATTATTATTCAATTATTAAGCATGGATGTTTTACCTGCTTTAAGTGAATTAAATAAGCAAGGGCAATATGGTCGTAAAAAAATTGAAATGGCCACACGTTATTTAACTTTAATGCTAGCGGCCGTTCAAGCTTATGGAATTATTCAAACTGCAAAAAATACTAATTGGATTACATTTGCTTTTGAAGAAAACTTCCTTAATTATGCTTACGTAGTTACAATTATGGTTGCTGGAGCAATGCTTGTCATGTGGCTTGGTGACCAAATAACTTCTAAAGGTGTTGGTAATGGTATTTCTGTCATTATCTTTGCTGGTATTGTTGCTAGCCTTCCAAATCAAATTTATACCGCTTTTAATAAATGGATTTTATTAAATTGGAATAGAGGAAGTGCCTTAGCAATGCAAGGAGTTTTCGAATTTATCTTATATATTGCTTGCTTTATAGCAATTATTGGCTTCGTTGTCTTTATTGAGTTAAGTAAACGTAAGATTCCTGTTCAACACGCAACTAGAAGTGGTGGAAGTGAAAAGATGTCTAAAGCGAGCTTCTTACCAATTAAAATTAATAGTGCCGGTGTTATTCCAGTAATCTTTGCTAGTTCAATTTTGATGGCACCTTCAGTTATCGCAAGCTTTGTTAGTGCAGATGCTTTAAATGCTGAATGGTTAAAAGTATTTCAATACAATCAATTAGTTAATACTGGAGGAGTTTATGTTCCTTGGGGATTAATGATTTATCTCGTATTAATCTTATTATTTACATATTTCTATGCTAATCTTCAAATTAATCCTGACCGTTTAGCAGAGAATTTCCAAAAAAATGGTAGTTATATTCCAGGAATTAAGCCAGGAGTTGAAACTGCACGTTATGTTAAAAAAGTTTTAAACCGTGTAACTTTTATTGGAGCAATGAGCTTATTATTCATTAGTGCCTTACCAGTTGTATTAACTTTAACTGTCTTTAAAGAAGATTCAAGTTTAGCAATTGGTGGAACTGGATTAATTATCGTTGTTGGTGTTGCTCTTGAGCTTAAAAATCAAATTAGCGGTCTTGTTGCCGGAAAAAGTTATGATGAAGTTATTGGAGGAATGTAATAATGAAAAGCATTATTTTGTTAGGTGCTCCTGGAGCTGGTAAAGGAACAAATGCAAAACGTATTTGTGCTTACTATAATATCCCTCATATTTCTACAGGGGATATGTTTAGAGAAGCTATTAAAAATAAAACTTCTTTAGGAGAACTTGCTTCAAGTTACATTTCCAAAGGACTTCTAGTTCCTGATAGCGTCACGATTGGTTTAGTTAAAGAACGTTTAGCTAAAGATGATTGTAAAGATGGCTATCTACTTGATGGTTTCCCAAGAACTATTAATCAAGCTGAAGCATTAAAAGAAATCGGTAACGAACTTGCTCGCCCAGTAAAATACGTCATTAATATCGAAGTTCCTGAAGAGGTCTTAGTTAAAAGAATTACTGGTCGTAGAGTTTGTAAGGTATGTGGAGCTCCTTATCACATTAAAAACATGCCAAGTAAAGTAGAAGGTGTTTGCGATTTATGTGGAGGAGAACTCATTCAAAGAAAAGATGATAACGAAGAAACTTTAAAAGCTCGTCTTCATGAATATCATCAAAATACCTTACCTTTAATTCAATATTATTCAAAAGAAAATTTACTTCATGAAGTTAGTGGAGTAAAAGATCTTGATGAATTATTAAAAGATTTAAATGCAATTATTGGTTAGATATGAGTATTATTATCAAATCAAATCGAGAAATTGCTTTAATAAAAGAAGCTGGAAAAGTAATTATTGACTTATTTAAAGTCTTAAAAGAAAATACTCTTCCAGGTAAATCCACATATGAACTTGACGAGATTGCGGATAAATTTATCCGCAGTCGCGGTGGAATACCTTCTAGTTATCATTATGAAGGTTACCCAGGTCATATTTGCATCTCAGTAAATGACACCTTAGTACATGGAATTCCTTCAAAGAAAATTATTTTAAAAGAAGGAGATATTGTATCTTATGATGTCCTAGTAACCTTAAATGGTTATACTGCTGATGCTGCACGTACCTTTCCGGTTGGAAAAGTTTCAAGTGAAGCTCTTCAATTAATTAAAGTTACTAAAGAAGCTTTTTTTAAAGGAGTTGAACAAGTTAAACCGGGAAACCATATTGGGGATATTTCCAAAGCTATCGAAAGTTATGTAACAAGTTATGGATATAGTTTAACAGACTTGTTTGCTGGACATGGAGTTGGAAGGGAAGTCCATGAAGATCCTTTTGTTCCTAATGTATATAGTGGTAATGGTCCTAAACTTGTTAAAGGAATGACTATTGCTATTGAACCTATGGTTAATTTAGGAAAGAAAGATTTAAAAATTTTAGAAGATGGATGGACAGCAAAGACCAAAGATGGTAAAATATGTAGCCACTACGAGAATACGGTCGTAGTAACTGATCTTGGCTATGAAATTCTAACTTTAGATGAAGGAGAGAATGCAAATTAATGGCAAAACAAGATGTAATAACCGTCGAAGCGATAGTAACTGAAGTTCTACCAAATACAAATTTTAAGGTAAAACTCGAAAATGATGTAGTAATACATGCCACTGTTTCAGGTAAAATCCGAATGAACTATATTCGCATCTTAGCTGGTGATAAAGTTACCGTCGAACTATCGCCTTATGATTTAAACAATGGCAGAATCGTCTTTAGACATAAGTAATTAGGAGGTAACATTATGAAAGTAAGACCCTCAGTAAAACCAATTTGTGACAAATGCAAGGTTATCAAAAGACATGGAAAAGTAATGGTCATTTGTAGTAATCCAAAGCATAAACAAAGACAAGGTTAATTTTAGGAGGAACGATTAAATGGCACGTATTGTCGGTGTTGATATTCCAAATGAGAAAGTTGTAAGAGTTTCTTTAACTTACATTTATGGAATCGGACCATCACATGCAAAAGATATTTTAGAAGCTGCTAGAGTTGATGGTGAAAAAAGAGTTAAGGATTTAACTGAAGATGAATTAACTCGTATTAGAAATGAAGTTAGTCACTATAAAGTTGAAGGTGATTTAAGACGTGAAGTTATGATGAATATCAAAAGACTTCAAGAAATTGGATGTTATAGAGGAATTCGTCATAGAAGAGGACTTCCAGTAAGAGGACAAAGAACAAAAACTAATGCTCGTACTAGAAAAGGTCCACGTAAGACTATTGCTAACAAGAAAGAAGCTGTTAAATAGGAGGAATTAGTATGGCTAAGAAACAAACTGCTAGAAAAAAGAAAATTAAAAGAGCTTATACTAAAGGTGTTGCTCATATTCACGCTTCATTTAACAATACAATTGTCACTATTACCGATGAACAAGGAAATGCAATTGCATGGAGCAGTTCAGGTGTATTAGGTTTTAAAGGAGCAAAAAAATCTACTCCATTTGCTGCTCAAAGTGCAGCTGAAGCTGCTGGAAAAGCTGCTGTAGAACAAGGAATTAAATCCGTTGATGTTGATGTTAAAGGACCAGGAGCTGGTAGAGAAAGTGCTATTAGAGCACTTGGCCAAGCTGGACTTACCATTACTTCAATTGTTGATACTACTCCAATTCCACATAATGGCTGCCGTCCACCAAAACACCCACACGGTTAATATTTAAGGAGGTATCGATGATGGAAAATGAAATTAAAATTGCACGTCCTTTTGAAAGATGCGAATTTAAATTAGCAATTTCAGATCCAAGTGAAAACTATGCTCGTATAGTTTGTGAACCTTTAGAAAGAGGTTTTGGTACAACTTTAGGTAATGCTTTAAGAAGAGTATTATTATCAAGTTTACCTGGTACTAGCGTTTACGCTGTGGAAGTTGAAGGTGCAGTTCATGAATTTACAGCTTTACCAGGAGTCGAAGAAGATTTAGTTCAAATTATTTTAAATTTAAAAGATTTAATTTTAAAAAGCGACACTATTGCTGATGAAAGTTATATTGCTAGCATTGATGTTGATGGAACTAAAGTTTTAACCGCTGGTGACATTGAACTTCCTACAGGTCTTGAAGTAATTAATAAAGATTTAGTAATCGCTCATATTAGTGAAGGTGGTCATTTACATGCTACTTTATACATTAAAAATGGTAGAGGTTACGTTACAAGTGAACAAAATAAAACTTTAAATGATTTGCCATTACATGGAATTGCTACTGATAGTAACTTTGGTGCAGTTACTAGAGTTAATTATACTGTTGAACCAACCCGTGTTGGACACGATTCACATTATGATAAATTAACTCTTGAAGTTTGGACTAATGGCTCAGTTAAACCAGAAGATGCTGTTGCTTTAAGTAGTAGAATCTTAATGGCTTATTTTGAAAACTTTACAAAATTAAATGCTAAAGTTGATGACGTAAACTTACTCAAAGATCCTGAAAAAGTTAAAGAAGAAGTACAAGAAAATTATTCTGTTGAAGATTTAGATTTAAGTGTCAGAAGTTATAACTGCTTAAAAAGAGCAGGTATTGCTAATGTCTTAGAATTAACTCAAAAAACTGAAGCAGAAATGATGAAAGTTAGAAATTTAGGTAAAAAATCCCTTAAAGAAGTTAAAGATAAACTTGAAGAAAAAGGCTTATCATTTAAAGAATCTAAAGGTGAATAAGTTAGGAGTAATATATTATGCAAACAGGTAGAAAAAACGTCCACGGTAAAGGTGGTGTCAGATTTAAGACAGGATATACAAGTAGCAAACAAAAAGGTCAAGTTAGAAATTTAGTAACTGAACTAGTTATTTATGAAAAAGTAACTGTTTGTACTGGTATGGTCAAAGATGTCATACACCAATTTGATCGTTTAGTTACATATGCTAAAAAAGGTGATTTACATAGTAAAAGACTCGCTGCTAGTGTTCTTAAAAAATATGATGTTAATGATGTAGATGCTTTAGATAAATTATTTACAGATTTAGCAAAAAGATTTGAAAATAGAAATGGCGGATATTTAAGAGTATTAAAACTCGAAAATAGAAGAGGCGATAACGCCCCTCGTAGATTATTAGTTTTAGCTGACTAATTAATAATTAATTAAATAATTAAGCACTATGAAAATAGTGCTTTTTATTTAATTTTTAAAAAATAGTTGAGTTTTAGACACTTTTTTATAAAAATAAAGGCTTTTTAAAAGCCTTTTAATTTTATTATTTTAAATAATGGCGGAGAAAGAGGGATTTGAACCCTCGCGAGCTATTCACTCCTAATGGTTTTCGAGACCATCCCCTTCAGCCACTTGGGTATTCCTCCAGCCTTTTAATTATAAATAAAATTTATATAAAAAAATATCTTTTTTAAAAAATTAAAAAACTATAAAAGAATATACTTTTAGTATATACTTTTATATATGAGTTTTATGTTTAAAACTATTTTTTTAAGTATTGAAGAAATTACTTTCATTGTTTTAGGAATTTCTTTGTTTTTATTTATAACTTTGACAATTGGGATTACTTTATTTGATTGGAAAATATCTAAGAAAAATAAAGAAATTATTAATCACCGTTATAATATGTCGCAGAATATTATCGTTGATTTTTTTAACCAAGAAGTTCGTATTGTTTCTTTAAAAAATTTAAGAAAATCCTTTAAATTATCACTTGTTGAATATTTAAATTTATTTGAACAAAGTGAACAAAACGTAATTAAAAACTGGATGCAAGGATTACTTGATGGAAGTATTGATCCTGATATTGATGAAAATATGGTAAAAGTTGCAGGTAGTTTTGTAGATTTTGATAACAAAAAAAGTATCATAAAAACATTAATTTTATGTACTTATATTGATAAAAGTAAAAAAACGTTATTTTTTGAATCAGAATTATTATTAAATACTCCTGCAGATACAATTGGTAAAAATAATAAACGTAATGAAAGCAAATATTATTATGAACTTTCTGAAATCAAAAATAAGTATGATAAAGGAGCTTTTAGTAAAGGTTGTTTATTTGAAATTCGTTTAATTAAAAAAGAAAATATTTTAAGTACTTATAATGTAGATTTTATAAAAGTAATAATTTTAGATGCAATCTACAAGGTTTTAAGTAAAAATAATGCATTTTTTTATTTTACAAACAATAAAATGGAATTATGTTTAATAGATGATCGCAGTATTACTAATTTCATGCTTCCTAGATATGTCAATCAAATAAAAGAAAAAATATCTGAAATTTTAGAAATTAGAGGTTATTTAAATAACTTTGATTTTTATATAGTTTCAAGTTTAATTTCTGATTTAGACAAAAATTATGATAATTCGTATTTAGTTTTAGAAAAATATTTTAACTTGGATTTAGATTACAAACGTAAATATTTTATTTATAAACCTGATCATGAAGGTAAACTTGATTTAGAACAAAGTTATCGTACTGAAATTAATCGTCTTATTCGTAATCAAAATCTTGAAGTCTATTTTAGGCCATTAGTACATATTGCAAATAAACGCGTTATTAATATGGGATATCTTAGTTTTGTTAAGCCTGTTAATACGATTTTTAAGGATTTAGACGAAATTAAAAAATTTGCCAAAATGTATGACTTAGATAAAGATCTTTTTTCTTTAATTATTAGAAAAATTATCCCAACTTTTATTAATGAAAAAGAAAATGTTACTCAAAAATTAGCGATTAAAGTTTCTGTTGATCAAATTGGCTATGCTACTAGAAGCATTCCTCATTTTTCAGGTATTAGTAATGCCTATTTAATTTTATGTTTTGTTAGCAAAGAATTAATTGATTTAGAAGATGATGAAGATTTAATGCGAGGAATTAAAAATTTAAAAGATAAGGGATATGAAATAGGATTATATTTAACTTCAAATGATTACGTTTTAAAAAGAAGTACTTATTCTATTTTTGATTATTTCTTTTTTAATGCTTTATTACCAAATAATGTTAAAGTTAGTTCTCAAGAATTTTTAAAAGCACATCAATATCTTGAAAAATTAATTAAATTTGATGCTATTATGGTTGGCATAGAAGGATTAAACATGCAATCAATCGAGCTTTTAGTTAAATCTGGCTTAGAATATTTTAGTGCAGAATGCATAAGCCCGAAAAGCCCGATGCTGCTGCCGCTTGATAAAAAAATATCTAGAAAATTATTAAATATGCATAAATAATGGAGGTTATTATGGAAATTAAAAATAAAGAAATTACAAGTAGAGATGTAGATTTTGCTCAATGGTATACTGATGTTTGTAAAAAAGCTGAATTAATGGATTATAGTGAAGTTAAAGGCTTTATTATATATCGTCCTTATGGCTATGCTATTTGGGAAGAAATACAAAATTATTTAAACAAAGAATTTAAGAAAACAGGACACGAAAATGTTTATATGCCACTAGTTATTAATGAATCTTTATTTAATAAAGAAAAAGAGCATGTTGAAGGATTTGCTCCTGAAACTTTAATTGCTACAATTGGTGGAAAAGAAGAAATTCAAGATCGTTTAATTATTCGTCCAACCAGCGAATGTTTATTTACAAATCACTATGCTCATATTATTAAGAGTTATCGTGACTTGCCTAAATTATATAATCAATGGTGTAGCGTTGTTAGATGGGAAAAAACAACTCGTCCATTTTTAAGAGGAAGTGAATTTTTATGGCAAGAAGGCCATACAATGCATGCTTCTAGTGTCGAAGCAAAAGAAGAAGCATTAAAAATGCTTGAAATATACGACAAAATGGGAAAAGACTTACTTGCTATACCATTTATGAAAGGAAGAAAAACAGATAAGGAAAAATTTGCTGGAGCACTTGAGACATATTCAATAGAAGCTTTAATGCATGATGGAAAAG
Source organism: uncultured Mollicutes bacterium (assembly GCA_900540365.1). Classification (GTDB taxonomy): domain Bacteria; phylum Bacillota_I; class Bacilli_A; order RFN20; family CAG-826; genus Onthovivens. Next base: position 69,612 of record UQFN01000004.1, read on the forward strand.
CGCTTCAAAGTGGCACTACCCACTATTTTGGTGATGGATTTGCTAAGGCTTTTGGAGTCGAATATTTGGATAAAGATGGTAAATTAAAAAATCCATATCAAACTAGTTGGGGAGTATCAACTCGTTTAATTGGAAGTATTATTATGGTTCATGGAGACGATAATGGATTAGTTTTACCTCCATTTGTAGCTCCAACACAAATTGTTATAGTTCCAATTCAAATTGCTAAACCTGGTGTCTTAAAAAGATGTAAAGAAGTTAAAGAGTTGTTAGAAAAGGCTAATTATAGAGTAAAACTTGATGATTCAGATAAAACACCAGGATGGAAATTTAGTGAATACGAAATGAAAGGTGTTCCTTTAAGAATTGAAATAGGCCCTAAAGATCTTGAAAAAGAGCAATGTGTTTTAGTTAGAAGAGTTGATCATGAAAAGAAATTTGTTAAACTTGATAACTTACTTGATGAAATTAAAGATGAACTTAATAATATTCATGATTTAATGTATAAAAAAGCATTAAATTTCTTATTAAATAATATACATGAAGTTCACTCATTAGAGGAATTAAAAAGTGCTTTAGATCAAGGCGGATATGCCAAAATGATGTGGTGTGGCGAGCAAATTTGTGAAGATAAAATTAAAGAATTGTATCAAGCAACAGCACGCTGTATTCCTTTTGATCAAATTGCTTTTGATGATACTTGCCCAGTGTGTGGTAAAAAAGCAAAATATGTAGTTTTGTTTGCTAGAGCTTATTAAATTTAATAAAATATCCTTAATTTGCAGACTTTTTTGTCAAAAAAGGATATTTTTTATTTCTAAAACACTTTAAAATTTTTATTTTAAAAAATATAAAGTTTTTTCTTTACAATATAAAAAGTTCCTTTTATAATACAATAGTTCGGATACGAACTAAGTTAATTATGGAAGGCATTGCATTAAGAAAAATTAGAATCTTATTTAACTATATTCGACGCGAATGGAATAACAAAGCCAAAGAATTCGGATTTAGTGGTTTTCAGTGTAGAATTTTACATATTTTATATTTAAGATCATCTAATAATATTGAAACAGTTCAAAAAGATTTAGAAAAATTATTTAATTCTTCAAAATCTGGAATGTGCGAGATTCTTATTGCAATGGAAAACAATGAATTAATTAAAAGAATTGATTCATCTAATTCAAGAGCTAAACAAATAGTTTTAACTAAAAAAGGCCTTGATATCCATGAGAAAACTAGTTCTATTGGTCTTGAATTGGAAAAAGTTGTTACTCAAAACATTACAAAAGAAGAATTTGAAGTTTTTTTAAATGTTATGAATACGATGATTTCTAATTTAGGAGGAGAAGACTTTAATGATTGATAAGGGAGGAATATATGAAGAAAAAAGAAAGTAAATTAAATTTTATTCACAAATTTAGATACTTGCTTCGTTCAACAAGAGAGTACAAGAAGTATGCTTTTTTATCTATTGGATTCATTCTTGGCGAAACTATTATCGAATGTATAATCCCATATGTAATGATGTGTTTAATCGATGTATTGGAAGGATTTATAGGTGCTGAAGTTACAGATGTCTTAAAACATGATGCTTTAATGAACGTCATCTTATATGGATCAATATTGTTTGTTTTAGGAATTTTATCTTTAGTTTGTGGAATTATTGCTGGTAGAATGAGCGCTATTGCAAGTGCTGGATTTGCTAAAAATTTAAGAAGTGATGAATTTAAAAAGATTGTTTCATTTTCATTTAATAATATTGATAAATTTTCAACTTCATCTTTGATTACTCGTCAAACTACTGATATAGGTAATATTCAATTAGCTTTTATGCTTATGATTAGAATTGCTGTAAGAGCACCATTTATGTTCATATTCTCATTTGTAATGTCTTTAGTAGTTGCTACAAAGATAAGTTGGATATTCTTAATTACAATTCCATTTATTGTAATTATTTTAGGATTGCTTATTCCTGCAGCTACCAAATTGTTTGTTAAATTATTTAGAAAATACGATGATTTGAACGAATTAACCGAAGAAAATGTTCACGGAATGAGAGTTGTTAAAACTTATGCTCGTGAAGATTATGAAAAAGAAAAATTTAAAGAACAATCTGGAATTATGGGCAAAGGTTTCCAAAAAGTTGAACAATTAATGAGTGCTATAAATCCATCAATGCAAGCAGTTATGTATTTATCAATGTGTTTGATTTTATTTTGTGGAAGTATTTTAGCTATTAACGAAGGAATCGCTTTTGGTATCGTCGATAATACTTTTGGAGTTGCTAATATCTCATCGATGATTACATATTCTGCTCAAGTTTTATCCTCGTTAATGATGGTTGCCATGGTTATGTTTATGATTATTATGGCCGTTCCAGCAATTAACCGTGTTTATGAAGTTTTAACTGAAGTACCTTCAATTAAAAATAATGATAATCCAATTTATGAAGTCAAAAACGGAAATATTGATTTCGAAAATGTCTCTTTTAAATATAAACCTGAAGCTGAAAAATATGCTTTGGCAAATATTAATTTACATATTAAAAATGGACAAACTGTTGGTATTATCGGTGGAACTGGATCATCTAAATCAACATTAGTTAATTTATTATCAAGATTTTATGATGCTAGTGTTGGTAGCGTTAAAATTGGTGGAGTAGATGTTAAAGAATATGACATTAAAACCTTACGTGATAATGTCGCTATGGTTCTCCAAAAGAATGTTTTGTTTTCAGGAACTATCAAAGACAATCTTAGATGGGGAAATGCAAATGCGACAGATGAAGAAATTATTAAAGCTTGTCAAATTTCACAAGCAGATTCATTTATTGAAACTTTTCCTGACAAATATGATACACGGATTGAACAAGGTGGAGTAAATGTTTCTGGCGGTCAACGTCAAAGACTTTGTATTGCTAGAGCCTTATTAAAAAATCCTAAAGTATTAATTCTTGATGATTCAACAAGTGCTGTAGACACAAAAACTGATGCTTTCATTCGCAAAGGATTTAAAGACTATTTACCTAATATTACAAAAATTATTATTGCTCAAAGAGTTTCATCAGTTCAAGACGCTGATATGATTATCGTTATGGATAATGGTGAAATTAATGGTATTGGAACTCATGATGAACTTTTGAAAAATAATAAAATTTATCAAGAAGTATTTGAAATTCAAAATAGAATAGGAGGCGCTCACTAATATGAAATCGAAAAAACATGTTCTTATTAGATGTATTGTAGATTATTACAAAGCTCATCCAGTTGCTTTAACGATTGCTACTTTATGTGTTTTTCTTTCTGCACTTGGAGCAATTGTAGCTCCTTTAATGATTCAAAGAGTTACAAATTTAATTGCTGAAGCAATTAAAGCCGGTTCTTTTGATGTAATTAAAGATCAATTCAATTTATTTTTAATTATATTAGTTTCTTCTTATTTAATATCTTTAATTGGTGGATTTACTTATTCTCAAATTACTGCTAGATGTGCTCAAAAATATATGCATGAATTAAGATGTAGATTATTTGATCACATGCAAGATTTACCAATTAAATATTTTGATACACATGATAAAGGCGAAATTATGTCAACATTTACTAACGATGTTGATACAATTAGACAACTTTTATCTCAATCAATTACAACTATTTTAATTTGTGGAGTAACTTTTATTTCAATTTTTGTTATTATGCTTTATTCTTCTGTTTACTTATCTTTAATAGTAATTGTTGGAGCAGTTGCAATGGTATTTGTTACTAAAAATATTGGTGGAAGAAGTGCTAAAAACTTCCGTGCTCAACAAGCTGTGCTTGCTAAGGAAGAAGGTTATGTAGAAGAAATGATGCATGGCTTAAAAGTAATTAAATCATTTACTCATGAAGAAGAATGTAAAAAAGATTTTGAAAAATATATTACTGATTTACAAACTGTTAGCAGAGATGCTAATAAATTTGCAAATATTTTAATGCCTATTATGGGTAATATTGGTAACCTTCTTTACATCATTATCGCAGTTGTAGCTACTATTTTATTTATTTTTGACGTTCCAAGTTTAGATATTACTGGTTACCACGTAGATGAAACAATTTCAATTGGTATTATTGTTAGCTTCTTACCAATGGTTAGACAATTTACTAATAACGTTAGTGAAGTTGCAAACCAAATTAATCCAATTGCTATGGCAATAGGAGGAACTTCAAGAGTTTATGAACTTTTAGATGAAGAAGTTGAAGTTGATAATGGTTATGTTACTTTAGTTATGGGTAAATACGATGAAAACGGAAATATTGTTGAATGTTCTCGTAAAGAACATACTTTATGGGCTTGGAAACATCCTCATCAAGCAGATGGCACAATTACATATACTTTATTACAAGGTGATATTAGAATGTTTAATGTTGATTTTGGATATGTTCCAAATAAGATTGTCTTACATGATGTTTCTTTATATGCTAAACCAGGACAAAAAATCGCTTTTGTTGGAGCAACTGGTGCTGGAAAAACAACCATTACTAATTTAATTAATAGATTTTACGATATCGCTGATGGAAAAATTCGTTACGATGGAATTAATATTAATAAAATAAAGAAAAAAGATTTAAGAAAATCTTTAGGTATGGTTTTGCAAGATACCAATTTATTTAGTGGAACTATTATGGATAATATTCGTTTTGGTCGCTTAGATGCTACTGATGAAGAATGTATCGCAGCTGCTAAACTTGCTAATGCTGATTCATTTATTTCTAGATTACCTCAAGGATATAACACATATATTAAAGGAAATGGATCTTCAATTTCTCAAGGACAAGCTCAATTACTATCAATTGCTAGAGCGGCTGTAAGTGGATGTCCTGTATTAATTCTTGATGAAGCTACATCCTCAATTGATACCCGTACTGAACAAATTGTTCTTAAAGGCATGGAAAATTTAATGAAAGGAAAGACTGTCTTCTTAATTGCTCATAGACTTTCAACAATTCAAGATGCTGAAGCAATCATGGTTCTTGACCATGGTCGAATAATTGAAAGAGGTACTCACGAAGACTTAATTAAGCAAAAAGGAATGTATTATCAACTTTATACCGGTGTCTTCGAACTTGAATAATTAGTTTAGGAACTAGGGAATCGTTCCTAGTTCCTAAATAAAAAGTAATTGTATAAATTTAAGAAATTTGCTAATATAGAAAAGCACAATTGCTGGAGTAATACCCAAGTTGGTGAAGGGGCTTCCCTGCTAAGGAAGTAGACGTCGCAAGGCGTGCGAGAGTTCGAGTCTCTCTTACTCCGCCATCATAAAAAGATTAATCTGATACTTACAAAGTATCAGATTTTTTTATTTTTAATGAACTTTTAGACACTTTTTATTGAAATTTCACATATTTTAATCCCATGATTTTCTAATATTAAAAAGATCACATAAGATTTTAAATTGATTAAAACAATTAATTTAAAAGCATTTAATCCTATAAAATAATTAGAAGTTAAACTTAAATGCCGCGTATCTTCCTATATTTTCTATTTAAGATTGTTAATATAATTGCTTTCTTTACTGAAAAATAAGTACTATAAATATTAATAAAAAAACGCTCAATTAGTATGAGCGTTTAATTATAAAAATAGATATTTTTGTAAAAAAGCCTGTAAAAGTCAATTATTTTTTTAATTTTATTAAAGTAATAATTAAACAATAGACACCATAAATTGCTAATAAGACACCAAAGATTACCCAAAGATATGTTCTAAAATCATCCCACAAGATGAACATTAAACCAAAAGCTAATAAGATTAATCCAATAACAAGTTCAGCAATTGCAACATTATAATTTTTTCTTACAAATCTAATTAAAGAATCAACTATAAATAATGCACCAATAGTAGTAATTGCGACAATAATTATTTGAATTAAGATAGCAACTGGAGTGATATATTTAGCAAATATAGCAATACCTAGTCCAACTAAAATTGCACCTAAAATTCCTAAAGGCAATAATAAAGTAATTGACTTTGTTAATAATAAAGAGCGAACTACCAAAAATAATCCGAAGACTAAAATAGCTGTTGCAAGTAAGTATTCAAGAATACTTTGTTGAATAATCGAACAGGCAATTAATACTCCAACAATAATTAGTAATATTGACTCAACTATTTGATATACACTTTGTTTTTTCATCAATTTTCCTCCTAAAAGTAATTATAGATTTCTTTTAATCAAAAAGAAAATAATAAATAAAAAAATTTTAGCACTCTCAGTTGACAAGTGCTAAAAATGATTTATAATACTTAATGAAAAGGAGGACAAAATTATGAATATGAACGGAATGCAAGATTATCAAAATGATGAAAATATTCTTGAAAAATTTGGAAGAAATATAACCGATGAAGTCAAGAAAAATAAAGTTGATCCAGTAATTGGTAGAGATGAAGAAATTCGTAAAATCATTACTGTATTAGCAAGAAAAACAAAAAATAATGTTATCCTTTTAGGTGAACCTGGTGTTGGTAAAACAGCAATTATTGAAGGTTTAGCACAACGTATAGTTTCAAACGATGTTCCTTTAACTTTAAAAGATAAAGAAATTTTTGAACTCGATATGGGTTCTTTAATCGCCGGAGCAAAATATCAAGGTGAATTTGAGGAAAGACTCAAAGCAGTTTTAAATAAAGTTAAAGAAAGTAATCATAAAATTATTATGTTTATTGATGAAATCCATTTAATTGTTGGAGCTGGAAGAACTCAAGGTGCAATGGATGCTTCTAATATGCTTAAACCAATGCTTGCTAGAGGAGAAATTGATTGTATAGGAGCAACAACTCTTAATGAATATCGTGAATATATTGAAAAAGATCGCGCTCTTGAAAGAAGATTCCAACCAGTAATGATTGGTGAACCTACTAAAGAAGATACTTTATCAATATTAAGAGGTTTAAAAGACCGTTTTGAATCACATCACGGTGTAAAAATTACTGATAACGCTTTAGTTGCAGCAGTAAATTATAGTGTTAGATATATAACTAATCGTTTTTTGCCTGATAAAGCGATTGATTTAATTGACGAAGCTTGTGCAGAAACAAGAGTAGAAATTGAATCAATGCCAAGTGAACTTGATGATGTGAATCGTAAAATTAGACAACTTGAAATTGAAAAACTTGCTCTTGAACAAGAAAAAGATGAACAATCTAAAGTGAGATTAAATAAGTTAAAAGATGAACTTTCAAATTTACAAATAGAAAGTGAAAAACTAACTGCTAAATGGCAAAAAGAAAAAATTGATATTGAAAATGCTAAATCTTATAAAAATAAGCTCGAAAGTTTAAACTTTGAATTAAATCAAGCTTATAACCGTGGAGATTTTAAAAGAGCTAGTGAAATTCAATATAAAGAAATTCCTAATGTTAAAAATCAATTAGAAATAATTGAAAATTCTTCTAAAGATGTTAAAAAATTGTTAAGTGATGAAATTACTGAAGAAAATATTGCTAGTATTGTCAGTAAAATGACAAATATTCCTGTTTCTAGGATTATTAAAGGCGATAAAGAAAGAGTATTAAATCTTAATAATGTTTTAAAAAGAAGAGTAATTGGACAAGATCAAGCAATCAATCTTGTTAGTGATGCGATTTTACGTCAAAGAGCAGGTATTAAAGATCAAAATCGTCCAATTGGTAGTTTCTTATTTTTAGGACCTACTGGAGTTGGTAAAACTGAAGTTGCTAAAGCTTTAGCTGAAGCTTTGTTTGATAGTGAAACTCATATTATTCGAATTGATATGAGTGAATATATGGAAAAATTTAGTGTTTCACGTTTACTTGGAGCTCCTCCAGGTTATGTTGGTTATGAAGAAGGTGGACAATTAACTGAGCCAGTTAGAAGAAATCCTTATTCAATAGTCTTATTTGATGAAATCGAAAAAGCTAATCCTGAAGTTTATAATGTTTTATTACAAATTATGGATGATGGAAGATTAACAGATTCTCAAGGAAGAGTAGTTGATTTTAGAAATACTATCATTATTATGACTAGTAATTTAGGTAGTGAAGAAATTTTAAAAGGAAATCAAGCTGGAGTTGATAAACTATTACATAGTTACTTCAAACCTGAATTTTTGAACCGTATTGATGAAATTGTTTACTTTAATTTCTTAACTAAAGATGTTCAAATTAAGATTGCTAAGAAAATGCTTGATGACTTTTCTAAACGTCTTAGTGATGAATATTATAAAATTGTTTTTGATGAAAGTGTTGTGCATTATGTGATTGATAGTGCTTTTGATGAAGAGTTTGGAGCGCGTCCTTTAAGAAGATTTATTCAACATAATATTGAAACAATTCTTGCTAAAAAAATTATAAATGAAGAATTAAAAGTAAATACACCATATTTATGCACTTATAAAAATGGTGAATTAGAAATTAATAAAATATAACGAATTTTAAAAAAATGTTTTAGTTTTGCAGGCTTTTTTTGAAAAATAAGGACTTTTTAAAAGTTTATTTAACTTAAAAAGCCTTTAAATTAAGTAGAAATTAAAATAAAAAAGAATTTTGTTAAATTGTTTTATATTTATATAAAAAAGTATATAATAATGTCGTTAAAAATTTCTAAAGGAGGAAACTAGAAATATGGCAATTAAAGTTGCAATTAACGGATTTGGTAGAATCGGACGTTTGGCTTTCAGACAAATGTTTAGAGCAAAAGGATATGAAATTGTTGCAATTAACGATCTTACTGATCCAAAAATGTTAGCTCACTTATTAAAATACGATTCAGCTCAAGGTAGATATGCATTAGCTGATAAAGTTGAAGCTAAAGAATCATCAATTGTTGTTGATGGAGATGAAATCAAAATTTATAGTGAAAAAGATGCTGCTAATTTACCATGGCGTGAACTTGATGTTGATGTCGTCTTAGAATGTACAGGTTTTTACACTTCAAAAGAAAAAGCAAGTGCTCACTTAAAAGCAGGAGCTAAAAAAGTTGTTATTAGTGCTCCAGCTGGAAAAGATCTTCCTACAATCGTTTATAGTGTTAATGAACACACTTTAAAACCAGAAGATACAATTATTAGTGCTGCTAGCTGTACAACAAACTGCTTAGCACCTATGGCTAATGCTTTAAATAAATATGCTCCTATCAAGAGCGGAATTATGACAACAGTCCATGCTTACACTGGTGACCAAATGGTTCTTGATGGACCACATAGAAAAGGTGATTTAAGAAGAGCAAGAGCTGCTGCTGTTAATATTGTTCCTAATTCAACTGGTGCTGCAAAAGCTATTGGATTAGTTATTCCTGAATTAAATGGTAAATTAATCGGAAGTGCTCAAAGAGTACCTGTTCCAACTGGTTCAACTACAATTCTTGTTGCTGTTGTTGAAGGAAAAGATGTTACAGTTGAAGGCATCAATGCAGCTATGAAGAAAGCAAGTAGTGCTTCATTTGGATATACTGAAGAACCTCTTGTTTCAAGTGATATTATTGGAATTACTTATGGATCATTATTTGATGCAACTCAAACAATGGTTACTAAAATTGATGATAATACTTATCAAGTTCAAGTCGTTGCTTGGTATGATAATGAAAATTCATACACTAGCCAAATGGTTAGAACAATCAAATACTTTGCTGAATTAAAGTAATTTTATTTAAAATAATTTGAGGTCTAGTTATCTAGGCCTCTTTATATCTAAAAAGGAGATTATTCATGCATACAATTAAAGATTTAGGTAATTTAAGTGGCAAAAAAGTCATGGTTAGAGTTGATTTTAACGTCCCTTTAAAAGGAACTGAAATTAGAGATGATAACCGTGTAGTTAGTGCTTTACCAACAATCAAAGAATTATTATCTAAGAATGCTCGTGTTGTTTTATTTTCACATCTTGGAAAAATTAAATGGGGAAAAGCTACAGATGAAGAAATAAACGCTCAAAAAGAGAAAAACAACATGATGTATGTTTATCCACGTTTAAAAGAACTTTTAGCTCCAGTAAATGTTTATTTTTCCGAAGCAACTAGTGGAGCAAAATTAAAAGAAGCAATCAATAATTTAAAAGATGGAGAAGTTTTACTTGTTCAAAATACTCGTTATGAAAAAGGTGAAAGTAAAAACGATCCTGCTTTAAGTGCAGATTGGGCAAGTAATTTCGATGTATTTGTAATGGATGCTTTTGGAAGTGCTCATAGAGCTCATGCTTCAACTTATGGTGTTCCTGAAATTTTAAAGAAAGAAGGTAAACCATGTGCTCTTGGTTTCTTAATGGAAAAAGAAGTTACTAATTTATCAAAATGTGTAACTGCTAATGAACATCCTTATATTGCAATTTTAGGTGGATTTAAAGTCAGTGATAAAATTAAAGTTATCGATTCATTATTAAAAAAATGCGACAAAATTTTAATTGGTGGAGCAATGGCTTATACTTTCTTAAAAGCATTAGGAAAACATATCGGTACATCTCCATGTGAAGATGATCAATTAGAATATGCTTCAAAATGTTATGAATCAGGTAAAATTGTTTTACCAATCGATACAGTCTGTGCAGATGCTTTTGAAAACTATACTGTAATTGAAACTGTTAAAGGTGGAGAAATTCCAGATGGTTTTGAAGGATTAGATATTGGACCAGATACTGTTAATTTATATGCTAAAGAAATTGCAAAAGCTAAAGTTATTTTCTGGAATGGACCAATGGGTGTTTTTGAAAATAAAGATTTTGCTGCTGGTACAATTGGAGTTTGTAAAGCAATTAGTGAAAATAAACATTGCTTTAGTGTAATTGGTGGTGGTGATAGTGCAGCTGCTGCTAAACAATTTGGATTTGCTGATAAATTCTCACACGTTTCAACTGGTGGTGGAGCATCTCTTGAAATGATTGAAAATGATGGCCATCTTCCAGGAATTGATGTTATTGAGGATTAATTAATGAGAAGAAAACTTTTACTTGGAAACTGGAAAATGAACAAAACAGTTTCCGAAGCTAAAGAATTTGCTTTAAATGCAAAGGATTTAGGGAAACTTGCTAAACAAAATAAAGTTGATATGGGAATTTGCGTTCCTTATATCGATTTAGCTCCAGTTAAAAAGATTTTAAAAAATAGTTTAATTGTTGGAGCTGAAAATTGTCACGAATTAGATCATGGAGCTTATACTGGTGAAGTTTCAATTCCAATGTTACTTGACCTTGGTATTACTTGGTGCATTATTGGCCATAGCGAAAGAAGAACTTATTATAATGAAACTAGTGAAGCTTGTAATAAAAAAATTCTTGCTTTATTAAAAAATAATATGGTTCCAGTTTATTGTTGTGGTGAATCTTTAGAAACTTACGAAGAAGGAAAAACTAAAGAGTTTGTTAAAGAACAAATCATTAAAGGTTTTAAAGATGTTTCAAAAGAAGATGCAGCAAAAGTAGTTATTGCTTATGAACCTATTTGGTCAATTGGAACTGGTAAAAACGCTTCAAAAGAAATCGCTGAAGATGTTTGTAAATTTATCCGTAAAACTATTAAAGATTTATACGATACTAAGACTAGCAACAAAGTAAGAATTCTTTATGGAGGAAGCGTTAAACCTAACAATATTAAAGAATATTTATATTGTGATAATATCGACGGAGCTTTAGTAGGCGGAGCTAGTTTAGATGTTAATAGTTATAAAGAATTATTAACAAATCTTCTTTAATTTAAATTTAAAATAAAAGACCAATTTTTTGAAAGTTTATTGACTTTTAAAAACTGGTCTTTTTTATATATATAAGATAATATATACAAAAAATGTAAATTGTGAAAAAATAATTACTACAAGGAGGTAAGTTATATGTATGATACCTTTGAGAATCAATCTAATGTTGTTAACGCAAAAGAAGTAAGTGCTAAATTATCTTATGCAAAAGTTTTTTTATTTTTTGGTTTAGCATTATTAATAACAGCTGCTGTCACTATTGGAGTTTCTTCACTTTTATATTATTTAGTTAGATTTAATCCAGATACTTATTATACAGCTTCAATTGTTCTTATGTGTGTTGGTGGAATAGGTATTTTTATTTTACCTTTTATTATTAATATTAAGGCATTTAAGGAAGGACATAGTTTAGTTGTACCTTTTGTTTTGTATTCAATATGTATGGGTTTACTTTTAAGTGGGGTAGTCTTTGCTATAGAAAATCCTTATGTAATTGGTGTTGCCTTTTTAATTACAGCTTTAATGTTTTTATTTTTAGCTGGTGTTGGATTTTTTATTGGTGATAAGATAGGAATCTTTTGGACAATATTAATTGGTTTAATGTTTGCTTATTTTGTAATGGCCATGGTTAATTTATTTTTATTACCTTTTTTATTTTTTGGTAGCGAGTCAACATACACATATTTTGCAACATTTTATTGGATTGTAGAGGCAGTATTTATATTAATTTTAATGATTTATGTAATTATTGATATAAATCGTTTGAAAAAGGTTATTAATAGTGGTATAGTAATTCATACAAACTTAGCATTATATTTTGCTACTAGTTTATATACTGACTTCATTTATTTATTTATAAGAATCCTTTATATTGTCTTATATTTTGTTGGCAGAAGGGATTAAAGTAAAAAAAGTTAAGAGTTTAAAAAAATTAAAAAAAATTAAAAAAACTGCTTGACTTAAAAAAATAATGGTAGTAGTATTAACAATGCGCAGTCGAAAACGACTTAAAATTTACGAGAGTAAATGCGCGATGAGATCTTTGAAAACAAAACAGATGTACAAACAAAACAACGTCAATTAATTTAATTTTTAAACCAGAATAATTTTGAACTAGAATACAAATTTTTGAGAGTTTGATCCTGGCTCAGGATGAACGCTGGCGGCGTGCCTAATACATGCAAGTCGAACGAGATTAGCTTGCTAATCGAGTGGCGAACGGGTGAGTAACACGTTGGTAATCTACCTTTCAGTTGGGGATACCCGGACGAAAGTCTGGCTAATACCGTAATACGTAATAAGGTGCAATTCCTTATTATAAAAGGTCCTTTCGGATCGCTGATTGATGAGCCTGCGTCTGATTAGCTAGTTGGTGAGATAATAGCCCACCAAGGCGAGGATCAGTAGCCGACCTGAGAGGGTGATCGGCCACAATGGAACTGAGACACGGTCCATACTCCTACGGGAGGCAGCAGTAGGGAGTTTTCGACAATGGGGGCAACCCTGATCGAGCAACGCCGCGTGAGTGATGAAGGTCTTCGGATTGTAAAACTCTTTTATTTGGGATAAATGGCTAGGGTAGGTAATGACCTTAGTTTGATAGTACCTTTTGAATAAGCAACGACTAACTACGTGCCAGCAGTCGCGGTAATACGTAGGTTGCAAGCGTTATCCGGAATTATTGGGCGTAAAGAGTGAGCAGGCGGTCTATTAAGTTTGAGGTCAAATCGATGGGCTTAACCCATTCTCGCTTCAAAAACTGGTAGACTAGAGTATGTGAGAGGTAAGTAGAACTCCATGTGTAGCGGTGAAATGCGTAGATATATGGAAGAATACCAGTGGCGAAGGCGGCTTACCAGCACAATACTGACGCTCAGTCACGAAAGCACAGGGAGCAAATAGGATTAGATACCCTAGTAGTCTGTGCCGTAAACGATGATTACTAAATATTCCCGTTAGGGAGTGCTGAAGCTAACGCATTAAGTAATCCGCCTGGGAAGTACGATCGCAAGATTGAAACTTAAAGGAATTGACGGGGTCCCGCACAAGTAGTGGAGCATGTGGTTTAATTCGACGCTACGCGAAGAACCTTACCAGGGCTTGACATGGAGTTAAAAGCTCTAGAAATAGAGTCATAGTTATAGCTCACACAGGTGGTGCATGGTTGTCGTCAGCTCGTGTCGTGAGATGTTGGGTTAAGTCCCGCAACGAGCGCAACCCTCGTCCTTAGTTGCCATTATTAAGTTAGGAACTCTAGGGATACTGCCGGTGTTAAACCGGAGGAAGGTGGGGATGACGTCAAATCATCATGCCCTTTATGTCCTGGGCGACACACGTGCTACAATGGTCGGTACAAAGAGACGCAATGGCGCGAGCCGGAGCAAATCCCATAAAGCCGATCTCAGTTCGGATTGGAGTCTGCAACTCGACTCCATGAAGTTGGAATTACTAGTAATCGCGAATCAGCCATGTCGCGGTGAATACGTTCTCGGGGCTTGTACACACCGCCCGTCAAACCATGAGAGCTGGTAATACTTGAAGTCGTTATCCTAACCGCAAGGAGGGAGACGCCTAAGGTAGGACTAGTGATTGGGGTTAAGTCGTAACAAGGTATCCCTACGGGAACGTGGGGATGGATCACCTCCTTTCTATGGAGAAAGAAAATCGGCTGAAGTAAGTCGATGTGTAATTAATAAAACCTATATTTTTCTAGATTTTATTCGAATTGGCGTTGTAAAATCATCTGTTTTGTTTTGAGGGAATAGAATTCTCTTAAAAATTGTTCTTTGAAAACTAGATATTTAATAAAACATGTTCTTTCTGTTAAAAGCAAAAGAAATCATTGAGTAATCAATAAAATTGCGAATTAACATATTGATCGTTAAGACACAAATGTAAACCTAAAATTTTCGAAGTTAAGTTAATAAGGGCGTACAGTGGATGCCTTGGCACTAGAAGGCGATGAAAGACGCGACTACCTGCGATAAGCGATGGGGAGCTGGTGTAAGCTATGATCCGTCGATCTCTGAATGGGGGAACCCGATATATTAAGATATATCATCATCGGTATTTGTACCGATTGAAGGCACACCTAGGGAATTGAAACATCTTAGTACCTAGAGGAAAAGAAAGATTAATCGATTCCGTAAGTAGCGGCGAGCGAAAGCGGAACAGTCCAAACCAACCTTGAGTTGGGGTTAGGAGCACGTTGTAGTAGAGTTATATGACAGTAGAAAGGTCTGGGAAGGCCTGCCAAAGAGGGTGAGAGCCCCGTATATAAACTTGTATAACCACTTAGTGAATTCCAGAGTACGGCGAGGCACGTGGAACCTTGTCGGAATGCGCGGAGACCACTCCGTAAGACTAAATACTAGCTAGTGACCGATAGTGAACCAGTACTGTGAAGGAAAGGTGAAAAGAACCCCGGGAGGGGAGTGAAAAGAATCTGAAACTGTATGCTTACAAAAAGTCAGAGCCCGTTAATGGGTGATGGCGTGCCTATTGAAGAATGAACCGGCGAGTTTTATTATCGTGCGAGGTTAAGTTGAAGAAACGGAGCCGTAGCGAAAGCGAGTCTGAATAGGGCGAATTAGTACGATGATATAGACCCGAAACCCGACGATCTATCCATGAGCAAGTTGAAGGTGGGGTAAGACCCACTGGAGGACTGAACCGACGTTCGTTGAAACGCCCGCGGATGACTTGTGGATAGGGGAGAAATTCCAATCGAGTTGGGAGATAGCTGGTTCTCCCCGAAATAGCTTTAGGGCTAGCGTCTGGTAAGTGATTAGTGAAGGTAGAGCACTGAATGATCGCGGGTCGCATCTAGCGATACCAAGCTCAATCAAACTCCGAATTACATTAATTTTATCCAGGCAGTCAGAGTGTGGGGGATAAGCTTCATGCTCAAGAGGGAAACAGCCCAGACCGTCAATTAAGGTCCCTAAATTTACGCTAAGTGTTGAAGGATGTGAAGATGCATAAACAACTAGGATGTTGGCCTAGAAGCCGTCATCATTTAAAGAGTGCGTAACAGCTCACTAGTCGAGTGCCTTTGCGCCGAAGATTTACCGGGGCTAAGCGTAATACCGAAATTACGGATTTATAGTTTCTATAAGTGGTAGGGGAGCGTTCTTAGTGGGGCGAAGCTACACCGAAAGGAGTGGTGGACTGCTAAGAAGTGAGTATGCCGGTGTAAGTAACGATTGTATGTGAGAATCATACACACCATTAGACTAAGGTTTCCAGGGGAAGGGTCGTCCTCCCTGGGTTAGTCGGGTCCTAAGGCGAGGCTGAAAAGCGTAGTCGATGGATAGCAGGTTGATATTCCTGCACCCGTATATATGCGATGTAATGACAGATGGAGCTAGCCATACCGGTTATTGGATTCCGGACTAAGCAAGGTACCTGCTAGGGTAGCAAATCTCTCTAGCGTTAAGGGAAGATGTGATGGGGAACAAACGGATTCGTCCTAGTAGTGAAGTTGGTGATGCGCTGTCTCGAGAAAAGTTGCTAGCTTAAGTATATATGGCCCGTACCGAGAACGGACACACGTGGTCAAGGAGAGTATCCTAAGGTGAGCGAGTTAACTGTTGTTAAGGAACTCTGCAAAATTACTTCGTAAGTTCGCAAGAAGAAGTGCCTGTGAAAGCAGGTCGCAGTGAAGAGGCCCAAGTAACTGTTTAGCAAAAACATAGCTTTATGCTAAGCCGCAAGGCGATGTATATGAGGTGATGCCTGCCCAGTGCTGGAAGGTTAAGAGGAGAGGTTAGCGCAAGCGAAGCTTTGAATCGAAGCCCTAGTGAACGGCGGCCGTAACTATAACGGTCCTAAGGTAGCGAAATTCCTTGTCAGGTAAGTTCTGACGCGCATGAATGGTATAATAATTTGGGCGCTGTCTCGACAGCAGACTCGGTGAAATCTTAATACCTGTGAAGATGCAGGTTACCCGCAACTAGACGGAGAGACCCCATGGAGCTTTACTGTAACTTAATATTGAGTAATTGAACTTCATATGTAGGATAGGTTGGAGACTTTGAAGTCGGGGCGCTAGCTTCGATGGAGTCGTCGGTGAAATACAACTTTTGAATTTCAATTATTCTAACTCGATAATTTACCATTATGAGGACAGTGTTAGGCGGGCAGTTTGACTGGGGCGGTCGCCTCCCAAAAGATAACGGAGGCGCCCAAAGGTACCCTCAATACGGTTGGAAATCGTATTTCGAGTGCAATAGCATAAGGGTGCTTGACTGCGAGACAAACAAGTCGAGCAGGGACGAAAGTCGGGTATAGTGATCCGGCGATTTCGTGTGGAAGAATCGTCGCTCAACGGATAAAAGCTACCCTGGGGATAACAGGCTGGTCGCTTCCAAGAGTTCACATCGACGAGGCGGTTCGGCACCTCGATGTCGGCTCATCACATCCTGGAGGGGAAGTACCTTCCAAGGGTTTGGCTGTTCGCCAATTAAAGTGGTACGCGAGCTGGGTTCAAAACGTCGTGAGACAGTTTGGTCCCTATCTGTTGTGGGCGTAGGAATTTTGAACGGACCTGTCCTTAGTACGAGAGGACCGGGATGGACATGGCAACGGTATATCAGTTGTTCCGCCAGGAGCATGGCTGAGTAGCTGCCCATGGAAAGGATAAAAGCTGAAAGCATCTAAGCTTGAAGCCTACCGTAAGATGAGAATTCCCATTCGCAAGAAGTAAGAGCCCTTGTAGACTACAAGGTTGATAGGATAGAGATGTAAGTGTTGTAAGGCATTTAGTCGACTATTACTAATAGCTCGAGGACTTAATTTCAAAGATTTAAGAAATCACAAGAAGTTTTAGGAAAAAAAGAACATTTAAAAATATCTAGTTTTCAGGGAACATATTTAAGAGTATAATTTCCTTGACAAGAAGTCTGGTGACGATAACGCAGTGGACACACCTCTTCCCATCCCGAACAGAGAAGTTAAGCACTGTAGTGGCGAAGGTATTGGCAACAAGAGAATAGCAAGTCGCTGGGCTTCTTTTTTATTAATATAAAAAAGAGCGCATTTTATCGTCTAAATTTATTATTTTTAATTAAAGGTTAAAATGGTATAATATTTGCATGGTATCAAAAGAATTAGAAAGTGTTGAAGCAATTAGTGTAAAAGTTTCAATCAAAGATATAGCTTCCTTAATTGGAAGTGTTTGTGAAAGTAGTTATGGAGTAATTGGACTTACTGATGTAAAAGATGTCCGAAATACTTTTGCTACCATTTTAAATAAAGAAAATTATGTAGAAGGCATATTATTAAGAAAAGTTAGAAGTAAATATGTCGTTGATGTACATGTTGTAATAGTTAGTGGAGTTAAGATCTCCGAAGTTGTCAACGAATTAAGTAAACGAATATCTTATAATTTAGAGCAGCAATATGGTAAAATTTTTTCTAAAATAAATATTTTCGTTGAAGAACTTCGAGTCATTTAATTCCTTTGAGGGTTTAATATGAAGTCAATTAATAGCGAAACATTTAAAATGATGCTTCTTAGTGGAGCAAATAATTTATATAACAATTATCCAGAAATCGATGCACTTAACGTTTTCCCTGTTCCAGATGGTGATACAGGAATGAATATGAATTTAACGATGCAAAGTGGTGCAAAAGAAATTTCTAATCGTAATGATGATGATATATATACAATAGCCAAAGTCTTTTCTAAAGGTTTATTAATGGGAGCAAGAGGTAATAGTGGAGTTATTACTTCACAAATCTTTAGAGGAATTGCTGATGGAATGGCAAGTAAAGTTAGTGTCGATGCTATTGAACTTGCAAGTGCCTTTGAAAATGGTACACGCGTAGCTTATAAAGCAGTTATTAAGCCTGTTGAAGGAACTATTTTAACTGTTATTAGAGAAAGTAGTGAATATTTAGCAAAACACGTTGATGAAAATACTTCAATTGAAAAAGCTTTTAATCTTTTATTAACCGAAGCTCGTAAATCTCTTAAAAGGACTCCTGATT
Organism: uncultured Mollicutes bacterium; assembly: GCA_900540365.1. Classification (GTDB taxonomy): domain Bacteria; phylum Bacillota_I; class Bacilli_A; order RFN20; family CAG-826; genus Onthovivens. The sequence continues at coordinate 88,280 of UQFN01000004.1, forward strand.
TATTACCAGTTTTAAAAGAAGTTGGTGTTGTTGATAGTGGTGGAGCAGGTTTAATTAAAATATTTGAAGGCATGCAAAGTGCTTTAAATGGCGAATTTATTGATAAAGTAAATGCAACATCCACAGATATTAAAGGTAGTGCTCAAGTTGCTGCTGATGAAAATAACGATGAATTTGGTTATTGTACTGAATTTATTATGCGTCTTGGACCTGATAGTGTTAAAAGACCATTCCAAAAAAATCGTTTCACAAGTGTTTTAAATAGTCATGGTAATAGCTTAGTTGTTGTTCAAGATGAAGACATTGTTAAAGTCCATGTCCATACATTAAATCCAGGAAATATTCTCTCTTATGCTCAAAACTTTGGAGAATTCGTTAAACTTAAAATCGAAAATATGACTGAACAACATAATGAGATTTTATTAAACGAAATGAATAAAAATAACGACGAAAAAAGTGCTGCGGCTAAATTAAAAGAAGCCCCATTAAGTGCTCCAAAAGAGAAAAAAGAAACTCCTTTAAAAGAATATGCTTTAATTGCTACTAGTTCAGGAAAAGGAATTGATGAGTTTTTTAAAGAAATAGGTGTTGATGAAATTGTTAGTGGAGGACAAACAATGAATCCTTCTACCAATGATTTCTTAGAAAAAATTGAAAAAGTTCATGCTAAGACTGTATATTTATTCCCTAATAATGGAAATATCATTTTAGCTGCTAATCAAGCTCGTGATGTTTTAGAAGGTAAAGTTGAAGTTGTTGTTATTCCAACTAAAACAATTATGCAAGGAATTGTTGCTTCAATGAACTTTAATCCAGAATTTGATAGTAAAATTAATGCTGAGGAAATGACTAATGCTATTGATACTGTTAAAAGTGGAAGTGTTACTTTTAGTATTAAAGATACTGAAATTGATGGTGTGAAAGTTAAAAAAGATGAATATATGGCTATTAAAGAAAGTAAAAACATTATTTCATCTCATAAAAATAAATTTGATGCTCTTAAAGATTTAGTTAAACATCTTGTTGATGAAGATAGTTCAATTCTTACAATTCTAGTTGGTAATGATATTAATGATAAAGAACTTAAACGTATCGAAGATTATTATAATAAAGAATATAAAAACATTGATTGTGATATTAAACGTGGTGATCAACCTGTTTATAGCTTCATTGTTGGAGTTGAATAAATTAATTTAAAAAATATAAAGATTCCTTAAACTTATAATAAAGGAATCTTTTTTTATTTATTTTTTTTAAATACTTGTTAATATAAAATTAAGTAATAAAAAAATAAATATGAGAAAAGTAGTAATTTTAATTTTATCAAGTTTAACTTTATGTTCATGTAACAATGTAGATCCTTATACTAATTTTATTAATGAAATAAAGACTAAACATAACAATGAGTATGAAGGATATCGTTACCATTCGTTTTTTAAAGAAAGTGTATGTGTTAATGAAGAAACTAATGAAATATATATTATAGAAACTAAAGCAGATGTTGATTATGGAAGTAATTTTTCAGTTGGAACATATTATTGGGATCGCAATGTTCCAATATTACTTGATGAATATATTACGATTAGTTATATAAATAACCAAGTTCTTGAATATAAGCAAAATATAAGAAGAGTAGTTAATCAAAATGAGAATTTATGTAAAATTTATAATACAAAGATAAACTATCTTGATGAAACATTATCTAAAGAAGAAGTTTATGATTTTGATTTAAATAAAGGTAAGCAATATTTTCATGCTGATTGTTGGACATTCTTCCTTAGTTCACTTGGAACTATTTATACTGGTTCAATAGATAAAGTTGTTATTAATTATATTGAAGATAATATAGTTTATTTAGATGTTGATTTTAGTTATAAAACAATTAATTATCAATATTATTATGATAGAAAATTAGTAGTTGATTTTAAATATGGATTAATTTCAAATGAAATAATGCATTTTTATTTTGATGATGATTTAAAAATATATCAAATTGATAAAGTAGATAATTCTACTTATTATATCTTTGATAAGAAGACTAATAAGATTTCTGCAACATATTTAGTTAGTAGTAAGATTAAACTTGTTAGTAGAAGTGAATTTGAGGTAACTTTATGAGAAAAGTGGGCATTTTATTTAGTTTAGTTACTTTATTATCTTTAACTTCTTGTAATGAAGACACTATTTTAAATAATATTATTAATTTAAAAAATCGTCTTGATTATTTAAATGGACATTATGATACAGGTAGATATAGTTATTATCCTTATTATCAAAGTTATGATTTATCTTCATTTTTAAAAACAAGTGATAATTATGAATTGTTAAATATAAAAGGTGATTTTGAACTTGAAATGGATTATAGCAAAGTTAAAAATCGAAATGGTTATATTGAATTTAACTTAATTAATGGAGAAATAGAATCTAATTTATATTCTAGTTTATATATTAAAATAGTTTTTAAATTTGATACTTATATTGATATTTCTTATATTGATAAGCTAAATCCTTTAAATAATATGCATGGAACGTATTTTTTAGAAGGTAAACCTAATATAACTTTTGATTTTAGTTCCATATTTAATAGATTTAGATAATTTAATTAATGAAGCTTACTTAAATTTAAAAGATGAAGCAATTATTGATACTAAACTAGCTAATTATGAAGAAATAAGTGGGTATACACCTTTAAATGAAGTTAATATTAGTCTTGATACTTTTTTAAGTATTTATAGAGATGTTAAAGAAAATGATAATTTATTAAATAAAGGTAAAATTTATGAATATGTTTCTTATTTTGATTTAATTCCTTCTGTTCCTTTTTCTCAAAATAAATATTATTTTAAAAATGGTTGGGTTAAAGAACTTGCTAGAAGAAGTTATTATGAAGATAATTTAGTTAATTTTAACTTTAATGAATCTTTAAAAGCTAATCAAGAAACATTTTATAATTTAGTTCTTCCTTCTTCAAATGATCGAATTTTAATTAATAATAACTTAGACTATTTTACTAATATAAATTTAGGTTATAAATCAAATTTAAGAGATTTTGTCGAAATGTTAAAAAATCGATAATAATCGTTTGTTTATTTACAAAATTAATTTCAAATTTATTACATTTTATTTACAAAAAAATTTCGTATGTTAGTATGAAAGTAGATGAATAACTTATAAATTGATATTACTTTAAAAATTAGTTTTTATCTTTTAGTTATTTTTTCTAATTAGGGGGAATTATGAAAAAATTTGTTTTACTTTTTATCCCATTACTAGCTTTAACTTCTTGTGGAAATAATCCAACTGATGAATTTATAACAGCTATAAATGATCAACATGAAAAAGGCAAATTTTTTCAAAATTATGATTATTATCGAAAGAGTTCATTTATTAACGAAGAAGATAATAAAATATATATAACCACTTATAATGCAAAAATTTTTAAAGAAGATGGAATTTGGGATTACGACTTAAAACATCTTAAAGGAGATTTGATGGATGTTGAAGTAAATAGGTTTTATTTTGAAAAAAATGAACTTGTTTATAAAGAAAATATAGTTTATAAATTTAAAGATAAAACAAATTATTTTAATTTAACAAAAATTGATAATAATGGTGATATAGTCTCTCAAGAAGAATCTAGTTTTAAAGCTAATCCTCCAAGATATATTTATACTAGTATTGATACTTTTTTCTTTTCAGTTCCTAATAATGTGATTTCTGGATTGGAATTATTTTTAATATATAACAGCATTGATATAAACTATTTTGAACCTAATAATATTGTTGTTAATTTTGATAACAAAGATGTTTATACAAATAAGGATATCTTAGATCAAAATAACAATTTAATATCAACTTTCTATTATAAAAAAAGTAGTGATGGTATAAGTAAATTTTATTTTGATGATGAATTAAGAATGACAAAGATTATTTCTTTAGCTAATAACACTTATATTTTTAAAGATGATGTAACAAATATTTATAATCATCAATTTAATGGCACAGTATATGAAGAATTAAATTCAATTGATTCTTTTGAGGTAGTTATATGAAAAAGACTTTTATTTTTTTAAGTTTATTTCCGTTATTAGTTTTAACTTCATGTAATAGTGATCCTCTTTTAGAAAATATTATTAATTTTAAGAACCGAGTTAATAATTTAAAAGAACTTTATTATGTAAATGGCGATAATTACTATTTTGGGAAATATTATTTAAATTCTTATTATCAAAATAATGATAATTATGAAATATTATCAATTAATGGAGATATTGTTTATCAATATTATGCTTTTATAACAAGAGATCAAATTGAAGTTGAAAATGTTTATGGCGATATTACTTTTAATTTAATAAGTGGAAATTTAAATAGTAATCAAAAAACAAGTTTATTAGTCAACCTAAATTTTAAAAATAGGATTTATTATGATATTAGTTATGTTGATGCATCTGATAGTTCGCAAAATTATACTGCTAAATATTATATTAATAAAAATATCAATTTAATTTATGACTTAAATAAAAATTTGATTAATCTTGATGATTTTGTTAATTATTATTATCAAAATATAGTTAATAACAAAAACACTTCAATCGAAGTAGCAACTTCTAAAAGTATGGATATAAATAGTTATCTTTTTTCATATTCTGATATATCTAATAATTATTCAAATAATACTTATTTAAGAATAAATCGAGATATTTTAAATAGTGATAAATTACTTAATAAAGGTAGTATTACTGAATATGTTTCTTATTTTGATATATACCCATATGTTGATGGAAATAGTTTGCCAATGACGTTTTATAATGGTCAACTTGAAAAAATTAGTCGTATAGCTAATTATAATAATGAAGATAATTCTGAGATCTTTATTTTTAATGAAGAATTTAGTGCTAATAGATATGAAGAATATATTTATGAAGAACCTAATAAGATAGATTATGAATTAATAGAAAATACAAATTTAAGTAATATTACTTTAAGTTATAAGTCAAATTTAAGAGATATATTAAATCTTTTAGCTTAATTTTATTAATAACTATAATGAATAATACAAAAAGTTGTATTTTTTGATATACTATTTAAGAGGTTTTTTATGAAAATTGTAATTGATATGATGGGAGGAGATAACTCCTTAAACACTACAATCCCTGCAACTAAAGAGTTTCTTAATTTGTATAAAGATTTAGAATTATTTTTAATTGGTGATTTAGATATTTTAACTAAAGAATTTGCTAATTTTAAAAATGTTCAAGTATTTGAATCTAAAACAATTATTAAAATGGATGCTGACCCTTTAAGTGCTATTAGAGATAAAGAATCTAGTTTAATGGTTGCTATTAGAGTGTTTTTAGAAAATAATTGTGATGCTTTAATTAGTGCCGGAAGTACTGCAGCTTTATTAACAGCGGCTACTTTAAAAATTAAACGAATTGAAGGAATAGTTCGTCCTTGTTTAGTTACAAGTTTTCCTACTTTAAAAGATAATAAGAAATTCGTTACTTGTGATTTAGGAGCTAATACAACTTGTACAAAAGAAGAATTAGTACAATTTGCTATTATGGGAAGTATTTATTATAAAACTATTTATCAAGATAGCGCTTCTCCTAGAGTTTATTTACTTAATAATGGAACTGAAGAAGAAAAAGGTACTCAGTTAAATAAAGAAGCTTATCCTCTTTTAAAAGAATGCAAAAAAATTAACTTCTTAGGTAATATGGAAGCTCGTGATCCTTTAAAAGGTGAACTTGAAGTATTAGTTTGTGATGGATATAGTGGAAATATTTTCCTTAAAACAATGGAAGGTACTGCTAGATCAATGTCTAAAATGATTAAAGAAGTATTTACTAAAAATATTTTTACTAAACTAAGTTATTTAGTTGTTCGTAAAGGTATTTCAAAAATGAAAGAAAAAATGGATTATAAAAATGTTGGTGGAGCATTACTTGCTGGAGTAAATGGAATTGTTATTAAAGCACATGGAAGTAGTGATAAACGTTGTTTCTTAAGTGCTTTAAATAATAGTTATAAACTTGTAAAAAACGATATGGTCAATCAAATTAAAGGTAATATTTAATGACTAGAAAAAATCTTGATCAATTTTTTAAAAAATTTAATATAACTCCTAAAAATAGAGAGCTTTTTGAAATGGCTTTTACCCATTCTTCTTTTAATAGTGATGCTAAAACTACCCATCATGATTATGAAAGACTCGAATTTATTGGAGATAGTGTTCTTGGATTTGTAGTAGCAAGTTTAATATATAAATATCATCCAGAAATGAAAGAAGGGGAAATGACTCGTACTAGATCAAGTTTAGTTCAATCTAATAGTTTAGCTAAATATGCAATTAATCTTGGATATAATGAATATATTCGAGCAGGTCATTCTTTATCACTTGAAGAAGCAAGTAAAAATCATAATATTTTAGAAGATGTTTTTGAAGCAGTCATTGGAGCTTTATATTTAGATCAAGGAATTGAATTTTGTATAAAATTTATTACTAAAATTTTTAAAGATGATGTTATTAACTTTAAAATCGATGATTTTAAAGATTATAAATCACTTCTTCAAGAAGCAATGCAAGCAGAATATCGTGAAAGTGTCACTTATCGAGTTATTAGAGAAATGGGGCCACCTCATGATAAAACTTTTGAAGTAGAAGTTTTATTTAATAATTGTATTTTAGGTAAAGGAAGTGGAAAATCAAAAAAAGAAGCTGAACAAAATGCAGCAAGTGATGCTTTAAAAAAGAAAGCGACATTGTAAATATGGGATTATTTAAGTTTTTAAAAGATAAATTTAAAAAGAAAGAAGAAAATTCATTAGAAAACGAACAAACTCTTGAAAGTGTTAAAAAATATGATGAAGGATTAGCTAAATCAAGAGAAAATTTTTCTAAGCGTTTAAAAGCTTTAAATAAAGAATTTAAATCAAGAAAACTTGATGATAATTACTTTAATAATCTTGAAGAAATTTTAATTGAAGCTGATTGTGGAGTTGAATTTACTTTAAATACAATTGAAAAATTAGTAGAAATTGTTAAAAAAGAAAAATTAACAGATTTAAAAGAAATTAATGAACGATTAATTTCTTTAATGTTTAATAATTATAATGATGATAGTCAAAACGAAGATGATATAACTTTAAAAGAAGGTTTAAATGTATTTTTAGTAGTTGGAGTTAATGGAGTTGGTAAAACAACTTCAATTGCTAAACTGGCTAATTTTTATTTAAAACAAAATAAAAAAGTCTTATTAGTTGCTGGAGATACTTTTAGAGCTGGAGCTAAAGAACAATTAACTATATGGGCTAATCGACTTAATATTAATATTATTACTGGAAAAGAAAATGAAGATCCAGCTAGTGTAAGTTATGCTGGAGTTAAATATGCTAAAGAAAATAACTACGATTTAGTTATTTTAGATACCGCTGGAAGATTACAAAATAAAGTTAATTTAATGAATGAATTAAATAAAATTAAGCGCGTAATAAATAAAATAAGTGTTGCTAATATTTATACTTATTTAGTTTTAGATGCTTCAACTGGCCAAAATGGAGTTTTACAAGCAAAAGCTTTTAAAGATGTTGTTGATATAAATGGAATAATTATTACTAAAATGGATGGAACTAGTAAAGGTGGAATTATTTTAGCAATTAAAGATAGTTTAAATATTAAAGTTAATTTTATTGGTTTAGGTGAAAAACTTGATGACTTAGAAGTTTTTGATCTAAATAAATATTTATATGGTTTATGTAAGGAATTAATTGAAGATGAATGAATTAGAAGAGTTTAACTATATTAATTCTTTATATGAGATATATAAAAAAGCATTAACTACTAAACAAGTTTTAATTATGGATAAATATTATTTATTTAATTTAAGCTTAAGTGAAATTAGTGATGAATTAAATATTTCACGAAATGCAGTTAGTGATACTTTAAAACATGTTAAAGAAAAATTAATTAATTATGAAAATGAATTTCATTTATTTTTTAAAATTAATAAATTAATTGAAAAAATAAATAGATTAGATATCTCTGAAGATAGCAAAAAAGAATTGATTGAGGTTTTATATTATGGCATTTGAAGCATTAAGTGAGAAGTTTCAAAGAATTATTAAAAAGATTAAAGGTGAAGCTAGATTAAGTGAATCTAATATGGATGCAATGCTTAAGGAAATTCGCATTGCCTTATTAGAAGCTGATGTTAACTTTAAAGTTGTTAAAGAATTTTTAAATGCAGTTAAAGAGAAATCTCTTGGAGAAGAAGTTTTTACTAAATTAAATCCAAGTGAGATGGTTGTTAAAATTGTTAATGATGAATTAGTTGAATTATTAGGTAGTGATCAAGCTGAAATTAAATATAACAAAAATAAACCTACTATTATTATGTTAGTAGGTTTACAAGGAACTGGTAAAACTACTAGTGCAGCTAAACTTGCTTATTTAATGAAAAATAAGCTTCATAAAAAAGTTTTACTTGCTGCTTTAGATATTTATCGTCCAGGTGCTATTGATCAATTAGCTCAACTTGCTAAACAAATCAATGTCGATTTATTTACTTTAGGAGATAAAGTTAATCCAGTTGAAATTGCAAAAAAAGCCAAAACTGAAGCTTATAATTCGCATTATGATGTTTTAATTTTAGATACTGCCGGACGACTTCAAATTGATGAAAAATTAATGGATGAATTAAAAAATATTAAAGAAGAAGTTTCTCCTGAAGAAATTTTACTTTTAGTTGATGCGATGGCTGGGCAAGATGCAGTTAATGTTGCTAAATCTTTCCATGATTTATTAGGTTTAACAGGAGTTATTATGTCTAAACTTGATGGTGATAGTCGTGGTGGAAGTGCTTTAAGTATTAAAAAGGTTACTGGAGTACCAATTAAGTTTGTTGGTGTAGGTGAAAAAATAGATCAACTTGATATTTTTTATCCTGATCGAATGGCTAGTAGAATTTTAGGAATGGGAGATATTTTAACTCTTGTCGATAAAGTTCAAGAAAATATTAATGAAAAAGATGCAAAAAAATCGGTTGAGAAACTTTTAAAAGGCAATTTTACTTTACTTGATATGTTAGAACAAATGAAACAAGTTCAAAAACTTGGAAGTTTAGGCGGATTATTAAAATTAATTCCTGGAATGCCAAAAATTAGTAAAGAGCAACAAGATTTAGCAGAAAAAGAAATGAGAAATTTTGAAATTATTTTAAATTCAATGACTCTTGAAGAAAAATTACATCCTGAAATTATAAAAAATAGTCGTAAAATTAGAATTGCTAAAGGATCAGGAAAAACTAGTGCAGATATTAATCGTGTTTTAAAAAAATATGAACAATCTAAAGAAATTGCTAAACAAATGAATAAATATAAAAAATTTGGTGGATTACCACCAAATTTCAAAGGTTTTTAATTATTTTTTAAAAATTTTTTACCTTTATTTAAAGCTTCAATTTCACTTTTAGGAATTTTATCATTTTCCCTTTCTTTTAATAATTTAAGATCTTTTTTAGTTAATTGATAGGAATTATATAAATCTTCACGATATTTTTTTGTAATGACTAAACGTTGATACTGATGAAATTTATCAATTTCTTTATGATTTCCTGAATATAAAATATCTGGTACTTTATCACCTAAAAAATCATAAGGCTCAGTATATTGAGGATATTCTAATAAATTATCATTAAAGCTTTCTAACTCAATACTTTCTTTATTAATAACATTAGGAATTAAACGAGATATAGCATCAATTAAACAAAAAGAAGCAGTTTCTCCTCCAGTTAAAATAAAATCTCCAATTGATATAGATTCATCAAAATATTTATATAATCTTTCATCAAAGCCTTCATAATGTCCACAAAAAATTAAAATTTCTTCTTTTTTTGATAATTCAAGGGCTTTAGTTTGGTTAAAAGTATTTCCTCTTGGACTTAAACAAATTTTATAGGTAGAAGAAGTTGAATTATTAATTAAAGCATCATAAACTGGTTGAGCTTTTAAAATTAGACCTGCTCCACCTCCAATTGGAGGAGTATCAACTCGGTGATATTTATCTTTTGTATAATCTCTTATATTAACTAATTTAACTTCAATTAATCCTTTTGAAATAGCTCTAGCAATAATTGAACTATTTAAAAAAGAATCATACATTTCTTTAAATAAAGTTAAAATTATAAATTTCATATTAATCCCTCAATAAAATGAATAACGATAATTTTATTTTCTAAATCAATTTTTTTAACAAAAAAATCATTAAAAGGAACGTTATATATCTTATCTAGATACTTTATATTTAATGAAACTTGAGGGGTAGAATCATTAACTTTAACAACGACTCCTCTATCTTCAAAACCTTCGTTTTTTACAAATAACCCTTCTAAATCCGCATAAAAATATTGATTTTTCTTTAAAATGTCATTATCTTTAATTACGAATAAGTAGCAATTTTTAAACTTTGAAGCTTCTTCGATAGAGTTGATATCTTTAAATTTAACTACATAAAATTTATCATCTTTTTGATATGATTTTTCAATCACAAGTTCTAAATATTCATCATTATAATAAACATAAATTTTATTATTTTTTTTATATCGAACATTAGCAAAACTAGAAGTATTAAAAACTTTTACTTCACCTTTAATACCAATAGTAGATGTTATTTTTCCGCTTGATAAATATTCCATAAAAAAAGAAAGGAGTTAATTACTCCTTATCTTGATCAAAAGATTCAAATTTAATATGAATTCTTTTATTTTCTAATTTTCCTGCAACGCTAACAATTTCTCTAATTGCAAATGCGATACATCCTTTTTTACCAATTAAGTGAGCAGTATCTTCACTATTTGAAACGATTAAGAAAGTTTTGTCTTTTTCGCTTTCTTGAGGAATTTCACGAACAATAATGGAATCAGGATTATTAATAAAAGGATCAACAATAGTATGAATTAATTTGTTGTAATCCATAAACTATTCTCCTTTAGCTTCTTTTTTTGTAGCTTTAGGACTCTTTGTTGAAACAACTTTAGCTTTTTTAACAGTAGTTTTATTTTCTTTTGCTTTTTCAACTAATTTCTTTGATGTTAAAATTGCTTTAACAGTACCACTATATTGAGCACCAGTTTTTAACCATTTTAAGGCAACTTCTTCATAAACGACAGCATTTTCAATGCCTTTAGCAGGATCATAATAACCGACTTGTTCAATATATCTACCATCACGTGTATATCTTGAATCAGCAGCAACGATTCTATAGAATGGTTTTTCGTGTCTTCCTTCACGAGTTAATCTAATTTTTACTGACATAATTTTATCTCCTTTGCTTTGATATTATATTAAAATTAATATTATAGTGTCAAGTAAAAATACTTGACATTTAGTGATAATCAAAATGTTGACATTATTATTATATTTTAATAGAATAATAAAGCATCATTGCTACGGGCGTTCCGCTTTAATTAATTAGATATTATATGAACGTCAAGAGAACGAATTTGAAAGGAGAAGCAAAATGAATAAGAACTTAGTTAAAGAAATTACTGCTACTCAATTAAAGAAAGATGTTCCTGCATTCTCAAGCGGTGATACTGTAAAAGTCTCAGTAAGAATTACTGAAGGTGGAAAATCAAGAATCCAAGCTTTCGAAGGTGTTGTTATTGCACGTAGAGGAAGTGGAATTGGTGAAACTTTCATTGTTAGAAAAGTTTCTGGTGGAGTTGGAGTTGAAAGAGTTTTCCCAGTACATGCCCCAAATGTTGTCAATATCGAAGTACTTAAATTTGGTAAAGTAAGAAGAAACAAAATATTCTACATTCGTAAAAGAAGTGGAAAAGCTGCAAGAATTAAACAAATTCTTAAATAAGCAACTTAAAGAAAATAAAATAGACAAGTTAACTTGTCTATTTTTTTTATATTTTTGTATAATATTTTCGATATGGAAGAATATAAATTTTTAAATTCACAAAATATTCATTGGTTTCCTGGCCATATGAAAAAAGCTATTAATCGTATTAGCGAGCTTTTAAAGATGGTCGATTTTGTTATTGAAGTTTTAGATTCAAGAATCCCTTTATCAAGTCAAAATGAATATGTTGAAAGAATTGTTAGTAATAAACCAAAACTTTATGTGCTAACAAAAATTGATTTAAGTGATGAAAAAGAAACAAAAAAATGGGTTGATTATTTTAATCAAAACGGCAATAAAGCAATCGCAATTAACTTAAAAGATAATCGCAGTTATGAAGCAATTTTTAAAAAAATAGTTGAGTTCTGCAAGGAAAAAGATGAAAAATATAAGAAAAAAGGTATAAAAAATATTTCTACAAGAGCCATGATTATAGGAATTCCTAATGTTGGAAAGTCTACTTTAATTAATTATCTTGCAAAAAAATCTTTAACTGATGTAGCTAATAAACCAGGTTTAACTAAAAATGTACGTTGGGTAAAAATTAATAATTTGGAAATTTTAGATACTCCTGGAATTTTAGAGCCTCAATATGAAAATAAACAAAAAGCATTAAATTTAGCTTTAATTGGATCAATTAAAGAAACAATTTTACCTAAGGATCAATTAGCAACTAAAATTAATGAATTTTTAATTAAATATTATAAGGATGAATATCAAAAACGATATGATTTAGATTTAACTTCAACAAAATTAGAAGATATTTTACCTCAAATTGCTAAAAAAAGAGGCTTTATTTTAAAAAATAACGAATTAGATTTATTAAAAGCAACCGACACTTTAATTAATGAATTTAAAAATGGAATCATTTCTAAATATACAATTGAAAGAGTTAGTTAAATGTTAGATTTTGAAAATAAATATTATAGTAAAGAAATTAATTTTATATGTGGTTGTGATGAAGCTGGAAGAGGTTGTTTATGTGGCCCAGTTGTTGCAGCAGCTGTAATTTTACCAAAAGATTATTCTAATGAATTGGTTAACGATTCTAAACAATTAACGCCTAAACAACGTGAAACTTTATTTCTTGATATTATTAAGAATGCTTTAAGTTATGGAATTGGTTATATTGATAGTGTTACAATCGATAAAATTAATATATATGAAGCAAGTAGACAAGCAATGATTAAAGCAATTAAAAATGTAAATCATAAAAGCGATTTAATTTTAACTGATGCAATGCCAATAAATTTCTTAAATACAAAAGTAATTCCAATAATTAAAGGTGATGCTAAATGTAAATGTATTGCTGCTGCTAGTATAATTGCTAAAGTTTGTCGTGATCATTATATGTTAGCAATGGCTCTTAAATATCCTCAATATAATTTAGATAAAAATAAAGGATATGGCACTAAAACTCATTTAGAAGCTTTAGAAAAATATGGTCCAATTCCAAAATTTCATCGTTTTACATATGCACCAATAAAAAATCGTCAATTAAAATTATTTTAACCCCCAACACTTTTATTTTAATGCGTCTTGATAGTAGGAGGTATTTATGAAAGGAAGGGATATTTTAATTTATTTGTCTTTACTCTTTAAAGGAGATTGGGACAAAATTTATCAATGTATTAAAAATAAAACATCGATTAATGATAAGATTTCAAGTCTTGAAAACGAATTTAATTCATTAAAAGAAAATATTGTTACTATAATTGATGATAATTATCCTAGTATTTTTAAAAATTGTGGTGTTCCAACAATGCCTTTTGTTCTTTACTATAAGGGAGATCTATCATTATTAAATGAAGGTTTAAAAAGATTAACAATTGTTGGAAGTCGAAATTCATCAAAATATGGGGAAAATTCTGTTAAAAAAATAGTACAGGGTTTAGATACTGAAGTTATTATTGTTAGTGGTTTAGCAAAAGGAATTGATTCAGTAGCGTTATCAAGTGCTTTAAGTTCTAATAAAAAAGTAATCGCAATCATTGGTAATGGTATTAATTATTGTTACCCAGAGGAAAATTTAAGCTTATATAATGAAATAATTGCAAAAGGAGGACTAATTATTAGTGAATATCCACCTAATACCCCCCCAGAAAGTTCAAATTTTAGGTGGAGAAATCGTTTATTAGCAATGGTTTCTAGTGGAATTTTAATTGGAGAAGGAAAATTAAATAGTGGAACTAAAATTACTGCAAGTTTTGGGATCCAGTTTAATCGAAATGTTGGTTGTATACCTTATGAGATTAATAAAGAAAGTTTATGTAATCAATTAATTAAAGATGGAGCAAGTTTAATTGAGACTAGTGAAGATGCTTATGATTTAATAAGTTAAGAAAAAAAGTAATTATTATATTTATATATATAATTAAGGTTTAAAGACAATGCTTTCCTCTTTACAAAGTTAATTTTACTTATTATATTAATAAAACATCGAAGGTATATTTATGAAGTTAGTAATTGTTGAATCTCCAGCTAAAAGTAAAACTATTGCCCATTATCTAGGTGAAGACTATCAAGTCGAAGCTAGTGTTGGACATATTTGTGATTTATCAACTAGTGGAAAAGGTGGATTAGGCGTTGATGTAGATCATGATTTTAAAGCTACATATGTTGTTAATCCAGACAAAAAAGAAGTTGTAAAGAAATTAACTAAACTTGCTAAAGAAAGTGACGAAGTAATTTTAGCAACCGACCCTGATCGTGAAGGAGAAGCCATAGCTTATCATTTAGCAAAAGTTTTAAAACTTCCTCTTGAGACAACAAAAAGACTAGAATTTCATGAAATTACTGAAGATTCAATTAATCAAGCTATTAACAATCCACGTAATATAAATATGGATTTAGTTCATAGCCAAGAAACAAGACGTATTATTGACCGTATTATCGGTTTTAAAATATCTTCTTTAATTAATAGCCGAATTAAATCTAAATCAGCTGGACGTGTACAAAGTGTTACATTAAAACTAATTTGTGACCACGAAAAAAGCATTAAAGAATTTGTACCTGAAGAATATTGGAAACTAATCCCAATCATTTTAGTTAACGATAAAGAATTAGAATTAGAATTTTATACATATAACGGAAAAGCTGTAACTTTAAAAACTAAAGAAGAGGCCGATGAAATATTAGCAAATTGTGCAAAAGTCGTTAAAGTAACTAAAATTAATAAAACAAATAAGTCAATTCAATCAAAAGAACCTTATCGTACCTCAACTTTACAACAAGATGCTTCAAATAAGTATAAATTTAAAACTAAAGAAACTGCCTCTTTAGCTCAAAGATTATATGAAGGCGTGGAATTAGGTGAAGGACTTGTCGGTTTAATTACTTATATGAGAACTGACTCGACTAAATTAAGTGATACTTTTATTAGCAAAGCTAACGATTATATTATTGATAATTATGGACAAGAATATTGTAAAGGGAGTGTTAGTCATTCTAAAAAGAAAGTAGTTAATGCACAAGACGCTCATGAAGCTATTAGACCTACTAGTATTTATCGTACTCCTGAACAAGTTAAAGAGTATTTAACTGATCATGAATATAAACTTTATAAAATGATTTATGAAAGAACTTTAGCTAGTTTAATGAAAAATAAGGAAATTGAAGTCATTCAAACAATTTTTAGTTCAAATAATGTTGAATTTAAATACGATTATTCCAAAGTTTTATTTAAAGGTTATGATATTTTAAATTTAGATGAAAAAGAAAAGAAAGAATTTTTTGATTTTAATGTTGGCGAACAATTTAATTTAAAAGAAATTAAGGAAGAACAAAATTTCACTAAAGCACCTGCAAGGTATACCGAAGGACGTTTAGTAAAACTTATGGAAGATGAAGGGATTGGTAGACCATCCACTTATTCTTCAACTATTCAAACTTTAATATCAAGAAAATATATTGTTAACGAAAAAGGAGTTTTAGTGCCAACTGATCAAGGTGTAAAAACAGCTACAGTTTTAACAAAATATTTTCCAGATTTAATGAACACTGAGTATACTGCAGAAATGGAAACTAATTTAGATAAAATTAGTACTGGTGAAATTGATGAAATTAAAGTTTTAAGTGATTTTTATAATCCTTTTATAGTTCATTTTGAAGAAGTTAAGAAAATAATGTATAAAGACGAACCTGAATATACTGGAGAAATTTGTCCTCAATGTGGATCTAAGCTTGTTCTTAGAGATGGTAAACATGGTAAATTTGTTGCTTGTAGTAACTTCCCAAAATGTCATTACATTAAAAAAGAAGAAAAGGAAAAACCAGAAGAAGTAGGAAAAAATTGTCCTAATTGTGGGGCTCCACTTGTTTATCGATTCAATAAAAGTGGTCAAAAATTTATTGGATGTAGTAGCTTCCCAAAATGTCGCTATATTGAGACATTAGAAAATTTAGAAGAGGAAGAAAAACGTATTTGTCCTAAATGTGGTGGAACATTAATTAGAAGAAAAGGAAAAATTGGTTATTTTTATGGATGTAGCAATTATCCAAATTGCGATTATCTAGAACCAATTAAATCAAAAAAACAATGATTGTTAATATTATTGGAGCAGGTTTAGCAGGTTGTGAAGCTGCGAATTTTCTAGCAAATCATGGTATAAAAGTTCGTTTATTTGAGAAACGACCTTTTTATAAATCTCCAGCACATCATACAGATTTATTTGCTGAACTAGTTTGTTCGAATTCTTTAAAATCAAGCAAATTAGATAATGCTTGTGGATTATTAAAAGAAGAAATAAAAATGATGGGTTCTTTAATGATGGAAGCTAGTGAAGTTTCAAAAGTTCCTAGTGGAGATAGTTTAAGTGTTGACCGTATTAAATTTAGTTCGTATATTACAAATAAAATAAAATTAAATCCTAATATTGAAATAGTTTATGAAGATGTAACAAAACTAAAAGAAGGAATAAATTTAATAACAACAGGCCCTTTAACTTCTAAAGAATTGCTTGATGAAATTTCTAATTTAACTAACGAAAAAATTTATGGATTCTTTGATGCTAGTGCACCAATTATAGAAAAGTCATCGATAAATTTTGGAAAAGTATTTTATAAAAGTCGTTATGATCAACAAGATGATAGTTATATAAATTGTCCAATGAATAAGGAAGAATACCTTTCTTTTTATAACGAATTAATAAATGCTAAAAAAGCCTTGCTACATGATTTTGATACTTCATATTTTGAAGGATGCTTACCAATTGAAGTTATTGCTTCAAGAGGAGTTGACACTTTAAGATATGGTCCATTAAAACCTAAAGGTTTGGAATATAATAACAAAGAATTTTATGCAGTTGTTCAACTTAGACAAGATGATTTAATTGGTGATTTTTATAATATGGTTGGTTTTCAAACTAATTTAACTTATGGTGAACAAAAAAGAGTTTTTTCATTAATTCCAGGATTAGAAAACGCTAAATTTGTTCGTTATGGATTAATGCATCGAAATAGCTATATTTACGCACCAAAAGTTTTAACAGAAAATTTAAATTTAAAAATTAATGAAAATATTTATATAGCTGGACAACTTAGTGGAGTAGAAGGCTATGTTGAAAGTGCTGCTACAGGTTTACTTGCAGCGTACTATATTTATTTTAAATTAAAAAATATTTCTTATAAAACAATAGGATTTAATAGTGTTTTAGGAGCATTAGTAAGATATATTACTAAGACTGGAGCACATAATTTTTCCCCAATGAATGCTAATTTTGGTATAATTTATAGAGCAAATGTTGATAAAAAAGAAAATGTTATTGGGCGTTCTTTGAAGGATGTTTCAACATTTGTTAATCAATTAGATGAATAAGTTTGAAAATGAATTTCTAAATTATTTAAAACATATTCGAAATTACTCTATTAATACTATTAATGCTTACAAAAGAGATATTGATAATTTCGATAATTTTTTATATGAAGAAAATATTGAACTTGAACAAATTGATAAAGTTGTAATAAGAAACTATTTAAATTATTGTTTATTAGATAAAAAACTTGACAAAAGAAGTATTAGAAGAGCGGTTTGCTCTTTAAGACATTACTTTAAATTTATGCATTCAAAAAATTATGTAGCATCCAATCCATTTTATGGCTTAAAAAGTTTGAAAGTTGATGTTAAATACCCTAAAGTTTTATATTCTTCACAAATTGATAAGTTGCTTACTGAAAATAAAAAAAGAACTGACAAATTAATGATTCGTGATCAAGCTATTTTAGAACTTTTAATTAGTAGTGGAGTTCGTAATAGTGAAATTATTAATATAAAAACAACCGATATTAATTTTAATGAAAGATACATTAAAATTTTTGGTAAAGGAAAAAAAGAACGTTTAGTTCCATTTTCTAGAGAAGCAAAAGAAGTAATGATAAAATATGGAAAAAATTTAAGAAAAGAATTGCTAAATCAAAGGAAAGTTGAAGGTATTAATAACTATTTCTTTTTAAATTCTAAAGGTGAGAAGTTAACTGCTAGAGGGCTTGAATATATTTTAAAAAAAGTTTGTAACAAAGCAGGACTAAATTTTGAAATTTACCCTCATATGATTCGTCATACTTTTGCTACTAATTTATTAGAAGGTGGAGCTGATTTAAGATCTATCCAAGAGTTGTTAGGACATGAATCAATTAATACTACTCAAATTTATACTCATGTTAGTAAAGAAGCTTTAAAGAATCAATACGATTTGTACTTTCCTTTAAAAGAAAATAAAAAAAATAATTGAGTTTTAGACACTTTTTCCAAAAAATAATTAGTTATTATGATTTTTTTAAGTTATTTTGCATTTTATATAATAAAATGCTAAAATTATTTGACTTTTGTAATACAAAAGAATACGCACATTATGGATTCAATAGCCTAGTCTCAAAAATATTTGAGGGAGATTGTTCGAAGTAATGGAGGATTAACAAATAGGAGGAACTCAAAATGAGTGAAAAAGAATTAGAGGTTACTGCTTCACCTAAAGAAGAAGCAAATGTAATGGAAGAAGTTGTTCGTGATCCAAACGCACAAATTATTACCGTTAGAAAATTATTAGAAGCTGGAGTTCATTATGGCCATCAAGCTAAAAAATGGAATCCAAAAATGAAAGAGTATATTTATACTACAAGAAATGGAACTTCAATTATTGATTTAAACAAATCAAAAGAAGGTATCGAAGCCAGTTATTTAAAACTTAAAGAAATTGTTGAAGAAGGCGGAAAAGTTTTGTTTGTTGGAACAAAAGAACAATCAAAAGAAATCGTTAAAGAACAAGCTGAAAGAAGTGGTTCATTCTACATTAACAATAGATGGCTCGGTGGAATTTTAACTAATTTTAAAACAATTCAATCAAGAATTAGAAAATTAAAAGAATTCGAACAAGAGGAAGAAGAACACGCTTGGGATTCTTTACCAAAGAAAGAAGCAAGTGCTAAGAGAAAAGAAAAAGAAAAATTATTTAAAAACCTCGAAGGCATTAAGGAAATGAGAAAAGTTCCAAATGCAATCGTAGTTGTCGATCCAACTGTTGAACATAACGCAGTTGCAGAAGCAAATAAATTACATATTCCTGTTTTTGCAATTTGTGATACTAACTGTGATCCAGATCCAGTTGATTATGTTATTCCTGGAAATGATGATGCAGTTAAATCAGTTACTTTAATTATTTCTACTTTATCTGACGCTGTTGTCGAAGCTAAAGGCGGATTACCAGAAATTGCTTACACTAAAGATGAAGGTGAAGAAGCAACCATGTCTGATGCAATTCGTCAAGCTGATAGAGAAAATGCTTTACGTTTAGCTGCAAGACGTGAAATGCAAAGAGAAAGATTAGAAAAAGAAAAAGCTCGTAGAAATGCATTTATTCAAAAGAAAAATGCTGAAAAAGATGTAGATTCTGAAGAAGCTGATGTTGCTGATGCTTCAGAAAATACACCAGTTGAAGAATAATAAAAGGAATTATTATCATGGCAAACATTGAATTAATTAAAGTTTTAAGAGAAAGAACAGGCGCTGGCATGATGGATTGTAAACATGCATTAGAAGAATGCGCAAACGATGTTGATAAAGCTTGCGACTGGTTAAGAGAAAGAGGTATAGCTAAAGCTGCAAAAAAAGCTGATCGTATTGCTGCTGAAGGTTTAACTTTTGTTAAAGTTTGTGATAAATGCCATAAAGGTGTTGTTGTTGAAGTAAACTGTGAAACAGACTTTGTTGCTAAAGCAGATCCATTTAAGAGTTTAGTTGAAGAATGTGCACATAACATCTTAGAAAATAACTTACAAACATTAGATGAAGTTAAAGCTCAAGCTGAACCTTTATTTGCAGATGCTACTGTTAAATTAGGTGAAAAATTATCCTTTAGAAGATTTGCAGTTTTAGAAGGTGCTAATTTAGGTTCATATATTCATATGGGCGGAAAAATTTCTGTTTTAGTTAGTTTAAAAGAAAATAATCCAGAATTAGCTAAAGGACTTGCAATGCATATTGCTGCAAATAATCCAAAATATATTTCAGAAAAAGATATTCCTGAAGATGTTGTTACTAATGAAACTAAGATTCAATTAGAAACTTGCAAGAATGATCCAAAACTTCAAAATAAACCTGAAGCTGCTTTACAAAATATTGTTAAAGGAAAAGTTCATAAAGTATTAAGTGAAGTAACATTACTTGAACAAAGTTACTTACTAAGTCCAGATAAGACAGTTAAGGATGTCTTAGCAAGTGAACATAATGAAGTCGTTGCTTTCTATCGTTATCAAGTCGGTGAAGGATTAGAAAAAAGAGTTGATAACTTTGCTGAAGAAGTAATGGCCCAAGCTAAATAATTTAAAAAAAGGACACAAAGTTGTGTCCTTTTTGTTATAATAAACAAAAAGGAGCAAATCATGATTAAATATAAGCGAATCATCCTTAAACTAAGTGGCGAAGCTTTAGCAAATAAAGATGGAACTATTCTTAATCCTGAAAAATTAAATGTAATTGCTGAAGCTGTTAAAGCAATGCATGAAGAAGGCGTTGAAATTGGAATTGTTATTGGTGCTGGAAATATTTTCCGTGGAAAAATATCTTCCAAAATTGGTGTAGATAGAACTAATGGCGATTACATGGGAATGCTTGGAACAATTATAAATTGTATTGCCTTAAGTAGTGCATTAGAAAAAATTGGTGTAACAACTAGAGTAATGAGTGCAGTGGAAGTTAATAAAATTGCCGAGCCTTACATTTATAAAAAAGCTATTGCTCATTTAAATTGTAATAAAGTTGTTTTATTTGCTGGGGGTACTGGTAATCCATATTTTACAACTGATACTTGTGCTTCATTACGTGCTCTTGAAATAAATGCAGATGCAATTTTGATGGCTAAAAACAATGTTGATGGAGTTTATGATAGTGATCCTAAGTTAAATAAAAACGCTAAATTTTTAAAAACACTCACTTTTAAAGAAGTTATTGATAGAAATTTAGCAGTTATGGATCAAACTAGTATTACAATGTTAATGGGACAAAATATTACGATTCGTGTATTTAATATGGAAAACGCTGAAAATTTCATGAAAGTTATTCATGGTGAAGATATTGGAACAACAATAAAGGAGTAAATTATGGATCAATATGCAGAATTAGCAAGTGAATTAATGAATAAAAGTGTCGAAAACTTAAAAGATAATTTAGCCACTTTAAGAACTGGTAGAGCAAGTGCAGCTTTATTAAATAACTTAGAATGTGATTATTATGGTGATAAAATGCCTGTTAATCAAATTGCTGCTATTAAAGTTCCTGAGCCAAGACAACTTTTAATAATTCCTTATGATAAAAGTGATATTAAAGCAATTGTTAGTGCTCTTCATGCTAGCGATATTGGTATTAATCCTGTTGTTGATGGTAACCAAATTCGTTTAGTTATGCCTGCATTAACAGAAGATAGAAGAAAGGAACTTGTTAAAAAAGCTAAAGGTTATTGTGAAGAATATAAAGTAACTGTTCGTAATATTAGAAGAGATTCAATGGATTCTTTAAAAAAGGACGATACTTATACTGAAGATACTAGAAAAAGAGCTGAAAATGATATTCAAAAAGTAACAGATGAAGCAATTGTAAAAATTGATAAAGTTTATAAAGAAAAAGAATTAGAAATCATGAGCATCTAGTATGGCGCATATTGATTATCACGTAAATAATTTAAGTAAAGATGTAAAGAAAACAATGTTATCAAGAGTACTTGTTTCTTTTATGATATTGTTAACTGTTTTACCATTAGTAATCGTTGGTGATTATGGTATTTTTTGTATTGTATTATTTATTGTTGGAGTAAGTGGACATGAAATTCTTCATGTAGTTAAAACTAAATATCAACTCGATGCAAGTATATATATTGTTACATATTTTGCTTTATTTTTACCTTTTATTATAACGCCACTTTTGAATAATCTTTATGGGAATTACCCATTATATGATTTAGTTCATGGTTTTACTAGTTTCAATTTTTTATTTATTAGTGTTGTGATAATCTTAATTTGTAACTTAGCTTTAACTATTTTGAATAAAAAATTTAATTTAGATTTAGCTTTTTATTTAATTTGTCTTGAATTACTTATTGTTTTTGGTTGTTTATCAGTATTATATTTAAGATATTTGCCTTTATTGAATACTTTAAATAACAATAATATAGATATTTATGATGGATCGATAAGCTTAGTTGATAGATTTCTTACAAGCACTATTTTACTTCTTTATATTGCAGCTGGTGCAATATTTAATGATATTTTTGCTTACTTTACTGGTGTTCTTTTTGGTAAACATAAGATGTGTCCAAAAATAAGTCCAAAGAAAACATGGGAAGGATTTATTGGAGGAGTTGTATTTAGTTGCTTATTAACTTTTGGTATAACAATGCTTTTAACATATTACAATTGTCCTTTATTTAATAAAATTAGTTTAGATAAGTGGTATTTAATTTTAATTATATCTTTAGTTATACCATTTGTAGGAACGTTAGGAGATTTATTTTTCTCAAGTGTAAAAAGACATTTTGACATTAAAGATTTTGACGTATTGCTTAAGAGTCATGGCGGTGTATTAGATCGTATGGATTCAAT
The DNA here is from genome assembly GCA_900540365.1 of uncultured Mollicutes bacterium. Classification (GTDB taxonomy): domain Bacteria; phylum Bacillota_I; class Bacilli_A; order RFN20; family CAG-826; genus Onthovivens. Next base: position 111,276 of record UQFN01000004.1, read on the forward strand.
TCTATTTGCTTGTATTGTTGGTACATTAATAGTAGCTTTAATAAATATTTTTTAGGTATATAAATGGATTTAGTAATACTTGGCGCAAGCGGTTCTATAGGAACTCAAACTATAGATGTTATAAAAAATAATGAAAAAAAGTGGACTTTAAAAGGTTTTTCAGTTGGAAATAAGACTTTTTATGTAGATGAAATCTTAAAAGAATTTAAAGATGTAACTTCGATATGTTTAAAAAATAAAAAAGATTATTTAAATTATAAAAACAAATATCCAAGCATCAAATTTTTCTATGGTGATAAAGGGTTAATCAAATTAATTAAATATAATAAAAATGCCACTATTTTAAATGCTTTAGTTGGCTTTGTTGGTCTTAAACCAAGCATAGTTAGTTTAAAATTAAACCGAACATTGCTTCTAGCAAATAAGGAAAGCTTAGTTTGTGGCGGGAATTTAATTAATAAGATTTTAAAAAGAAAAGGTAAAATATATCCAATTGATAGTGAACATGTAGCTATCGCCAAATGTTTATATAACGAAAATATTAGTGATGTTAATCAAATTATAATTACTGCAAGTGGAGGCCCTTTTTTTAATTTAAATCGTGAAGAATTAAAAAATGTTACCTTAAAAGACGCTTTAAATCATCCGACCTGGAAAATGGGTAATAAAATTACAATTGATAGTGCAACTATGATGAATAAAACATTTGAATTAATCGAAGCGTATTATTTATTTGGTATTGATTTTGATAAAATTAAAGCTATTGTCAATAGAAAATCATTAGTTCATGGCTTAGTGAAATTTAATGATGGTAGAATTAAACTTAATGTTGGCGAAAATTTAATGAAATATCCAATTTTATATGCTTTAGATTTAGGCAAACCAAATGATGATACGTTTAATGATATAGAACTAAATACATACGATAGATACGAGTTTTTTAATCTTAGTAAAAAACGTTTTCCACTTTTAAATTATGCTGAAAAAGTTGTTAAATCTTCTAAAAATGAAGGTGTTATTTTAAATGCCATTAACGAAGAATGTGTACAAGCTTTTTTAAATAGCAAAATTAATTTTATTGATATAGAAAATATTATTGATAAAATATTTTCTAGTGCAATATTTATAAAATGTAATAATTATAAATTATTACACTTATCAAATATGTACTATCGTTATAAAACTCGTAAAGAAATTTTTAAGAGGTAATTATGAATTTTTTAAATACAATTTTGTCATTAATCTTGTTTTTTATTGCATTAGGAGTACTAATTACTATACATGAATTAGGCCATTTTATTGCTGCAAAATCGTTCAAGGTTTATTGTAGTGACTTCTCAATTGGCTTTGGACCTAAAATAGTAAATATTAAAAGAAAAAATGGTGAAACTAATTTTAAAATTGGAGTTTTTCCAGTTGGAGGTTATGTTTCTATGTATGGAGAAGGAGTAGAATTACCTAGCGGAGTTAATATTCCTAAATCTCGTTCTTTAGAAGGAATTTCACGTTATAAAAGATTAATTATCATGGCTAGTGGAATAGTCATGAATTTTGTTTTAGCATACATAATTTTCTTTATTTGTGCTTCCTGCTTTCCTCAATACAATATACCTTATATTAATGTTGTAAGATTAACAAATGAAGATCAATATGTACAAAATCAAGTATTAACCGATGATTTTGGAAATATTTTTAGTTTTCAAGATGATAAACAATATGTACTTGGAATGAATAATTTTAAAACTGATGATTATGAATTTGGCAACCTTATTAAGGAATATGATCCTATAACACAAACTTTTAAGGATAGTTATTTTACAAGAGTAGACCAAGATGGTAATACTTTATACTATGTATTAGGTCTTAAGTCTGGAATTGATTCAATTTATAGTCTTGATGATTTTTCAAATTTGATTACAATTTACCGAGCAGATTTTTATCAAAATGTTAAATATTCAATGAATGATAGTGAAACTAATGAACCAATCGATGTTTATGGAGACTATTATTTACCCAAGGTTGAAGAAGGCTCTCTTTTAACTTATCGATTTAACGCTGAAGAAATTGAAACTTTTAATTACGATATTTCTTTAAGAATTATTGATGAAAACAATAATTCTACATATGAATCTTTAAATTTAAAAATAACTAATACCAATAACAAGACATCTATTGATCAATTTGGATTCGGGGTAGCTTATAGTACTTATTGGAATGGTTTAAATAGTTTTAAAGTAGCAGGAGAAGATTGGATTTCTTCGACAACTTTAATTTCTGATGCATTAGGCCAATTATTTATTGGTAAGGGTTGGGAAAATATGGGAGGTCCAGTTGCGATTTTTACTCAAACAACCTCAATATTACAAAACAATCCTTTTAATTATTACTTAAAAACATGGGGGATAATTAGTGTCAATCTTGCACTTTTTAATTTATTACCTTTCCCTGGTCTTGATGGATGGCAAATGTTAGTTACATTAATTGAAGGTGGAGTCAATTTATTTAAAAGAATATTTTATAGAAATAAATACGCTAATATTGACAAAAAAGTTCTTAAAGATCTTGAAAAAAATGAAGAAAAGTTAGCTGATATTAAAACTGCATATCAAAATAAATTTAATAAAGCCTTTAATGAAGGAGAACTTACTTTAAAATTTGGTAGTACTGATCTAGATTTAAATGATGAAGAGTATAAATTTTATAATAATTATGTTGCTGAAAAAGAAGTTTTAAATAAATATAAAATTGATAACAATATAAATGATGTTATTCCTTTTAAAGAATGGAAAATTCCAGATAAAACAAAAAATATTGTTTCTTATATTGGATTAGCTCTTTTGTTTGGATTAATGATCGCAGTATTTTTCATGGATATTTTTAGATTATTCTAGTTATGGAAAAAGGAAAAGAAAAGTTTGTTAAATTTCTAAAGTCAATACATATTGAAGATGATATGGATTTTGATGATATGTCTTTTTTAAACATCACAAAATCAATACTAGATAAAAACACGTTTATTTATATTATTGAAAAAAATAATCCATGGGAGTATCAAATATTAGATAAATTTATTAACGCATTAACAAATATTACTACATATAAATATGAAATAAATTTTGTTTACAATTTTAAATATCTAGGAGACGATGTTGTTAAATTAGTTAATGATTGGTATTTTACAAAAACGTTTAGTCAACCAAATTTCGATTTAAGCGTTGTAGAAAATACTTTAAATTTATTCTTTTATAACAATAGCGATAAAGATAGCTTTTTTGAAAAAAAGTTGGATTTAGAAGGGTTTTTAAATTTTTTAAGCCTTAATTATAAGTTGAATATACAAGTTATTGATAATCAATTAGAAGATATTCATATAGCAAAAGAAAATATTTCTACTCCAAATATTGAATATGAAAAAGAAAATTTAGAAGAAGCTAGTGACGAAGACAACGAAGAAGAGGACAACGATCGTGATAAAGAATTTTTTCAAATTCAAGAAGAAGCTGAAATAAAACTTCGTGACCAACTTCAAGAGAACTATAAATTAATGTTAGAAGAAAGAAGACATCAAGATTTATTTAAAAAAGGTAATTATCAAACATATTTAATTGGAAATATTGATGAAAATAGCGGAGCTGTTGATTTTAATGGAACCATTTTTGAAGTAAGTGATCCACGTGAAACAAAAACAGGGAAAGTTGTTTATAAAGTTGGTGTTGAAGATGAAAGTGGAGCCATATATATTACATTTATTAGTAATTCTTTAGCATTATCAATCGATAAATTAAAAGATTTAAAAAAAGGACAAAATATAAGAATAAAAGGAAAAGTTGATTTAGATAAATTTCGTCATGAAGTTTATGTAATGTGTCATTATTTTTATATTTTACCTCCAAATGAGTTGAGAACTGATGATATTGAAGGTCCTAAAAGAGTTGAATTGCATTTACATACTAAAATGAGCGAAATGGATGGTGTTAATAGTATTGCTGAATATTGTCAATTAGCTAAAAATATGGGGCATACAGCTATTGCAGTTACTGATCACGGTGTTGTTCAAGCCTTCCCTGAAGCTCAAGCTGCTGCAAAAAAATATGGAATGAAAATTCTTTATGGCTCAGAACTTTATTTAACTGATGATTATTTACATGGTTCTATTTTTGCAAAAGATATTCAACTTGAGAAAGCAACTTATGTTTGTTTTGACTTGGAGACTACCGGGTTGTCAATTAGATATGATAGAATTACTGAGTTTGGTGCAGTTAAAATTGTTAATGGATTTGTTACTGAGAGAATAGATTTATTAGTTAATCCAGACATGGTCATTTCTAAAGAAATCGTAGAAAAAACTAATATTACAAATGAAATGGTTCAAAATCGACCTAAAATTAAAGATTTATTGCCTGAAATATTAAATTTTATTGGAGACAGCATATTAGTTTCACATAATATTGAATTTGACTATGGAATGCTTAACGAGGCAATGATAAATAATGGTTTTGGTGAGCTTAAAAACCCAGCTATTGATACATTAGCTTTATCAAAATATTTTTATAGTGACAATTTATATCATTCTTTAGGTCATTTATGTGAAAGATTAGAAGTTGATTATGATGAAGAAAAAGCTCATAGAGCTGATTATGATGCTGAAGTTTTAAGCGAATGTTTTTTAGCTTTAAAAGTTAAATTAACTAGTGAGAAAAAAGATTGCAATTTATTAGATATTGAAAATATTCCTGTCCCTCAAAATTTATATAAAAAACGTACTTTTAAATCTACGCATTGTACCGTTTATGTAAAAAATAAAGAAGGTCTAAAAGATTTATATAAGATTATTAGTGAATCGCATGTAAAGTATATGGGTAATGTTCCTTTTACTCCAAAAAGTTTACTTAATAAATATCGCAAAAATTTAATTGTCGGCAGTGGTTGTTTCAATGGAGAAGTTTTTTATTCTTGTATGAGAAGAGGAATGAAAAATTTAATAGAGACGATTTCTTTTTATGATTTTATTGAAGTTCAGCCATTAGAAAATTATTCATTTTTGGTTAATATAGGTGATGTACCTTCAGAAAAATTGATCAAGCAATATGTATTAGATATTATCAATGTCGCAAAAACACAAAACAAATTAATTTGTGCCACAGGAGATTGCCATTATTGCAATAAAGAAGATAAAAAATATCGAGATGTTTTAATCGGAAATAAAAGTGTAGGTAAGATAAATCACCCATTAAATCCCTTTTATCGTAGTAAATTGCCATTTTTTGAAAATCCAGATCAACATTTTAGATCTACTAAAGAGATGTTAGAATGCTTTAATTTTATTGATGAAAAAGATGCTTATGAATATGTTGTAACAAATACGAATAAGATTGCTGATATGTGTGATGTAATCGAACCAATTCCAAACAAGTTGTTTACACCAACTATTGAAAATTGTGAGAATCTATTAAAAGAGCTATGTTTTAATACTGCTCATGAATTATATGGCGATAAATTACCAACTTTAATAGAAAATCGTTTAAAAGAAGAATTAAACGGTATTATTTCTAATGGATATAGTGTCACTTATTATATAGCTCACAAATTAGTCGAGCAAGCTGGTAAAGATGGCTATATTGTTGGAAGCCGTGGAAGTGTTGGAAGTTCTTTTGCTGCTACAATGGCTGGTATTACTGAAGTTAATCCCTTACCTCCACATTATAGATGTCCATCTTGTAAACATGTAGAATTTTATGAAGGGAATGATATTACTAGTGGATATGATTTACCTGAGAAAAACTGTCCTATTTGTGGTGAAAAAATGATTGCTGATGGACAAAATATTCCTTTCCAAACATTTCTTGGATTTAATGCAGAAAAAGTGCCTGATATTGATTTAAACTTCCCTGCAGATTATCAATCGACCGCGCATAACTATACAAAAGTTTTATTAGGGGAAAATAATGTATTTAGAGCTGGTACTATTTCCACAATTAAAGATAAGACCGCCTTTGCTTATGTAAAAGATTATTTTACTAAATTTTTAAATGTAGACATTAAAAACATTAGCAGTGCAAAAATTAGCGCTCTTGCTAGTGGAATTTTAGAAGTTAAAAGAACTACTGGTCAACATCCAGGAGGAATTGTTGTTATCCCTCAAAAATACGATGTATATGATTTTACACCAGTTCAATATCCTGCTGGAGACACGGAGGCAAACTGGAAAACTACTCATTTTGATTTCCATTCAATACATGACACAATTTTAAAACTAGATATGTTAGGACACGTTGATCCACAAGCATTAAAAATGATGTCTGATTTAACTGGCGTTAATTGTCTAAAAATTCCTCTAAATGATAAACGAGTTTATTCCTTATTTACTAGTGATGATGCTTTGAATTTAATGCATAAATATATTCAAAAAGATAATGGTGCAAGTGGTTTACCTGAATTTGGTACAAATTTTGTTAGACAAATGTTACGAGAAACCAATCCTCATTCTTTTAGAGATTTATTAATTATTAGTGGATTAAGTCATGGTACCGATGTTTGGAATAACAATGCTCAAGATTTAATTAATAAGAAAATTGTTGATTTAAGAGGTGTTATTGGTTGTAGAGATGATATTATGACTTATTTAATTTCTAAAGGGTTAGATGCTAGCGAATCTTTTAAAATTATGGAAAGTGTTCGTAAAGGCAAAAAATTAACTCCAGAAAATGAAGAACATATGAAAGAACATAATGTTCCTCAATATTATATTGATTCATGTAATAAAATTAAGTATTTATTCCCAAAAGGTCATGCATGCGCTTATGTCATGATGGCTTTAAGAGTTGGATATTATAAAATTTATTATCCTCTTGAATATTATGCAACTTATTTTACTTTAAGATGTGATCAGTATGATATTGAAAGTATGGTAAAAGGTATTGATGCAATTCATGATAAGTTAATAGATTTTTCAAGAAGAACTGCATCGCATAATCCTGAATTAAAATTATCTAACAAAGAAGAAGAAATTGAAAAAACATTAAATGTTGCTTTAGAAATGGCAGAAAGAGGATTTAAATTTTTAAATATCGATTTAAATAGAAGTGATGCAACTAAATTCATAGTTGATAAAGAGAATAATGGTTTAATTCCTCCATTTAAAGTACTTGATGGTTTAGGAGAAATTGCATCTTTAAGTATAATAGAAGCTCGCAATGAAAAAGCATTTTCTTCAAAAGAAGACCTTTTAAAACGCGGAAAATTATCAAAAACAAGTTTAGAGCTTTTGGATAAACTTGGTGTCTTAAAAGGACTTAATGATACTAATCAAATGTCTTTATTTGATTTTGGATTAATTTAATACGGCGCCATAGCTCAGCCCGGATAGAGCGATCGCCTCCTAAGCGATAGGTCGATGGTTCAAATCCATTTGGCGTCGCCATTATATAGTTTTATTTATTAAAACAAAGAATACCTCTTATGAGGTATTTTTATTTATGATTTATTAATTTTTAGTTATTATAAAAAAGGAGGAAATTATGAAAGTCTATATCAAAAATAAATTTTGGTCTTTAGGTGGTGATTCTTCGGTAGTTAATGCTAACAAAGAACCTGTATTTATAGTTAAAGGAAGAATTTTTAGTTATACAAAAGTAAAATATGTTTGTGATTTAAAAGGAAGAAAGTTATATAAAATAAGAAATAGATGGTTTAATCCAATTGCCCATAAAGCTTATATTTATGATGAAAGCGGAACGAAAGTTGGAACATTAAAAGATAAATGGTTTTCTTTTAAAAATGAATACGAAATGGAAGCTTACGGTAAGGAAGTTCGCATTGAGGGTGCTTTTTTCTCTTTACATTCTGACATTATAATCGGTAATAAAATTATTGGCTCAATTAATCGTAAACTAACAATTATTAATGATGCTTTTGAATTAGAAGGAGATACTAATTTAATGCCATTTTTAATTGCCTTAGTAATTGGAATAGATAATATTACTGATAGAAAATTTCAATAATCTAAAAAATAGTTGAGTTTTAGAGGTTTTTTATCAATATAGTAGAGTTTTTTAATTAGGAAGACTTTAAATTTTTTATTATTTTAAATGTAATTTATTAAATAAATTGAGATATAATATTAAATATGAATAAAGATGAATTATTAAATGTATTATTAAATTTTTATAAGAGTGATGAAAATGTAATTTTAATTGACGGCAAATGGGGTAGTGGCAAAACTTATTTAATAAATGAATTTATACATAATTTTAATAAACTACCTATTTATTATGTATCTATGCTTGGAAGTAGGAATGTTAATGATATAAATACTAATTTATATATTGAAATAAATAAACATTCAAGTATAAATCAAATAGTTCCAAGTTCAATAAATCCACTTAAAATTAAGTTTAACGAAACGACATCACTAGATTTTATTTTAAAAAGAAATCATGATGCAAACGCAATCATCATTTTTGATGATTTTGAAAGATATAGTAGTAGTGATTATGATTCTTTCTTGTCGTATGTTTCTAATTTAGTTTTATTTAAAGCTAAAGTAATTGTTGTTAGTAATTTAAAAGAACTTGGTGGTGGTGAAAAATTAATATTTGATGAATTTAAGGAGAAGATTTTTGATCATATTTATAAAGCTGAATTATTTACAAATAATGTAATTGACATTAAACTACATGAATTTTCTAAGTTTGTAAAAAGTGATTCTTTAAATATTTTAAAATCAAATATTAGATTAGTTGATAAACTTTATTTCCTTTTAAAGTCAATTAATAAAGATAATGTTTTTAATGATCTTAATAATGAAATAAAAAGTGAAATAATCGATATTTCAACAGTTTTTCTTTCAATCTATTATAATCAATCTAAATTAAATTATTCACAAGAAAAGTTGATGCGTGCTGATATAAACGTTTCAAATTTTATTAAAGAATATATTAATGATGAAGATAGCTATTGGGAAATAATTCACATCTATGAATATTTTATTAATAAAAAAGAAACAATTTTTAAAGATAATTTAATTGATTTAATTGTGTATTTGTATTTAAGTTATGTTTATGTAGATAATGAAAAATTATTTAAATTTTTAAAAAATATTTAACTTTTAAAAAGTTTTTTACTAAAAATATAGGTTTTTATAAAAATATATTTATCTTGAAGTATAAGTTAAAATATATTAATATATTCATTACGATGGGTCTTTAGCTCAGCTGGGAGAGCGCTTCCATGGCATGGAAGAGGTCACCGGTTCGATCCCGGCAAGATCCACCAATGTGAAATGTACCCCTTTTACTGGACAAACTTAGTTTAGTGAAAGGGGTTTTTAAAT